>NZ_JACNMP010000005.1 GCF_017592335.1 Pseudaestuariivita rosea | reverse complement strand
GCTGGTACAACCCCTCGCGTCGCCACTCAGCATTGGGTTACAAGTCGCCGATCAACTACGAAAGGACCGCTGCTGAGGGGCTGGAAACTCTAAGCCCATAACCGTCCATCAAACCGGGGGAACTCCAGAACAAAACGAGCAGAAAGGCAAAACAATGAAAGAACATATGCCATCTAAGGGAAAGACTGGTGCGCTCGAACAGAGAAAGTTCGAACTCATCCGCACCTGATTTTGAAGCCTCTGCAAATGATGATCCACTTCTGTCACCGGATCAATATGACGAACTCTTTGAAGAACTAGAACGCTGGCACGACGTGCTTAAACCTCACGCAGATGAATTGCGAGGGCCACGCCCATGAGCCGTGCTGCCCCGTTTTCGCTGAGACTGACTGCTGAGGAACGCCAGCAACTGGAAGCCCAGGCTGGGTCAATGCCGCTTGGGTCGTACATCAAGTCCGTGGTTTTTGCCTCGGAGGCCCCCAGATACCGGAAGAGGAAAAAACCACCTGTTGCGGAGCAACAGCTTTTGGCGGCCGTGCTGGCGCAATTGGGAAAAACCCGGACGGCAAATAATCTGAACCAGATCGCCAAGCATCTGAACCAGGGCACGCTTGTCATTGATGAAGATCTGGAAGCGGATCTGAAGATCGCCATTGCGGAAGTGGCATGGATGCGCGTCACTTTGATGCAGGCTTTGGGGATGAAGCCATGATCCTCAAGGGTTCACAACGGGCTGGGGCGTCTGCTTTGGCGGATCACCTGACGAATACACGTGACAATGATCATGTTAACATCCTAGAGTTGAGAGGATTCGTCTCGGATCGCTTGCACGGTGCTTTGTTGGAAACCCATGCCATTTCGAAAGCCACCCGTTGTCAGCAATTCATGTTCTCGCTCAGTCTTAACCCCCCGCAAAATCATATCGCCTCTGAACAGGATTTCCTGACAGCGGCAGATCGCGCGGAAGAGCACCTGGGCCTCACTGGCCAACCGCGGGCGGTGATCCTGCATGAGAAAGAAGGACGGCGCCATGCCCATGTGGTCTGGTCGCGGATTGATCCCGCGCATCTGCGGGCGATCAACCTGCCGCATTTCAAGCGCAAACTTATGGCGCTGTCGAAAGAGCTTTATCTCGATCATGGCTGGGACCTGCCCGATGGTCTCAGAACCCATGGCGGCAAGAGTCCCTTGAACTTCACGCTGGCCGAATGGCAACAGGCCAAGCGGCTTGATCTTGATCCACGGGAGATCAAACAGCTTTTCCGCAAGGCGTGGGACCGATCCGACAGTCTCAAGGGCCTACAGAATGCCCTGGAAGAGCGTGGCTATTTCCTCGCCAAAGGCGATCGGCGCGGGTTTGTCGCTTTGGATATTCAGTGCACGGTGTATTCACTGCCCCGCTGGACAGGCTTGAAAGCGAAAGAGGTCAAAGAGAGGCTGGGCAGTCCGGATCAACTCCCTTCGGTCAGTGAGCGCCAAGCAGAGATCAAAGGCAAAGTCACCGATCAGATGCGGGGCTATATTGCGCAAGTGAAAGCCAAACATCGCAAAGACGCGGAGCCGCTGCTGCAGGAGAAAACAGACATCATCGCTCAACACCGTGCCGAACGTCAGCGCTTGCACTCCAAACAGCAAAAGCGCTGGCGGGCAGAGGCCAAGGCCCGATCTGAACGCCTTAATGGCGGATTGCGCGGTCTCTTCGATCGTTTTACAGGCACGGCCCGCAAGACCCGAGATCAGAATGCTTTGGAGGCCTATCACTGTGCCAAACGCGATCAGGCCCAACGGGATCAGCTAGTTGTCGATCAGATGCAGGATCGGCGTGAATTGCAGCAACGGTTCATCCAACTGCGCGATGTGCAAAAACGCGAACAGGCCACATTGGCGCGCGATATCAGCGCGGTTCTGCGGATGAAATCTGGTTATGCCCAAGCCATGGATCAGGCGCGGGCACAGAGGATGGAACGACGGCGGGATCGTGGCTTTGAGATATCTTAAAGCGTTCGGCATATTCGTGGGATAACCTTCTGATGAGAAACATAAATTTGACGCTGGAGGTGCAGATTTTGTATAATAGGTTATGACAGAAGAGACATGGTGGGATCATTTTGACGAAGACCCATTTGAGAAGGTGGGGCGTATCGTCACTGGGCCATTTGGAGAAGATCTGACAATTCAGATGTCGCGGATCAATTGGGCTTATCTCGATTGGCTGGAGGCGGATCAAAAAGGCAATATCGCGAAATATCTGGTTGATGCCGAACTGAAAAGACGACCTGAAGATGGCTGTCGCCACCGGTGGATGGAAGATTGCGTTCGTACAACCTACCTCTGGCGGGAAAAGAATGGTTTGCCGAGACCGGGCTGGTGCGGTGCGGCGCATCCTGCAGAATTCGTGGACATCTGACTGAGACCTGCTAGGCTTCAATCAACGGCTGTGGCTGCCCATAGGTGAGACATGGATGATGATGACAAAGGCGTCAAGGACAACACATCTCCTGACTTCCGGCCCAAATACGCAAAATCAAAGGACAAAGCGCCTGGTGGTCACATGGGACGAGAACCGGCGGGGTTGTCTTTTTCTCCCACAGGCACCTCGCGAGTCGTGCGCGTCACAATGGAATTTGACGAACCGCCTGAACCGACAGCCAACACGCAAGACCGAACCCCACCTGAAGACACCAGACCGACAGCAATTGATCCGAATGATTCTGAGGTGGAGGCATTCTACAACGAATATCGCTATATCTCAGAAGAGGAAGCGAAAGGCGCAGGCGATACGGCTGCAGAGAAGGCCGAACCTGAAGACCCGCAACCCTCTCAAACTGAGTACGCTAAGGCGTTTCGCCGGGCGCGGGATCGGACGATTGCGGTGCAGCGCGAACAGGGTTTGGATTGGGATTGATGGCAGCTGTGGCGGCATCGATAACTACCTATTTCAAAAAGAAAATTCCCACAAAAACCTACCACTGTGCTATACTTAGTCATGACTGAACAACCTCCTTTAACAGACGAAGAAATCCAAGCGCGGCGCGAGCGCTTTTTGGAAGCGGTGCATCTGCAAAAGATCGAAAACAATCCGCTTGATGAGGACCAACTAGCGATGTTTGAGATGTTTCAACGGGAACGTTGGAGCGATGAACAGCGTACAGACTATATCAGGCAACGGGCCCACGCGGCAGCTGCTGCTGCCCGTCAACCCGAATGACGGACGAGATTTATTGTTATCCGCCCGATTACCGCGTTCTGCGCAATAAGCTCGATCTTCGCGATGCAAAACAACTCGACTATTATGAACGTGAATTTGTTGCGGATCGGATCGAGAAAGGCTGCCCCACAGGGGATTTCGATCTCGCGCATCTGAAGGCCATCCATCACCATCTGTTTCAGGATGTCTATGGATTGGGCGGGAGAAACCCGTCAGTTGGAAATCAGCAAAGGGCCGACGCAGTTCATGCCGCGCCAATTCATTGAGACTGGAATCAACGATATCCATAAACGCATTGTCGCCTCCAACTATTTGCAGGGCACATCCCCGGAGGCCTTTGCGCAACAGGCAGGGGAGCTGATTGGCGATCTGAATCACGCCCATCCCTTTCGTGAGGGCAATGGGCGCACCCAGATGCAGTATCTCAAGCAATTGGCGGAAAAAGCAGGCCATCCCATCGATCTGACGCAGATCGATACCAAAGACTGGATTGCCGCCTCCATCCGGTCAAATGATGCAGACTATGGCCTGATGCAGGACTGCATTCGAGGCGCTTTGTCGGATCAAAGCCGGGAAACAGATGCAGCGGTCCCACCAAAAGAGACCGATGCATCTGTTTCAGCTGAGAAGGCCTATGCCAAAGCCTATCGTCAGGCTCAAAAGAGAACCCAAGAGCTACAGCAGAACCAGGAGATTGACTGGGACTGATCTGACCTTTGGGGTTGGTGATTTACTCCTTTGGGCGCGTGTCCTTAAAATAGTCGTCCATATAGGGCACCCGTTTGAGAAACAGTGCACTGGTGCCTGGATAAAGGATCAGTTGATTGTCCGACTGGCGTGAGAAAAACGCCGCGACCTCATCGGGCGTCAGCAGCGGGATCGCATCAATGCTTTTCGATTGTCCGGTAAAGCCTGAGGCCGCCTGGGTCATACTCTGTTCCCCATGGGAGACCTTCAGCATGGCCGATTGGCCCAGGCGCTCTGAGACATATTTGAGCGAGCCCAGATCATTCAGCCCGAAGGTCTGAAAAATCCCGGCATTGCCCAGAAAGGTCTCCCACCGGTCGCCGTAAATCTGGCGCAGCTGTGAGAGGTCCTGAAAAAACGACCAGATACGCACGCCAAAGCCCGCTACAAGACCGGCTGCCATTTCCAGAGATTTCATATGACCCAGCACATGCATCTCATCAAGGATCATCAAGGCGGGGATTTGGGGCAGCGTCTTATCAGCCTCAATCGCGCTCATCAGACGGTTGATATAGAGCCGGAAAAACCGGAAATGTCGATGCAGACGCCCCGCAGGCAAACAGAGATAGACCGATTGGTGTCCCTGTTTCCAACGTTTGAGGTCCGGGGCGCGGGTGACCGCAGAAAGGGTGCGCGCCATGGGTCTGGGGGACAGAAAGGCGATCTGATTGCGCACGGTGGACATGACACTGCCAAACTCACGGCTGCCCAGACTGGACAGGGTGGAGGCCGCTTCAAAGGGAATGCCATGGGCAAACTCTGCCGTGCTGCTCATCAGTGCATTGACCTGATCGAGGGTCAGGTTGGGATCATTGACGTTGGGTACTTCTGGGCTTTGGTCTTCGTCCTCGGGTCCAACGACCCTTTGGGCGAAAAGCAAGCGCTTTACTTCCAGAAGAGACTTGTCGTTGATCTCCGGATGGGCGGCGACAAAGGCAATATAGCCGCGCAGCACAAGACGCGCCGCATCATAGAAATAGCGGTTGGCGCCTTTGTCCTCTTCGACAATCAGGGCATCTGCAATGGCATCGCAATCATCGACGAAATCATCTGACAGCGGATCAAGATCGGTCAGCGGGTTAAACCCCGCGCGATAGGCCTCATCCACATCGGCCACACCAAAGGGATCAATCACATAGACCTCATGGCCCAACCCGCCGTCCTTGATCCCACGGCCTTTGCCCCGGCGCTCGGCGGTCAGGCTGGCGTTCTCGCCTTTGGGGTCCAGCACAACGACGGATCCAGGATAAAGCAACAGGTTGGGCACGATGGCCGAGGTGCCTTTGCCCGCGCGCGATCCTGCAATGGTCAAAAGATGGCGGTTGTCCTGGGTGCCGATGAAACCGTCACCACTTTGTCCCAGAAAGACTTTTTCTGAGCTGTAGCGCCAGTCATCACTGTCATTCAAAACATCGGGGGCCACCCAAAGGGCGCGCGGGGCTTTGTCGAAGGCAGCCGGTGTTTCGGGCAGACCGCGGGGAAGGTCATTGAATTGCATGGAGGTCCTTTGCAATGCTTGAGGGCGGTTGAAATCAGTTGGCACTCATCACATCGCCATGACCGAAAAAAGAAGACAGAAATACCTTGGCTCTACTGCAAAGGATCGTTTCAGCATCTGAGCGATTCAGCAACCCAAAGTTGTTGTTCAAAGATAGATTTATTGAACTGACCGACATCCAATGCATCACCATTGGCAATGATCAGAAGTGTCAGAAATATAATTTACGACGCTTCGAATCGCTTGACCTACCACGATGCATTGGCATGATCTTGAATAGTTTTTCTCAAGTCCCTTTGGTTCAATCTCTCTTTTTGATCTGATGTGAGGCCGTCCCCATGAAACCTGTCCTGCGTTTTTTCTGGCAGATGAAAACCGTCTTCAAAACCGAACCGCTCTTTGCAACTCTCACTGTGCTTGGGCTCTTTGTTCTTGGCATGGTTGCATATCTGATTGTGAACGAGATTGCCTTCGCTATTTTTCCACAAAGATGGGACTGGTGGTGGGGACAGTCTTTTCTGCGCTTCCCAGTGATATGGGGTTTGTTGATATGGGGCACCTTCCATCTGTCCAAACGCTGGTCGTTTCTGTCTTGGTTCTGGTATCCAAAAGAGGAAAAGAAAACGCAGCAGCCCCAAAGCAGTGAGACAGATGAGAGTGGTGGCGAGACGGAAATCCTATCTGAACCCGTCACACTAGAACCCGTGCGCCAACCGGGATACTTCACGCCCTCTCAGCCCGTTCGGAAAACCCCCAAAGGCACGTCTTTGAGCAAGCAAAACGATGATCAGGCCGTACTCTATATCAAAGCGGTGATCCGGTTCTGGTATTGGTTTGCACCCGTGGCTTTGTCCATCTTTGCCATTGTCGGCGGTCCTATTCTTGGGGCTGTGATCGGGTGGGAGAATTTCGAGAACCGCAGCGGCAATGCCCGGTGGGACCCGAATTTCTGGCCTTATGTGTTGACGGGAATGTTCTGGACAACGGCTGTGCTGCTCACTTTGCCTGTCATTGCTTATTTTATGACACGCATTCAATTGCAGATCACCGTCAATGAGGATGCAATCTATGTGCGCGGCAAACGTTATGACCGTGCTTTTAGTGATGGTATGCAGGTCGGATACTCGATACAGTCAAGCGAAGGGCTCAAGAACGATTTTTTTGATATCAGCACCGGATTGATGGCGCTGCGTCTCACCTATGGTCCTTGGGGCGAAGACTTACCTTATCTGGTCAATAAATATCATTCCGCCGAAATCGTGGTTTGGATCAACAGCATCATCCATGCTATTGGGACACCACCGCCTTCGCAATATGATCCCTATGCGGGGCGCAAGATTGAGCTGTTGTAGACCGTGTATGTATTGCTGCGTGAAGACCATTGGCTCATAAACTGCGCACAAACCTGTTAGCGCCGCACCCCGTGAATGGCCCGGGCCAGGGTTTGTTGTGAAACATCCAACTGTCGGGCCAGATCACGCAATGTGATAGCGCCACTGTCGATGCGTTTGGCATGGGCACGTGCTTCATCGGCGGTGATCATGCGCGTGCGTCCAATGCTCTGCCCACGGCGTTTGGCGGCCCGCATCCCCGCCTTGGTGCGCTCGCTGATCAGGCTACGCTCATATTCCGCAAAGACCGCCAACTGGCCAAAGATCATCCGGCCCACGGCCGTTGATGTATCGATTCCCTGAGTAATTGCGTGAAAGTGAATGCCGCGTTTTTGCAGGTCCTCTAGGATCGTCATGAGATGCAATGTCGAACGGCCCAGCCGATCCAGTTTCCAGACTGTGAGTGTGTCCCCGGCGATCAGATCATTCAGCATCGCCTGCAATCCTGGGCGATGCCGTTGGGCACCGGATACACCGTGATCTTTGTACAGCTTAACACAACCCGCATCTTTCAGCGCATCAATCTGCAAATCTTCTGACTGATCCGCGTCTGAAACACGCACATACCCAATCTTTCGACCTGCTGGCTTTCGTTTGCCCATTCTCAAAGTCTGAACCGATTCATACATCACGCAATCTTTAATCATGGCGCATTTTCCTCTTTCCAAAAGGGATCCCTTTTGAAACCGCCGTGAGTGGGGTGTTGAACGGCCCAACTCCGCCGAAAAAACTGTGGAAAACCAGGCACCGGGGACAAAAGCGAAGCGGATATGCTAGCCCTATCAAAAGGGATCCCTTTTGAAGCCCGCGCCACCGCTCAAAAAAGGATCCCCTTGATGCTTGCACATCCCGTTCTCACCCCCGCCCTGAGTGCCCTCAGCCTTGCCATGATGCTTGGTCTGGCGGAGGCCGAACGGCCCGTTCAAACGCTTGATGAGATTGAGGGGCACTGGGAGGGCCGTGTGAAGACCAGTGGCATCGGCGGGCATCTGGATCTGAGCTTGCAGGTCACAGATCAAGGCGCGCTGCTCAATGTCAAACGCCTGACCGTCAATTGTGACTATGTGATCGCGCCCGAGGGATCAGAGGCGGGACAGTTCCCAGCCTTTGTCATCAAGGACCGCAATGGCAATTGTCGCAATGATCAGATGGTGCTGCAGACAACAGAGGCTAGCCTCACCCTGGAACTGGTGGACCAATGGCAAGGCACAAAGGGGCAGCTGATCCAGGTCAACGGGCCGCCCCATATGACCCGCATCTTTCCAGACCCCGCCATTCGCGGGGTGACCCTGGGCACGCCCTTGGGGGATCTGGACCGGTTCGTGCCTGAGGGTGGCAGCATCAGTATCGCCAAATCCTCCCGCCGTGTGGTTCAGGGGGCGCGGCAACTCGACGGGCGCTACCGTCAGATCACCGTGCCCTATGCCGAGAGTGAGTTCCGCGATTACAGCCAAGACAATCTGGCGTTATATCATGTGCCCGGCGATGCCAATGCAGGTGTGATGGCGATCACGCGGTTTTATGCGCCATCCCCGCTAAACGCGCCAACCACAGAGGCTTTTACCACGGCACTGATCACCACCTATGGCACTCCCGCTGATCAAGACACAAGCAACCGGCGCAAGTCCTATAACTGGCACTTTGACCGAGAAGGGCAACTTGCCACAGGTACTGTTCTGGAGCGTTGTCAACGGCGTGTGCAAAGCAGCGGCCCAAGGCGCATGGTGGCCATGCGCTTTAGTGCGCTGGAGTTTCTGAGCAGTGGTCGCGCCCGCGCGGGCAGCGGGGCCTTCACACCGATGCTGCAACCCCGTCATGGCTGCGGATATTCTCTGAATTACACCATCCTGGCCCGCGCGGATGGTAGTCTGGAAAACGCCCAAGCGATCTTCTTTGACCACCAGGCACTGGCCACAGAAATGTGGTCCGAGGCGCGGAAAGACCTCCAGGATGATATCACGCGCGCACTGGCCCGTCTCAACGCGGCCGCCACAACCACACCGGAACTCTAAGCCTCAACCCCACCGAGCCAAACAGAAAGGAGTGCTCACGATGACCAATACGAACGATCCTTACAAAACCAACGGCCAGAACACCCACGCGGGCTCCACCAATCAGGGCCGCGATGAGGCCCAGAAAGGCTGGCAACCCTCCCCGCAACAACCCGGGGAAAGTGCTATCTCATATCAGACAAGGATGGCGGCCTATAATCAGAATAAGTCATAAGGGATTGGCAATTAGAAAAGAAATTCAGCCGCGAATAATCGCGGCTGGTTGCAGCCATGAGTACTAAAACACTTGGATAAGCAAGCCATTTGGTGAACTATCTTTAGTTGATTGTGTGGCTTTTGCATGGAGCAAAGTTGGGTAATTTAATATGTGATTACAGAACCTCAATCTCACTGTGTAAGTGATATATGACAAAAATTCAGAGTAAGGTTTAACCAGCGAATACCTGCTTGCGATCAATCTCAATAGGCTGAATTCTGCTTTATTTACAGTTAGTTTGCAGAAATAGAAAAAGTCATACTTCAACCCTTAGATGACTACCTGTAAGCTTAAGTTGACACATAGATTCGCGTGAGGATTGATAAATAAACACAGTGGGTTGACGCCGCGATCCACTCTGCAAAAGAACTCTGATTTTCAATCCATTTGATGGAGAGATATCTATGATACCTTCTAGACAGCGAAAAAGCAGGGCACTTCTGGCGGCAATGGCCTTGTCTGTTTTTTCGATATCTGCATCAATAGCAGCACCGCGAGAGTTCAGTTTCGGCGATGGCTGTCTGCGTTTCGATCCTGACGAAGTGAATATCACGACTTTTGGTCAAATCTCTAACCCGAATGCGCGCGTGCAATTCTTTACCGTTCCGCTGCATGAATACAGTAACATAAATGAACAAATAGATATCAATGTTAAATTTTTGCCAAGTCCGCCAAGGATTAACTATGAGCAACTACCTTCACAAGATCGACGCACACAATACTGTGATGTACGCGATGCTGATTACGGCCTGTTGGAACTTGTAGCGGGCGAAAACATGTCTTGCCCAGTCTCAAATATCAGTACCTTTTACATCCCCCAAGATATCTCGCTTGACAACTTAAATACATCCATAAGCTGTGCATCACAGGAATACGTACCGAATTGCCGAGTGAGATACAAATTTGAGAATGCGTGGCGTGCCACAGCATTTGTGCCTCGTGACCGCATTGATTTATGGCCAAATGTTCGGGCAGCCGTAAAGACCTATTTCGACCAAAATCTCCAAGACTGCACACCTTAATCCAAAGGACCTAGACAATGACAAACGATATACGTTTATCCGCAGATGGCTATGTTACCTTTTCCTCAAACGAGCTTGGATTTCTAACTGATTTATTGAATGCTGGTGACCGGGGTGGATATCATCTGCTGTATGGTGAAATGGCAGACAATGATGATGCAAGATTAACCGCACAAATCGCGACTTTTAGCGGACTTGTCGGCGGCGCGTCCTTTGGTGCAAACTGGTATCTTCAACAGATTTATGGAGAACACTCAACAAATCCATATGCAGGTATTTATTTGATATCTCAAGCAGTAGCTGTAAGCATTCAAGATACAATCCAAGCAAGTATTATTGATGATCAAGGTTCTGGCTATCTTACCTATGATGAGCATTTTGATGCCGCCGAAGCAGCTTGGGTAGAGCTTAATTTAGGTCACCTTTTCCCTGGTAACTTGATTTCCGCACTTCCGTTTTATGGTGGTGAGAGCTTCAATGAAGAAATCAGCGATATTGGTGATTTATTTACCGCCAATCCAGGCACCGGTGCCTCTTTGTTCGGGGCGGCATACGCTCATTTCACGGGTGGCAGAATAGAAGACTATCTGAATGCACCTGGGTACACGATTTTAGACATCAGCAACGGACAAATCGTGATCGACAGCGAAGGCCGCAATGTTGCAAATTTCATTTCCTCAGATTTTCTTTTGGAAGCAAATGCGGCAATCGGGAATGCTGTTTTAGGCGGCAATAATCCCCAGACCATTTACGACCTGATGGGTGGAGTTGGTGACCCCAATGGTCTTGGCGATCCAGTTACCCCCGAATACCGGGAAGCGCGTCTGAATTTCCTGCAATATTCCGACGGCGCATACAATGGCGACAACAACCCGGCGTCCTACCCAAATGTTACCGATCCGGTTGTTCGTATTTCGCAAACCGCTACGAATGAACGTGATCTGCTTATGCTGACCGGCGGTGATGACTTTATCGATGCAATGGGCGGCGATGATCTGGTTCTTGGCGGGCACGGCAGCGATCAAATGAGTGGTGGTGCCGGGGATGATGCACTTTGGGGCCAAACTGGTAACGATTTTCTATTCGGAGCCGATGGCGCTGATTACGTCCGCGGCGGTCTTGGGAATGACGTTGTCATTGGCGGCTTGGGGAATGATGTCCTAGACGGTGGTGACATTAGCACGCAGCCTATTGATGAAAACTATGATAATTCGCTGTGGGGTTGGTTGAGCGGTAAATCAGTCACCGACGGGCGCGACCTTTTGTACGGAAACGATGGCGATGATCTGATACGCGGGGGGTCAGGCATTGATGACCTTCACGGAGGTGACGGGAATGATCACCTTATCGGAGGTTCAGGCGCCGATCTGATGTTCGATAGTGGTGCAGATCGCCCCTTTCAACAGGGCGATGATCCCGCAGAATATGAAGAGAGTCTTTTTGGTTATAACGCAGGTAATGATACTCTGGACGGTGGGTCTGGTGCAGATGCGTTGGTTTACACTGGTGGAACAGATACATTTATCGGTGGCACCGGCGATGACAGCTACCTTTCGTTTTCAACTTCGGTACAAAATGCATCGACTGACATATTGACCATTGTCCTGTCTGAAGACCCAAACGATGAAACAACGTATTTTGGCCATGATACGATTGTCGGATCTGGGCAAGGAATTGGTCAGGTTGTTTTTGAGGGCTTGAACCGGAAAGATGTTGAGGTTCGGTTTCATATTCATGAAACAACGCAACTTGATGAGTTTACTCTGGAATACCAGTCTATTTTTGGGCATTTGATTGGTACATCAGGATTTGATCCACTCGATTACCCGCTTTATCAGGTTGTTGGCAGCATTGAGATTATCGTCAATGACACACGCAGTAGTCTTTATATTGAACAGGTCTCTGGCAGTTATATCGGCGGGGCGAACCACCCTGGGGGCAGCATCTATGTCCAGCCGCAGATCTATTCGCCTTTCAACATCGTTTTTGACGATCAAACCGTTCACGAGTGGAACCGCTTTGTAGACTGGAACGATCTTGGGACAGCGTTTATCAGCGAAACTCTGACAGACACAGCCGATGCTGCTGCAGAGTCCTCTACCGAAGAACGTGCCGACATTCCTGATGATTTACCTCCTGAAATGGTTGGTGATGAAAATGCAAATAGCTTTGTCGGCCTAAATACATCGGATCGCGTCAGTGCCCTTGGCGGCGATGATTCGATCTCGCTTGGCGCTGGCGATGATTTTGTCGAAGGCGGCGCGGGTGCAGATACGCTGGATGGCGGTGCTGGTGTGGATACGGCGATTTATGCGTCAGCTGGCTTTAGAGTTCATGTCAGCCTGAAAAGTGGCACAGGGATGATTGCCGACGCCTACGGTGATGTGCTGATTGGCATTGAAAACGTGATTGGCAGTAATTTTGATGACATACTTGAGGGCAGTGATGCGGTTAATAACGTTCTTTCGGGCGGCGCTGGAAATGATCACTTACGTGGAGGAATAAGCAATGACACCCTTATTGGTGGGGCTGGCGATGACAGGATCATTAGCGGGGGGGGCCTTTGGCTCGAAGACAACGTTGTGACCAATAATGTCATAGATGGTGGTGATGGCGATGACTATATAGAAGGCAACGTCGGAGATGACTTCATCGAGGGTGGTGCTGGCAACGACAGAATATTAGGTCGGGGTGGCAACGACACAATATATGGGAATGACGGCAACGACCAAATAACAAGCGGCGTCGACGAAGGGGGCCGCAGTCTTTTTTATGGAGGCGCCGGAGACGATTATCTTTTCGTCAGGACCTTCAAAACAGATCACCAGATTCATGGCGGTGCTGGTAACGATACATTTCTCGTCGTTGTCCCTGGGGGGGAGGTTTTTTTAACTGAAATTGATCTTTCGACGGGCAGAATAAACAAAGACACAGGACGCATGAGCGGTATTGAAAATGTCATTGGCGGGAATGGTAACGATACAATCACGGGAAATGATCAGGACAATTTGCTTGATGGCCACAGGTCAGGATCGAGTTTAAATTCGAACAACATTGGTCATGATATTCTGAATGGCGGTGGCGGCAATGATACATTGCTTGGCCGCGACGCTGAAGACACATTGAATGGTGGTGCTGGCGACGATCTACTGGATGGCGGGACCGGCGGCGACCTCCTGCGCGGCGGTGACGGGATCGACACGGCTGTCTTTGAAGAGGCCTATGGCGATCTGAGCTTTGAACGAACAGAAAACGCCATCTTGATTACCAATGCAGCGGGCGATGTTGACCAAGTCTTCAATGATGTCGAAACCCTTGCCTTCACGGATCAGACGCTCAGCTTTAGTGAGATGTTTGATAGCCTGCCTGTTCCAGTGCTCGCCCTGGACGATGATGCAGGGACCATCGATGAAGATGCGGAACTGATCTTCAATCCCCTTGAGAATGATTTGCGGCCGGATGGGACGACACTAACCATCACTGCCATCGATGGTCAGGCGATTGCGGTGGGCGGTATTGTTACTTTGGCCTCAGGCGTATCGATTGAGCTTCTGGACGATGGTCGGTTGCGGGTTCTGCAGAATGACGCTTTCCAGGCGCTAAACCTCGGCGATACCGGAACGCTGGAGTTCACCTATACAATCTCTGCTCAGGGCGACACGTCGCAAGCCACAATTTCTGCGACAATCAATGGTCTGGATGAGCCGATCTATGGCACGGATCAGAATGATACGCTGAATGGCACAGACGGAAATGACATCATTGTTGGTGGTCTGGGCGATGACACCCTGAATGGTGGTACTGGATCAGATACCTATGTCTATGCTCTGGGGGACGGCAGTGATCTGATTATGGATTATCAGTTCGGTTCTCATACTGCTGACCGCCTGGTTCTGAACGGCATAACACCTGATGATGTCACCGTATCTCGCAGCGGCAATAACGCGATCATGACGATGCCGGATGGCGGATCGATCACACTGGTCGATGCCTTGCGCGACGATTGGTATATCATTGAGACCATTGAATTTGCCGATGGCACAATCTGGGATCACGCCGCAATGCGCAACCAGATGGTCTCGGACATGAAAGCCACCGGGACTGTTGTTGGCACAGGTTGGGCTGAGACCTATGTCCACACATCGGGTGATGGGTCCTACACCATTCAGGAAACAGGTTATGCCAACGATCAGTTGGTGTTTACCGACCTGAACGTGGGCGATGTGCAGTTCTCACATAATGCTGGCAATGATCTGGTGATGACCACGGTAGGGGGTGAGGTGATCACGGTGACAGATCACTTTAACAGTTTTTTTGATGTAGAGGATATCGAGGAAATCCGCTTTGCCGATGGCACGGTGCTGGACCTCGACGGTATCCGCGCGAAATCGATTGCCGATCAGAAGGACAGTGGCTTCGTACGCGGCTCCAGGAATACGGATGTCTATCAGCATGCCGCGGGTGATGGCTCCTATACGATTCAGGAAACGGGGAATGCCAACGATCAGTTGGTGTTTACCGATCTGACCGTGGACGATGTGCAGTTCTCGCATAGTTCCGGCGGCGATCTGGTGATGACAACAGTCGGCGGGGAAGTGATCACGGTGTGGGATCACTTTGCCAATATTTCAGAGGATATCGAGGAAATCCGCTTTGCTGATGGCACGGTGCTGGACCTCGACGGCATTCGTGCGAAGTCGATTGCCGATCAAAAAGCCACCGGCTTCGTACGCGGCACGCATTTGAGTGAGACCTATTTCCATACATCCGGCGACGGGTCTTACACGATCCTGGAATTCGGCGCTTCCAATGATCAATTCGTGTTCACCGATCTGAACCTGGGGGATGTGCGGTTCACAAAAAGTTCCGGTGGCGATATGGTGATGACGACGGTCGGCGGCGAGGTGATCACCGTGTGGGACCACTTCGTCAACAGCTCGGAAGATATCGAAGAGATTGTCTTTGCCGATGGCACCGTGCTTGATTTAGCGGGTATTGAAGCCAATCTCAGCGGACCGCCCACCGCTGTGGATGATGTCGCCAGCGTAGCTGAGGGAGCCGTGCTTGAGATTGATGTTCTCTCGAATGACACGGATGCTGATGGTGATCCGCTGACCGTGACGCAAGTGGCCGGGCAAGCGATCTCTGCCGGGCAATCGGTGACCCTGGTCTCTGGGGCCATTGTCACGCTTCTGGCCAATGGTCAGCTGCAGTTTGATCAGAACGGCGCCTATGACAGCCTGAATGATAGCGACAGCGCGATCGAGACCATCGCCTATACGATCTCGGATGGTCAAGGCGGGACGTCTACGGCCGAACTGGCGGTGACCATCGCGGGAGAGGGCGTCGCTGCTAATGGTACGCCTGTTGCTGTCGATGATGCGGTCACTGTGGCCGAAGAGGCGGTGGTTGATATCGATGTCCTGTCAAACGACAGCGATGCCGATGGTGATCCGCTGACGATTACACAGCTCGCTGGACAAGCGATCTCGGCCGGGCAATCCGTCACACTGGCCTCTGGGGCTATTGTCACGCTTCTGGCCAATGGCCAGCTGCAGTTCGACCAGAACGGCGCTTATGAAAGCCTGAATGATGGCGACAGCGCCCTTGAGACCATTGCCTATACCATCTCGGATGGCCAAGGCGGGACCTCGACGGCCAATCTGGCGGTAAGTATCACAGGGGCGACGGATGGTACCGTCGATCCCGGCCCCTATCCTCTAATCGGAGGACCAGGTGATGACACGTTGGCCGGTACCGCCGGGGACGATACGCTGAGCGGTGGCAATGGGTCGGACACCTATCTGTTCGCGGCGGGTGACGGTCAGGATGTCATTGACGACAATGGCTGGCTGGACACGGATGTACTGGCCATCAGCGGCTACACGACAGATCAACTGACATTGTCGGATGGCGGCAACAATCGCTTATTGATCAGCTTTGCAGGCACCACCGACAGCATCACGATCAATGGGATGCTGAACAACGACGGCTACGACCGGATCGAAGAAATCCGCTTTGAGGATGGCACGGTTTGGAACACGGCCGAGATCGCAGCACAGCTGATCGCGGGCCAGGCGACAGCGGGCGACGACATTGTGGTCGGCACCACGCTTGAGGACACGGTCTATGGCGCCGCGGGCAATGACACGCTCAGCGGTGGCAATGGGTCGGACACCTATCTGTTCGCGGCAGGTGACGGTCAGGATGTCATTGACGACAATGGCTGGAAGGACACGGACGTCCTGAGTATCAGCGGCTACACGACAGATCAACTGACATTGTCGGATGGCGGCAACAATCGCTTACTGATCAGCTTTGCAGGCACCACCGATAGCATCACGATCAATGGGATGCTGAACAACGACGGCTACGACCGGATCGAAGAAATCCGCTTTGAGGATGGAACAGTGTGGGATACGACCGAGATCAACGCACAGCTGCTTGCTGATCAGTCAGTGGGGGGCGCTACTTTGATTGATAGTCCAGAAATAGCCGCATCGACCTTATCCAGTCATGACGCAGGCCTATCGGTTCAGGACGATGCAAGCACAGATGAGATCATTCTCAAACCTGTCGAGACCGACATCTGTATCATGGACGGAACGCCCGGTCTTGTGGACTTTGATCCGTTGATCTGCGTCATGCCTGTGCCCGATCGGGACAAGGACGAAAAACCTGCACCTGAGACCATCATCGACGTATCCAACCCGGATGTCTTTATCTTCGAAGACAACAACGGCTGGTAAGGGGCTGCCTCAAACGGCCTGGCCTTGGGGGTGTCGGGGGGGAGTGACCTCGCGCCCCTGACTGGTGATGCAGCGTTCAAACGCCTGCGCGTTGGTTGCAAGGGGGCACGCATTGCCCCCTTGGTCGGGTCCAGCGCCGAGACGCTGGCGGCCTTCAATCCGCGCAGGGTTGATCTATGGGGTGTTGGGGAGAGAGACCTCTCCCCGACGAGGGTTTGACCGGCGATACGGTCTACTGGCTTGGGACGGGCTCAACGGTCCGATCCGAGCCATGGCCCTGGGGGATACAACGGGGGCGCGCAGCGGGCCCCCTTGTCAAGATGTGGGGTACTACCCCACACATCTTGCGTATGTTCTTATTAGCTCAATTCTTTGCAACAGTTGAGCTGCCGAGTTGCTAAACGAATTAGTGAGTTTAATTCTTTATCGTATTATGATTTGCAGAACTCATCTAATCCAATTTGCACTAAAACATCTAATACAAACTGCGCTTCAATCTCCAATTGAGTTAGTGTCAATATAACGTCCTTACATGCTAATAGAAGCGAGCTAGTAGTGATTACTTGGTCCTTCGGTTTACCATCAATGCATATTTTAGACTTTAATTCTGCATGAACTTGAACAAAAAAAGCTTTCGCTTTTTCTAAACTGGTTTCCTCAGGGGGACGGTCGTCTAAGTCAAACACCTGAGAGATGGCATCATCAGGTTCCCATCCTAAATTAGTGAGGTGTTGCCCTAAAGAAACTAGCTTGCTATGCAATTCGTTATTCATTTGTTCCTCAATACAGTGATTCAACCTATGCGAATATACGTCAAATCTGAAAGTGAACAACCACTTGGTGCCCAGGTCAGATGTATTTATAAAAATGGGAAAAAAGAAAATTACCAACCGACAATAGTCGGAAATTTGCCAAACAAACCGCATGAACAAAGTACTTACATTGATATCTTTCCAAAGTACGAAATTGATTTTTTATTGGTTTGGCCCAATGGCGGCTATTGGAGATCAGTTCTGACAAATCCATCAGATCAAGATACTTGTTACTGCAAACGAATTTCAAATCGTGACAAAGTTTGGTGGCTTAATGCTCTTGGTATAAGGCGACCAATAGAAGCAAAAAATATTAAAGTAGGCGTCATTGACATCAACAATGCAGCCCTAAAAGTTAATTCAGACGTAACTTACTTCCAACATTGGCAGCATAGTCAGCCCGGCAATAATGGCCATGGTAGTAGAGTATGTAGAATACTAACAAACCAACAAGACAACGGGTTAGTTAATGAAGGGATTTGCAATCAAATTGACTTATCTTTTTATGATACAACGCCACCACTTTCAAAAATTCTAGATAACGAAAAATACGTTTCCTCCGCTATTTATGATGGCATCTTATATCTTTCTAATGATTTAGGGGTTGATATAATTTGTATAGCTGGTGGTATATACGACAAGCGTGGTTTTGATGCTCTACATCGCGCGGTAAAGATTGCGCAAAATCTTGGAACTTTAGTTGTTGCTGCGGTAGGAAATGACGCATCACTACCATGTGCTGCTCCTGCATGTTTCAGCGAAGTGGTCGGGGTAGGTGGACTCGGCTTGAAGACAGCCTATCCGAATAATAGCTATGCGGCACTTGTTGCAGATAGGCAAATTACTGAACGTTATTTAACCATTAACGACAATAGTGATTGGTTCGTTTCCCCACACTGTCAAAATGATGAAAATGTAGACATACTTGCTCCTAGTATTGGTGTCACCTTGACATTTGCAAATGATTACATTACAGATATAGAAGGTACATCCTATTCATGCCCAATGATTGTTGGGCTATTAGCTTCTTTATTGTCAGAAGATGGTGTATTCTCAAATCTCAAAGGATTAGAGCGTTCGAAATATGCTCGTAAAGCGATAGAGAGAATAAAATATGGTGTGCTTTATAATAGTACCTAAATATAATAACTAACTCTGAAAGGTGAGGCAAATTTATGATTAGTGCAACGATTACATATGGTGAAAAACTTATGTCGCAGAGACTATCTGGTGGAGATGTACCAGATTTAGTTTCGACATTTTCAAACTGTACCTTTATCAAAACTATTGAAGTTGGTCGCGGTGGATATATTGCAGAAGTTACATCCGATCTTGATGATTTGCAAGAACTGCAATCGAAGATTGGAGTAGAATACATCGTTGAGACGAGTGTAATAGCACATCCTTTCTGATTAAATGAAAAGGCTATATTTAACCTTTTCATTTAGTGATTTTACTCTTTAATTTTTCGCGCCTCGGCTTGCTTTTTCTCTTTCGCACCATAATCGATTTCTCGGATCATTGTGCGACCGTGCAGCGGCATGGCGTCGAATTTCAGGCTGAGGCCTTTGCCGTCTTTGTTGGCCCAGGCAGCGCCGACACGGTGCCAGTAGGATGTCTCGCCTTCGCCAATCACTTGATAGATCGCATGGGTTGGGCGCTTGGTTTCTGTTTCTTGTGTCATTGTCTTACTCCTTTTTTGCTCTGGCCAGGACACCCGCGTCCGGCCTCATGGGGATGAAGAACCACACCGCGCAGATCGACAGGATCATGGCCCACACGGGGGAGCGTATGCGACCTGGTGCGGGCAGGCCATTGATCCGGTCGATGCGGTGGGTAGACCCATGAGGTGAGGCCGGATGCGGTGCTTGCGCCGGGTGTGCAAAAGGGTGGAGAAAGACAGACATCAGAGGACACCAGCGCTGTGGATGCCCATGTTGCAAAAAGATGACACAGCGATTTCAGATATGCTATACTGATGTCAGGAGGCAGATATGGCTGAGACAAAACAAGACGACACACCAACGATAGAAGACATGCTGCGCCCGCAGCCCGAGTCCACTGAACCGGACTATCTGGCGTGGCGCGACGAAAAAGTGCGCGCGGCGATAGAGCATTCGCGCAAGCATCCTGAAAGCCTGAAGCCATTGCGAGACGTGGCAAAGAAATACGGCCTTGAATATTAACTTTTCTGAAGGATCGCGGAAGGACATTGCAGATATCTACAGCTATCTGGGGGAGCGCAATCCCAGTGCGGCTGACAAGACAATCGCGCGCCTGTTTCAGTCGATTGCATATTTGGGCACATTTCCCTTGATGGGGCGTCCAGGCCGCCTTGAAAACACCCGAGAACTGACGGTGACAGGAATGCCTTACATCGTCATCTATGAAATCCAGTCCCCAACTGATCTGACTGTGCAATCGGTGGTGCATACGGCCCGACAGTGGCCACCCACGCCAAAATAAGTCCGTTAACTAAACAAAAAGCCCCACCTGCGCGGGGCTTTCCGGTATTTTATGAGGCTCTAGACCAGGAATGTTTTGAGTTCTTTTTCGAGTATATCGACGGATTTACCCCACCGCCATTCACATTCTTTGAGATGTAGCTCGAATGTCGCGGGCGGTACGCCGTTGAATTTGGTCAACCTACGCTTGGTGAAAGACCAGAAACTCTCGATGCCGTTGATGTGCACGCCGTTCTTGGAAAACGTCGTTGGTCGCGCCTTTTTGATGCGCAGATGGCGGTCGTAGCCGACGTCCACCAGGCCATCGTAGGCTTTCCAACCGTCGGTGACGACGACAGCCTGTTGTGCCACTCTGTCTCTGATAAGGGCTTGTAAAGTCGCCTTTTTCGTGTCTGGAACGATCTCTGTGAACACGCGCCCTCCGCGCTCGAATATGCCGAAAACGGGCTGCTTTGACGTGCCGCGCCCGCGCCTGGTTTTGCCGGGCGCGCCGCGCAGGCGGGTGGCTCCAAAGTAGCTTTCATCAAGTTCGACGGTGCCGACCAACATGTCTTTCTGCGTCCGTTGATGCTGCGCGATGGCCTCGCGGAACAGGCGGTAATAGCGGTTGACGGTCGTACGCGAGCGGCCAAAAACCTCGGCCGCTTGCGACGCGCTGAGATCTGCTGCAAAAGCCCGGATCAGTTTTGCACGGCGATATCTTGATAACCCATTCTTTTTGTTCATAGAATAACCCTAATAGAGGATTATTCCTGGTCTAGAGCCTTTTATGATATCAGCGTTCACATGCCATTTGGCCGCTATGCGCGCACGCCGGCCTGCTGCTCTTCGCTCAAGGTGGGCGCGGCTTTGGTACTGTTGAACAGGTCGTGCAGATAGTCTGCGATCTGGGCTTTGCTCTCTTTGGCCAGTTTGGTGCTGGGGGTTTTAGACCCCATGACCTCGTGGTGGATGTCGAGAAGCTGGGCTTTGGTTAGCCGCGCGAAGAACGTGCGCTCCGGGGTCCAGATGCTGCGCACATCAGCCTTGGTGATCTCCATCAGCTGTTCCACCATGGGATTGGCGCTGTCATCCTTCAACCCGATGCGGATACGGCGCACAAGGGTCTGGATCAGCTGTTTGTCCTTACCGGACTTTGTCTTGCGTCGGAACCGCGCGAAGGCCTCAGTTGCCTCTTGCGCGTTCAGGGGTACCATCTGGCTTTGGGCGGTCAGGCCTTTGGGCAGTATGAGACCGGCGATGGTTTTGACGGCCTCCGGGTCCAGCCGTGTGTCTGTCAAAGGCAATACGCCTGCAAAACAGGGGGTGGTCAGGGCAAAGCGCATCAGGTCCAGCAGTATCTCAGACTGCTGCATCAGGGCTGCTTGCAGGGCCACTGTGCGGATCGTGCTGAGGTCTTGGGTCAGCGCTGCAGAATAAAGCCCCTTTGGCTTAGCGGATTTGGTAGGTTTCTGCGCTGCAGAGACCCGCTGCAATGGCGGCCTCCCGATCCTCGGGGCGGATCAGTCCTTGGGTCAGTGTGACTGTCCCGTCATGGGCCAGATGCGCCATCACCCCCGCTAAGGTTTTCTGATCCGCGGTGAAGATTTCCATATTCAGCTTCTCTTCCAAAGCGGCAAACTCAGCAACGCCTGCGGCATCACAGACGTCCCCCTCGATCAGGTCAGGTCGGCCAGTGCGTTATAGCGCTCTTCCTCTTCCGTACTGATCTCGACCTGTTGTGGATAGGTTCGTGCAAAGCACTCCATCGCCTGCCAGTCCATCGGGGCCAATGTGGCCTCGGCCCAGAGCCAGCCTTCGGACAAAAGGTCCTGCCGGATCGCGTCCAGTTTGGACTCTGCCAACGCCTGCAACAGGGCGCTATCGGTAAAATAGATATCCTCGCCAAATAGGTCTTCGCGGATCACACCGCCTGCGGCTTCATACTCATCACAGCCCACAAACCGGCCCAGCCTGTCGCAATTGCGGTCCTGATCCATCATCAGCGTGCGTTTGATATGCTCCACATGATCGGCCTGCCATGTGCCGGACAGCCTTTGAAAGAGGGTTTCCTGTGCGGCTGTGTCCTCACTGACGGTATAGGCGGCGGCCACATTCAATGTGATCTCATCGCGGCGCAGGGCCTCCAAGAGAGAGGTGGGCAGTTTGGCCAGACGCAACCGCCCCCGCACATGGCGTGTGGTCACGGCAAAAGCCTTGGCGATATCGTCAATACTGGCCTTGGCCTTCATCATCTGATGATAGGCCTGCACTTCCTCGGCGGGATGCAGAGCGATGCGGGCGGTGTTCTCACTGCTGGCTCAATAGTTTGCCTGCGCCAGATCATCGGTGACCCGAACCGGCACCACGATGGTGGATGGATCAGTGCCATCTTCGGCTGCGATTTGTTGCAAGGCGCGCAGCCTACGCCCGCCCGCGACAATGGCGATGGTTGTTTCGCTGTCACCCTCTGCACTTTGGAACCCCATCAGGTTTTGCATCAGCCCCACCGTGCGGATGGATGTGGCCAGAGCGGTGATATCTTCTGCAGTGCAGGCCTGTCGGGGATTGAGCGGGGATAGGGTCAAGTGGTTCAGGGGAATATCGATCAGTACCGATGGTGATTGATCCGTTGCCTGTATCGCGGCAGGGGATCGGCGGGTCTCTGAGGCAGTGTGCAAAATGGTGTCATGCTGTGTCATGGGGGTGTCCTTTCGAGAGGGTTGAGGGGATTACATCCAAACGCTGGTCCCAATGGGACGGCAGGGTCTGGGACAGGGACGCGGGTCCGATCAAGACATCCACGCCGCTGCCGCAGCCCCCGCCTTGTCTCACGCACATCGAAAGATCAGCCGTTGTCCGGCCAGGGTGGTTTCGCTGTAATCCATGGCCAGATCACGGGCGAAGGCGTCGTAATCGAAATACATCTCTAGCGCTTCGGGGATGTCCCCCATGATGCCCTCGGCCACGAATTCCATGGCGAGATCGCGCAGGCTGTCGAGATAATAGACATCTACGTCCAGATCATCGGGGCGGTCGCTGGCCAGATCAAAAGCGCAACCACATTCCCCAACCGCCAGAACAACGCGCGTCTTCTGATCATTGTCCCAGTCGTTAAGGACGGTGATCACCTGCGCCAGAGTACCCTGAGTGATCCCCAGAGCCTCGACCACTGCGGCGTCCAAAGCATCGCCCTCGATAAACTGCAGTTCAAATTCTTCTACCGGGTCGCCGTGGGTGTTGCGCAGGGCACTGGCTTTCAGGTGAAACTCTTCGGCGTTGTCAAAATAGAAGCCATGGGCACTGATATCATAGGGTTGGGCATAAAATGTGCATGTCATGGGTCGGGTCCTTTCTCGTCTCATTGCGGTGGTCTCAGGCCTTGCAGGACCAGTCACACTGGGTGCAGGGCTTTGGAGGCGAGGCCTCGCGCGGAGATGCGCGCCTCTCCTTCAAACCCTGCCCCCCGGCGAGGGCGGGAGGGGGCCCGTGCAATAGGAAACTCAAGGGCCAGAGGGAGGGGGATCGCCCGGCCTGCACGGCGCCAAAGGCAGAGGAAGGTCGGGGAAACCCTCTGGGCCGCCGATGTTTGCTGTTGCGCGGGGAGGGCTGGCCCTCCAGACACACCCCAAAGAGCGGCGTCTGCCGCGACAGGAGTCAAAACAAACAGGCGCTTGCAAAAACACGGATAGAAAGATCAGGATGGCCCTATGACCACTCCTGCAGACAAAACGCGATTGGATCAGGCGCTCAATACAGCGCTGCAGCATTACGCAGAGGTCATGGGCACGTCTTTTGCGGTGACACCGACCCTAACCGTGATCACCGATCCGCAGATCTGTGCCTTTGCCGATGTTGAGGAGAACACCCTCAACCTGCACATCAGCACGGGCACCGTTACGGCCTTGGACGCCCTATGGACAACTGCACTTGCCGATCCCGCGATGCTGCGCCTTGGGGACCAGCAAATTTCCAACGATCCACATAATCTGACACAGCTGTCACTGATCTGGTTGATCTTCCACGAAATGGAGCATTTTGGATTGAGGCATTTTGACGAGGCGGCGCCCTTGCCCTTGATCGAAGCCGCACCGCAACGCTTCGGGCTCATCACAAGCGCCAAACCATCATTATCTAAGCAACAAAAGATACTTTCCCGAGAAGCCCGCCAGACCCGTGCAAAACAGAGGGAGCTGGAAGCGGATCATGAGGCCATTGAGCTTCTCTTGGAGGCCTATTCCGTCGAGGCCTGGCCCGAATTGCGCGCCCGCGCCGCCTGCATCTCGGCCCTGATGATCCTGATCGAAAAAGCCGATGAAACGCACCACACC
The DNA here is from genome assembly GCF_017592335.1 of Pseudaestuariivita rosea. Taxonomy (GTDB): domain Bacteria; phylum Pseudomonadota; class Alphaproteobacteria; order Rhodobacterales; family Rhodobacteraceae; genus Parasulfitobacter; species Parasulfitobacter rosea. The sequence goes on along the minus strand of NZ_JACNMP010000005.1, from coordinate 148,512 downwards.
GGTCTCACCACCCATCCCAAAGCGGCCACCCGCATCTTCCAACTTCTGGGGCATCTGACCCAACTCTGGTCGGTGCCTGCACTCCTCAAAGCCCAAGAACTTGGCGCAACAGAGATCGATCCTGCAGACCTACCACCCCAGAACGAAATCGCCGCCTATCAGGAACAGGTCATCCTGCCCGCTTTCAACGATGCCCTGATCCTTGCCAAAGCGTCCGCCGCACAGACCGCCACACGTGATCTCACCGATCAGGCGCGGTTTTTCGCAGATATCCAGAATGCACAAATTGGGCAATGGGATCAGCTGAGTGCGCCAGGGGCAAAAGAATGGGTGGAGTTGAGTGCCAAACTCACCTGAGGATCTCCCCCAAACGGGGAGATTGCCTCAATCATCCCGATCGAACCGCCACCTATAATGCTGGTTGTGTGAACTGCACTTACTGACAGAGCGGATCGCCTGAGTATGCAAATCCAAGCTCATCCATTCGCGCTTTGTAGTAATCGTGATAGTCGCGATTTATTGCACAACCTTTCACGATATATATGTCGGCACAGTGTTCTTCGTCGCCATCACAGAATTCTGGTCTGTGACCACAGGACAGGTCGCGATGCCCTCGCCCCCATTCCTCTTTCCGAGTCGACAGAACAATAATATCAAAGTCATCAGGAATACCGTAGATACTTCTTGGGCACTGTATCCACCCCGTTCCATTTTGCTTGTTTGTCCAGTATGCCTGCGATTGCCAAGGGCGTCCCGTCAGATTTATCGTCGTTTTTTGAGGGATTACTTCTTGAGGCGTATCATCAAACGCAGGGATTTCTGGAAGGCTGATTTGGAAGCTTTCAATGCTTGACCTAATATTTAATGCAAACCCTGGTATACTTCCGTCGCTGTTGCGTGATACAAAGCAGTCCATCGTTCCAATTCCGCCTCGAGCTATGTTCGCCCGAGTTGTAAGTGTGACGTCTGAATTGTTACCACGCTCGTCAACATAGTTGCAGCTTACAGATTCGGAAGGTGATATTGCTGCTCCCAAAAAAAGTGCATCTGAGGTCGACCTGTTGGTAAGTAGAAAACTAACTAATTCCCCATTATTTGACACTGAGGTATTGACTTCTAAGCCTTTGCTCTTTGCGCGGTTACAACTTTCCCATGCCTTAACTGCTGGGCCGTAGACAGTCCTGCTGACCCTTTCGGCAGTAACCTGATTGGATGTGAAGTTTGCATTTTCTGAGCAGAATTTGTCTGCACTTGCTCTAGATGTTCCAATATCCAAACCGATATCATCATAGAATGCGAAGACATCTAAAGATTGGTTGCTGCTATTTGACTTACACAATTCTTCATAAGCGAAGCTCTTTAGGTCTCGTGTTGTAAACTGTTGGCTGTAATTGGCTCCAACAACTCTCAAGACATCCGAACAATCTGCATAAGCGGTTTTTGCAAACGAAAATGCTATCACGAATGCGATTGAAAATTTTTGAAAATAATTTTTCATTGGTGTTCCTTGCTGTTTGTTCATCATAGAAACAGTATTGTTTAGCAACCACCCCTCAGTAAAGAGATATTGACCCAGCCCTCTAGTCTCCGGACATCCGATGCAAAAACTGGGTCGCAGGAGCATAGGGCCACAGAGAGCCTCCGTTATGAAAACGCCTCAACTCTCCGAAAAACTCTGACGACCGACAATTTCATTTGAAACTACTTGAAAACATGAATGGTTTCCGGTTCAAAAAATGCTTTTGCAGTTAAAGCTGCGTGCATTTGCTCTGCGTCTTCTGTAAAAATCACGACGACTAAATCAGTTAGAGCCCGCGAACAGCACACGTAAAACAAGCGCCGCGTTCGATCTATGACGGAGTCTTTTCCTGCAGCAATATTCTCGTGGTCTTTATCCGATAGTGGCGTCACGCCGAAATACTTGCCATAGGAAAAAGTGTTGGTTCGTCCTTCCTGATCGTCAACGACCACAATCACCTTGTCGAACTCCGCGCCTTTGATGCCTTGCTGCGTGGCGAACGGTGACATCTTCTCGATGTATTTTCGATATCCCCATAGCTCCGATGCATCGCACTGCATGAAACGAAGAGCGGCATTGTCTGTGGCGGGCTCGGAAACAGGTTCAGCCGTATCCGCGTAGAGGTCGATAAGCTCAACGTAGCGATCATCGAACGCCATCAAGTTATTGCCTTTCATGAAGCGGATGATATCGCCGACGCGCGCGTCACCCCTGGCTTCCAACATCGCCACTAGTTCGCCGATCTGTCCTTGCAGACCATTCAGAAGTCCCGCGGTGTCGACACCAGCCAGCGCATCCGGCTGCAACCGCGGGCAGTGCTTGCGAAGTAGGCGCATGATCTCGAATTCTCGCCTTTCGTGACGCGCAAGCACCACTGGAAGGACGTACGACAAAAACGGGCGCACCACCCAGGCAGTCCCGTCAATCAGGCCGCTACTAAGCTCCTCCGGCGATTTGTCATTGAGCGCGCTGTAGAGGTTTGGAAAACCAAGTCGGGTGGCCGCCATCCTGTGGACCAGTACCAAGAGCCGCAACGCTTCCTCGTCTTCTTCTTCCAACCAACCTTCATCACCATCCTGTTCTGCCAGCCAGCGACGCGCCTCTTCCAGGCGTTCATGTCGCCGATCATCGGCGGGCAGGATCAATACTCTGGCTGACCCTTCAACAGGAACGTCCTCCCCGTTCAAGACGATGTGGCGTCCGCGCGTTTGCTCAAGCTGGTCGTCTTCCGCCCTGATGCGGTTGATGACGCGAAGAACGGCCTGCGGACACCGGAAATTTTCCGGCTTTTCAAGCATCTCCCATCCCTCTTCTGGTGGAATAGGTCCGGCACCTTGCATGTAAATCTTTTGTACCGGATCGCCGAAAAAGCCGAGACAGAAGCCTAGCGGAACCGCCCGCGCCACTTCGCGGAGTGCATCAACAAATGCAGGGTCTGTGTCCTGACTCTCATCGACAAAGATGACCGGAAAACGACGTGTCAGAAGGGTCTGCATCAATGCATGTCCGGCGATAAATTCGGGGCCAATCTTCAGGATATCGCTATGGCCGAGAACGCCGTTCGCGTAGTCACTACCTGTGCCGTATCGGAAGGTCTTCACCGCACCGATTTCGGTTAATTGTCGATTGTACCGTTCGATGTTCTCCGCTGCGCGGGTTTTGGTGGCTTCTCTAGTGCGGGGATTTTCGATTTTAGCTTGTTCTACGGCAATCTTCTCGTGCAGCCGGTTGCTCACCCATTCCCGAAGATTGTTCTGAAATGGCTTGATGACAGTCCAGAGAAAGCTGTGGATCGTGGAGACATGGAACAGTTCGTCATTCCCGACATCACCGCGAATTTCGTCCACGGCCACTTCGGTGTAAGTGATGCAAGCGACTTGTTGCCCGTTGCGGCGCAGGACAGGCCCTTGGGTGCGCTCGATTTGCGCAAGGGCTTTCACGAGCGATGTTGTCTTTCCCGAACCCGCTCCCGCCACCATCACAAAATGCCGGTTGCCGTCGCCCGCGAGCCGCTCGTGAAGCGCTGTGTCGGTATCTGTATTGGGCTTACCGATGCGGCTTGTCATGCGGCGTCACCTTCTTCCTTTTCTTCCACTTCCACTGCGACGCCCAAAGTGGCTTCGAGCCACTCCAAGCCTTCGGCAATGTAGTGAGGGACGTTCCAGGCGTCAGGGTCTTTGGCGAGCAATGCGAGCGCGAAATCCGTTTTCTTGTAGTTTGAGCTGTGCACCTTTTTGTGCAACTTCTCCGCGAGGTCTGCCAGATTTTGGGGAGTGCGCACCCGTAGTTTCAACTTCCGATTGGCGAATTCCTGTGTCCACTCCAGGTTATCGAATGCGAAGGCGACTTCGAGCGTGCGACCGGCGCGCTCTATCTGTTCGCCATTGCGCTCGAGAGTAACAGTGCCCGGGTAACAGACGCGAATAGCTCCATTTCTCGACAGATCAGCGGGGAGCTCCTTACAGCAGCCTTCAATAGAAAGTAGCTCATCGATGCTTTGCCTGCCGGGCAACCATTGGGCAAGCATCTGGTTCGACGTCACTGCATCCGGTGTTTCTGGCGTGCATGTGCTGCCTGCCGCAACTTCATCCTCATCCTGGTCCTCGTCGTCTTCCATCGGTTCGGCATCATTCTCGTCTTCGTCGTTGGCTGGTCCGTTTACGCTGTCCAGATCGGTGACGACGAGAGTCGTTATTCCGATGAACTCTATAAGTGTCCGGAACAGGTGAGCGTAGGCTCCCCCGATTTCGAGAACGCTAAGGTAGCAGGAACGCAAACCGGGCGCTGCTTTAGCGATCATCTGCGGCATCACCAGCCGTTCGACATTGCCCTCAACGAGCACAGCCGCGTCGGCAAAGAAAAGGTCACAGTGTGTTAGCTTCAAATAGCGTTCCAGAAAATCACGGCTCGGATTTGCTGTAGTACGGTAGAACTCCGACAGGTTAAGGACCTTGGACGCTTGTGCAATGCCTGTACCTTCACGCCTGAAATAGCGAACGGGCTGGAAACCGCGCTCGTATAGGATGTGCGGAGAATGCGTTGTCAGCGCGAGTTGCGTGTGGAAACCGTCTGGCGCGTCATCCTCCGCCGCCAGAATTTCCAAAACCTTTTTGACGAAGACTTGCTGCAACTGGGCATGCAAATGCGCTTCCGGCTCTTCGACAAAAACCAGATGCAAAGGCGGGCGTTTCTCTTCCGTTGCCAGCCACTGTGCGTGAAGATCAAGAAGTTCGACCACCATATAGATCAGGTTTTTGAAACCAAGCCCGTTATATTTGTCAGGAAGAGTCAGACCTTCATCGTTTAGGGCGTAGTGAACATGGGCACCGTCTTGGCTGTTCATTACTGTCGCAGGATTAAGCGCGGATTTGATCATGAGGCGCGGATTAGTCAGCCCCGGATATCCCAACTGGGCTAACCGCTGGAGGGTGTCCGCGAAGACTTGTTCGAGATGCTGGTTCAGCAGTATCTCCGAATCCGCTAGCGCCCTGATCGCATTGTAATCGTCTGCGTGGCGCTGAAGGTTCCTTTGGTAATAGCGGCTAAGGTGCCGGGATAGTTCTTCTGCGCGGCTGCCTCCCTCATTGTCTGAAAGATGGCGTTGTGCGTGCAGGAAATCGACTTTGATCAGTGAGTTGACGATGTCCTTTCCCGTACGACCCTGTTCCCGTAGCAGCTCTTGCGGTTCGTAACCTTCGTTTGGCTCCAGCTCATCGTTGAACTGAGCTTCATCGAGGACGAAATAGTTGAACTCATACTCGCGCTGGAGCTCGTGTTCGAGGTACTCGCGCAGCGTACGCGGCGGGGCAACATATGGTTCTTCACCTTCCGGCGTCTCCAAGTCGGCGACCGCTTTTTGTGCCTGAGCATGTCGGTCCTGGAAACGAGCCAAAGTCTCATCTTCGTTACGCGGCGCGAAGGTGATGCGAACGCCAACCATCACTCCCTGCCATTCAAGGTTGGGAAGGAGGTCGATAACACGATGCAAATCAGCTTGCTCGACCCCGAACCATAGATCAAGCGACAAGACTGGAAGTGCAGCATCTGCTTGACCGGCTTCAAACGCATTGATGTCGCTCCATCGACACGCGCTTATGTCATGAAAGCTGAAACGGTCACGAGCACCGCTTATGAAGAAATGCATTGCATGGGCAACAGAAGTCTTGCCGCTGTTATTCGCACCGACGAAAATCGATATTTCGCGATCTAGATCAATCTTGACGTCTGCGAGGCGACGGTAGTTCTTAAGTCTTATCTTGTTCAAATGCATTGCGTATTAATCTCAAATAACTCGATCCATATACAATACCCCAGGTTGAGAAGTGTGGGTAGATGAAACTAAATGTGTATGCTCAGCCTATCTTGCAAATGCCACCTGTCACCCAAACACGACATTCAGCCTGTGAAAGACGCGCCCCTCATTTTGCGATCTCAGCATCTTTGCAATGCTCTGCAATTTGTTCGGTCGGATTGCAATGCCAGAGTATAGATCAATTTCCAGCTTCTGGATCACATCTTCTGCTCCCAGAACAAAGACAAACCTGTGCAGTCCGGCGTGGCTGTATTCTGCGATAGGATGTGGTGCGTTTTCTGTGTCGTCCCACGGCAAAAGATGCTGTCCTATAGGTCGATGAACGGACAATTGTCCCGTCTGCATATCGAGCGGCATTGAATACCAGTCGTCCTTGATGGATTGAAACGCCAGAATATGACCTGCGCTCTGTGTGGTCAGATCAAAGCAAAAGGGCTGGCCCAGTTTGAGCACTGTGTCTGAGACCGGGTGTTTGAGGGCGGATTGGACGATGCCTTTGCGCGCGCTGAACGGGCGGATGTGGAGGTGGCCGTAGGTGCTTTCATTGTCGATCAGCTGTTCCCAGCCTGTGTCACTGTTTGTGGTGAAAAGGCTCGGCGCAATCGCTTTGCCAATCTCAGGATAGGTCTCTGTGATCCAGTGATGGATTAGGGCCGCCTTCGACCGCGCAATCTTGCCACGGCTAAAGTTGCTGTCGAAATCTGTGCTGCGGGCAAAGGGTGTGCCGAAGCTCTGGGCGTAGAGAGCGTCCCAGGTGACATGCTTCAGATCCACAATTACCTTGCAGCAGCGATAGAGCCGTTTGCGATCTTCTTCACGTGCCCCTGACCAGTCAAATTCCATTGCTTCAAACACTGCCCCGAAATTACCAGATTTTACCGGCATATTACCATCGGAACGACCTGAGGTTGAATGCTAAAAGCATTCATGAGGCCGCAACATGGCGCAGACGATCGATGCCATCGGCCTCACCCGGTCACCTGACCCTTCAACCTGATCCCACTCACCACCTTTGGGTGCATGGGAAATGTGTATCGCAGGCCCGGTCCAGTGGGGACCGAGAAAGGACGGACATGATGGATGCGAATGACGATGACGAACAAAGACCGAAACAGCTGCCAAAGCTGACTCTCGACTGGGAGGCCTATCTGCCCTTGCTGGAAGATGAAGACATACCAGATGACCAGAAACGCGAATTGATCGAAACCCTCTGGTCTATTGTCGTAGCCTTCGTTGATCTGGGCTTCGGCATTCACCCGGTGCAACAAAGCTGTGGAGAACTGGAAGACCTATTGGCGAATGAGGCGCCGGATCTGGTATCCTGGACCAAGACCGATGGATTGAAAACTCACTTCCGAAAGGAGGCCACATGCGAGCAGTAAAACAACAAAATGGTAAGCCGACCAAGGCGGTGATTTATGCCCGTGTGTCCGGGGCAAAACAGGTGCGCGAAGGCGATGGTCTGGCCTCCCAAGAAAACCGCTGCCGAGAATATGCCACTTACAAAGATTATGATGTGGTGGAAGTCTTTGCCGATGATATGTCGGGCAAGTTCGAGCGCCGCCCCGCGATGGATCGCATGCTGGCCTTCCTGCGTTTGCATCCCAAGGGCAGTGTCGTGGTCATCATCGATGATATTAGCCGTTTTGCCCGCAATGTGCAGGCCCATATCAAACTGCGGGAAACCTTAGCTGACGCAGGCGGTATTCTAGAAAGTCCCTCGATCGAGTTTGGAGAAGACAGTGACTCACGGTTGGTGGAACATATGCTGGCCTCGGTCGCTCAACACCAGCGGGAGAAGAATGCCGAACAAACGTCCAACCGCATGAAGGGGCGCATGATGAACGGCTATGCCGTCTTCGCAGCCCCCATGGGCTACAAGTACAAAAAGACCGGCGCCCACGGCAAACTGCTCACCCGCGATGAACCCTTGGCTTCGATCATTCAGGAAGGACTGGAAGGCTATGCCTCAGGCCGCTTTGCAACCCAGGCCGAGCTGAAACGGTTCTTTGAAGCCCAGCCAGACTTTCCCAAAGACCTGCCACATGGGGAAATCCGCCAGCAAAGGATCAGTGATCTTCTCAACCGTGTGATCTACGCAGGCTATATCGAGCATGAACCATGGGGCATCCCTCGCCGCAAAGGACATCACGAACCCATCATCTCATTGAAGACTTATGAAAAGGTCCAAGCCCGTAAGGCAGAAAAAACCATCGCACCCAAGCGCAAAGACATTCATGAAGACTTTCCGCTACGCGGGGCCGTCACCTGCGCCTGCTGTGATCAGCCCATGACCTCCTGTTGGTCCAAGAGTGCCACTGGAAAACGTTACCCATACTACTGGTGCCAAACGCGGGATTGTTCAGAATATCGCAAGAGCATCCGGGCGGAGAAAATCGATACGGGCTTTGAAGCTATCCTGCGCGCGATGACACCCAGCAAGCGCCTGCTCACAATGGCAGGTTCGATGCTCAAAACCGCGTGGGGACAACGCAGAGAACAAGCGATGCAGACCAAAACTGTTCTGAGGCGTCAAATCAGCGACCTGGAAAAACAGCAGGATGCATTACTGGACCGAATTGTGGAAACCTCAAATTCGAAAGTGATTAGTGCCCTTGAATCCAAAATCACAAAACTGGAAGAAAATAAGTTGCGCTTGAACGATCAACTGACCCAGAATGCGCAGCCCAGGCATACCATGGATGAAATTTTCGAACTTTTGATGAGCTATCTTTCAAGCCCTTGGAATATCTATGAAAAAGGCGGCCTGTTGATGAAGAAAACCATCCTAAAGACGGCTTTCGCAGCCCCTTTGGCCTACGACCGCAAACAAGGGTTTCGAACTCCGCAACCCTCTGTAATCTTTCGGTTTTTAGACACCATCAAAGAAAAATGTGAAATGGTGCCCAGGAGAGGACTCGAACCTCCACGTCCATACGGACACTAGCACCTGAAGCTAGCGCGTCTACCAATTCCGCCACCTGGGCCGGTGTCGTAAAAGCGGCATTTAACTTTCGTTCCGGCGACTGTCAATGGCAATATCTGCGACGGCATGGTGACTTGTTCCTTTTGACCGACGGCGCTATGTAAGCGCAGATATCTTGATGGGGTTTGGCCAATGTCGAAACTTGTAACGATCTATGGTGGCTCGGGCTTTGTCGGGCGATATATCGCGCGTCGGATGGCCAAGGAAGGGTGGCGTGTCAGGGTCGCGGTGCGCAAACCGAATGAGGCCATCTTCGTCAAACCCTATGGCGTTGTCGGCCAGGTCGAGCCGATTTTCTGCAACATCCGCGATGACGCATCCGTGCGTGAGGTCATGCAGGGTGCCGATGCCGTTGTGAACTGTGTGGGTATTCTGAATGAAACCGGCAAGAATACATTTGACGCTCTGCAGAATGAAGGCGCCGAAAGAATTGCCAGGATTGCCAATGAGTTAGGCGTTGAAAAGATGCTCCATGTCTCGGCCATAGGCGCCGATCGCGACAGTAAAAGCGATTACGCCCGCACCAAAGCCCTGGGCGAGGAGGCGATTTTGCGTCATATGCCAAATGCCGTCATTCTGCGCCCGTCGATTGTTTTCGGGCCGGAAGACGGCTTTTTCAACAGGTTTGCCAGCATGGCGATGATGGGGCCAGTGCTGCCGGTGGTGGGGGCGGCGACGCGATTTCAGCCGGTTTATGTGGATGATGTGGCGAAGGCCGGTGTGATTGGACTGACAGGGCAGGTCAAAAGCGGGATTTATGAGCTGGGCGGACCGGAAATTCTGACGTTTCGCGAGTTGATGCAGGAAATGCTGGGCGTGATCCGGCGGCGGCGTTTGATCGTGAATGTACCGTTCTGGGCAGCGCGGATTATGGCCTTTGGCTTTGATATGCTTCAGAAAATTTCGTTCGGGCTATTCACCAACGGGATGATCACACGCGATCAGGTGAAGAATTTGCGCAAGGATAATGTGGTGTCTGAAGGGGCTATGACCTTTGCCGATCTGGGGATTGTGCCGACGGCGTTAGAGGCCGTTTTGCCGGATTATTTGTGGCGTTTCCGGCCATCGGGGCAGTATAGCGATATCAAGGATTCAGCGAAAAACCTGAAGGTCTGAGTAAGTAATATCGCTTTATTTCAATGCTTTACAACACAGCCAACGCCGCGTTCTGCGCCTGGGCGCATAACGCAGCGTCACGAAAGTTAACGCATCGCACAGGTGCATTTTGAGCCGAAATCACGTGTGCAAATTGCACATTTTCGGGCGTTTCGTCCGATCGCGGTGCGGGGTTTGTGACAAAACGTACGTTTCGTACACAGGTTTTGTACGATTCTTGGCGTTGCGTGACACCCCGTCAATACGCCCGGTTTAGATTGACCTGAGTAACACTCTGGCAGGGTTAACTATTTTGGGGGATGTTATAGACTTGTTAACCAAGCAACCACTATGAGGCATGGCAGCGCTAGCAAAATGTTCGGATATATCTGCAGTCTGTCGCTTCGATTTTTGTACAACCTAAGATCAGGTTAAGTTCAAGCATTATTCATTGCAATGTTAGTGTACTTACATAGCACCGGAATAGCCGTCAGCCCTTGTCATCGAAGCCGTCCCACAATACCAAAACGCGAAATATAGGCTTATTTGAGATAAGACAACAAATGCTATCGCGCTCCATACTATTCAATTCACTTTCAAGCCTTGGTCTATTTCTTATGGGGTCGCCTGTCATGGCGTCTTGCATTTGTTGGACCTGCATATGGGATCCCCAACTGGAAAGTTTTCATGCTGTAGGCGAGTCTATGGCGCCGACGCTGGACGTCAGGTTTTGCGCTACAATGCGCCATATCGATCCACAGGAAGAACCAATCACATATGGTGATGTCATCGGGTTTGAGCAGGACACAAAACAGGGGATATTTATATCAAGGGTCATTGCGAAGGGCGGCGACACCATTGCGCTTTATGAGGGACAAGTCATCCTGAACGGACAGCCTTTGCAACAAGTATTTGTTGCACGGGATGAAATCATTTTTCCCGATTATCCGCCGGCGCCAATGTGCGAAGATATTGTGGAACCCGGCGAGGTATGTGTCCGGCCGAAATATCGCGAGACTGCGCTGACTGGCAAATCCTATGAGATATTTGATACACGACCCACACCGGCTGATTTTATGGCAGAGATCACTGTTCCAGACTCATATTTTTTTGTGATGGGCGATCATCGGGATAATACTATGGATAGTCGCCATGGTCGCGCCGTAAACGGGCCCGGCATGATTGCATTGCAACAGGTTCGTGGAATTTTCGACGGTTTGTAGAAGTCGACAAGGATACGAGGTTCGTGTTTGGCGATCAGATCGCTTCTGTAAAGATTTGTGGCCACATCGACCGGAACTATAATCGCAAATGACTTGATAGCACTAGAGATTAAGAGGTCCCGGATCAAGTCCGGGACTGCGTAGATCAGGGTAAATCGATTGCGGATTGGTCGTTACACAATCAGGTAATGCGGGTGCGCCCTAATTCGTCGTCTCTAACCCCTCGGGCTGGCCGACTACGACGAAGTGCAGGTTTTCGGGTTGCAGCAGTTCGGCGGCGACGCGTTTTACGTCTTCCAGGGTCACGGCCTCGACCTGATCGTTGCGGGTGGCGATGTAGTCGATGGGCAGGCCCTGCAACTGCATACCCACCATGATGTTCGCAATCGGGCCGTTGCCGTCGAACCGCAGGGGATAGGCGCCGGTCAGATAGGTTTTGGCGCGGTCGAGTTCATCCTGGGTCACGCCTTCGGTTGCCATTTTGGACCATTCGTCGCGGATGACCTCGATCGCCTCGGCAATGCGGTCGTTGGCCGAGGCGACCTGGCCCAGGACCAGTTCGGCGTGGTCGCGCGGGGCGAGGAAGGAATAGACGCCATAGGTCAGGCCACGTTCCTTGCGGACCTCGTTCATCAGGCGGGCCTCAAACCCGCCACCGCCCAGGATGACGTTCATGACATAGGCGGCGAAGAAGTCGGGATCGTCGCGGGTCATGCCCTGATGTCCGAAGCGGGCCACGGATTGCGGCGTGTCGAAGGGCACGACGGTAATGCCGCCGGTCAGCAGATAGTCGGCGCGTGTGGGCATGGGCGCGCCAGTGTCGGGCAGATCGCCCAGAAGATCATCCAGCAGTGCGCCCAGGGCGTCGGCCGAGATATCGCCGACAGCCGCGACATAGATGCGGTCTTTGGCCATGACGCGATCTTTGGCCTCGATCATGTCGTCACGGGTCAGGGCCGCGACCGTGGTCAGCGTGCCGTTGATCGAACTGCCATAGGGGTGATCGCCAAAGGCCAGTTCGGCAAAGGCGTCGCCCACGATGGTTTCGGGGTCCTTCTGATCGGACTGGATGATCGACAGCACCTGGGCGCGGACGCGGTCGATGGCGGGGTTGTCAAAGCGTGGTTCGATCAGGGCCGAGCGCAACAGGGCCACCGCCTGATCGCGGTTTTCGGTCAGGAACCGGGCCGAGATCGACATGGCATCGTCATAGACATCAAAGCTGAAATCAGCCGCCAGTGCATCGCGGGCGGCGGCGAATTGGCGGGCGTCCAGATCGCCGGCGCCTTCTTCAAGCAGGGCGGTCATCAGGTTGATGGCGCCGCGTTTGCCCTCGGCATCCAGACTGGCGCCACCTTTGAAGCGGATTTCCAGCGCGGTGAAGGGAATTGAGTTTTCTTCGACCAGCCAGGCAGTGATGCCGCCGGGCGATGTGACCTCTTGTATATCAATTTCAGCGCGCAGGGGCAGTGTGGCGATGACGAAAGCACAGGCGGTGAAGATAGCGCGGATCATTGGGAAACCTCTTGTACTTGGGGGCTGGTCAGCCAGCCGGTCACAGCGTTGCTGCGGTCGAATATATCGCGGGCGGCGGCGATGATGTCGTCTTCGGTCACGGCTTGCAGGATGTCAGGCCAGGCCTGCACATCCTCAACCGTCAGGCCGCTGGTCAGGGCGACACCATAGCGGCGGGCCAATGCGCTGACGTCATCTTTTTCATAGATGATCTGGGCGCGCATCTGCATTTTGATCCGGTCCAGCGCTTCGGTATCGATGCCGTCTTCGATGAACTGCGCGACGGTTTCATCCATGGCATCTTCGGCCTGTTGCAGGGTGACACCGGCGGCGGGGACGATGACCAGACCGAACGTCGTGTCATCGAGCGAAACGTTGGAATAGAAGGCCGCGGTATAGATGGCGGTCTGAGTTTCGAACTGCAGCTTGCGGCCCAGGTAGGATGTCGCGCCCTCGCCCCCCAACAGCTCGGCCAGCATGACAAGGGCGGCGGCGCGTTCCTGATCGCCGCTGTCACGTTCTGGGGCCAGATAGGTGCGCAAGACATATGGCTGCGCGACGCGGGCGTCTTCGAAGACAATCCGTCGTTCGGCGCGTTGCGGGGGTTCTTGGGGGCGGGCGCGTTCCGGCAGGGCCTCGGACGGTTCCAGCACGCCGTAGTGGGTTTCAGCCAGGCGGCGGACCTCATCAGGATCAGCATCGCCTGCAACGATCAGAATGGCGTTATTTGGCGCGTAGTAGGTGCGATAGAATGACATGACGTCGTCCATCGACAGCTGTTCCATTTCATGCCGCCAGCCGATGATCGGGACACCGTAAGGATGGTTCAGGTACTGCGCCGCGCGGCGTTCTTCGGTGAAAAGGCCCGAGGGGTTGTTTTCGGTGCGCTGGTTGCGTTCTTCGATAATGACATTGCGTTCGGTCAGAATATCGCGATCGGTCAGGCGAATGTCACGCATTCGGTCGGCCTCCATCTGCATCATCAGCCCAAGACGATCAGCAGCGACACGCTGGAAATAGGCGGTGTAGTCCCAACTGGTAAAGGCATTGTCCGTGCCCCCGTTCGCGGCAACGATCTGTGAAAGTTCGCCCGATTCCAGATCGTCGGTGGCTTTAAACAGCAGATGTTCCACGAAATGCGCGATGCCCGAGGTACCCGGCGGTTCGTCTGCGGCACCTACCCTGTACCAGACCATATGGACAACAGCCGGGGCGCGGTGATCTTCGATGACCACAACGTCCATGCCGTTATCCAGCGTGAAGGTAGTGACATTTTCCTGTGCCCAAAGGGGCACGGCCGTCAGGATAAAGGTGCAAACTGCCAGAAAGCGGCGCATGGGCTTCTCCGTTACTGATTTAGCTATAGCTACGCCAAATGCAGCCATGTTCAAGTTGGCTGGCAAAGATGTGAGCTAGTCATCTTCTGGCGGGGGTGGGGCGGCGGGGGTGCGTACACCGGCGCGGCGGAACCGTTCCAGTTCGCGGTAGCTGTCCAGTGTCATAGGCTCATACGCGCGGTAATAGACATTGGCGTTGAAGGCGCGTTCCAGCGGCAAACCCCGGTTGCGGCGGCGGAAATCCAGGTCTTCGCGCGCCAGTGTCTGCCGGATCGTGCTATCGCGCCCCAGTCGCGACGCGTGGTTCACAAGCGCCGCATCAGATGCAGGGATGCCACCGGCCGAGGCACGTGCGGGGTTGCCGCCCAGGGCCACGATGGCGTCCTCATTGGGTTGCAGATCGGTGATATTTGTACCGCCCGGTGTGGGCGTCGGCAGTTCGTTCGGGTTTGGCGGTACCTCAAGTGGTTTGACGGGCAGGATGCCGAATTCATCGGGGCCCTCACCTGATGCGCGCACGTTCATCAATTCGGGATCGCCCCTGTCACAAGCGGCCAAAGCAAAGCATGAAATCAACAGCGTTATGCCAAGCGACGCACGCATCGCGGTTCTCCTTAAAATGTCTTGGGGGCTTTTAGCGGATATGGCCGGGATGGTCACGCCCTCTTCTCTTTCTTTTCACCGGTGAAAAAGATCAATCCAACTGCCCCGATAAAGATCGAGATATCGGCGACATTGAAAGAATAGGGGTTTTCGATACCACAACAGGACATATTCAGAAAATCGGCGACGGCGCCGTAGACGATACGGTCAACCACATTGCCCAGCGCGCCACCCACCAAAAATCCGGCCGAGATATAGCCGAGGTTGCCGGTTTTTTCACGCCGTATCCAGAACAGAACCAAAACGCAGATGATCAAAGCGATGGTGATCAGAATCCATCGGGCATATTCCGGCGTGTCCGGGCCGCCAAATATCCCGAAGTTGATCCCGTAATTCCATGCCATGCGAAACTTTAGGAGAGGATCAATAACTATGATTGTTCCAGCCGTTTTCAGATCAAGGACCTGTACGATCAGGTATTTGCTGACCTGATCGATCAGGAAGACCCAGAAAGCTGTCCAATATACAAGGCGCATGTCGGTTCCTTAATGTCTGAAATGGCGCATGCCGGTGAAGACCATGGCAAGGCCCGCGTCATCGGCGGCGGCGATCACTTCGTCGTCACGCATGGACCCGCCGGGTTGGATAATAGCGGTCGCGCCAGCCTCAGCCGCGGTCAGCAGACCATCGGGGAACGGAAAGAAGGCGTCCGAGGCCACAACAGAGCCTTTTGTCATCGTTTCAGATGCCTGAAGCACGTCGGCCATATCCTGGGCCTTGCGAGCGGCGATGCGGGTGCTGTCGACGCGGCTCATCTGCCCCGCGCCCACGCCGACTGTTGCACCATCTTTGACGTAGACGATGGCGTTGGATTTGACGTGTTTGGCGACCTTCCAGGCGAACAGCAGGTCGGCCAGTTCGGTGTCGGTCGGGGCTTTCTTGGTGACCACCTTCAGGTCATCAGCGCTGATCTGGCCGTTGTCCTTGTCCTGCACCAGATACCCGCCCGACACCTGACGCAGCACCAATCCGGCTGCGGCAGGGTTCGCCAGACCGGGGGTCAGCAGCAGACGCAGATTTTTCTTTTGGGCAAAGATATCAAGGGCATCCTGATGGGCGCCGGGGGCGATGACGACCTCGGTGAAGATATTCGTGATCTCATCCGCCGTTTCACCATCGAGCGTCATGTTGAATGCCACGATGCCGCCAAAGGCGCTGGTGCGGTCGCAGTCATAGGCGCGCATGTAGGCTTGTTTCAGCGTGTCGCCGCGGGCCACGCCACAGGGGTTGGCGTGCTTGATGATCGCGCAGGCCGGGCCATCTTTGGGCAGGAATTCCGAGACCAGTTCGAATGCCGCGTCGGTGTCGTTGATGTTGTTATAACTCAGTTCCTTGCCCTGCACCTGCCGCGCGGTGGCGACACCGGGGCGGTCGCTGCCGTCGGTGTAGAACGCGGCCGTCTGATGCGGGTTTTCGCCATAGCGCAGGGTCTGTGCCAATGTTCCGGCAAAGGCGCGGCGACGCGGCGCGGGCTGGTTCAGGGCGTCGGCCATCCAGGTTGAGACAGCAGCGTCATAGGCGGCGGTGCGGGCGTAGGCGGTCAGGGCCAGCTGCTGCCGGAAGGCATAAGTGGTGGTGGCGCCGTTCTGATCCAACTGATCCAGCAGCGGCTGATAGTCCTGAACATCCACAACGACGTTGACAAAGGCGTGGTTCTTGGCCGCAGCCCGGATCATCGCAGGCCCGCCGATGTCGATGTTTTCGATACAGTCTGCATAGTCGGCCCCTTTGGCGACGGTTTCCTCGAACGGATAAAGATTGACGACCAGCAGGTCGATCGCGCCGATCTGGTGGATTTTCATCGCCTCGACGTGGTCGTCGTTGTCGCGCAGGGCCAACAGGCCGCCGTGGACCTTGGGGTGCAGGGTTTTCACGCGGCCATCCATCATCTCGGGGAAGCCCGTGACATCGGACACATCGATCACATCCAGTCCCGCGTCCCGCAGGCTGCGGGCCGTGCCGCCGGTTGACAGCAGTTCGACCCCACGTGCGGCCAATGCCTGACCCAACCGGGTCAAGCCGGCCTTGTCTGATACGGATAATAATGCACGGCGGACGGGGACGAGGTCGGTCATTTAAGGCCCTTTGGGTTATTCAAGTACAAACAGGTCACCTTCTTCCAGATCGCGAACAGCGTTTGGCGTGTCTTTCGCCTTGGCCAGCGTCCAGGTGACTCGGGTTGCATATGTCATTGCACGGGCAGTAAGGACAACCTGCTTTGTGGCGCGGGGGTGCAGACGACCCTTTTCAAGGTAAACGCTTGGTTCCAGCGTCATGCTGGCGCGGCCATCATGGCGGAACACCCAGACCTCGGTGCTTTTCAGGGTCAGGGAAACAGCATTGCCGCCCATATCCAGGGTTGCATGGACGTCGGGGTGCAGGTGAAAACGGATCTGGAACAGGACGCCCTGCAGAAGTGAATTATCAAGGACCGCGTCAAACCGGGCTTTATGCAGGTCATTGACGGCGGTCAAAGCATCGCTGCCTGAAATGGTCCGCCCATCGGGCGACAGTTCAAGCTGGCGGATGTGGAACAACCCGTGACTGGCGGCGTAACCGTCGTGGGCGCCTTCGATCATGACGCTGTTGTCATCGGCGCGGATGATTTCAAGCGGGACTTTTTCCGGCCCACTGGACAGATAGTTAGCATTTTCTGCGATACGGGCCGAAGAATGCCCTTCGATCCCCAGGGTGGAATGGGACGGGGTGGCTCGTCCGGCGCGGCTCCAATCCTGGCCGAATATGCGCCCGTCGCCGCAATTGACGATAACGGGGCGGCGCCCCGATGTCAGTTCAAACGCCAGGGTCGAGGCATGGCCGGTTTCGCATCCCTGCCCCATCGGTGGCGGGGCGACATCGGCAATCAGCGTGATGCGACCGGCCGACAGGCGCTGATATCCCATGACATTGCCGGTTTTATGCAGTGTTTTTACGCCCGAGCGCGCCAAGGCATGATCCAACCGCCCATCCAGACCGCGCCCGCCACCATGAAACCGGGTCAGCCCCCCATCGGCATGGCGCAGGGCGCGCAAAATCGGAGCAATGCGCTGGATGATGGCGATATGTTCGTCCTGGGGCCTGTGGCGCGATTTTTCCAAAGCCTCGGCCGCCAGTGTCAAAAGGGTAAAGATTTCAAGCAGTTCTTCGGGGTTGCGGCTGGTGATCCCGCCTTCTTCATCGACCAGAACCTCGGCAGCCTCTGACAGGGCCTGCGCGGCGGGGTCAACATAATCTTCCCGGCCTTTCAGGTAGAGCCCCGCGTAGATCAGACCCAAAAGCGCCTCAAGCCGCGCGATACCGTCCGGTGTTCCGTGCCAGCGACGATGTAAAAACAGCGATTGCTGGCCCAGTGATTTCAGAAATTGCTCTGTCTGGTCGTCATTCAGGCCCCGCATCAGGAAATCGGCGTGGTTGATCCAGCGCATCACGCGCCGGCCGGTCAGTTCCGGTGTCCAGCCACCCGACTTTGCTTTGCCGAACCTGACGATCCATTCCAGCACCCAGGTCTGTGCCACATTGCGCGCGACCGTGTCGCCGACCGCAGCCAGGTCATCAAGCCAGGCAAACCCGTGGCGTGCATCATCAAAGGCCTGCACAGGGCTGCGTAATTCCCAAATATTCTGAGGGCCCGCGCTGACCAGATAGCCCGCCAGCATGACCTTGCCCGACAACAGGTGACGGCCCCGGCCATAGCTGCCGATTGTGCGCGGTTCTGGCGGTTCGACCAGTTCGACCTTTTGCCGTGAACGGGCCGCACGACGCGCATGTCTGCGGTTGCGCCAGCGGCTAAACCGCGTTGAAAACCTACTGTCGCCGGTCAATGGAAATCAACCTGCATCATATTGTTTGCAAAAAGAATATAGGGCGCGACGTTTGAAGTCATTCCTGAATCTATGCCGGGTTGCGCAAGCACGCGATGTAAAACCCGTCCATCCCTCCTTGTTCGGGCCAGTAATCGGGCCGCAATCGCAGTCCACCTTCCTGCGTTATCCAGTCGGGATCAACCCCTGGCAGGGTCAAGGCGGATTTATCGACAATTATTTGCGGATGGCGTAGCAGTAAGTCATCAATCTGGCATTCGCCTTCGTCGGGCAAAAGGCTGCAGGTGCAATAAACAAGTCGCCCGCCGGGTTTCAAAAGCGTCACGGCGTGGTCAAGCATTTGGGCCTGCAGGTCAATCAGGTCGCTAAAGTCCGAGCCGTCTTTGGCATGGGGCAGATCGGGGTGGCGGCGGATGGTACCGGTGGCAGAACAGGGCGCATCCAGAAGGATGGCGTCGAACTGTCCGGCATGGTCAAGCGCGTCGCCGACGACGACTTCGGCCGTCAACTGACAGCGTTGCAGGTTTTCGTGCAGCCGTTGCAGCCGGGCCTCGGACCGGTCCAGCGCCACGACATTGGCGCCCAATGCCGCCAATTGCAGCGTTTTGCCACCCGGTGCGGCGCACATATCAAGGATGTGTTCCCCTTTTTGGGGCTGCAGTATTTTGGCAGGCAGAGCCGCGGCGGCGTCCTGCACCCACCAATCGCCTTCGGCAAACCCCGGCAGTTTGGACACCTGACCGTAGTTGGTCAGCCGCACGGTGCCCGTTGGCAGGACGGTGCCATTCAAAGCGTCTACCGCTTGGGCAGGGTCATTTTTCACCGAAATATCCAGCGGGACGGGCCGCAGATGGGCGCCTTCGATCTTTTGAACCACCGAATTGCCGTAGGCCGCGATCAGAGGTTGGCGCAGCCATTTGGGCAGTTGCGGCGTGGCCAGCTTGCCCCACTGATCCGGTCCAGCTTCTGATACTTTGCGCAGCACCGCGTTGACCAAGCCCTTGGCGTGGGCGGCTTTTCGATTTGACGCGACCAGCTGAACCGCCGCATTGACCACACCGTGCGAAGCAGCATTCAGACTGCAAAGTTCGACAGTCGCAACACGCAGGACATTCATAACCGTCAGATCGGGCGTTTTGCGCAGAAACCCCTTCAGCACCCGATCCGCCCGCCCCAATTCGCGCAAGGTGGTTAGCGCCAGACGTTGCGCGCGGGCACGATCCTGAGCAGACAGAGGTGCAAAGAGGTCTGCCAATTCAGACATAAGGAGAGCATCCGCCAGAATGGCGTCAAGCGCCTGGACGGCAGCACGTCGTGCGATGATACCGGATGGATCGGTCATTATACCCATTGCTTGTCAGAACAGGTCTGCGGGGTATATCAAGCACCAGACAGGCACAAGGATGAACAGACATGAGCCAGGATCGCGACGATCTGCCCCCCGAAGCCCAACGCGCATTGGCCGAGGCCGAAGAACGGCGCAAAAAAGCCAAGGCGCTTGACCTGCCCAAAGAGCTTGGCGGTCGCGATGGCCCCGAACCTGTTCGCTATGGCGATTGGGAGGCGAAGGGGATCGCGATTGATTTCTGATTAGAGCAGCACTGGACGGTGTGTCAGCTGGCCTTTTTCTGCAAAAGGAATGTGAACATCTTAAGCGGTGGAAAGCTTTTGCGTTCGGCCACTTCCAGTTTATTTGCCCCCAGAACGCGGTTCATATCAAAATCGGAATGCCACCCCAGCACATTCGACAGGGGTGCAAATATACGTTCAAAAATCGCCAGAACGCCCTTTTCCCGCTTAAAGTGATTGATAATCAGAACCGATCCGCCCGGCTTGCAGACCCGCGCCATTTCAGCAACGACCTTTTCCGGCTCGGGCACGACCGACACCAGATACATGGCCACGACGGTGTCAAAGTGGTTATCGGGAAAATCAAGAAAACGCGCATCCATTTCACGCAGTTCAACAACATGCTGCAGCTTCAGATCCGCCACTTTTTCACGTGCCTTGTCCAGCATGTCGGATGATACGTCTATTCCCGTGATCTCAAGATGGGTTTTATAATGCGGCAGAGACAGCCCTGTACCCACGCCAATTTCAAGCACCCTGCCCTGATGGGCATTGATGTACTCAACCGCTTTGCGCCTGCCGATGCGGGTAATGGCGCCAAAGGTTTTATCATAGACCGGCGCCCAGCGTTTGTACGAATTCTTGACTGCTGATATTTCCAAATTTGCCCCCTGCCGCGATTACTTTGCCTTGCGGACCATTTGGATAAAGGAATGAACTAAAGATGCAATATAGATCAGGCAGATAATCACCATCGAAAGCCAAAAACGGGTCAGCATAAGGCCGACCAAACCCGCAGTGGCGACAAAAAGCAAAGCGATCTTATCCCGTGGAATGACCAGCGATTTAGCCGAAATCGTTGGTAGTTTGCTGATCATCAAGGCACCGATCAAAGCCAGATAGATTGCAAATCCGATGTCCAGATTTGCAACGTTGAACACACCTTCAAAGGTCAAGAAAACCGGAAACATCGCCAAAAGCGCACCTGCCGGGGCCGGAACACCGACAAAGTGGCTTTTCTTCAGTTCAGGGTCGTTTTCGGCCTGACCTGTCATGACGTTGAAACGGGCCAATCGAAGACAGCAGCAACTGGCATAGATCAAGGCACAAATCCACCCGATGCCGCGGGCATCCTGAAAAGCGAATTGAAACAGCAGCAGTGCGGGCGCCACACCGAAGCACAGGAAATCCGACAGCGAATCCAGTTCTGCCCCCATTTCACTTGTAGCATTCAGGCGTCGTGCCAGTTGGCCATCCAAGCCATCAATGATCGCCGCGGCAATGATAAGGCCTGCGGCGATGTCGTACCGCTCGGCCAGTACAAAACGGATCGATGTCAAACCGGCACATAACCCCAGAAGCGTGACCAGATTTGGCAACAGGCTTAGAAAAGGCAGCCCATCGCTATGTTTGCGTTTTGACATGCCTAGCGTTTTCTACCTGTGCGGGCAGGTTCGTCTGATGCTAAATCAGCCAGTACGGTTTCTCCGGCCAATGTCGATTGACCCAGCGCGATCAGCGGCTGGACACCATCGGGCAGATAGATATCCAGACGAGATCCAAAGCGGATCATGCCAAAGCGTTCGCCGGTTTCCAGACCGGTGCCTTCGGCTACATCGCAGACGATGCGGCGCGCGACCAGTCCGGCAATCTGAACCACTGCAATCTTGCGGCCGTCTTCCATGCGGATGGACAGGCTGTTGCGTTCGTTGTGTTCACTGGCTTTGTCGAGCGAGGCGTTGAAGAATTTTCCTGGCCGGTATGAGATGTTTTCGACAACACCAGCAATGGGGGCGCGGTTCACGTGGCAATCAAAGACATTCATGAACACGCTGATGCGCAGCATTTGATCGTCACCCATTTCAAGTTCAGCCGGTGGAACAGCAGGTTGGATCATGGACACCACGCCATCTGCCGGGCTGATGATCAGGCCCTGTCTTTCAGGTGTGACGCGTTTGGGGTCACGAAAAAAGTAATAGCACCAGACCGTCAATCCAACGCCGATCCAGCCGAAAATCTTGATCGGTAAAAGGAACAGAAGTGCTGTTACCACTGCGAAAATGGCTATGAATTTATAGCCTTCCCGGTGAACAGGCTTGATGAATGTCCCCAGCATTGTCATTCGGTATCGTCCCCAGTCATGTCGGATGGCCCTGTTTATCGCCGAACACGCCAATAACAAGGCCAGAACACCAAAGATCGTAGATAAAGTGGTCAACCGTGACTTTGTTTACAATTTCTTCAGATTTATCCAACAGGCTGAAAATTGAAGCTGAAAGAATGTGGCAATGAGGGGGCAAACAGCTGACGTAAGGAAGTTTACCAACTTTGGCACCGAAACACATTGATATGTTGCATGAAAAGGCTTTGCGCGGGGTCCGGTGCCTTGGAATAGCCACAATGACGGCCAGACAGTTCCCCAAAGAAGTTTTGGAAGCGTCCATGTTCGGTCACTTTTCCGCCCCGATCCAAAGGCAATACGTGGTTAACGAAAGATAAAGGCGAGACGATTATGGACCCGATCCTGCAAATTACGTTTTTTGAAATTGCAATGAGCCTGCTGGCCGTTTGCACAATTTACGAATTGGCCAAGGTTGTTCTGCCTGATGATGTGGCCGGCCCCGGCGGCTGGCTGATCGATACAAGCGACGACAACTGATTTCCTCTGCTCTGATGGAATGAATGGCCCTGGGGATAATCGGGTCATTCAGAAGTCGGCCTGCGGCAGATAACCAGGTATCTGCCGCGCCGCACACCCTGATAGCGGTGTCATAATACTATCATGTCTCCGGTGTTTACCGTTAAAACGAAGTAAAACTGGGGAATATCAATGAAAAATCTAAGACTTGCCCTGACAGGTGGTATTATTCTGGCCTGTGGTTTGCCGGTGACGGCGGATGTCGTCGATCTTGGCCCACGTCCATATTATCTGATTGATCGTATGGAGGATGGCGAACTGAAGGAAAGGCTGCTGTCCTGTGCGACCGGGCCTTTTGAAAAATCCGACTTTTCGATCGGGCATCGCGGTGCACCGATGCAATTTCCGGAACATACAGTCGAATCAAATCTGGCTGCAGCGCGGATGGGCGCAGGTATTCTGGAATGCGACGTGACCTTTACCCAGGATAAGGAACTGGTTTGCCGTCACGCGCAGAATGATCTGCATACGACAACCAATATTCTTGCAACTGATCTGGCCGATACCTGCATCACGCCGTTTTCGCCCGCAAGCGGCGATACGAATGCAACGGCGGAATGCCGTACGTCTGAAATAACATTGGCCGAATACCGGACGCTGACACCGAAAATGGATGCATCGAACAGCCAGGCCATGATGGTGGAAGAGTATCTGGGCGGCACGGCTGACTGGCGCACCGATCTGTATTCGGCCGAGCCCGCGACGCTGATGACGCACGCAGAATCGATTGAACTGTTCCGGTCACTGGGCGCGAAGTTCACGCCCGAGCTGAAAACGCCATCGGCTGAGATGCCGTTTGAGGGCTTCAGCCAGCAGGATTATGCGCAGAAACTGATTGATGAATACAAAGCTGCTGGCGTTCCGGCGTCGGATGTTTGGGCGCAGTCCTTCAATCTGGAAGATGTTCTGTACTGGATTGAAAATGAACCGGAATTCGGGGCGCAGGCCGTTTACCTGATTGATCACTATGATCTGGAGGAGTGGGACCCGATGGACGCCTCGACCTGGCCACAGACCATGGCTGAGTACAAGGAGATGGGCATCAATTATATCGCGCCCCCCACCTGGGTTCTGGTCACAGTCGAAAATGGTGAAATTGTTCCATCGCTTTGGGCCCGCGAAGCCAGTGCCGCCGGGCTGAACATCATCACCTGGACGATTGAACGGTCAGGCCCGCTGGTGCGCGGGGGTGGCTGGTATTATCAGTCGATCGCCGAAGTGACCGACAGCGATGGCGTGATGTACGAACTGATCGATGTGCTGGCCCAAGACGTTGGTGTTGTTGGCATTTTCAGCGACTGGCCTGCGACCATCACCTATTATGCGAATTGCATGGGTCTGGAGTAATCCGGATTTTGGGCGTCGTAAGGCGCCCATTTTCCTAATACTTTCTTAACGCGCGGAACGGTTCGGTAAGAACTAAGCAGCTATTTGAAGTGTCTATTCGGCCCAACGTTTTCATGAACCGGAGGCCCCGATGTCAGACACATCGCCAATCTTGTCACTGCCTTATATCCAGCCCTCGCAAGCGCAAAAGCATGTGACCCACAACGAAGCAATCCGCACGCTGGATACGATTGTTCAGTTGACCGCCGTTGCGGCCGATCGTACGGACCCGCCCGCTGCCGCCGCAGAAGGCGACCGTTACATCGTTCCAAACGGCGCGACCGGCGCATGGGCTGGACACGCTGGTAAGATTGCACAATCCGAAAGCGGGTCCTGGGTGTTTATCGAAGCGGCTGCGGGTTGGCGGTGCTTTGTTCTGGCGACGACTGAACTGATGGCCTTCGATGGGTCAGTCTGGGTGAAGGTGTCCGGCGGCTTACAGGCTGATGACCTGGCCAATCTGCCCGGTGTCGGGATCAACACAACCGCTGACGCAACTAACAGACTGGCGGTTGCGGCCGATGCCACGCTGCTGAGCCACGCAGGCGCGGGTCATCAGTTGAAGCTGAACAAGAACAGTCAGTCCGACACCGCATCGCTTCTGATGCAAAGCGCCTGGACCGGTTATGCCGAGATGGGTCTGGCGGGCTCGAATGATTTTGAGATCAAGGTCAGCGATGGCTCAAACTGGTTCACCGCTATAGCTATTGATCATCAAAACGGCATGGTCGCTTTCCCCTCGGGCGGTGTCAGACCGCAGTTGACCGCTGATCTGACGGTGCTGATTGATCCGGTGGCGGGCGATGATCAGAATGACGGCATTACCGCGCCTTACGCCACAATTGCGCGCGGTCTGCAGCATGTGATGGGCGTTGATGCGGGTGGATACGCGGTGCGGCTGCAATTGGCGGACGGCACCCATGCCCTGACCGGTCCGCTTGTCGTTAACCAAGCTGTACCTGAGGCTGAAGCAATCGAAGTCATCGGCAATCTGACCGATCCGGCGGCGGTTGTCATCAACGGCGCGTCCGATCTTTTTGCAGTTTCCGCGGGGCGTTTGCGGCTGCAAGGGATGACGCTGGAAACAAACAGCGGTCACTGCATCACCGTGCACGATGGTGCGATGGTCAGCTATCAGAACATTCGCTTTGGCCCCGCCTCGGGCGCGCATGTTCAGCTGGACCGTGGGCACTGCGCGGTCACCGGTGATTGCGAAATCGCTGGCGACGCGGATAGCCACATCAATCTGCGCCATATGTCATCGCTGCAGGTCTCAAATGCGCAGATCACCCTGACCAATACGCCCACCTTTGCATCGCAGTTCCTCGGTAGCTTTACTGCCAGTGTCGCCGAGTTTTCTGGTGTGACCTTCACAGGCGCTGCCACCGGTAAGCGGTATGACAGTTGGGCGGGCAGCGTGATCAACATCGGTGGACAGGGTGCCGCTTACCTGCCGGGCGACACCGCCGGAACCGAAAGCGCAGGCGGCATCTATCTGTAACCGACTGCAAAAATAAACATCAAAGACGCCACAATTGTTCGAATGTGGCGTCTTGCCTCTGGTAAATCCCGTTTCACTGGTTTCAACTGACACCAAAAGTGGAACGGGTTTTTCTTTATGTATGACTTCGCCGTCATGGGCGCCTGGCTTGAATTTGCGGTGCGCTGGTTACATGTGATCACAGCGATTGCGTGGATTGGGTCTTCTTTCTATTTCATCGCCCTTGATCTGGGGCTGCGCCGCGATCGCAGGCTGGAAACCGGTGCAGATGGCGAAGAATGGCAGGTGCACGGCGGCGGGTTTTATCACATTCAGAAATATATGGTCGCGCCCGAACGCATGCCGGATGACCTGATCTGGTTCAAATGGGAAAGCTATGCGACCTGGCTAAGTGGTTTTGCCCTGTTGGTTCTGGTCTATTACCTTGGGGCCGAGTTCTATCTGATCGACGCAAATGTGCTAGATATTCCGGTCTGGGCCGGGGTCCTTATTTCGCTGGCGTCGCTTGGGCTTGGATGGCTGGCCTATGACCTGATCTGCAATAGCCCCTTGGGCGACAATAACACCCGGCTGATGATCGTGCTGTACATCATTCTGGTGGGCATGGCGTATTTCTATACGCAGGTGTTTTCCGGCCGCGCGGCGCTGCTGCATCTGGGGGCTTTTACCGCGACGATCATGTCGGCGAATGTCTTCATGATTATCATCCCGAACCAGAAGATTGTTGTGGCAGATCTGTTGGCCGGTCGCACGCCCGACGCGAAGTACGGCAAAATCGCCAAGCAACGGTCCACCCACAACAACTATCTGACGCTGCCGGTGCTGTTTTTGATGCTTAGCAACCATTATCCGTTGGCTTTTGCCAGCGAATACAACTGGTTGATTGCCAGCCTTGTGTTTCTGATGGGTGTTACGATCCGGCATTATTTCAACACCATCCACGCGAAACAGGGCAATCCGACCTGGACCTGGGCTGCGACCGCGATCCTGTTTCTGATCATTGCCTGGCTGTCCACCGCGCCGCTGTTTCAAAATCAGGACGATCAGGCGATGACGGAAACCGCGCAGCGTTTTGCCGCGGCTGATGGCTTTGATGAGGTCCACGATATCGTTCTGGGCCGCTGTTCCATGTGCCACGCACGCGAACCCGTATGGTCAGGTCTGCATTGGCCGCCCAAGGGTGTTATGCTGGAAACCGAGGCGCAGATTGCCCAACAGGCGCGTGCCATTTACCTGCAATCCGGGGTCAGTCATGCGATGCCACCTGCGAACCTGTCCTATATGGAAGACGATGAGCGCGCCAAAATCATAGCTTGGTTTCAATCGGTAAACTGATTCACAAATCAGACTTTCCCATAACCTAAGTTCGTGACATCATTTCTTATTTTTGTGATCACAAGCTACTAAAAACTGCCTGTCTGCGCCATCAAACCGCGCCTAAATCCGCTTGCGGCACGTGACAGCGACGAAAAAATCAGTATCAAAGGGTCAAACAAAATAAACGATGGGAACCGCAATGGCCGATGTGAACCGGGGCAACCGCCCGCTTTCGCCGCATTTGACGATATATCGCCCTCAGATGACCTCGATGACGTCGATTTTCGTACGCGTTACCGGAAATGCACTGCTGATTGGCGCACTGTTGGTGGTGTGGTGGTTCCTTGCCGCTGCGACCGGACCGGAATATTTTGCGGTCGCCGATGGCGTGATCACATCCTGGTTTGGCGATCTGGTCATGCTGGGGTCGGTCTGGGCGCTTTGGTATCACCTTCTGGGCGGTTTGCGCCATCTGGTCTGGGATATGGGGTACGGCCTGGATTTGGATAGCTCATACATGATGGGCTATATCATGATTGGTGGGTCGCTGGTGCTGACACTTCTGACCATCGCGATTGTGTAAGGGGAACACGAAATGGCTTTTCTGACAGATCGTAAACGCGCCAGCGGCATGGGGTCGGCCAAAGAGGGCACCCAACATCATTGGAACATGATGGTCAGCTCAGCTGGTCTGCTGGTTCTGGTGCCCCTGTTCATCTTCACCTTTGGCCCGATGCTGGGCCAACCGCATGAGGCGGTCGTGGCGTACTTTGCCCGCCCCTTCCCCGCCATCGTCGCAGCACTAACGCTGGTTGTCGGGTTCATGCACTTCAAAAACGGCGTTCAGGTCCTGATCGAGGACTACGTCCATGGTATAATGCGCAAAGTCCTGATCATCGCTATGATCTGCCTAAGCTATGCAGCTGCAGGCACAGGTCTTTTCGCCATCGCGCGCATCGCGCTTTAACGGATCGGAGCAACTTTTATGGCAGCCTACGATTACGAAACCCACGAATATGATGTTGTGGTGGTTGGGGCCGGTGGCGCCGGACTGCGGGCGACATTGGGCATGGCCGAACAGGGCCTGCGTACTGCTTGTGTGACCAAGGTTTTCCCGACGCGGTCGCACACCGTCGCGGCACAGGGCGGTATTGCCGCGTCTTTGTCGAACATGGGGCCGGACCACTGGCAGTGGCATATGTATGATACCGTCAAAGGGTCGGACTGGCTGGGTGACACCGACGCAATGGAGTATCTGGCCCGCGAAGCGCCCAAGGCGGTCTATGAACTGGAACACTACGGCGTGCCTTTCAGCCGAACGGAAGAGGGCACGATTTATCAGCGCCCCTTCGGTGGACACACGACCGAATTTGGCGAAGGTCCCCCCGTGCAACGCACCTGTGCTGCCGCCGACCGGACCGGTCACGCGATCTTGCATACGCTTTACGGTCAGTCGCTGAAAAACAACGCCGAATTCTATATCGAATACTTCGCCATTGATCTGATCATGAGTGAGGACGGCCAGTGTCAGGGCGTTCTGGCCTGGAAACTGGATGACGGCACATTGCATCTGTTTGCTGCCAAAATGGTTGTTCTGGCCACTGGTGGCTATGGTCGTGCCTACTTCAGCGCGACGTCGGCGCATACTTGCACCGGTGACGGTGGTGGTATGGTCGCCCGCGCAGGTCTGCCGCTGCAGGATATGGAGTTCGTGCAATTCCACCCCACCGGCATCTATGGTGCAGGCTGTCTGATCACCGAAGGCGCACGCGGCGAAGGCGGATATCTGACCAATTCCGAAGGCGAACGCTTTATGGAACGGTATGCGCCCACCTACAAGGATCTGGCCAGCCGCGATGTCGTCAGCCGCTGCATGACGATGGAAATCCGCGAAGGCCGCGGTGTGGGGGCCGATGGTGATCATATTCACCTGCACCTGAACCACCTGCCACCCGAAACGCTGGCCTTGCGTCTGCCGGGTATTTCAGAAAGCGCGCGTATCTTTGCGGGTGTCGATGTGACCAAGGAACCGATCCCCGTGCTGCCGACCGTGCACTACAATATGGGCGGTATCCCGACGAACTACTGGGGCGAGGTTCTGGCCCCCACCAAGAAAGACCCAGACAACGTCGCGCCCGGTCTGATGGCCGTGGGCGAAGCTGGCTGTGCCTCGGTCCACGGGGCGAACCGTCTGGGGTCGAACTCTCTGATCGACCTTGTGGTCTTTGGCCGTGCGGCTGCGATCCGGGCGGGTCAGGTCGTTGATCCGTCAACCGCCGTGCCCACGCCAAACAAACGGTCGATTGAGGCCGCCCTGTCGCGTTTTGACGGATTGCGCTATGCCGCCGGTCAAGTCACCACGGCCGAGTTGCGGCTTGAGATGCAGAAAACCATGCAGGCCGACGCGGCAGTCTTCCGCACCGATAAGACATTGGCCGAGGGTGTCAAGAAAATGGAAGGCGTCGCAGGCAAGATGGACGATCTGGCCGTCACCGACCGATCGCTGATCTGGAACTCGGACCTGATGGAAACTCTGGAACTGGCGAACCTGATGCCCAACGCCGTGGCGACAATCGTTGCGGCCGAGGCACGCAAGGAAAGCCGCGGCGCCCACGCGCATGAGGATTATCCAGACCGCGATGATGAAAACTGGCGCAAGCATTCGCTGATCTGGTTTAAGGGAAATGAGGCCAGCCTTGGCTTCCGCGGTGTCCACCTGAACCCGCTGACCAGCCATAATGACGGCGGCATCGATCCTAAGAAAATCGCACCAAAAGCAAGGGTTTATTAATGCGTATCAAAGTTTTGTTGGCCCTGATCGCGGGTCTTTTCCTAACGGCCTGTGAACCCGACGGCCTGGCCGACCAGGTGGCCCGACAAGAGGCCAAAGAGGTCGTCAATCGCGTCATAGACCGCCGTTTCCCCGGTGCGAACGTCGAGCCTGTGACCGACTGTATCATCGACAACGCATCCGCCCGCGAAATCCTGCGCATCGCCAGCGCCAGCGTGACCGGTATCGATCAGGAAACGACAAACCTGGTGGTTGAAATCGCCACACGGCCTGAAACGATCACATGCATGGCCGAAGATGCGTTGCCTATTCTGATCGCTAATGCGCGATAACATCTTGAGGTCGAGGAAAGTCAGAACGATATGACAATCGTCGCAAATCTAGCAACATATCCACCCCGACATGAAAATCTGCTGCCAGTTGTGACCAGCATCGCATCTCAGGTTGACCTGTTGAATGTCGTGCTGAACGAATATGACAGCATTCCGGAACAACTGGCGTCCTTTCCGAATGTAAGGGCGGTCATCCCGGACCATGACACCAAAGATGCCGGCAAGTTTTATCCCGAACTGGATGGCGCCACCTATGTACTGCTGATTGACGATGATCTGCTTTATCCCAGTGACTATGTCAGCAAGACAGTTGAACGTTTCGAAGCCCTTGGTGCGGGTGGGTTTGTTGCGGGTTATCATGCCTCGCTCTATCGCAAGCCGAAACTTAGTCTGAGGAAGTGGCTTGACTTTCTTCAGTCAAGAAACATCGCAAATCATCGTAAGGTTTACATATTCTATAATCAGTTGGATGAGCCGGTTGTCGTCGATCAGGTTGCAACAAACGCGGCGATCCTGAAAGCGGCCGACATGCCGCCCTATGAATATATGAAGGACAGCCAGAAATTTGTCGATGTGCGGCTGGCTAAGTGGTGTTTCGAGAAGGGTTTAACGCCCATCGCCCTGCCCAAGGCCGCAAAATGGCTGGGCACGGTCAGATTTGATGAATCGATCTACGAAGACTTTACCAAGCAGAACAAACAACACGTTGCCGATGAAATCTGGACATACGCCTTTAAGGTCAAAAACCGAGGTGAGACGCTTTAGGGCAAGTCCGGCACACACGCTGCTTTGGCCCTTGACCCGTCACTGGTGGCATCATAGACATCATGTCGGCCAGTGTCGTCGTTATCCACTATATCGCTGGTGCAACAAGGATCGATCACGAAACGACACACCGGACAATTCAAATCGTCACACCTATCAACGCGATAATACGCACATGATCGAAGATGCGTTGAAGGCTTTGTCAGAAAAAATTTCACGCAGGTAAATCATGAGATTATTTCGCCGCACTCCGCCCAAGAAAACACCTTTTTCAAGCGGCTCATATTGGAACAAGCGATATATATCGGGGCAAAATTCTGGCGCAGGTTCTTACGGAAAGTTGGCAGAATACAAAGCCCAAGTCATAAATGATTTGGTCAAGGAAAAGTCCATCAACTCGGTGATAGAGTTTGGCTGTGGTGACGGAAATCAGGCGTCACTTTTCGATTTCTCTAATTACACAGGCCTTGATATTTCGCGGAAAGTTGTCAAGCAAAACCGAAAGCGTTTCTCTGATAGAGAAAAATGGCAATTTCATTTGACGAAAACCTTTAAGAACAAAAGACAATATGATCTATCGATGTCTCTGGACGTCATATACCACTTGATCGAAGATGATACTTTTGATGACTATATGCAGAAGCTTTTTGACAGCTCTGGAAAATATGTTTTGATATACGCGTCTGACCATGACGCTACAACAGATAGCATTCATGTCAAACATAGACATTATTCAGGTTGGATCGAGAAAAACCGCAGTAATTTCAATTGCATCCAGACCTGGAAACAACCCTATCCGCTTACAGAAAACAGCGACCCCGATCAAACAACTTTCGCTTTTTTCAGATTGTTTGAAAGCAGTGACCCGTGATCTGCACAAATCCTGCGACCTTCCCGCACTGGCTTGAGTTTGTCGGTTTTGAAAACACCATATACAAAGATTTCACCCGGCAGAAAATCCACATGCTGCGGACGAAACCTCGACCTATGCGTTTAAGGTGCCAAACAGCGGACGACCAGCCAAATAGCAATTCCGCAAATGCGACAAACATGCCGTTTCACCACTGTAAAAGAAATGATATCAAGACACTAACGCTGTCCGTCCACAGCAGATCGGATAACTAGGAAAGTACCATGGTTCAGCTCACATTACCCAAGAACAGCCGGATCAAGACCGGTAAGACATGGCCCAAGCCCGAGGGCGCGACCAATGTACGGAAGTTCAGCATTTATCGCTGGAACCCGGATGACGGGGAAAACCCGCGGGTGGATACTTATTTCGTCGATATGGACACCTGCGGTCCGATGGTTCTGGACGCGCTGATCAAGATCAAGAACGAAATTGACCCCACCCTGACCTTCCGCCGATCGTGCCGCGAAGGTATCTGCGGGTCCTGCGCGATGAATATCGACGGGATCAACACGCTGGCCTGTATCTATGGCATGGATGAGATCAAGGGTGATGTGAAAATCTATCCCCTGCCCCATATGCCCGTGGTCAAGGATCTGATCCCCGATCTGACGCACTTTTACGCCCAGCACGCCAGCATCATGCCGTGGCTGGAAACCAAAACGAACCGCCCCGCCAAGGAATGGAAGCAATCGATTGACGACCGTAAGAAGCTAGACGGTCTTTATGAATGCGTCATGTGCGCCTGTTGTTCGACGTCCTGCCCAAGCTACTGGTGGAACGGCGACCGCTATCTTGGGCCAGCGGCACTGCTGCACGCCTACCGTTGGATTATTGACAGCCGGGATGAGGCGACGGGCGAACGTCTGGACGATCTGGAAGATCCGTTCAAGCTATATCGCTGCCACACCATCATGAACTGTGCCAAGACCTGCCCCAAGGGCCTGAACCCCGCCAAAGCCATCGCCAGCATCAAAAAGATGATGGTGGAACGCACGGTTTAGACTGCACAAAATCTGCAAAACCTGCCTTAATGACCTGCACGACCGACCCGCATAACGGCCGTGCAATTCATTTTGAAGGAGGATTTGCATGCGCTGGTCTGCCGGACTTAGATTTCTGATCGTAGGGCTTTTGGTCCTGCTAATGTTCATCCCGCTGTTTTTCGTTGGTTCGATCATCGACTCGCGCGACGGCTATTCCCGTTCCAGCGTCCAAAGTGTCGGTCGGGAATGGGGTGGCCGGCAGACCATAAGCGGTCCGCAACTGGTCATCCCGGTCGAGGGGCCGGTCACGCGGACCGAACAACGCAATGTCCGCGATCCCCAGACAAACCGCGTCGTCACGCAGGATTTCGAAGTGACCGAGATCGTGCGCAAGGCATCCATCTATGTTTATCCCGACAGATTTGACGTGGCACTGAACACCACCAGCCAGGAACGCAGTCGCGGGATTTTCGTGGTGCCGGTCTATTCGGCCGATCTTGAGACGCAATTTGATTTCGATGTCTCAGATGTCGAAGCGCAGTTGGATGAAAATGAAACCGCGCTTTGGGATCAGACGTATCTAAGGGTTATTATAGACTCAAATCGGGCCTTGCGTGGCGAAGCAGAGGTTACAGCGAACGGCAGGTCGTTTCAGTTTATGCCTTTGGCCAGTCGTGTTTCCAATACCAATGGATTGTCTGGCCCGGTTGTGGACGAAAGACTACTTGCAATTGAAACCTTTGCCAGCAGTAGCAACAGAACCGGCGGTATATACGCCACTATCGGCAACCCACGTGATCTTGGACTATTTGAGATGACTCTCGATTTCAATGGAGCTGAGCGGCTTTTCATTGCCCCTGTCGGCCGCACCAGCAGTATTCAGATGATCAGCGACTGGCCGCATCCCAGCTTTACCGGCGCTTTCCTGCCCGATCAGTCGCAGATCTCAGATGAGGGGTTTCAGGCCACCTGGACCATTCCCCACCTGGCGCGCGCCCTACCCCAGACATCGCGCACGGATTACGACAGCCAAGCGCGGCGCGAAGCCTTTGGTGTGTTGTTCTTTCAGCCCAATGATTTCTATCAGAAAGCCTATCGCGCGGCCCGCTATGGCATCCTTTTCATCGCGCTGACCTTCCTGACGGTGCTGCTGATCGAGGGACGCACGGGTAAACCCACGCACCCTGTGCAATATATTCTGATCGGTCTGGCGCAATCGATTTTTGTGCTGTTGATGGTGTCATTCGCTGAACAGATCGGATTTGGCGCGGCCTATGCGCTGGCCAGCGCGGCGACCATCGGATTGCTGACGATGTTCGGGTTCGTTGCGCTGAAACTGGAGCAGCGCGCATGGGTTCTGGGCGGGATGCTGACGGTGCTTTACGCCGTGCTTTACCTTATCCTGCGCAGTGCGGATTATGCGTTGTTGGCAGGCACGGTCCTGGCCTTCATCGCGCTGGCGGGCACCATGTGGGCCACCCGGAACGAAGACTGGTACGGCCCCGCCAAATCCGAAAAGTCGCGCAGGTGGTTTGGCCGCAAGGACGAAACACCCCCGGCAAGCCCGTCGCCGGGCTAAGCAAACAGCATATGTTTCGCAAAGATGCCCCTGTTAACGCAGGGGCATTTTATTTGCACCTTTTCAAGCTGACCAAACCCCACAATACTCTGCCCAAAAAAGGCGGAGGAGCCGACGTGGAAAAACAATCAGCCGATGTCATCATTATTGGCGGCGGACTTGCGGGCCTTGTCGCGGCCTACGAGGCCACGCAAAGGGGTCGATCGGTGTTGCTTCTGGATCAGGAAGGCGAACAATCCCTTGGCGGGCAGGCATGGTGGTCGCTTGGCGGCTTGTTCATGATCGACACGCCCGAACAGCGCCGTATGGGCATCAGGGACAGCATCGATCTGGCGCGGGTTGACTGGATGGGGTCGGCTCAGTTCGACCGGGCTGAGGATGCCAACCCACGCGCGGTCGCCGACGCTTATCTGGATTTTGCCGCAGGCGAGATGCGCAGTTGGCTACATAGCCTTGGCTTTCGCTGGTTCCCGGTTGTGGGCTGGGCCGAACGGGGCGGGTCGCATGCCGACGGTCACGGCAATTCGGTACCACGCTTCCATATCACCTGGGGGGCTGGCACGGGCGTGGTGAAACCCTTTATGAAGCTGGCCTATACAGCCAGGGACGCGGGGCGCCTGACATTCGGTTTCCGCCACCGCGTTGCGGGCTTGAAGACTGAAAACGGCCGTATCACCGGCGTTCACGGCGATATCCTGGCCGACAGTGACAAAGAACGCGGACAAAGCACCAACCGCGATGTGACGGGCGGCTTTGAGTACGCGGCCGAAAACGTTATCGTCGCCACGGGCGGGATAGGTGGCAATCACGATATGGTCCGCAAATACTGGCCCACCGATCGCCTGGGGGCGGCGCCGATCAAGATGGTGGCGGGCGTGCCCGATTATGTAGACGGCCAGATGCAGCAAGTGGCCGAGGCCGCAGGCGCGGCCGTGATCAACGCCGACCGCATGTGGCATTATACCGAAGGGTTGCAAAACTGGGATCCGATCTGGCCCAACCACGGTATCCGCATTCTGCCCGGGCCCTCGTCGATGTGGTTTGATGCCAACGGCGACCGGATGCCCGCGCCTTGTTTGCCGGGCTTTGATACCCTCTCCACGCTGAAACGCATCATGCAGACGGGCCATGATCACAGCTGGTTCGTGCTGACGCAAAAGATCATCGAAAAGGAATTTGCCCTGTCGGGGTCGGAACAGAACCCCGACCTGGTGTCCGGCAAATGGGGCGAGGTGATCAAGGCGCGTCTGGGCAAGGGGGCGACCGATGCGGTCGAGGCATTCAAGAAGCATGGTGAGGATTTCGTCGTTGCGGATGACCTGGAAACGCTTGTGACGGGCATGAACGAACTGACGCCGCAAGCGCCGCTGTCGCTGGATCATATCCGGGGGCAGATTCAGGCGCGGGATGCTCAGATCGATAACCCGTTTTCCAAGGATGCCCAGATCACGGCCATCCGGGGGGCGCGAAATTATCGCGGCGATAAGCTGATCCGCACGGCGAAACCGCACCGTATTCTTGATCCGAAGAACGGGCCTTTGATCGCCGTTCGGCTCAATATATTGACGCGAAAATCGTTGGGTGGACTACATACGGACATCACGGGCCAGGTGCTGCGCCCCGATGGCACGGCCTTTGAGGGGCTGTTTGCGGCGGGCGAGGTTTCCGGCTTTGGCGGGGGCGGCTACCACGGTTACAACGCGCTGGAAGGCACGTTTCTGGGCGGTTGTATCTTTTCGGGGCGCAAGGCGGGGCAATCGGCGTGACGCCGGATGATGCCGCGGCCCGGCGCGCCGTCAAGCCGGTGATTTGTTATCCGACGCAGACGTTGCCGCAGCCGGACATGGCCCTTTATACGGCGGCGCGGCAGGGGTTAACCACAGTCGATCAGGTCATCGTGCCACCGCGGGACGCTGCCAGTTTTCACGTCCCCGCCGGGCATTTCTTTCGGATCACCAGCATCGAAGGGCCACAAGTCGGCGACCTGAACTTATGGAATTTCAATGACTTATCCGAGCGCTTTTATTCCGGCAAGACCCGCGCGCTGCATGGCACGCATCTGACGACAGGGCATCGGATGTGGTCCTGTCTTCCATATTTGCGGCCGATGGCGACGATCACCCACGATACTTTGGGGTGGTACGGCACGGATGAGCATGGCGGGCGGGTGCATGATGTGATCGGGACGCGGTGTGATCCTTACACGCATAATCTGCTGGCGGGTGGGCAGTATCATCAGTGCTGTCATTCCAATCTGACGCGCGAGCTGGCAGGGGCACGGGGGATGGCGCTGGAGGTGGCCGAGGGGCATGTGCATGATGTTCTGAACGTCTTTATGTGCACGGGATTTACACGCGATACGGGGCAGTATTTCATGAAGGCCAGCCCGGTGCGCCCCGGCGGTCATATTGAATTCTTTGCAGAAATTAATCTTCTGGGTGTGCTGAGCGCATGCCCCGGTGGGGATTGTTCGTCTGAACATTCCAGCGATGCGGCCCCGTGTTATCCGCTTGAGGTGACAGTGCTGAGGCCCGAAGAAAACGCACTGAGCGGATGGTCGGCCCCGCAGATCAACGGCTATGACAGGACCCACGGAGTGTGAGGCGACGCTTTGGACGCAACGTCATAAAAGTTAATGCAGGAATTGAGGGTTTTAGGGGCCAAAATCGCATGTGCAATTTGCACATTTTCGGCGAAACCGGATAATTCAGATGTGCAATTTACACATTTTTCGGGGGATTTACCGCGATTTCATGATTCCCGCGGATTTTGCCTGAAATGACCCTGTGGATAAAATTTATGTCAATGCGTTCGGTCCCGTCAGGCATCCTTAACAAACCGCCCGAATTAACCATTTCCCGAAGCCGTTAACCTATCATAAATCGCACCGCACGGTGCCAAACTTTGCAACTTTGCAAAAATCGAATCGAAAACTTTGCAAGTTTGCAGTGTTAAGATTTGGGTAAGAAAATGGGGGATGTCGGCTATGAGCCCAAATTTACCGATGCTGCGGGTTGTTCAAAAGTCCGCTTTCACCAAGTATGTCGCGTCAAACGAAGCCGCGTATCGTTGATGTCATCAATTTTTAGATGCGCTTCGGAGCGCCATCTGGATCATGCCTCGCCACAGGCGGTCCGGCAGCATCTTGTACATCGCAACATATGGCCCCGGCTTGGCGAGGTAACGCAGACGCTTCTTGCCGTCGGTGGCCATCTTTAAGACGATATCTGCGACCTTCACGGGATCGGGCGCACTGTCCAGCAGGTCGACTGCCATCTTCTTGCCGGCGGCAATCGCGTCTGTGTAAGCCGGATGATCCGTCCAGTCGGCGGAACGGCGGCTGAAATCGGTTTTTATGCCGCCAGGTTCCAGAAGCTTCATTCCGATGCCGAAGGGCGCGAGTTCGAAGCGGGCGGATTCGATAAGCCCCTCCACCGCGTGTTTTGAAGAGATGTAGAGAGGCGCAAGCGGCATCCCGATCAGGCCACCGATGGATGATGTGGTGATGATCAGTCCCGCCTTGCGCGCGCGCATGTCCGGCGCGACAGCCTTGATCGTACGCGCCACGCCAAGCACATTCACGTCGAACTGTCGCAGCATCTGTTCATCCGTTGCGCCTTCAATCGGTCCGTTCAAACCATATCCCGCATTGGCGAAAGCCACGTCGATCTTTCCGAATTTCGAAAGCGTTTCCTTTACTGCCATATCAAGTGAGGACTGGTCAGTCACGTCACAGTCTCGCACTACGCAACGCTCACCCGTCATCCAACTGGCGGCGTCCGCGGGATCGCGCATCGTTGCGGCAACCTGCCAACCTTGGTCATGGAACAGTTTGGCCGTCGCAAGTCCGATGCCTGAGGATGCGCCAGTGATAAAGATTGACTTGAACGTTGACATGGCCGGGTTCCTTTCGGGCATCGCGTGGTTGTTGTCATTTGGTTAATATGGTAAATATAGTTGTCTATATTTGGACAACTAGGATGTCTAAAATGGAAAAGCAAGACTTGAGTAACAAAAATATGCATTTGGTAGAGGACGATGTCCTTGGTTTGGCCCAAGCCGACCTGACGGAACGTGTGGCAGAGGCAATGCGTGCCGTATCGCGTGCCTATGTGGCCTCCGTCGTCTCGGCTCTAGCAGAGCATGGCTTTGTTGGCCTTACACCCGCCACCATTACCCTGCTCGCGCAGTTACCCGAACACGGCGCGCAAACGGTCACCCTTGCGCGAGCTAATCGCCGCACCAAGCAGGCGACTGGAAAGTTGGTCGCGGAACTGGAAGCCAACGGTTACGTCAAAAGAGTGCCAGACCCAGGAGATGGTCGGGCGATGCTTGTCCGGCCCACAAAGAAGGGCGCAAACGCACTGAGGATCGGAGCTGATGCCAAAATTGCATTGGCTGAACGCACCTTATCAGTGCTTGGGCAAGATGAGTTGACGCGTCTATATGCCAATCTGGATCAACTTGAGCGAATGTTCAAAGACGCCGAACGTGGCTAAATGGCACATTCTGCACATGCCCTATGCTGACCTTTCAACTCACAAAGCAGCCGTTGGAGCAGTCGCAGCGAAAGCTCACTTTGTCCCGCAAAGCGTTGTACAAAAATATGATCGTAAGCACTGCAGACCTGAGGGCAGCGCCGGCCCGAGGGCGGCGCGACGGGGGCGGGTCGGGCGCTGCCCGGTGGTGACCACCGGGCGGGATGGGTGGATAGGGCGTTTCGAGAAGGTGGTTTAGTCCCAATTCACCGCTTTCATCGCGGCGTCGGCGATGGGGTCCAGGTTTGTTTTGTCCTGATTATGCAGCCGGTTCCACTCTTTCCAGTTTGTGCTGATCCCGGCGCAGTGCCAGTAGCCCGCTTGGCGGGATTTCAGGAATTGGCCGAAGGGCAGGCCTTCGAGCCGGTGGATATCCCAGCTGAACCGGCGCAGGGGGCCACGGGGGACGATGCAGTATTTGGTGGGGCAGCCTGCGCGGCCCTCAAGCCAATACCTATGGGCGGCGTGGCCTGTGCCGTCGCGGGGATAGCGCCATTCACCCGGAAACTGCACATAGCCCAAGGCGCTTTGCGTTGCGATGTCAAAGATTGAGGTGCCGCCTGACCAGACCAGTTCGTCGATATCGCATTGCAGCACGGCGCGCGCTTGGGACAGGAAGCGAAAGCGGACGGCATTCAGCATGGCGGTCTGCAGGTATTTGTTCTTGCGCTTCATCTTTTTGATGCCGCGGGGGCCATAGGGGAACGGCAGGTCCAGAACGATGACGTCCTGCAGGCCGGTTTCACTCAGGGTCGCGTGGATGTCTTGAACCGAATAGCGGTCCGAGCCGTTGTCCATCAGCACCATCGCCTGAAGCCCGTGGTGGTGGATGTGATAGCGCGCGAAATCG
Organism: Pseudaestuariivita rosea; assembly: GCF_017592335.1. Taxonomy (GTDB): domain Bacteria; phylum Pseudomonadota; class Alphaproteobacteria; order Rhodobacterales; family Rhodobacteraceae; genus Parasulfitobacter; species Parasulfitobacter rosea. The sequence continues at coordinate 108,819 of NZ_JACNMP010000005.1, read as the reverse complement.
GCCAACCATTGCAGGTCATTGTTCTTTGAAATGGCCACATGCACGTTCAGACCGGCCAGCCTGTCGGGCATCGCGGGATTGACCGCGGACGTGCCGACCCAGTCGCCATAGCGGATCTGGATCTGAGAGGCCGGGCTGCGGCAGGGGATGTCGATCAGATCGTGGCGGCGGTATTTCCTGATGCGGGCGGTGGCGGGCTGGCCATCCAGCAGGACCTCGCCTTTTCTGAAAATCTCTTGCAGGTTCAGCAGCTTGGGGCAGACCAGGCGGACGCGGTTGCCCAGCCCGATTGCGTCGTACCATAGGGTGTCGTGGTCAAACTCGGCCTGATAATTCGGGCCCCAATAGGCCTGGGGCACGTCGGACACACGCGTCAGGCCGCTGCCTGCGGTCGAGCAGCTGGCGAGTTTGGGGTATGGGTCGGCCTTTATCATCGCGCGATGGCCTAGCACGCGGCATCGGCCTGCAAAAGCCCCTGCACAAAATCTGCACAACGCCGCGGCATGGGCTGCACAGCCGCGACTTTATTGATATGACGGGAAAAACAGAAAAAAGACGAGGGCATCGATGACGACGGCGCAGATTCTGGTAGTGGATGATGATCCGCAAATTCGTGATCTGCTGCGGATTGCGCTGGCCAAGGCCGATTATGCGGTGCGGCTGGCAGGCGATGGGGCGGCGGCCCTGCGCGAGATTAGCGCGCAGCCGCCTGATCTGATCGTGCTGGATATCGGTCTGCCGGAAATGGACGGGCTTGAGGTTTGTCGCCGGATAAGGGCCAGTCACGCCACGCCTGTTCTGTTCCTGACGGCCCGCGATGATGAGATTGATCGCGTTCTGGGGTTTGAGATGGGCGCCGATGATTATGTGACCAAGCCTTTTTCCCCGCGTGAGCTGGTGGCGCGGATCAAGGCGATTTTGAAGCGGACGAACGGTGCGCCGGCTGAGCATGGCGCGCAGAGGCGCGGCGCGCTTGAGCTGGACGCGACGCGGCATTTCTGTGCGGTGTCCGGGGTGGCGGTGACGCTGACGGCGACGGAGATGGCGATATTGGCGAAGCTGATGCAGCGGCCGGATCAGATCTCGCCCCGACCGCAGCTGACCGATGCGGTTTATGGGACGAATATTCACGTGTCGGACCGAACACTGGACAGCCATTTGCGGAACTTGCGCCGCAAACTGGCTGACGCCGGCTGTGCTGACGCGATTGAGACGGTGCATGGTGTGGGTGTGCGGATGGGTGAATGCCGCGGGACATAGATGACAAGTGGCGCCCGTCATTGGGGCTGGTTCTGGGGGTGACACTGGCGGCGGTGCTTTTGGTGCCGCTGTTGGGGCTGATCACCCTGCCCTGGCTGACCCGTGACATGGGGCTGCCCGTGACGGCGACGGTGATTGCGGTGCTGACAGTGTTGTTCACATTGGTGCTGGGCTATGTGCTGGCGCGGGTGTTGTTACGGCCGATCACGGCGCTGGCGGACCGGGCGCAGGCGATGGAGGCGGGCGATGCTGGCATTCTGGATCCCCTGCCCCATTACGGCACGCAGGAATTGCGCGAATTGGGCTATGCCGTTGTGAATATGGCGACGACGTTGCAGGATCGTGAGGCCTCGATCAGGACATATACCAACCACGTTACGCATGAGCTGAAGTCACCCCTGACCACATTGCAGGGGGCGGCCGAGTTGTTGCAGGATGATCTGTCGGCCGAGGATCGTGTGCAACTGGCGGCCTCGGTTCAGCAGGCGACGCAGCGGATGGGGGCGCTGTTGGACGCGATGCGTGAACTGGCGGCCGCGCGTGAACCTTTGCCCGACGGCATCACGACATTGGATCAGATCGTGCCCGCCCTGCGCAGCAGTTTTCCAGGGCTTGATATTGTAGCGGCGGGCGAGACGATTGAGTTGCCAATGATGGCCGAGGGGCTGTCGATCGTGCTGACGCATCTGATCCAGAACGCCCGGCAGCATGGTGCAAGTGAGGTTCAGCTGACCGCCCAGACACCGCCGATGCTGAGCATTCAGGACAACGGCAGCGGGATATCCAAGGGCAACCAGGCCCGGATCTTCGACCCGTTTTTCACCACGCGGCGGGACCGGGGCGGCACCGGCATGGGCCTGAGCATCATCGCGACGTTGCTGCAGAACAAGGGCGCGGAAATACGGCATGTTCCGACCGAAACCGGAACGCAGTTCGATATTGTTTTTTAGGGTGTAAACCGAGGTAAACGAAAAACGATTTAGGAGCATAGGGCAGCGACCGGCCCGAGGGTGGGTGCTAAAAGCGCCCGCCCACCGGCCAATCGCCGCGCTTGGGGTCGTGGCACTTTGGCAAAGACTGAGGGTTCGGTGCCTTAGTGCGCCACAGCGGCGTGAAGGGACGTGTCGAGGATATCCAAAGCTTCGGCGAAAAGGTCGTCGGGGATCGTGATTGGTGCCAGGAAGCGGATGACGTTGCCGTGCACGCCGCAGGTCAGCAGGATCAGACCGCGTTTCAGGGCCTCGGATTTGACGCGGGCGGTCATATCGGGATCGGGGGCGCCGTCGGACATGAATTCGACCGCCACCATGAACCCCGGCCCACGCACCTGGGCGATTTGGGGCACATCGGCGCGGATCGCCTCAAGCCGTTGGCGCAGACGTGAGCCAAGGGCATTGGCGCGGTCGCAGAGCTTTTCGTCCTCAATCGCATCCAGAACAGCGTGGGCTGCGGCGATACCAAGGGGGTTGCCCCCATAGGTGCCGCCCAATCCGCCGGGCCCCGGCGCATCCATGATCTCAGCCCGGCCGGTTAGCGCGGCCAGGGGGACGCCGCCCGCCAGACCCTTGGCCATGGTGGTGATATCGGGGGCAACATCATGGGCGTGCATCGCAAAAAGATGCCCCGTCCGGGCAAAGCCTGTCTGAACCTCATCCGCGATCATGACGATGCCGTGGGTGTCACACAGATCGCGGATGCCTTTGACCAGATCGGCGGGCGCGGGATAAAAGCCGCCTTCGCCCTGCACCGGTTCAAAGATGATGGCAGCCACGCGGGACGGATCAAGGTCGGTCTTGAACAGCTGACCGATGGCGTCCATGGCGGTCTGGGTGGAAACGCCGTGCAGGTCGATCGGAAACGGCACGTGATAGACATCGGGCATCATGGTGCCAAACCCGGCCTTGTAGGGGACGACTTTGCCGGTCAGGGACATGGTCATGAACGTCCGGCCGTGGAAGGCGCCGCCAAAGGCGATCACGGCTTGCCTGCCGGTGTGGGCGCGGGCGACCTTGATTGCGTTTTCCACCGCCTCGGCCCCTGTGGTCACGAAGACCGTTTTCTTGGGAAAATCCCCCGGCACGGCATCGTTCAGGCGTTCGGCCAGGCGGACATAGGGTTCATAGGGGATGACCTGGTGGCAGGTGTGGGTGTAGGCATCGACCTGATCGTGCAGCGCCTGGGTCACGCGGGGGTGGCGGTGGCCGGTGTTCACAACGGCGATGCCAGCGGCGAAGTCGATATAGCGGTTGCCCTCGACATCCCAGACCAGCGCGTTTTCAGCGCGTTCGACGTAGATTTGCGTCATCATACCGACACCGCGTGCGATGGCGGTTTCACGGCGTGCAGCGATGCTGCTATTGTTCATTTGCAACTCCTGTAAGCGCCACGCACAGGGCATGGCGGGATTTGACGGCGGGTGTCAGTGGGCAATCATGACGTGGCGCACGGCGGTGTAATCTTCGAGCGCGTACATCGACATATCCTTGCCGTAGCCCGATTGTTTCAGACCGCCGTGGGGCATTTCGTTGACCAGCATGAAGTGGGTGTTCACCCAGGTGCATCCGTACTGCAGCCGCGATGACACGCGCATGGCTGTGCCGATGTCCTTGGTCCAGACAGACGAGGCCAGACCGTATTTGCTGTCATTGGCCCAGGTGATGGCCTGGTCGGTGTCATCGAAGCGCGTGATCGACACCACGGGGCCGAAGACCTCTCGCTGGACAATTTCGTCGTTTTGGCGGGCGCCCGCGACGACGGTGGGCTGGTAATAGAAGCCCGGGCCGTCGTGGATCGCGCCACCGGTTGTGATCTCCATATGCGGCTGTTCGGCGGCGCGGGCGACGAAACTGGCGACACGGTCGCGCTGGCGGCGGGAAATCAGCGGGCCGATTTCGTTTTCGTCATCGTTTTCATTCGCATAGGTGATCGAGGACACGGCCGACGAAAGATCCGCCACCAGCGCGTCGTGAATTTTGGCACCGGCGTAGATGCGGCAGGCGGCGGTGCAGTCCTGACCGGCGTTATAGTATCCAAAGGCCTTCAGCCCCTCGACCACGGCGCCGATATCGGCGTCATCCATGACGATCACGGGGGCCTTGCCGCCCAGTTCCAGATGCGTCCGTTTGACGGTTTTCGATGCGGCCTGCAGGATTTTCTTGCCTGTGGCGATATCACCGGTGATTGACACCATGTCGACGCCGTCGTGACTGATCAGGGCGTTGCCGACGCTTTCGCCCTGCCCCACGATGACGTTGACGACGCCTTCGGGCAGGATTTCGGACAGGGTGCGGGCCAGTTTCAGGGCCGTCAGGGGCGTTTGTTCCGATGGTTTCAGCACGACGGTATTGCCGCCGGCCAGCGCGGGCGCGATTTTCCAGGCCATCATCATCAGCGGGTAGTTCCATGGCGCGATCGAGGCCACGACGCCAATCGGGTCGCGCCGGATCATTGAGGTGTGGCCCTCCATATATTCGCCCGACACGCTGCCCTGCATGTTGCGCACGGCCCCCGCGAAATAGCGGAAACAGTCCACAATGGCCGGGATTTCATCGGTCAGAACGGCCGGATAGGGTTTGCCGCAGTTCAGTGCCTCGAGCCGGGCAAAGCCTTCGGCATCTTTTTCGATGGCGTCGGCGATGGCCAGCAACGCGGTGGACCGGTCGGCGGGGGTTGTTCTGGACCAGCTATTATAAGCCTTGCGCGCAGCCCCCACGGCACGGTCGATCTGGCCGGGGTCAGCTTCGGGCATGGCAAGGATGGCCTCGCCTGTGCGCGGGTTCAGGACCTGTTCTTCGGTATCCGTGCCCGCCTCAAAGGCGCCGCCGATCAGCATCTGGGTATCCATTGGTTCCTCCTTCATTTTCCGCTTCCCGCGACGGTGTCCGTTCCGCGGGTCAGATAATAGGCCGCCAGGATCGGCAGGAACGTGACCAGCACGACGATCATGGCAACGACATTGGTGACAGGGCGCTGGCGCGGACGCACCAGTTCTTCGAGCATCCAGATGGGCAGGGTTTGCTGCTGCCCGGCTGTAAAGGTGGTCACGATGACTTCGTCAAAGGACAGGGCAAAGGCCAGCATCCCGCCCGCCAGCAACGCGGTCGCGACATTGGGCAGGATGACGAAGCGAAAGGTCTGAAAGCCGTTGGCGCCCAGGTCCATCGAGGCCTCGATCAGATTGCCGGATGTTCGGCGGAACCGCGCGACGGCGTTGTTATAGACGACCACGACGCAAAAGGTCGCGTGCCCCAGCACGATGGTCCAGAAACTGAACGGGATATCGGCCAGATTAAAGGCCGAACGCAGGGAAATGCCGGTGATGATGCCGGGTAACGCGATTGGCAGAATGACCAGCAGACTGATGGTTTCGCGGCCGAAGAAACGGGTGCGTGCGACAGCGGCGGCGGCCAGCGTGCCCAGGATCAGCGCGATGACGGTGCTGATCGAGGCCACGCGCACCGACAGCCACAGGGCCTGCCAGACATCGGGGCGGTTCCAGGTGACGCTGAACCATTGCAGCGTGAAACCGGGGGGCGGCCACTGATAGGACCGGTCCTCGGTCGTGAAGGCATAGACGAAGATCAGCAGGATCGGCAGGTGCAGGAACAACAGCCCCGCGATTGCCGCAATCTTTAGGCCAAGGGGGGCACGGTCAGAGCGCATCGAAAGCCCCCTTTCGTTTGGCAAACCACAGGTAAAGACCCATGATCAGGATCGGCACAACGGCAAAGGCCGCGGCCAATGGGATATTTCCGGCGGTGCCCTGATACTGATAGACGGCCTGTCCGATCATCCGGGCCGAGGTACCGACAATCTGGGGCACGATATAGTCGCCCATCGTCAGCGAAAAGGTAAAGATGCTGCCCGCAATGATGCCCGGCAGGGCCAGTGGGATCAGCACGTGGCGCAGGGTCTGGCCCGGCTTGGCGCCCAGATCACCCGATGCCTCCAGCATCGAGGGCGGCACGCGTTCCAGCGCGGCCTGCACGGGCAGGATCATGAAGGGCAGCCAGACATAGAGAAAGACCAGAAACGTGCCCGTCCAGGATACTGATAAAGAATTGCCGCCGACACCCGGCAGCGACAGATAGGCATTCAGCAACCAGGACAGGCCTGCGGATTCGAAGGCCCAGTTCAGGATGCCTTCGCGCGCCAGGATCAGTTTCCAGGCATAGACCTTGACCAGATAGCTGGACCAAAGGGGCAACATGACACCCAGATAAAACAGGGCTTTCATCGGGCCGCGTGCGTAACGGGCGGCGAAATAGGCTATGGGAAAGGCCACGATGGCGGCCGCGACAGTGACGGCGGCCGCCATGGCGACCGTGCGCAGGATGATGTCCAGATTATAGGCGCGGAACAGTTCAGCATAGGTGCTGAGCGTCAATTCATAGCGGATCTGACCGGAAAATTCGTCGATGGAAAAGAAGCTTTGCACCAGAAGGGCAAAGAGCGAGCCCAGATAGACGATCCCCAGCCAGGCCAGCGGCGGCAGGACCAGCAGCGCGACCAACAGACGCGGACGGCGCCACAGCACGTCTGACAGGCGTTCAAACAGCCCGCGCGCCGGTGCAGGCGATGTGGTGTTATCCAGAACGGTCATGCACCTGCCTTCATCAGATGCAGATCGCCGGGCGCCCATTCCAGATGAACGGTATCGCCGACCGCGGGCAGTGCGTCGCCTTTGGGGACAAGCGCGGTCAGGCGGTGACCGTCCATATCAAGGGTCAGCCGCGTGGCTGTTCCCAGGAAAGCCTGACTGACGACCTGTGCGGCGTGCCCCTGCTCGGTCAGGCGGATCGCTTCGGGGCGCAGGGCTGCGTGGACGCGCCCGCCGCCCAGGCGTTCGGTCAGGTCAGGTTGCAGCAGGTTTGAAGACCCCACAAAATCAGCAACAAAGGGCGTTTCGGGGCGATAATAGATGTCATGGGGCGTGCCCGCCTGGACGATACGGCCTTCGTTGAAAACCGCCACGCGGTCGGCCATCGACAGGGCCTCGCCCTGATCATGGGTCACGAAGACGAAGGTGATGCCCAGGTGGCGCTGCAGGTTCTTCAGCTCGTCCTGCATGGCTTCGCGCAGCTTCAGGTCCAGCGCGCCCAGGGGTTCGTCCAACAGCAGCACTTTGGGCTTCATCACAAGCGCACGGGCCAGGGCCACGCGCTGACGCTGGCCGCCCGATAATTGCGAGGGCTTGCGGTCGCCAAATCCGGGCAAGGCGACCAGTTCAAGTGCCTCGTCTGCGGCCTGACGGCGTGCCTTTTTGTTCTGGCCCACGATCATCAGACCATAGGCGACATTGTCACGGACATTCAGGTGCGGAAAAAGCGCATAGTCCTGAAACACGGTGTTCACCGGACGTCTATAGGGTGGGACGTTGCCCATCGACTGCCCAAAGATCGCGATGTCGCCCGAGGTCGGCCGGTCAAACCCCGCGATCAGACGAAGGCATGTCGTTTTGCCTGACCCGGATGGCCCGAGCATGGCAAAGAATTCGCCTTCGGCAATGGACAGGTCGACATCATCTACGGCCCGCACCGCCCCGAAGTGACGGGCGACGCGACTGAATTCTACTGCAGCTTTCATTGATTTATCCGATATGCGGCCCGCCTGATCGGGGCGGGCGCCGCTTTGGAAAGAGTAATTACCGTCCACCGATCACGCCGATATAATCGCTGACCCAGCGGTAATAGGGAACGCATTGTTCCTGGCTTTCGCATCGTGTGACAGGCGTTTGCCAAAAGCGGACGCGTTCGAAATCGTCAAACCCGTTCCTGGTGCAGCCTTCTGCGGTTTGCATACCGCGGCCATCGGTGCAGGCCTCGGGCACGGCCGGGTTGGCACCGAACCAGACGCTAAGATCGCTCATCAGGTTTGAGCTAAGCGTGTGCTCCATCCACATATAGGCGCAGTTGGGATTGTCGGCCTCGGAATGCATCATGGTGGTGTCGGCCCAGCCCGTGACGCCTTCCTGCGGAATGGTCGAGGCCACGGGTGCCTCGGCGGCCTGCAGCAGATTGACCATAAAGGGCCAGGACCCGGAGGCCGCCATGCCTTCATTCTGGAAGTCATCGATCTGGATGAAGGCATCGTGCCAGTAGCGGCTGACCAGCTGGCGTTGCTGACGCAGAAGATCCAGCGCGGCGTTATACTGTTCCTGGTTCAGCTCATAGGGGCTTTCGATGCCCAGTTCAGGCTGATGTGTCATCAGGTAAAGCGCGGCATCGGCGATGTGGATTGGCCCGTCATAGGCCTGAACACGGCCCTGATTGGGTTGGCCGTCGGGCAGGTTCTGGGGTTCGAAAACGACGGACCAGGATGTGGGCGCTTCGGGAAAAACCTCGGTCGAGTACATCAGTACGTTGGGCCCCCACATATAGGGAACCCCATAGTGCGTTCCGTCGACATAATGCCAAGGCGCCTGTTTCAGCCGGTCGTCGATGGTGTTCCACGATGGGATCAGGTCGATGTTTACCGGCTGAACCCGGTTGCCGGCGATCATACGCAGCGACGCGTCGCCCGATGCTGTCACCAGGTCAAAACCGCCTTCGTTCATCAGGGCGACCATTTCGTCCGATGTATTGGCGGTCTGAACCAGAACTTCGCAGCCAGTGGCCTGTTCAAAGCCCGTCACCCAATCGAATTTAGCGTCGGTTTCGCCCCGTTCGATGTAACCGGGCCAGGCCACGATACGCAGTTGGCCTTCGGCTTCGCCGATTTCGGTTATCATGTCCTGGGCGATGGCCGACTGGGCTATTGCCACAGCAAGAATGGATGCGGCCGCACCCCTAAAAGTCTTTTTCATGCGATGTCTCCCTGTTTCGTGCCATCTGACGCGGCGAATCTTCGGAAATGATGGGGCCGCGCCACGAGCCTTTGCAAATTCAATTTTCGGAAGCCTGATATCGGAATTTCCGAACGATCAGATCAAAGGGGATTCCTTGGCGATGTCGACGAAGTCCAACGCAGGTGATGGCAAAGGCGCGCCCTTGCGCCAGACGACGGCGACATTGACGACCGGCAGCGCACCCGACACATCGCGGCTTTCGATCCTGTCACCATCCAGCGACCACGGGCGGTAGACAAGATCAGGCAACAGGGCCAATCCCGCACCGGTTGCAACCATGCTGCGCACCGCTTCAACCGAGCGGGTGCGAAAGGCCACCTGCGGGCGCCGCCCCAGTGCGGACAGCAGGTTGACCGCCGCGGCCTCCATTTCATCGACCTGCAGCATGATCAGGGGTTCTGTCGTCACCTCGTTCAGCGACACGCTTTCCTGCGACAGAAAACGGTGCCCCGATGGCATCCACAGACGGAAGGGGGAAACAGACAGAACCTCGGTATTCAGGGCCGTGCGTTCACGCCGCGCACCGTCGATCATGACAGCAACGTCCAATTCGCCGCCAATCAGCAGATGTTCCAGGTATTCGGTGCTGTCTTCGGTCACCGAGACCTCGACCCCCGGACAGACCCGCTTGAACCGCGCCAGAACGTCGGACAGCACATAACCGGCCATCAGTGAGGTCACGCCCAAATGCAAATGCCCTTCCTGCACCTGCATGTCGCGTTCGAAGCTTTGGCGCGCGACGCTGACTTCGGACAAGATTTTATCGGCGTGGCGCAGGAACTGATTGCCTTGGAAGGTCAGCGCAAGCCCGCGGGGATGACGGTCAAACAGGGTGACGCCCAGGTCGGCCTCAAGTTCTTTTATCGCCTCGGTCACGGCGCTTTGGGAAATGCACAGCTCTTGCGCGGCACGGCTGACACCCCCGCGCCGCGCGGCGGACGCGAAATAGCGAAGTTGGCGCAAAGTGAAGGCCATTCTGAACGATCCCCCTGGACAGGCGTAATCGTTAGAACATCATACAATCGGCGCCGGGCGGCAAGGGGTCAGAGCCTTCGGGCAGAGTCGGCGTATAGCTGAAACTGGCGATCAGTGCGCCGCTGTCGAAGGCGATGAACAGTTCGTTTGATCCGGGGCGGATGGCAATGCCTTCGGGGTCAAGGCCGTAGGGCACCAGGGATTCGGTGGCCAGCAGATTGCCCTGGGCGTCGAATTCATAAAGGCTGTTGGTGCCTTCGAAATCGTCAACGATCAGCAGATGGCCGGTGCGGGGATCGCGGGCGATCCCCTGGGCCTCGCTGAGGGGTGGGTCGAGCGTCATGGTGTCAATCCGGCGCAGAATTTGCCCGTCGGGCGATATCCAGCTGAGGTATTCGGGGTCGTCTTCGACCGTGATCAGGGTGCCGTCGGCGTCGATGGTGATGCCTTCGGTATCGGCCCACCCTGACGATATGCGGAAGGGCGGGCTAAGGGCGTCGCCGTTCTTGGACAGCCTTTGAAACATCCCTGCCCCGTCGGACACGATCAGGTGGTCGTCCTCCAATGAAATGGCCTTGATCCGTGACATATCCGACCGGATGCGCCGCAATTCGGACCCGTCGAGCGTGACCAGAATAGCCTCGGGGCCTTCGTTCGCGATCCAAAGACCGCAGAAGGTCGGATCATAATCCAGACTGGCCGGGCGGTTCAGCGTATAGGTTTCAAGCAATTGAAGGTCCAAAGCCAGCGCCGGTGACGCAAGACCCAGAAAAGCCGCCGCAGCTGTTATCCGCATGTGATCATCCCCGACCGGTTTATATTAAAGATGATCTGCGGGCGGACTTCGTCAACGGGCGGCGTGTTTACCGTTGCGCGGTTTTCCAGTCTGGATGCACCCACGGCTGCATATTCATCGCGGCCAAGGGCGTTTTGCCCAGAATATGATCACTGGCTTTTTCGCCGGTCATGATGCTGGGACCGTTCAGATTGCCGTTTGTGATCCGTGGAAAGATCGAACTGTCGGCAACGCGCAGGCCATCAACGCCGATCACACGGGTTTCGGGATCAACAACGGCCATCGGATCGTCTTTCGCCCCCATTTTGCAGGTGCCGCAGGGGTGATAGGCGCTTTCGACGTGATCGCGGATAAAACCATCCAGGTCTTCATCCATTTGCAGATGCGCGCCGGGCTGAATTTCGTGCCGCACAAAGGGTTTGAAGGCATCTTGCGCAAAGATTTCGCGGGTCAGTCGGATGCAGGTGCGAAAATCACGCCAGTCTTCTGCAGTGCTCATGTAGTTGAACAGGATATCGGGGGGATCGAAGGGGTTTGCGCTGGTCAGCGTAATAGCGCCACGTGACGCGGACCGCATCGGGCCGACATGCGCCTGAAATCCGTGTTGTTTCGCAGCAAGCGCGCCGTCGTAGCGGACGGCAAGCGGCAGAAAGTGATACTGGATGTCGGGGTATTCGACACCGGCGCGGGATCTGATGAAGCCCGTGCTTTCGAATTGGTTCGAGGCGCCAAGCCCCGTCTTTGTAAACAGCCACTGCGCACCGATCAGCGCCTTACTGATATAATTCCAGTATTTATAAAGGGTTACAGGCAGTTGTGAGGCCATTTGGATGTATAGCTCCAGATGGTCTTGCAGGTTTTGACCGACGCCCGGACGATCAGCCACAACTGGAATGCCGTGATCGGTCAGGTGCTGCGCCGGGCCGATCCCCGATAGCATCAGCAGCTTGGGTGAGTTGATGGCCGATGCGGCGATGATCACCTCGCGCCGGGCGTGGATGATCTGACGGGTGGTACCGCGCATGACCTCAACCCCCGTGGCGCGGCCGTTTTCGATGACGATTTTGCAGGCCAGCCCGCGGATCAGGTCGCAGTTATCGCGCTTCAGCGCAGGTCGCAGATAGGCATTGGCCGCCGACCAGCGCCGCCCCTGATGGATGGTCTGTTCCATCGCACCGAAGCCTTCCTGCTTGTGACCGTTGTAGTCATCCGTCAGCTCATATCCGGCCTGCCGCCCCGCTTCGACAAAGGCATGAAACAGGGGGTTCATGCGCGGGCCGCGCTGCACGTGCAGGGGGCCGGTTTTGCCGCGCCAGTCTGGGTCACCGGCAGCGGCGTTTTCCATGCGCTTGAAGTATGGCAGCACGTCGGTGTAGGCCCAGCCGTCGGCCCCGCTGTCGCGCCAATGGTCAAAATCGCGCGCATGTCCGCGCACGTAGACCATGCCGTTGATGCTGGACGATCCACCGATGACCTTGCCACGTGGGGTGGCCAGACGCCGCCCGCCCAGATGGGGTTCGGGTTGCGTTGAAAACCCCCAGTCATAGGTCGCCATATTCATCGGAAAAGACAGCGCGGCGGGCATCTGAATGAAGGGGCCTGCGTCGCTGCCGCCGTATTCGATGACCAGAACAGACGCACCCGCCTCAGACAGGCGATAGGCCATCGCGCATCCGGCACTGCCTGCGCCGACGATGACGAAATCGGCCTGCATCAATAGGGTGCCTCGACATCGCCCATGCGGACATAGACGGATTTCAGCTGGCTGTAGTGATTGATGGCCTCTTTCGAGTTTTCACGACCGACGCCTGACAGTTTCATGCCGCCAAAGGGGGCCTCGACCGGGGCATCGTTGTATGAATTTATAAAACACGTCCCCGCCTGGATCTGGCCGATCACACGGTGCGCGCGCGTCAGATCACGGGTGAAGACACCGGCGGACAAACCGAAATCAGTCGCATTGGCGCGGGCGATCACATCATCTTCGGTCTGAAAATCCAGAACGGCCATGACGGGGCCGAATATTTCATCACGCGCGATTGTCATGTCGTCTGTGACGTCCGCAAAGACGGTGGGTTCGATGTAAAACCCCTTTTGATCCAGACGGTTACCGCCGTGGATCAGTCGCGCGCCCTCGGCCCGACCTTTGGCGATGTAGTCAAGCGTGATCTGCAGTTGGGTTTCGCTGGTCATCGGACCGAAGGTCGTCGCCATATCCTGCGGGTCGCCGATGACGCAGTCGTGCAACCTTTCGGTCAGGCGGGTCAGGAACCTGTCCTTGATGCCGTTTTGGACAAAAACGCGGGTGCCGTTGGAACAGACCTGACCCGAGGAATAGAAGTTCGCCAGAATGGCGCCGCTGACGGCATTTTCCAGGTCGGCATCTTCAAAGATGATCAGGGGGGATTTGCCGCCAAGCTCCATCGTGACGTGCTTTAGGCCCTGCGCGGCGGCGGCGTAGACCTTGCGCCCTGTCGGCACTGATCCTGTCAGCGACACCTTGTCGATGCGGGCATCTGCAATCATCGCAGCCCCGACCGATCCGCCGCCCTGCAGAACATTGAAAAGACCCGCAGGCAGCCCCGCCTGACACAGAATCTCAGCGATTTTCAACGCGCCAAGCGGCGTGACCTCGGACGGTTTAAAGATCATCGCATTGCCGCAGGCCAGTGCTGGCGCGGCCTTCCAACAGGCGATCTGGGTGGGATAATTCCAGGCCCCGATCCCCACACATACCCCAAGCGGTTCACGCCGGGTATAGACCCAATCCTGTCCAAGCTGGATGTGTTCGCCGGTCAGCGAGGCCGCCAGACCGCCGAAGTATTCCAAGGCGTCCGCGCCGCTGGTGGCGTCGGCGACCAGGGTTTCTGACAAGGGTTTTCCGGTGTCATAGGTTTCAAGAACCGACAGATCCTGGTTGCGGTCGCGGATGATGTCAGCGGCCCGTCGCAGGATGCGGCCCCGTTCTGTCCCAGACATCGCCGCCCATTCGACCTGCGCTGTTTGTGCAGAGCTGATGGCCTGTTCGATAATCGCGGGCGTCGCCTGATGCAGTTCGGCAATCACCTGACCCGTGGCAGGATAGATGACGGGCAGCGGATCGCCCTGCGTATCCTCAGTATAAACGCCTGCGATGAAATGGCTGGCCTGGGGTTGCAGCTTTGTCATGATCTGGCCCCTTTGCTGTTGATCAGATCATCGGCGGCGGCCATGATCCGGGCTGTGGCCTCTTTCGCGGGGACCGACGTGTCGTTCAAGGCCTGGCGCAGGTATAATCCGTCAATCAGCGCAGCAAGGGTGTCAGCGACCCTATCGGGGCGGTCGGTCATCGGGCGCAGCGCATGGATCAGGTTTGACCGCAGGCGGCGGCGATAGACGTGCAGCAACCGCTGCGCCGCGGGCAACCGTTGGGCCATGACGTAAAAATTCAACCAGGCCGAAATCATTTCTGGCTGAAAATGTATCTGAGCAAAGCTGGTGTGAACAATCGCCTCAAGCCGTTGTCTTGACCCCGCTGCACCCGCAAGAGATTTACGGATTTCAATGCTGTAGAGCGTCAGGATATGGCGCATGGCGGCGATGAACATATCCTCTTTCCCGCCCAGATAATGATGCGCCAGACCCGATGACACGCCTGCGCGGCGGGCAATCTGGGACACGGTGACATCAAGAGTACCGCTTGCCCCGATTTCCGCTATAGTGGCGTCCAACAAGGCGTTGCGGCGGACGGGTTCCATTCCGACTTTGGGCATTTTATATCCTGTCGCCATCAAATGATTGAGTTTGTTTTTAATTGACTGGTCAATCAACAAAACGCAAGTTGAATGAGTGAGGGAGATACATGAAAATAAAAGCAACACTTTCGGCACTGGCGGTCCTGATGGCCACGCCAGCTTTGGCAAATTGCGACAGGGTTACGTTTTCTGACGTTGGTTGGACCGATATCACCGCGACGACAGCGGCGACGACCGTGGTTCTGGAGGCCCTGGGATATGAAACCGACATCAAGATCCTTTCGGTTCCCGTGACCTATACGTCACTGGCCGCAGGTGACATTGACATCTTTCTGGGCAACTGGATGCCCACCATGGAAGGCGACATCGCCCCCTATCGTGAGGCAGGCACCGTTGATACGGTCCGCGCCAATCTTGAGGGTGCAAAATATACGTTGGCCGTGAACAAGATTGCCGCCGATATGGGCCTTCAGGATTTCGCTGATATTGCGGCACAGCAGGATGCGCTTGACGGCAAGATCTACGGCATTGAACCCGGCAATGATGGCAACAGGCTGATCCAGTCGATGATCGACGACAATGCCTTTGGGTTGGGCGAATTTGAGGTCGCTGAAAGTTCGGAACAGGGGATGCTGGCGCAGGTTGCGCGCGCCAATCGCCGGGGCGAACCAATTGTTTTTCTGGGATGGGAGCCGCACCCTATGAATTCCAATTTTGAGATGTCCTATCTGACAGGTGGCGATGATTTCTTTGGTCCCAATCTGGGGGGTGCGACGGTTTACACGAACACGCGCGCGGGTTTTGTCAGTGAGTGCGAAAATGTCGGTCAACTGCTGCAAAACCTGGAGTTTTCGCTTGCAATGGAAAATGAAATCATGGGGGCCATTCTGAACGATGGCGCCGAGCCATCGGATGCCGCCACCAACTGGCTGCAAGCAAACCCGGATGCCTTCATGCCCTGGCTGGATGGCGTGACAACGCGGGATGGCGGTGATGCTATTGCGGCGGTCAAAACGGCCCTTGGTATCTAAGGCCATTGCCCCGGGGCGACCCGGGGCCTATCCCTGTTTTCATGGACATATTGACTGATCACAAAATTCCCGTGGGCCGATGGGCCGCGCAACTGTTTGACTGGCTTCAGACCCACGGCGCATGGTTCTTTGATATCCTGTCAGATGTTCTTGAGACGATGATCGACGCGATTTTATGGTGCCTACAAACGCCGCATCCACTTGTGATCATTGCGATTTTTGCCGCTATCACCTGGGCGTTGCAACGAAATATCTGGATCGTGCTGGGCGTTGTTCTGGGCCTGTTGTTCATCGTCAATCAGGGGTACTGGGAAGAAACGACCGAAAGCCTAGCACTGGTGTTGTCGGCCTGCGTGGTTTGCATGGGGCTTGGCGTGCCCATCGGCATTGCCCTGGCCCATCGCCCGCATCTTTACCGCTTTGTGGCCCCGGTACTGGATCTGATGCAGACCCTGCCAACCTTTGTTTATCTGATCCCGGCCATCGTTTTCTTTGGGATCGGCATGGTGCCTGGTCTGATCGCCACGGTGATTTTCGTTCTGCCTGCACCGATCCGATTGACCCATCTTGGGGTGACCTCGACCCCCAAAGCCCTTTTGGAAGCAGCCGATGCTTTTGGCGCGACGCCGTCGCAAAAGCTGTGGAAGGTCGAATTGCCCTATGCACAACCGCAAATCATGACGGGGCTGAACCAGACCATCATGCTATCACTGTCGATGGTAGTGATCGCCGCACTGGTGGGGGCCGACGGGCTGGGCGTGCCGGTGGTGCGTGCCCTAAGCCAGGTCAACACCGCCCTTGGATTTGAAAGCGGCTTTGTGATCGTTGTGATCGCCATCGTGCTGGACCGCATGTTAAGGAGCACGAGATGAGCGCAGTAATCTTTGACGGCGTTTCGATCGTTTTCGGCAATCGGCCCGCGCGCGCCCTGCCGTTGATGGACAGTGGGGAAACACGCACCGACATTGAACAGAAAACAGGACAGATTCTGGGTGTTCATGACTGTTCGCTTGAGGTCGGTGACGGCGAGATTCTGGTGCTGATGGGGTTGTCGGGGTCAGGTAAGTCGACCCTGTTGCGCGCTGTAAACGGCCTGAACCCGGTTGTGCGCGGTGCCGTCTATGTGGATCGCGACGGCGAAAAGGTCAATGTCACCGAAGCCGACAAAAAGACACTGCGTGATATACGGTTGCGACAGATTTCCATGGTATTTCAGCAGTTTGGCCTGCTGCCCTGGCGCACAGTTGCCGAAAATGTGGGGCTGGGGCTGGAACTGGGCGGGATGCCCAAGGCGCAAAGACACCGGAAAGTTCTGGAACATCTGGAAATCGTGTGTCTGTCAGACTGGGCGGACCGAAAGGTTGGCGAACTGTCGGGTGGGATGCAGCAACGGGTGGGGTTGGCCCGCGCTTTCGCGACCGAGGCACCGATTTTGCTGATGGACGAACCCTTTTCCGCGCTTGATCCGCTGATCCGCACGCGGCTGCAGGATGAACTGCTGGATCTGCAATCACGGCTTGGCAAGACCATCATTTTCGTCAGCCATGATCTGGATGAGGCCTTTAAGATCGGGGATCGGATCGCGATCATGGATGGCGGGCGCATTGTGCAATGCGGCACGCCGCAACAGATCTATTCGGCCCCGGCCAATGACTATGTTGCGGATTTCGTGGCACATATGAACCCTCTTGAGGTGCTGCTGGCCCATGATGTGATGGTGCAGGATGTCGTGCAGACGGATCGGACTGTTGATTGGGACACGGGTTTGAAAACAGTCATGACACTGCTGTCAGACGATCCGCATCCTCTGGCCGTCATTAAAGGCGATCAGACCATCGGTTACATAAAGCCCGGTGATGTTTTTTCGCGACTGTCCTGATGTCGATCAGACTGTCAGGTCCGTCGGTTCGCCCAACCCATTGGCACGGCAGCAGGCGGTGACCGTGTTGGCCAGAAGACAGGCAATCGTCATCGGTCCGACCCCACCAGGCACCGGGGTGATTGCACCGGCGACCTGACTGGCTGACGCGAAATCAACATCGCCCACCAATTTGCTTTTGTCGCCGTTCGGAACGCGGTTGATGCCGACATCGATGACCGTGGCGCCGGGCTTGATCCAATCGCCCCTGACCATTTCCGGGCGGCCCACGGCGGCCACGACGATATCGGCCTGACGAACAACCGCCGGCAGATCTTTTGTCCGGCTGTGGGCGATAGTCACTGTACAGCTGTCCCCCAACAGCAGATTTGCCATCGGCTTGCCCACGATATTGCTGCGTCCGACGACAACCGCATTCATCCCGCTGAGGTCGCCATGATAATCCCGCAGCAACATCAGACACCCTAGCGGCGTGCAGGGCACCATGGCTTTCTGACCCGTTCCCAGCAAACCGACATTCGAGATATGGAACCCATCCACATCTTTCGCGGGATCAATGGAATTGATGACCAGATCGGAATTCAGATGCGACGGCAGCGGTAATTGCACAAGGATACCGTGAACAGCAGTATCCGCGTTCAGTTGATCAATCAGGGCCAGCAGGTCAGCCTCGGACGTATCGGCGGGCAGTTTATGTTCGAATGAGGTCATGCCGACCTCGACCGTTTGTTTGCCCTTGGACCGGACATAAACCTGACTGGCAGGGTCTTCACCGACCAGAACGACGGCCAGGCCCGGTGTGATCCCGTTTTCCTCTTTCAGACGCGCGACATGGGTTGCGACCCGGTCGCGTACCGTTGCGGCGAAGGCCTTGCCATCCAGAATATCTGCCATTGTTTAAAACAGCCCTTCAATATGACCTGCATCGTTCAACATGATTTGTTCAGCCGATGGAACACGCGGAAGTCCAGGCATTGTCATGATCTCACCGCAGATCACAACGATGAAGCCTGCCCCGGCGCTTAAACGGACCTCGCGTACCGGAACGCCGTGACCTGTAGGCGCGCCACGCAAATTAGGGTCGGTACTGAAGGAATATTGTGTTTTCGCCATGCAGATCGGCAGATGACCAAAGCCCTGATCTTCCCATGTGCGCAGCTGGTCGCGGATTTTCTGATCGGCCAGGACCTCATCCGCGCGATAAATGCGCTTGGCGATGGTTTCGATCTTTTCGAAAAGCGGCATGTCATCGCGATAAAGCGGGGCAAACTGGCTGACGCCGCTGTCGGCAATCTCGGCCACGCGGGTGGCAAGATCTTTGATGCCCTCGGACCCGTGGGCCCAGTGCTTGCACAAAATCGCCTCGGCCCCCTGGCTTTCGACATAGTCTTTGACAGCCTGAATTTCGGCATCCGTGTCGCTGACAAAGTGGTTGATGGCAACAACGACCGGCACACCGAAACTTTTGACGTTGCCGATGTGACGGCCCAGGTTGGGGCAGCCATCCTGCACAGCCTGCACATTTTCGGTGCCAAGATCGGCCTTGGCCACACCGCCGTTCATCTTCATAGCGCGGACGGTCGCGACCAGCACGACGCAATCGGGTGCCAATCCGGCCTTGCGGCATTTGATGTTCATGAATTTCTCGGCCCCCAGATCGGCGCCAAAACCAGCCTCGGTCACGACATAATCGGCGACCTTCAGCGCCGTGGTCGTTGCAATAACCGAGTTACAGCCATGCGCGATGTTGGCAAAGGGCCCCCCATGCACAAAGGCCGGGTTGTTTTCCAGTGTTTGCACCAGATTGGGCTGCATCGCGTCTTTCAGCAGCACGGTCATTGCACCGTCGGCCTTGATATCGCGCGCATAAACAGGCGAACGGTCGCGGCGATAAGCCACAATGATATCACCCAGACGCTTCTGCAGATCGTTCAGGTCGCTGGCCAGGCACAGGCAGGCCATCACTTCTGAGGCAACGGTGATGTCAAAGCCGGCCTCACGCGGAAAGCCGTTCGCGACACCACCCAAGGACGCCGTGATCTGACGCAACGCGCGGTCGTTCATGTCGACGACGCGTCGCCAGACGACGCGGCGGATGTCGATTTCAAGCTCATTGCCCCAATACACATGATTGTCGATCATGGCTGACAGCAGATTATGTGCCGCCGTGATCGCATGAAAGTCACCTGTGAAATGCAGGTTCATCTCTTCCATGGGGATGATCTGGGCATAGCCACCGCCAGCAGCACCGCCCTTCATCCCGAAACACGGTCCTAGCGAGGCTTCGCGAATACAGACCGCGGTCTTTTTCCCGATGGCATTCAGGCCGTCTCCCAGGCCGACTGTCGTGGTCGTCTTGCCCTCACCCGCGGGGGTTGGGTTGATCGCGGTCACCAGGATCAGCTTGCCGTTTTCCCGCCCCTGGACCGAGTTGATGAACGACTGGCTGACCTTGGCCTTGTCATGGCCATAGGGCAGCAGGTCATCAGAACCGATACCCAGCTTCGCGCCGATCTCCTGTATGGGTTTTTTATTTGCCTCGCGGGCGATTTCGATATCGGATTTATGGTTCATGTGGTGTCCCGTCTGGAAAGGTGGCGTGTCTATATCCGGCCTAGCACGATGACACACCCCCCTGACCAATGCGTTTCCGACATTTCCACCACCAGAATCGGCGGAGATTGTTTTTCTCGTCGCCTATGGGAAATCTTTGGAACAAATCGGACCGCTGACGCGTAGGTGAGTCAGATGATAGGAGACTGAGATGACTGCCATCACAATCAGCATCCATACCGGGTTCGCCATTGGTTTGGGGTTAGCCGTCGTTTTACTGGCTTGAAAATACGTCTGTTTTTGATGTCTCTTGCTGCGTACCCATAGACATTTTGCATAATCATGGGCGCCCGGAATCGGGCGTTCATTTACCGACCAATTGTATTGACCCACATGCCGGGCTAGGCGTCGATCAAAGGATGCAAACTATGATCGATGTTAACAAAGTCCGTCTGGACACCCCAAGCTGTGAAAACGTGCTGCATTTCAACAATGCTGGTTCGTCGCTGATGCCCACACCCGTTTTTGATGCGCTTCAACGTGTGCTGCACGACGAAAATGAAGTCGGTGGGTATGAGGCCGAACGACGGGCACAGGATGGTATTCAGGCGTTTTATACTGAGTTTGCTGGTCTTCTGAATGCCGACCCGGATGAGATCGCCTTTGTCGAAAATGCGACGCGTGCGTGGGATATGGCGTTCTATGGATTGCATTTGAAGCCAGGGGACAGGGTCATCACCCATGCGTCCGAATATGCGTCCAACTATCTTGCGCTGTTACAGCAATCCCGTCGGCTTGGGTTTGAAATTGATCTTGCGCCGTCGGACCTATCCGGCCAGATCGATGTCGACGCATTGGATGACATGATCGGACCGCAGACGAAACTGATCGCTATTACGCATGTGCCGACGCAGGGTGGTTTGGTTAACCCCGCTGCTGCAGTGGGGAAGATCGCTCGAAAACATGGTGTTCTTTATTTGCTGGATGCGTGTCAATCGGTCGGGCAAATTGATGTGGATGTCGCCCAGATCGGCTGCGATATTCTTTCCGGCACAGGACGCAAGTTTTTGCGCGGGCCAAGGGGTACGGGTTTTCTCTATGTCAGGAAAGGCATTATCGATCAGATCGACCCGCCGTTTGTGGACCTGCATTCGGCCGTTTGGACACAGGCAAACGGCTTTGAATTCGCCACTGGTGCCAAGCGGTTCGAAAACTGGGAAAGCTATGTTGCAGGCCGCGTGGGTCTGATGGAAGCCGTCCGCTATGCGCGGAACATCGGTCTTGCAAATATTGAGGGCCGGGTGACCAGGCTGGCTCAGGATCTGCGTGATATGCTTTCTGACGTCGATGGGATTTCAGTGCATGATCTGGGCCAGAAAAAATGCGGCATTGTCACGTTTACGAAAGACGGCATCGACCCCAAAGCTACTGCAGAAATGCTTCGCACGAGTGGCATTAATGTGTCTGTCTCGCCTGTAACCGCGGCCCGCCTTGACCTTGAGCCGCGTAATCTGAACGCATTGGTGCGAGCTTCAGTCCATTACTTTAACACCCATGACGAGATCGCGCGATTTGTGGAAGCGGTCAAAAAAGCATAAGCGACGGCGGGGATCGATTTGTTCTGGCTGGCGATTAGATGATCGTGCTAAATATCTGCGCTGTATTTAATTAAAGCCGAGGGCAACGCCCGGCCCGAGGGTGGGTGCTGAAAGCGCCCGCCCTGGGGGGCGGGTCGGGCGCTGCCCGGTGGTTCCCACCGGGCGGGATGAGTGGATATAGTGTTGAGGGTTTCTAGAACGATACTCTAAGGCTGCCAAACCCGCTGATCCGGGACATGCAGCCTGACGGTGTCGCCGACGCTGATTGCCCCCTCCCGCTCGACCCAGGCGGTTACGCCGCGTCTGTCTTTTGCTGCGGTTTTGAACGATTTTCCGAAACCGGGCGCGTCTTCGTCGATGACTTTTGCAGGCAGGTGGCAGGGCCGGTTTTCCATGTCGACGACCACGGTGGTGCCTGTCTGCGTCTGCAGACGGGATGAGGGCGGGATGTGCGTAAAATCGGGAATGCCCCTGATCACCATCGATGCGCCAAGCCATGCGGGCTCGAGGTTTGGCAACTGCATATCGTCAGCGATCTGCGCTAGTTCCTCCGCTGATACAATCGACAGCTGCCGCACGTTCCTGATTTCGGTTCCACGTGGATACTGAGACGTGACACGGCTGCACGATAAACGCGTCAGACCCGCATGGCTTTCGCCGGACATACCGCCGAAACCCAGGTGATAGGTGGTTTGCACATCCGATCTAAGCGATTTGTCACGATCCGACACATACCCCAGCCAGACAATTTCGCCATAGTGATCAGTCGGTTTCAAAGCAGGCATATCGATCCCTATTCAATAGTGTTGAACAGGACCGTAACGAAAAAGCCCCAAGGGTTCTATCCTTGGGGCTTTTGGGGTTGTCATGTCGTTGGTTCGGGTTCCAGACCCGGGTCAGGAGCACGTGGTTTTTTCGGCTTGGTTTTTGGAATAGCCGTGACCGAGGGCGCGCTGCCCTGATCAGGTTTGTCATCTTTATCTTCGGAATGCGGTGGTTCACCCCGCATCACGCGTTCGATTTCATCACCGGTCAGTGTCTCATACTCAAGCAGACCCTGCGCCAGACGTTCAAAATCATCCCAGCGTTCCTTGATGATTCTCAAAGCGGTCTGATAGCCTTCCTCGATGATGCGTTTTACTTCATCTTCGATCAGCTCTTTCGTGGCGGCCGATACAGAGAAACCGCCTGTCTGACCCTGATATCCCTGGTGGGCTTCGGCATAGTCAACGTTGCCGACCTTATCCGACATGCCGTAGCGCATCACCATGGCACGGGCATAATGGGATGCCTGCTGAATATCACCACCGGCCCCGCTGGAAACGCTTTCAGCACCATATTTCAACACTTCGGCCGCTTTACCGGCCATGGTCATGGCGATCTTTTGTTCCATCTCGTCTTTGAAAGACGTCAGCTGGTCCATCTCAGGCAAGCTCATCACCATACCCAGAGCGCCGCCGCGCGGGATGATCGTGGCTTTGTAAACCGGGTCGCACTTTGGCAGGGAGATCCCAACCAAGGCGTGTCCAGCTTCGTGATAGGCAGTCATTTCCTTTTGTTCAGAAGTCATGACCATACTGCGGCGCTCGGCGCCCATCATGACCTTGTCCTTGGCATTTTCGAAATCGATCATGGTCACAAAACGGCGCCCGACGCGGGCCGCCATCAATGCGGCCTCATTCACCAGATTGGCCAGATCGGCGCCCGAGAACCCGGGCGTACCACGGGCAATGATGCGCAGATCAACATCCGGTCCAAGCGGTGTTTTGCGGGCATGGACGCCAAGGATTTTTTCCCGGCCCTTGATATCGGGGTTCGGTACAGTAATCTGACGGTCAAAACGGCCCGGACGCAGCAATGCGGGATCAAGCACATCACGGCGGTTTGTAGCCGCGACGATGATAACGCCTTCGTTCGCCTCAAACCCGTCCATTTCGACCAGAAGCTGGTTCAATGTCTGTTCGCGTTCGTCATTGCCACCGCCGTAGCCAGCCCCACGGTGGCGACCGACGGCGTCGATTTCGTCGATGAACACGATACAAGGCGCATTCTTCTTGGCCTGTTCGAACATGTCACGGACCCGGCTGGCGCCAACACCCACAAACATCTCAACAAAATCAGAGCCCGAGATCGTGAAGAATGGCACGCCGGCCTCGCCCGCAATGG
This sequence comes from Pseudaestuariivita rosea, assembly GCF_017592335.1. Lineage (GTDB taxonomy): Bacteria > Pseudomonadota > Alphaproteobacteria > Rhodobacterales > Rhodobacteraceae > Parasulfitobacter > Parasulfitobacter rosea. The sequence continues at coordinate 84,981 of NZ_JACNMP010000005.1, read as the reverse complement.
CGCGGGCCAACAGCGTTTTACCGGTACCGGGGGGGCCGACCAGAAGTGCACCTTTGGGAATTTTACCACCAAGGCGGCTGAATTTCTGCGGGTTGCGCAGGAATTCGACTATCTCTTCCAGCTCTTCCTTGGCTTCATCAATACCGGCGACATCATCAAATGTGACGCGACCATGCTTTTCTGTCAGCAGCTTGGCACGCGATTTGCCAAAGCCCATGGCCCCACCGCGACCGCCGCCCTGCATCCGGTTCATGAAGTAAATCCAGACCCCGATCAGCAGCAGGAAGGGCAACAAAGTTATGAAGAAGCTTTGGAAAGCGGAGGTTTCCTGATTTTCGACACTGATCGCAACGCCATTTTCTTCCAGAATAGGCAGATACTGTTCCTCGGCGTTCTGCGGTGCAACCGTCGCATAGGTGCCACCATCGCTGCCTGTGACGCGAATGGTCTGATTGTCGATCTCAACCGACGAAACCTCGCCACGTTCGACGCGATCAAGGAACTCAGAATACTGGATATCCTGATTGCGCGCAGTTCCCTGCGTGTTGTTGAACAGGTTGAACAAGAACAGGATCATCAAAAACAAGACGACCCAGAATGCGATGTTTCTCGCGTTGCCCAAGGAAACTCTCCTTCGAATACCGGTGACCAGATTACATAACCCGGATCTTACCTGTTAAAATAGAGATCATGAAACTTTCTTCAATGCGTTATAATAGATGTGAAGAAATCATCGTGATTTGCCATCAATTCTGCAGTCCATCCGTTGGAGTGTCCAGCGAAAGGTGCGGCAATCAGTTCAGTTTCATGCCAAATCGCGGGGGATGATAGCAAAACCTGTCGGGGCAGGCCCGTATCGCGCCAGTTTTCGCAGCGGGCAAGGCCCTCATCGCCCAGTGCGCGAATCCGTTGGTCTGGCTTAACCGGTCCGATCATACGCCAGCGCCCATCCCAGGTTTGATCTGATATGAAACTGGTCTTCGCAACTGCTTTCAGTTCACGCGTGATCCAAATGTGGTCCGCTTTTTGAAAAACAAGCGCGCCATGCAGTGACCCGTTGTCGCCCTGGATCAGGCCCCTTGCCAGCTTTGTCAACGCGGAAAAGCGGGGTCGATAGGTCTGTTGGCTGACCCAGCACAACGCATGGGCCAGCAACCGATGCCTTAAATCGGCGGGGGCATCACGCCATATCGCGGTTTCGATACGCACACTTCCTGCAATAATCTGAACACTGTCTTCCGCCAGTTTTTTCGTCGCGATCTCAAGCACATGTCGTGCATCGGCCATGTGCTGCGCCATTTGCACCAGCCGCTTTTGGGTCAGCCCCATCGGTGCAAGCGCCTGCATTAGTTGTCTGGCCTTGACCCGATCAAATCTGGGATCGTCGTTCGACGGATCGTCGATCCAAGCAGCGCCAATGGTCGTCAGATCATCGCGCAAGGCCTGCCGTGAGATGTTCAAAAGCGGGCGTAGCCATTGCACTTGGCGATCCTGTCGCTTGCGGGGCATACCAGCCAGACCATCGACCCCCGACCCGCGCGCCAGCCGCATCAGAACCGTTTCAGCCTGATCATCAGACGTGTGGCCAAGAAGAAGAACGGGGATGTCATTGGCTCGCGCCCAATCGCCGATCAGGTCATATCGCGCCTCACGCGCCTGCGCCTGCAGATTGCCTGTGCCGGGGTGCTGTTTCCAGCTCAGAATTGAATGCGGGACCGACAAATTACGGCAGGTTTTTGCGACAAAATCAGCTTCATCTTTGGCTTCTGGTCGAAGCCCATGATCAATGGTCACGGCATGTGTTTTGCAAGATTTTGCCCGCGCCCAGTTCCGTGTCAGATGTAAAAGAGCCATCGAATCGCCGCCACCGGACACTGCGATTGCGATGGATTTCGGGATAATGCCACCCAAAAGGGTGTCGAGATTGTGCTCAAATGCGTCCTGCGTGGTCAGCTGCACCCCAGGTTCCGCATTTCCGTTTGCGCAAGCGGAACTTGTTCATGGTTCGGAAATCTGATGCCAACCTCGCCCAGTGTCACGCAAGCCTCTTGCTGTTGGCCCAGGGCGCCCAAGGCAACGCCTAGCTTGGTCAAAGCCTCGGGCGCCTCTTGCCCACTGGGATTGCTTGAAAAAGCGTTCAGATAGGCCCGGGCTGCCGATGCCATCTGGCCAGTTGCCTCAAACGCCTGCCCTTTCAGTAGGCTGGCCTGACCTGATAGCGGCCCACCTGGATAGGCCTGGCCGAAGGCGTCGAACTGCTGAATAGCTGACGCATAGTCACCGCTGTCCAGCGCTGCCTTGGCGCGATCGAAATCGGCAATTTCACCGACCGCCATTTGCGGTGTATCCGCTGTTTGCTGCGGCCCCCCGAAGGCGGGGGACACCGCCGTTGGCACTTGCCCGCCCAAGGGCGGAGTTTCGGCCAATGTGGCGATGTCGCAGTTTGCGTCCAGCTCACAAATCCGGAATTCAAGATCACCGACGCGATTGGTGCCATCCTGAACAACCTGATTGATCCGGAATTCCAGTTGTTCGGTCTTCGCGGTCAGGCGGGTCAATTCGCTTTCGATCGAGTTGATCCGATCCAGCATCGTGCCATCCTGTCCAACAGACGATGATGATCCTGTCGCCGAAAGCTCGGATCGCAACATCTCAATCTGTTGGTAAAGCGCACCCAGTTCATTGCGAACATCCGCAAGAGTTTCCGCCGACCCAATCGACGGAACCGTAAGTGCTGTCGCAAGCAGAATGGCACGAAAGCGTTTCATGGCCTTAGCTTACCCCTGCTGATCCGGCGGAAATGATCGTAACGGCACGACGGTTTTGGGCATAGCACGCCTCAGTCGAGCAGGCCGCCAAGGGGCGTTCCTTGCCGTATGTCAATGTCCGCAGGCGTGATCCGGCCACACCTTGTGACACCAGATAATCACGCACAGCGGCCGACCGACGGGCACCAAGGGCAAGGTTGTATTCGCGCGTGCCCTGTTCGTCGGCGTGCCCTTCGATAATGGCAACGTACGTCGGGTTGGCCATCAGCCATTGTGCCTGGCTATCCAGAACGGCCTGAGCTGTTGGGCTAAGGGTCGATTGATCAACCGCGAAGTTAACCGTGTTGCCAACCGCTTCGTTGAAATATTCAGGCGTTGCGGGATCAAGTCGCGATGTATCGATACCGCCGTTTGCACCGCCGGGGCCATTGGCACCGCCATTTTCGCCAAACCTGTCGGGGTTTGTACAGGCCGCGGCCCCCAGTAACGCCATCACCAGCGCTGCTTTTTTAAAGGTGTTCATCTGCTCTGTCCTTCCAAGGGTTCTTTTGTTGTTACCGCCAGTCTAGCACCGAAGCCAGTGCTTGAAAATCCTAAGGCTGCAGTGGCCCCCAAGAGGGGTCAGATGCTGCATTATCTGTCCGTATCCGGCGCAGATTACGGCCCGAGATATCGACCGAATAAAGCGATGGCGCGCCACCTGCCCCCTGGGTTTCGCGGGTAAATTTGATCACACGCCCATTGGGCGACCATGTCGGGCCTTCGTCCAGAAAGCTGGCAGTCAGAAGCCGTTCGCGGTTGCCATCGACATTCATGACCCCGATGTGGAACCGCCCACCGGCCTGTTTGGTAAAGGCAATCAGATCGCCGCGGGGCGACCAGACGGGTGTGCCATAGCGCCCGGTGCCAAAGCTGATCCGGCGTGGCTCACCCCCATTTGCGGACATGATATACAGCTGCTGCGTGCCGCTGCGGTCGCTTTCAAAGACAATCTGTGACCCATCGGGGCTGAAGCTGGGCGCGGTTTCGATCGCGGGGCTGTTTGTCAGCCGCGCCAGGGCACCACTGTTCAGGTTCAGCCGATAGATATCTGTATTGCCGCCTGTGGTCAGCGAAAAGACAACCGTTTGCCCATCGGGTGCGAAGCGCGGCGCAAAGCTCATCGTGCCTTCGGGCAGTTGCAGCGCGCGGCGTCCGACGTTTGCGACATCCAGCAGGTAGACCTGCGGAAAACCGGTTTCATAGCCTGTATAAAGCACACGGTCCCCGGTGGGCGAAAAGCGCGGCGCCAGAACGATTGATGAACTGTCGGTCAGATACTGAATATTGGCACCGTCATAATCCATGATCGCCAGGCGTTTCGCGCGGTTGTCTTTGGGGCCGGTTTCACTGACGAACACAACACGGCTGTCGAAATAGCCGCTTTCGCCGGTGATCCGTTCATAAACCGCATCGGCCACCTTATGCGCCATGCGCCGCCATGCGTCTGTGCTGCCCACGAACTGCAATCCCTCGCCCATCTCGGCGCCCGAGAAGACATCGTAAAGGCGGAATTTCACAACCAGACGTCCGCCTGCATCAACGCTAACGGCGCCGGTGATCAGGGCCTGTGCGTTGATCGCACGCCAGTCGGCATATTGGATAGGCGACGCAAAGCTGCTGACGGTCGAGATATAAGCATCTTGTGAAATTTCACGAAACAGGCCCGTCCCAACCAGATCATCTGCCACCACACGTGATATTCGCGCGGCATAATCATTGGCCGCGGGTGTTTCAGCCTGAAACGCCGGGGTGGCAAAGGGCATCGGCTCGATATTCGGATTATCGATCACGATCCTAAGCGGTTCCGCTGCCGAAACAGCCGGGATGAAAATGAAAAGTGCCAGTATGAAAGCCAGTATGAACCGCATTATCTGATCCCCATTCTTGTTGGGTCGAAGGTTATCTCGATCTCTTTCCAGTGATCGTATTTTTCTGGTGGCAGGTTATAGCCCCGCGCGCCGCAACGCAAAATGGCACGGCGGGCTGCCTCGTACGCGCGACTGACCGCCGCATCGTTACCGCCCGAGGCAGAGATCAGCCTAACTGAGTCTCCAACAGGTGAACCGGTTTGCTCCATCGAAAAGCCGACAACGACGACGACCTGAAGCGAATCTGTTCCAAGCGCACCGATGTTCCAACATTCCTGCACCGCCAACCGCAGACCTTCGGTTTCGCCGGGGGTCATGGGTGGGCCGGAAGATGTGTCAGACACGGCCTCACCCAAGACTGCATTCACTGCGTCGTCGATGCTGGTATCGTTCGAAGCTGTCTCCGTTTCCTCGTCCGGGGTATCGCTTGGCGTGTCTTCCTGTGCGACGGCGGGTGGGTCAGGCCGCGCAGGTCGGATCTGTGGGCGCAGGGACCGGTCCGGTGCGCCACCTGCCTCGGCCTCGGTCACGATCTGGGGGCCGCCCTGTTCGACGGTTGTTTCCTGCTGTTCTTCGGCCACAACATCGCCCGCATCATCCGGCGTCACCGCCTCTTGTGCCTGATCGGCGACGTCTACCTCGGGTTCAGCGGGTTCGGCGTTTTGATCACTGACCACATCGGTCTGTTCCAACCCGGGCCGGTCAGCGGGCATATCTGCTACCTCAGGCTCGGGCGGCGGCATCGGGACGCTGACATCCGTATCGGGCTGTTCATCGGGTTGCTGCGGCTGCGGGGGCGCCGCGGCCTCGGTCGGTTCGGGCTCATCCAGTTGTGGTAAATTCGGGGTTTCGCCAATCTCGGGTGCGACCGGCACAAGGGTATCGGTCACGACATTCGGAGCAATGGGCTGTGCCGTCAGGGCGGCGAATTCCTCGCCCGAGATGACCGAGACCTGCACATCTTCAAATGGAAACGGCTCGGACCGGAAAATACCGCCAAAAAACGCCCATCCAATGACAAGCGCGTGACCAATGCCCGAGATATAGAAACCGATGTTCAACTCAGCCTCTTTACTGCGTGTCCATTGTCGGACCGCCAATATCTGTCACCAAACCGATGTTCGAAAACCCACCCGCATTAAGCGCCCCCATCACCTGCATGACACGTTCATAGGGAATGGTTCCGTCGGCCCGGAGGAATATTTTGTCGCTTGCGCGCTCTTCAGCAACTGCGCGTAGCTTGCTGATCAGTTCGCCATCGGGTGTCTCGGTCGCCTGGATCATGATGACACCTTCGGCGGTCAGCGTGACCGTCAACGGTTCTTCCTGATCCGTACTTAGCGCATTCGCAGCCGTGTCGGGCAAATCAACAGGCACACCGACCGTCAGCATCGGTGCCGCGACCATGAAAATGATCAGCAACACCAGTATGACATCCACAAAGGGCGTCACGTTGATCTCAGCCATCGGCTGCGCGCGGCGGCGACGGCGGCGTCGGCCCCCGTTGTCGCCTTTTTGAACAATACCAGCACCCATGGTCTAGTCGTCCAGCTGGCGACTTAGAATGGTCGAAAATTCATCAGCGAAAGCTTCGTAATTGCCTAATATCCGATCACTGTCTGCACTTAGCTTGTTATAAAAGATCACCGCAGGGATCGCCGCCAACAGACCAAGCCCCGTGGCCAGCAGCGCCTCGGCGATACCAGGCGCCACGACAGCAAGGTTGGTATTCTGTTGTTCGTTGATGGCTATGAAAGTATTCATGATACCCCAAACCGTGCCGAAAAGCCCTATGAACGGCGTCGAGGACCCGACAGTCGCCAAAACGATCAACCCCTTTTGCAGGATGTCGGCCTCTTTCGCGATGGCCACATCCATGGTGCGTTCTATCCGGCTTTGTGCGCCGGCGATCATGCCACCGCCATTGCGATGGGACCTTCGCCATTCCAGCATTCCGGCGGCAAATATCTTTTCCGCGGGCCCGGTGGGCGACATGCCGATCCGGTCAAACAGCCCATCCAAAGGCTCACCCGACCAGAAGGCACGATCAAAACGTTCCGCTTCTGTCCGTGCCTTTCGATAAGCGATTGTTTTCTGGATGATGATTGCCCATGCCCAGAATGAAGCCAAAACCAGCGTGAGCATCACAAGTTTTACTACAGGGGTCGCTTTTTCAATAAGCGCCCATATCGAATAATCTACAGTTTCCATCCGCCTGCTCTTTTATGTCGGCCGTGTTTCCGGCTCTGATTTGCTATACCGATACCGTAATTCGGCAGGAATTGCCATGACAACCGTGTTATCCGCAGATTTTATCTGAAATCAATCGCTGGATTGGCGAATGTTTGCTGGAAGACGGGTCGCCTGACCGGCAGCATTCAGCGCGACAACGGTTACACGGGCTAAAAACAGGACATGATCGTCGCGTTTGACCTGTTGATAAAAAATCATCCGCGCTGGCGTCATTTTCGTGACAGTTGTTTCGACCAGCAACATATCGTCAAATTTCGCGGGGCTTTTATAATCCGCCTCAATCCGGCTGACCGCGAAAACCACCCCATGTTCAGCCTTCAAGCGCACCTGATCAACACCCAGTTCACGCACATATTCCGTCCGACCCCGCTCAATATACCTCAGGTAGTTTGCGTAATAGACAATACCCCCAAAATCCGTGTCTTCGTAGTAAACCCGAAGCGGAAGCTGATGAATCATTGCAGATTCTCCAACCGTGCAAACAGACGTAAAGCGTGGCTGGCGTCATCGGCGGCGACAGGCATAGCAGGATCATAGGCTGCCCGGATCAGCGATGCGATCTCGGGCTTCAGCACCACGCCTTTGTCATCGGGCAATGATATGAGGGGCGAGCTTTTCAGAAAAGCCTCATCCGACCACAACAAAACAGACTGCGCCATCTGACTTAAGCTCAGCGTATCAGCTGGCACCGACGCCATATGGTCATCAATGCGGATAAAGTTGAAACAGGCCCGAATGCCACCTGCCTGATCAAATCGGAAAATCCGGTACTGATTGGCGTCGGCTTGCTTTAACCGATCCACCAGGGGCACCAGATCAGGGACAAGCTTATCCAGATGCGGCACGGCTGGCAGTTCATCCCAGTCCTTGCAGAAAAACACCATCAGGTTTGCGCCAAGCTCAGGATCAGTCTCAGCCATCTGATGGCCAGCCAGCGTCACGACCGCCTCGATCGCGCCCTTAAAGACCTCAAGCGTCCGCTCATCGACACCAAAAACCACCGGCGCAATCGGCCGCTCCCACCGCGCAAAGACATATCGCCCGTCCGACCGGGTAAAAAGCGCCTCAACCTCGTCCGCTGTCATGCCTTTATTGTTCCCCAAATACTCAAACCCCGATATTTCACTCAAACAAATCCGTCTGCCCTTTGGGCGCAGGGATCCCCAGATGCGCCCAGGCCTTCTGAGCCAGCATCCGCCCCCGAGGTGTACGTTGAATAAGCCCCTGCTGCAAAAGATAGGGCTCAATCACCTCTTCCAGCGCATCGCGACTTTCGCTCAGCGCCGCCGCGATTGTTTCAATCCCCACAGGCCCGCCAGCGTAATTCTCGGCAATCAGCGTAAGGTACCGCCGGTCCGCACCATCAAGACCAATATGATCCACGGCAAGCCGTGTCAGCGCGTTGTCTGCAATCGCCTGTGTGACATGTCCATCACCTTCGACGACAGCGAAATCCACAACCCGCCGCAGCAGGCGGCCGGCAATACGCGGTGTACCCCTGGCCCGTTTGGCAATCTCGCGCGCGCCCTCGGGTTCGGCCGGTGCGCCTAACAATCGCGCGCCGCGCGTTACAATCTCATGCAATTCATCGACGGTGTAGAACTGAAGCCGTGTGGGAATGCCAAAGCGATCACGCAAGGGTGTCGTCAGCAAACCAAGCCGCGTCGTGGCCCCAACCAGTGTAAAGGGCTGCAGTTCGATCCGTACCGTTCGCGCTGCTGGTCCTTCTCCGATCACAAGATCCAGCTCGTAATCTTCCATCGCCGGATACAGAACCTCTTCCACAGCGGGGTTCAGCCGGTGAATTTCATCAATGAAAAGCACATCACGCGCTTCCAGATTGGTCAAAATGGCAGCCAGATCACCAGCCTTGGCCAGAACAGGCCCACTCGTCATACGAAAATTCACGCCCAACTCGCGCGCCATGATCTGCGCCAATGTGGTTTTCCCCAACCCAGGGGGTCCGTGAAACAGCACATGATCCATCGCCTCGCCGCGTTGGCGTGCCGATTGAATGAAAATGCGCAGATTCGCGCGTGCCTCGGCCTGACCGATGAATTCGTCCAGGTTCTGCGGACGAAGGGCGCGGTCCTCAGGTTGACGTTCAGGGCGCAAGGTGGGGTCAGGTTCGCTCATGCACTACCCCTTTGGCGCAAGTCGCTGCAACGCAGCTTTGATCAAGGCGTTGGTGTCGGCCTCGGGCAAATCGCGCGCGGCCTCAGCCACTGCGGCCGCCGCATCGCCAGGCGCGTACCCCAGATTGCCCAGCGCCGATAGCGCTTCTGCCTCAGCCAATCCCGATCGCGCCAAAGGCGCCGCGGGCTTGGGGGCCTCGATGGCCTCCACGACCGCCCCCCCTTGCGCAACTTCGACTGTGCCACCCATCGCCATAATCGACGGCGCCTTGTCCTTTAGTTCATTCACCACACGCTGCGCGGTCTTTGGACCAATTCCTTTCGCGGCTTTGATCGCATTCCAGTCGCCCAATGCAATAGCGCGGCTGACCCCGTCGGCCCCCAAAGCACTCAGAATAGCCATCGAGGCCTTTGCCCCAACGCCCTGAACGCTCATCAATAACCTGTGCCACTCCTTTTCGACCAGTGATGTGAACCCGAAAAGCTGCAAAAGATCTTCCCGCACCAATAGATCGGTATAGACCGACACGGCCTCGCCCACGGATGGAAGTGCCGCCAATGTCCGGTCAGAACAATAAACAATATATCCCACACCACGCACATCAATCATGATGTGGTCCATGCCACGATAGTCCAGACGCCCGGACAGCTTCCCAATCATACCATGGCCTTTTTCATCGCCGCCTCTAGCCGGCCTGCACTTTGGGCATGATGCGCGTGACAGATGGCAATGGCCAGGGCATCGGCGGCATCCGGCCCCGCCAGTTCAACCCCCGGCAGCTGCAACCGAACCATATGATTGATCTGCTGCTTTTCAGCATGGCCGACGCCCACGACGGTCTTTTTCACGGCATTCGGGGCGTATTCGGCAACCGGTAATCCGGCGTTTGCAGGCACCAGCATCGCGATACCGCGGGCCTGACCCAGCTTTAGCGTCGCGACACCATCCCGGTTTACAAAGGTATTTTCCACAGCCGCCGCAGATGGCGCGTGCAGCCTGACCACTTCACAGAGCTGTTCAAAAAGCGACAGCAACCTATAGGCCAAATCATCGCCCGAGGACTTGCACACCCCATTTGCGACATGACGCAACCGCGTCCCTTCAGCCTCGATCACGCCCCAGCCCATATTTCGAAGTCCTGGATCGATTCCCAAGATCCGCATGCCCGATCGCCTTTTGTTTATTATTGTTTGTTGTCAGCTAGCACAAAAGGCGAACAAACTCCAAATAGAAAGTAAAGTTATGGCAAGACTGCAACATTTGAAAAGGACCGTGAAATTTAAGCGAAAATCGGCATATTTTTCCGCCCCGACGCAAATAGCGATTTTTCGTCACTCGGCCTGTCAAATACGACATTTTCAAAGGCCGACTTTTCCATAAACGACAAGTGGTTAAAACAAAAACGACCTATGCAAAACAGGCATGGAACCCATGCAAAAACTGGGGGTAGCGGTGTGAAATTCGGCCTTCTATCTGGGCAAGAACAACAAGGTAATCGCAACACCTCAAACCAAGAAAGATTATAAAATGGCAGCAATCGACACGACACACGTGCCTGCAAGCCGCGGGTTTGCAAAACTATTCGTGACCGCATTTGGCGGACTGGCTGTATGGCAGGATAAACGCGCAACACGCAAGACGGTCTCGACCCTGTCTTCGCGCGAACTGAAAGATATTGGCGTGGTTCCCACGGCATCTGATCGTTTCGACGCAGCCTTGGCCAAACACGTCATCATTGGCCTGAAAAATATCTGATTTCTAATCCTGGAAACAAAAAAGCCGCGTACGATGACGCGGCTTTTTTGTGTAGCGATTGATCTTAGTTCAGATAAGGACCGATCTGAGCAGCAAGCCACTGCGTCAACGGATCGACCTGCATCGCCCAGGCACCTGCCTGTTCAACAGATGTCCCCTGCTGCAGCAAAACGATCTGATTTTCATAGTCTGCAACACCCAAATGTGCCAGCATCAGACCCTTGAAGACAAAGAACGCTACAATCAGCAGCATGATGCCCTTTACAGGGAACCTGGGTCCGGCGCGGCGCGGGCGCGCAATGATCAATCCGTCATGATTAACCGACGTAACCATCCCGCGTGCCATGCGAGAATGTTTTTTACCAATTTTACGTAGGCGTCGGTCAAATTCTACGTGTGACTTGTCCAACGTGGCCTCCAATGCAAGCGAACAGATTAAATTTTATTGAATCATATTGTGACAAAAATGGGGCGCGCGCAACATTCACGCAAAAATACGCCTAAAACTAGCCGCTTTTCTTCATGATTAGCGCTGACCATTCACCAATACTGTCGGTCCAAACGTTTTTGTATCCATTTTTCGCATAAATCTTAACCACGTCTTGTGTCTGATCGTTCAACAATCCCGATAGAATCGCATAGCCACCCGCACAGGTAGCTGCCGAAATTGACGGGGCAAGGTTCATCAGCGGCGCTTTCAGTATGTTTGCGAACACAAGGTCAAACGGCGCTGCGGACAGGATATCGGGGTGATCCAGGCCGGTCGCCTCGATACAGCGGACTTGCTCTGCCAGGCCATTCGCAACCGCATTGGCGCGTGCCACGTCCACAGCAACAGGATCGATATCACTTGCCAAAACAGGGTGTGACCAGACCTTGGCCGCCGCCATCGCCAAAACAGCTGTACCACAGCCGACGTCAATCACCTGTCGTGCCTCAAATCCGGCATCGATCAGATGATCCAATGCGCGCAGACATCCCAGGGTCGTGCCATGGTGCCCTGTTCCAAAGGCCATCGATGCCTCAATCAGCAGCGCGATCCGGCCTTCCGGCACCTTATCTGCATCGTGACTTCCATAGACGAAAAACCGCCCCGCCTCGACCGGGGACAGTTCGCGGCGGACCTTGGCCACCCAGTCTACGTCGGGCACTTCTGACACAACGAACGAATTCGCAGAAAAAGCAGCAGCCAGGACTGACAGAGCAATATCATCGGGCGGGTCCATGAAATATCCGCCAACCTCCCACAGGCCGGACCCGTCTTCGATCTCAAACACGCCGACACCTGTGGGTTCGGGTGTCAGACGCTCCATCGCGATCCCCAAAGCTTCGGCCTGATCGCGGCCATGCAGGGTGGTCAAGGCAGAATAGGTAGGCATCACAATCCTTTATAACGCTTGTGCGCCGTAACCACCCGCGCCGGTCGGGTCAATACCATGCTGTGTGTCAGACTTTCGTTCCAATCGGGCAGGTCACCCCAGTACCGCCTATTCCGCAGTATCCATTGGGGTTTTTCGCTAGATATTGCTGGTGATAATCTTCGGCATAGTAGAATTCGGGGACGTCGACAATCTCGGTCGTAATCGCACCATAGCCCGCATCGGACAATCGGGCCTGAAAGTCTTTCTGCGTCGCCTCGGCCGCCGCCCGTTGATCGTCAGAATAAACGTAGATTCCGCTGCGGTACTGGGTGCCAACATCATTGCCCTGACGCATTCCTTGCGTCGGATCATGCCCTTCCCAAAAGACCCGCAGCAGATCGTTGTAAGATATCACCGCAGGGTCGTAGACAACGCGCAGCACCTCATTGTGACCGGTGCGACCCGTGCAGACCTCTTCATAGGTCGGGTTTGGCGTGAAGCCACCGGCGTAGCCAACCATGGTCAGATACACACCCTCAAGCCCCCAGAACATCCGTTCGACACCCCAAAAGCACCCCATGCCGAACACCGCTTCAGCCATGCCATCGGGTACAGGCGCCTTGAGAGGGCGTCCGTTCACAAAATGGGTGTCAGCCGTCGGGATGGCCGCATCACGGCCAGGCAACGCGTCGGACGGCTCGACCATCTCGACCTTTTTGCGCAGAAGTTGGAACATGGGATCCTCCGTTCACTTACGATGACTATGTAGGTGACCGAAGCGATACGCCAATATCAGTTGGAACATCTGCGTTGTGCATCTTCGATGGCGGCGGTGTATCCCAGCAAAGAAAAGGTGTCCTGCGTCTGTGTTCCACGCGACGACCGGGCCGTCAGGACGGCATCAGCGCCACGGCGCATGGCCGCCATGATCTGGCGATCTTCTTCGGCGGAACTGGCCCAGGCCCATTCGCCTTGGGTAAACAGATTGAACTCACTGTCCCCGACCTGCAGCGTCACGGCTGAATTTTCAGCAAAGGGATAGCCCCCCGTAAAGGTTAATTGCCCTTCAACACCGGCGGAAGGTCGGAAAAAGGTGAACAGCAGTATGTCACCGCGACGCACCGCCACAACACGACCATCGCGCGTGTTCACCGTTTCCTTGGGCGCAGAAACGGCCCAGCATTCCGTCGGATTGCTTTCAACGAAAACAGCCCAATCCGTGTTTTGTGAAACCTGATTTGTGGATTCCTGTGCCAGCGCCGCCTGAGCACCCAAAAGACATGTCAGAACCGCAACTGACCCAATTAGTTTTTTTATCATTACAGCCTCCAAGCTGCTTTAGCCTCATTCACACCTATCAGCCCGCCCATCTTCGGGGCATTTTTTCGCTGGCAGGTGCCATCACATCTCGATACAGCCTAACTATCGCAAAACAACCGGTCGGGAAAACCCCTGATCGGATCACGATATGCGGATTTTTGCGAAAGGATGACAATGACGCAACCCGTTCCCCTGGCCGAGGTCTGGCGCGGCGACCTTCTTGAGTCCGTCCATCTGGGCCATGCGGTGGTCTGTGATGACACCGGCCAGATTGTCGATGCGTGGGGCGATCCGGATGGGCTGATCTATCCCAGGTCGTCGTGCAAGATGGTGCAGGCCCTGCCGCTGTTGGAAAGCGGCGCGGCCGATGCCTTTGGCCTGACGGATGAACATCTTGCACTGGCCTGCGCATCACATCAGGGCGCGGCGATTCACACGGACCGGGTGTCAAAATGGCTGGCGGATCTGGAATTGGGCGACAGCGACTTGCGGTGCGGTCCGCAGCAGCCCGCTGATAAAGACGCGCGCTATGCGATGGTGCGGGCGCATGCGTCGCCCTGTCAGATCCACAACAATTGCTCTGGCAAACACGCGGGGTTTTTGACGCTGGCAAAGCATTTAGGGGCCGGTCCCGAGTATATCGATATCGATCATCCGGTGCAAAAAGCCTGCCGCGCGGCCTTTGAGGAGTTAACGGGTGCGCCCAGCCCGACCTACGGCATTGACGGATGTTCAGCGCCCAATTTCGCGACAACTGTCCATGGGCTGGCCCGAGCCATGGCGTTCTTTGCCGCAGCGCAAGATAACGGCGCACGAGGAACAGCGGCCCAAAAACTGGTAAACGCAATGACCCGTTTTCCCGAACTCGTTGCTGGTGAAACCCGCGCCTGCACCGAATTGATGCGCGCAATGGGGGGTCGTGTGGCCATCAAGACGGGTGCAGAGGGCGTCTTTATCGCGATTGTCCCCGAAAAGAAACTGGGCATCGCCCTGAAAATCTCGGACGGTGCCACGCGCGCCAGTGAATGTACCATTGCGGCCCTGCTGGTCAGACTTGGTGTGCTGGATGCCGATCACCCTGCGTCGCAAAAGCGGCTATATGGTCCAATCACCAATTGGCGCGGCTTGCAAACGGGCCATATGCGCGCGGCGATTGCCGGGTGACCAGGCCGTCCGGTCAGACGACGAACTCATCCCTGCTGTAGCCCTGCACATAAAGCAAAGCCGTCAGATCACCGTGGTTGATACGAATGTCACACTGCGCCGCGACTGACGGCTTGGCGTGCAAGGCAACCCCTGCGCCCGCACGTTTCAACATCCCCAGATCATTGGCCCCATCCCCCACGGCCAGAACCTCTGTTTCACTAATGCCAAGTTTGCCGGTGATTTCCTCCAAAGCCGTCACCTTGGCTTCACGGCCTAAAATGGGACGTCCAACGTCACCGGTCAGTTTGCCGTTTTCCGCGATCAACGTATTGGCCCGGTTTTCATCGAAACCCAGTTCGGATGCCACGCGCGCAGTAAAGGCGGTGAACCCGCCCGACACCAAGGCGGCATAGGCCCCGTTGGCCTTCATCGTCGCCACCAAGGCCCGTCCGCCGGGCATGAACGTGATCCGCTCGGACAGTACCTGATCAATCACATCTACAGGCAAACCCGCCAGTAACCCGACCCGTTCTGTCAGCGCACCTTCGAAGTCCAGTTCGCCGTTCATGGCGCGTGCTGTGATGTCTTTCACACGCTCACCCACACCGGCCATATCGGCAAGCTCATCGATACACTCCTGCTGGATCATCGTGCTATCCATATCGGCCAACAGCATCTTTTTGCGGCGGCCATCGGTGGGTTGCAGGATCAGATCCACACCCTGCTTTTGCAGGTCTTCCCAGACAGACCATTGGTTGTCGGGCCTGTTCGCCACCGAAAACTCTGCCGCCTCATCCGGGGCAAGCCACACGACGTCATCGCCCCCCCAGGCATTGCGCAGCGCCTCTGGCAAGGCCGGGTCAAGCGGCTGGTTCGCGGGGTTGGTCAACAAGGTCACAGTATACATCAAGGTCATCCATTCGTCTGATCGCGTCGCATAAACCATGATGTTCGCCAAAGTGCCAGCACCAAGGTTTCCGATCGTAAACAGCAGACGCCCAAAACCACCGAAAACCCTGCAATTTGCAACTATTTTGCACTTGCCTCGACTCACCCCAGCCCATAGACGCATCCGTGGGACACCCTTCCCAACGAAGGTAGGCGTTCATGTCTATTTTCTCCTTTTATTTCCGTTAGTTAAGTCTTCTTCGATTTCCGGCTGCACGGATTTTGCACGGAAAAGCTGGTCTGTGATGGTCTCGTCCTTGAGCGCATGGGCATATGTGCGCAGCACAGTTGCCGCATCTTTCCAGCCGCCGCGCTCTGCTACAGTTTTCGGATCGATGCCCATATGCAGCATGGATGTTGCAAAGCCGTGGCGACAGCAATGCGGTGTTAACCTCTCGATCCCGGCCCGTTTGCAAACGTTGTTCCAGGGATCGCGCACACTGCCACGACCGGCATAACCGAACACCCGATCACCGGGATTGCGATTTGACGGGATGTTGGCCAAGGCTGCGACCACATCTGGCGGTAGATGGGCAATGCGGATCCACGGGGTCGGCTTATAAAGTTGGATCGTTGCCTTGGCAGCCGTCAGATCGAAGTCGTGCCATGTCAGGCGACAGGCCTCGCCAATGCGCGCTGCAGTCCCAAACATAAACAAACAAAGCGCAGCTAGGTGCGGCAACTCATCCTTGATGGCCTGATCACAGAAAGCGAGCACCCATTCCAAATCGGCAGGAGTCTTTTTCTTAGGGTTTTCGGTATACTTCTTGACTGAAATGCGATTGCACCATCCCATGCCAGCCGAAAGATTGATCGCAGCTTGTGTAGGGGCAATCACCTGGCGGTTCCATGTCGGCTCATTCGCGTGGGGGTAAATCTTTTTACCAGCCTTGCGGATGCTGTCAGGCGTGATGTCGGCAACCAAATCATCACCCCAATGCTTTACCAATTCCTCAATAAACCGGTCGGGCTTTCCCTCCTCAAGATAGTAAGCGAATACCTGCGCCATCGTCAGGTTTGCCCCCGGTCCATCGAGACGACGTTCCCAGGCTTTCTTTTCGAAATCGACTTTGATCCTTTCGGCGATTTTGCGTTCAGTCGCTCCAGTAGACTTGTAGAATTCACGTCCGGCGGCAGTGCCTCGGATGTACCAGATTTTGTTGCGCTTTTTGAGGGTGAGTGACATTCCATTGCCTCTATAAAAGTTTGAACATGGTGCCGAAACATTACCACGCGCGCACCGATTTTCGCAAAACAACCAAGCTCCCGCACCTTGTCCGCCACAAAACGTTCATTAGCCCCAAAATGCTGGGCCACTTCTGTGGGCGTCGTGTGGTCGGGCAGTAAGGACATTATTGATCAGCCAAGCGGATCGCCGGGCGCGGCAGGCGCTCGATCACCATTTGCGCTAAAGTGTCGAGGTGAAAGAGCGTGATCGGTCCTGCGGAGTGATCACTAAAGAAAGTGTTAGCCAAAAAGGTATCTTCGAAAGGATCGCCATCATACAAGAACTGGCTTTCTCCATGGGCCCAAACGATCAACCATTCTGGCTGCTCCACCCCCGAGATGCCAGCAAGCTGTTCAGCTGCGTTCATCATAATTTTCTGGCAGCGCGCCCATTCAATCATATCAAGGCGAAACCCGTCCCCAATCTGGGCTTTAAGCTCGGCCACCTCGTCGTCAGGGATTTCGCCCATCTCGGCCTTGGCCTCGGCGCGCACCGAGTCGGAAAAGGTCTGTTTGCTGTGGATCGCGCTTTGGAAAATAGCGCGAGCCGTTTGTCCCGAGAATTCCTTTGCGGCTTCCGGGGTCATGCCGCGCGAAACCAGCATTCCCATGACGAACATGACCAGCATGTCGGCCAAGTTGTAACGCGCATGGCCCTGGTGCCGAGGAAGATGACCGGCGCGCCGCCAGTTGCGAACTGTCGTTTGCTTGACGCCCGTAATTTCCTCGGCCTCGGCTGGAAGGTAGGTTTCCAGTTCCAGTTTCATAAGCTACACCTTCTTGTTTTGTGTAGCATTACGCATATTTTAAAAGCGTGTCAATATACACACTTTAACCCTTTCGCCGTGAATTTCTGAGTAGATCATTAATACGGCCTATCGCTGCGACATAGGTTTTGAGCACCTCCACCAACTGCTCGATGACGACGGCGGCCGGATCGCGTTCGAAAAGATTATCAGGGTGACATCTGTTTGCGAAGAGTTCTTCGAGCACCTGGGCCAGCATCAGAGTTTCACGAATGCTATTAGGGTGGTCGTCAAAAATCTCCTCGAGCACTTTGGACGCTTCCGAAATAGCCTGTTCGGGATCCTTGGGCAAAGAGGCCAGATAGTCTTTCTGACGCTCTCTAAGGCCTTGAATATAGTTGATTTGCTCGTCGAAAATCTTCGGTGCACATCGCGCCAGGCCTTTGGCAGCGGTATTTTCCCATTCTTCGATGGCGCGGATTGCCGTGCGCGCTTCAGCGTCACTCTCGTTTGGATTTGTCATGGTAGTTCCTCGCGGTTTTGGCTTCTGACAGCCGTGCCAGTGGCGGACTGGCGCCGGGGTGTTCAGAACCTGCCACGAGACAGGCACGACGATTTTCCACGAAGGTCTTGTATAGCGTCGTCACCCCGACATATATCTATCAGAGTGCGATACGCCGCCAAGCGTTCGCAGCTTTGACCGCCATCCGCGCCAACGGATGGAACCTCGCCAAGGGTTGTCGGTCTATCGTGGTCCGGGTTCTGACGCCCACAGATATCTTTGCCCTAAATCGCTATGCGAAGCAAGAGCGCCCTTCGGGGTGCGCTGCGCATGAAAAAGGGCCAGGCTGTCACTACCTGGCCCCTGAGTGCCACGCCGCCTGGATGCCAGCGGCAGCACTCTGACGGGGTTCTGACGTGACTCGCCGTCGATACCGGGTCGTTCTGGGGAAATTGCCAAAACCCAAGGTGACCAGTCCTATTCTGTTCCTTCCTGCCAACCAACCAAGCGCAGAGCGCCTGCCAGATCGCCTGGGGCCAAGCCTGCGGCCTGGGCGTCGGTCATCGCCTTGACGATGCCCGTCAGCGCCCGTGCACGACCGCCTGCATCGAAGGCTTGTAGGGGCGTCAGTGTGTCGATCTCGACCATGCCACCGAGTTTCACCGAGGCTTCCTCGGCTAGCAGGGCGGCGATGGGTTGCAGCGTCCAGGTGGCCAGCTGGCGCTGCGCCTCACGGACAACGGGGCCGGTGGCGGCGCGGTTGAACAGTGCCGGCAGAACGCCATAGGCCGACAGAATGCCTTCCCTGGCCGCGGCCAGCGTCTCGGCCGTCATGGACTTGGACAAGTCGGGCGACAGCTGGTCGGGCTTCTGTCCGATCTGCGGGTTCATGCCCGCCGCTGTGGCCTGGGCAATCCCCTCGATCACCAGCGAGGCCCCACGGCGTCCTTTCAACTCATGGCGCAGATTGGCCATTTCATCGGCGCCAGCATCGGGCAAGGGGATGATCTGGCTACCTAAAGGGGCTGTTTCGTAAACTTCACTTAGAGCGGCTTCAACCGCATGGAGCATCGCCCCCGTCAGACTTGACCGCCGCAACGGCGCGGTGCCGATCCATGGGGTCACGTGATCTGATCCGATGCGCAGGTGCAGAACCTCAGCTGCAAGGGCCG
Organism: Pseudaestuariivita rosea; assembly: GCF_017592335.1. Taxonomy (GTDB): domain Bacteria; phylum Pseudomonadota; class Alphaproteobacteria; order Rhodobacterales; family Rhodobacteraceae; genus Parasulfitobacter; species Parasulfitobacter rosea. The sequence continues at coordinate 65,737 of NZ_JACNMP010000005.1, read as the reverse complement.
TGACAGTGCGTCCGCCCCCGGCTTCGGGCAGAGATAGGCGATAGGCGCGGGGCAGGCCAAAGCGGGTGGTGACATCCCAATCGACGGCAGGCACCAGGCCCTGATCTCGGATCAGGTAGATGCCTTCGCCGCGAAGGGCTATGGATCTCGCCAAGGTGGCCATGGCCTGGCGTGTTAACAGATCCGTGCCGGTCACGTCGGCCATAGCGAAAGCGCCTTCCCAGAGGCTGACGCAGCTTTGCACCGTCGCGGTTAGCTCGGCCACGCCGCGACGGCCGCTGAGGTAGCTATCGCGGGCTGCCATCACCTGGGCGGTGTAGCCGCTCCCGCTGGACCGGGTTTCAACCGGGCGCAGTTTGTTTCTGATCCAAGCAAACATGCTCACCTCCATTTCCACGCAGCAGGACGCGAGACCTGGCGCAGCGTTGCGACCCGTTCGGGCGTCCAATTGCGCGCCTCGATCTGGGCCGCTGAGTAGGCAGGCCGAGTGACGGCCGAGACTTCAATCAAGTCCGCTGCAGTCACCATGCGGTGCATGATCTCGCCGTCGCGCGTCACACGCTCACCGCCTTTCGGCACCCGAAACCCCGGCGATAGACCCCGGATCAATCCCGCCTGGTGTGCCGCCAGAAAATCACGCGCCCAGGTCGTCGCGCTGGCCACTGTGGCCTCAAACGTCAGGGCGTCGTCATCCTCACGCACATCGAATGTGCCTGCCTTGCGGCTGGCCAAGGGCTTTTCGAAATCGTGCCCGCTGAGAAAGTGCAGATCCTCGTCTGAGTTCACGCGGGACGCAAAAGCCCCCCGCGCGATCGTTTCGAAATACCCGGGCGCCAGCTCTGTCCGGGTATCATAAGGGAAGCGGCCCGCCACACGCACCGCTTCACCGTCCTGGCGAACCTCAAGCCCGCCGAGCGCGCCGCCGAACAGCATCACTGGATGCCCGTCAGGACTTCGAGCTGCACGGGGCGTGCAATTGTGATGTCCATCGTGGCCAGGGCCGTCAGCCGCAGCGCCCCTTGCTGCGCATCGCTGTAGGGATCGCGGATCACGTCCACTGCGCCCCAGGTGGCAACAAAAAAGGGCGCGACGCCGCCCACGTTGGTGGTCAGCAATGCCGAGCTGGCCTCTGGTGTGCCGGTGGGCGCAGCCAGGGAGTTGGGGGACATGGCGATGTTGCTGGCCGGGATGTTCTTGACCAGGCGGTCCCATTCCGTGACGCCCGTGCCGGTGTCGATGTAGGCGTCGTCCATTGTGTCCCAGACCTCAGGCCGGATCAGCAGACGGACGGCCGAGGGCGCCCCGGCCGCATTGGCCAGCATGAACCGGGTCACAGATCCACGGAAGGCCGACCAGCTCGCTGCGGCCGCAACTGCAGTCTCCGTGATGCCATAGCTGCCAGCCCCGGCTACGACCCCGTTGGGTTCGCCGCCTGTGCCTGCGCCCTGGAAGGTGACGCGGTCCATTTCAGCCGCAATCGCGCCATTCATATCCCGACGCACGGCCTGTTCCAGAGCTGCGCCCGACTGTTTCATAGACTTCCGGGTCAGCTTCATTTGAATGCCGAGCGTGTTGTCGGGTTTCAGCGGTCGGTCGGCCGTCTGGTACCGCTGCGGCGATGCTGTGTTACCCGTCTCAGACCCCTGCCATGAGGCACTGACAGCGCTTGTCACAACCGGGTATTCGACCTCGCCCTGGGGCACGTTGATCATTTGCCCGCCCATGCGGGATGCGACGGACTGCGGGAACAAGCGGTCGATGATCGGCCGGGTCTGGATCGGGTTCGGTGTGCCTGGCGCCGTGGTTTCCCCCGCCCGCAATTCCAGCGCCTCCCAAGGCACCGGGATACCCCGGAATCCACCGGCGCTGCGCAACTCGGTGACGATCTCGGCCGTCTGACCGTCCAGCTGCCGCCCCTCATCCAGGGCCAGGGCCACCTGGCGCATTTCGAAACCGGCCAGCATGTCCGACCATTCCTGCGCCGAGCGGGTTTCGAGTTCTGCCCCAGCCTCTTGGCGCTCTTCATCCTCGGCAATCAAGGCCGCGCGATAGCGGGTTTCGTTGGTGCGATATTCGCGGTCCATGTCATCCATGGAGCGCAGTTCATCCTCAGTCGGTTCCGGCTTGGCGGCCAGTTCTGACAGCTGCTGGCGAATTTCCGACTGACGACGGGTGATAACGACAGATTCAAGCATATTATTTCCCTTTCTGCTCGACGGGTTTGGGCTGCGGTTTTTGCAGCAGATCGCGCCAGGCCTGGCGCTGTGGCGAAAGCGGGGGATGCCCGCATTCAAGTCTGGTTTTCTTGGTGTGACAAGACGGGCAAAGCGACTGTAGGTTATCGGGGTCGTAAGACAGCTGTGGGTGCGTCCGAACTGGCTTGATGTGATCCACTTCCAACCGCCCGCGTGCGCCGCATTCCCTACAACGGTAGCCATCCCGCTCCAGAATGGCAGCGCGCAGGACCGTCCAACGGGCGCCCCGCGTGACCTTTTTCGAATGGCGGTGATGGGTCTGCCGGATACTCATTCGCTGAACCCCGCAAGCCCGGTCTGCGCGGTGATTTCAAAAAACGCTTTGCCAGGGGGCACTTCCTTGATGCCCTCGATCCCGAAAAACATCCCTTCGTGAACAATGCGATCCGTGCGCCGGATTGTCTTCGTAAAAGCGGTCGATCTAACAGTGAAGCGCGTCATAAGAACACTTCCCAAACGCCCGCCTTCAAACAGCTCTCGATCTGACACATCCCGCCGCATCGCAAAGATGGGCGCGCCGTAATCGCTCCATTCGAGAGTGAAACCGCCCGCACCATTAGGAATTCTGGTTGCCCTTTGAACCTGAATACGACGATTGAGCTGCCCTGCGCTGATCATGCGAAATACACCTTTGCTTTGGATTTTGATTGCGCCACGATCCGCGCGCCCTGGGCGACAGCGATAACGGCCGCTTGGACTGCATCGATTCTGCCCTTGCTGCGCGCTTTGGCCAATTTGAGATTGTTGGAATCATCGCGCTTGCAGACAGCATCGGCAAAGGCCGACCTCAGCAACAAGGATGGCTTTGATTTGATTTTTCCATCGAACACAGCACGGCGGAAACGCTCACAATCCTCATTGCTTTGTTTCCAAACTGTAGCACGCCACAAAAGCGGCGATTTGATACCTGTCTTGGCATAGGCCTCGGCCAATTCGGCCTCTTTGTAACGATCTGCAATAAGACAAAGGATCTGTTCACCTTCGACATGGCGCATCACCTCGATAAGCCATGGTGCGATTGGTACGGTCCGGTCGCCGAGTGTGGTCAATTCCCGCCGGTCGCGCATTTCGACGTAGCGGCCTGCGACACCGTCCCGCTGGCCACGATCCAGAAGACTGGGGTTTGATGGAAACGTCGCCAATGCTTCAAGACGGCCCGTTTCGGGCCAGTAAAACGCTGCCGCTGACATCGAGGCCGAGCCGCCCAGATCGATGCCGATGACCACACCGCCCTCACGGGGTGGCAGTGTGTCGGTTTCGCAGCTGAGCCACTCGTCGACGGTGATCAAAAGATCCCGCGTTTCGCCGGACACACGTTCGTTTCTGTTGTACAAACGGAAGCTCGAGAGAGCCGAGCCACCGCGCGCGATAGCCCGTTTGGCCTGGCCTTCCAGCCAATCTGGCGCATTGCCGATACCATGTTCGGCGCCCGGGTTGGCGATCAGCAGGCTTTCGAGATCATCGGCGGGCAGACCAGGCGCAGGGCGGTGTTCCTGGACGTAGGTTCCGGGGATCTGATCATCGATCCACTTTGAGAACGGGTGGGTGTCATTGCTAGCCGAGGTGCTGATCAGGAAGGCGCGCCCACCCCGCTTGCCCAGGCCGGACAACAGGGCGTGTTCCAGATCATCCCCGCGATCCAATGCCCAATGACCCCTTTCGTCCAGAATGGCCATGGTGGGCGCCCCGCCCAGGGCGGATTTCGCATCCGAAGCGATGACCCTCAAGACGTGCTGGCCGCCGTCGCCCTCGTACTCAATCTCAAGTCGCGGGGCGCGGCGGTAGTGCAGCTGCCGCTGGATTTCCAGAGGTAAGCTGGCTGCGAAACCCTTCACAAAGTTCCAGATGATCTGCCCTTGTTCACGCGTGTTCGCGGCCGCAATGATTTCCCGGCGGGGCTGACGATCCCAAACGCCCAAGAGACCGCCAAGCGCCAACCCGGCGGTAATCGCAGACTTGCCATTGCCGCGCCCGATGCTCAGGACGGCGTTGGCGATGCCGTCACCCATCGCGCCCTCGATGAACTGGCGCTGGAAAGGCGCCAAGGTGATCAGCTTGCCCGCGTTCTCTCCTTCCGGGATTGCCAGGGTATGCATAAAATGCAAAGCTTTCACGGCAGGCGCCGCGTCGGCCAATTCCCCGCCGGGCGCGAAAATTGAAAACTCTCTCTCTCGGTCTCTCAGGCCTGTCAAAGTTGCGGCATTGGGACCGCTTCCAAAGAGGTCAGGTTGATTATCCGACAGCGCAGGCGGTGGCATGACAGGGGGCATCGGTGACCCGTCAGCCTTGACCCACTTCCTTGCTTTCTTCTCTGCCTTGGTCATGCCGATTTCTCCTGACGTTCCCGCATCCGTGAGACAGCCCAACTGAGAAACTTCTCAGTGATATTCCGTTGGATGCCATGGGGATCACTGGGTGGGGTTGGGAACGTCATTCGCCACCCGTCATTCAGACGGATGCCAATCTCGCGGACGGTCGGCCAACGGTGCTTGGTCAGCCATTCGTCCCAGGCTTGCTCGTTGTGCGAACCTGCCAGGATGACAGCGCACTGGTCCACAGGGCAAGGCGGTGGTCCGCTCGCGCGCGTATCCTGTTTATAAGCCTGTTCTTCCTTTAATAGCGGTGTGCAATTCTGCACCCCTTTCGCAGCAGAACTGCACACCTTTTTACGGGCTTGGGTGTGCATATCTGCACCCCTTTCTGCGCGGTTTTCCGGGTCATTTTGCACCCCTTTACGGGCACGAAACGGGATGATCTTGGACGGGGAAATCAGGCGCATCATGAGCGTGCGGCCGCGCCCGCCATCCCCCAAAGAAAGCAACCAGCCAGCATTGCGCAGCTCGCGCAGGCCACGCCTGATCGTGTCCTTGTGGACCTTCAAGTAATCGGCCAGCGTCTCCTGGGAGGGGTCCAGCCGACCGGTTTCATCGTTGGCGAATTGGATGGACAGAGCGCCTGCAACGTTCTTGGCGGTGGCCGACAGGCCCTCGACCTGCATCACAGCGCGGAACCAATCGTGGCGATTGAGGGTTTGGACGGTCATAGCGACACCCCCCGGTAGCGCGCCCCGACGCGGGCCATATGGGGCGATGTGGTGAGCGATTTGGCGTCCATCGGCGACCGGCCGTCATAGTGCAAGGCAGCCTGATCCAGCAGCGCCTGGGCCAGGTCATGCGGGATTTCTGCGGCGGTCAGGCCGAAACCGGCGGTGTATTCGATGACCGGCTCAACGGGCGCCATGGCCTGAAAGTCAGCGGTCCAATGGATGATCGGGCGAAACCCGGCCACAAAGCCAAAGGCGCTGAACGGATCCCCGTTGATGGTAACCACCGGCCTGTCGGTCGTTTGAGCCGGGCCAATGGGCAGGGCCAGTGTGTGCCCCCGTGACGGGTTCAGAATCGTCACCGTGATCGTCTGGGTGAGCAGCGCGATCTGCGCAAAATGCTCGATCTCAGCTGCGGCCGTCTGAGCCATCCGCGCGATCGCTGCATCCTCGCTCGTGTCGCCATCGATGCGGATATGGTCTTTCACGTCTGCCAGGACAAACGGCAATTCGGCGCTGATCGGGGTGCGATGAACGGACATTTTCATGACGCGACCCCCCAATGCAGCTTGATAATGCGACCAGGGGTGGTATGGTGACGACGAAGTTTGACGGCTTCGCTATCACTATTGGCCCCGGTCGCAGTGTCCGCTGCGCCGGGGTTTTCTTTTGGGTAAACCACTGGAACGTCTGCAGAACAAATTGCACGGATTTTGCACGGATCAGGGGTGATCGTTCTTGCATTGTTCTGCATTGATTCGCAGAAATCTGCACAACAGGCCCTTTTATTTATTGCTTTTTTTATTGGTTTTCCGTAGAGGCGTCCGTGGGACACCCTTCCCCAACGAAGGGCGCTTATCTGGAAGGATAGCAGACATGGCTATGCAAAAACCGGCGACGCGGCCGGTAAATCCGCGTTTTTCCTCTGGCCCCTGTGCCAAACCCCCCACATGGACTCTGGACGCCTTACAGGATGCTGCCCTTGGCCGCAGCCACCGCGCCGCTGTGGGCAAGACCAAGCTGAAAGACGCGATTGAGACAACGCGCGCGGTTCTGGGCGTGCCTGCGGATTACAAGATCGGGATCGTGCCTGCCTCGGACACCGGCGCCTATGAAATGGCGATGTGGACACTGCTGGGCGAACGGCCTGTGCAGATGGTCGCTTGGGAAAGCTTTGGCGCCGGTTGGGTCACCGATGCCGTCAAGCAGTTGAAAATCGAACATACCGTTCACACGGCCGAATACGGCGAAATCGTCGATATGGCGGCGCTGAATTATGATCAGGACGTGTGTTTTACATGGAACGGCACGACCTCGGGTGTGCGAATGCCGAATGGCGATGCGATCCCTGCAAATCGCGCGGGTCTTACGCTTTGCGATGCGACCTCGGCCGCTTTTGCGATGGATCTGCCGTGGGATAAGCTGGATGTGACGACCTTTAGCTGGCAAAAAGTGCTGGGCGGTGAAGCGGCCCATGGCATCCTGATCCTGTCGCCCCGCGCCGTCACGCGGCTGGAAATCTATACGCCCGCGTGGCCCCTGCCCAAGATTTTCCGCCTGACCAAGGGTGGCAAACTGATCGACGGTATTTTTGAGGGTGCAACAATCAACACACCCTCGATGCTGTGTGTTGAGGATTACCTATTTGCCCTCGATTGGGCGAAATCCGTGGGCGGTGTGCCTGGGCTGATCAAACGCGCCAACGCCAATGCGCAGGCCATCTGGGATTTTTGTGACAGGCACGACTGGATTGATAATCTGGCGGTCGATCCCGCGACCCGGTCCAATACCTCGGTCTGCCTGAAGTTCACCGATGACCGGATCACTGATGGCGCCGCCTTCGCGAAAGCCGTGGCCAAACGGCTTGAGGTGGAAGGCATCGCGCTGGACATCGGCGCCTATCGCGATGCACCCGCCGGTCTGCGGATCTGGTGCGGCGGCACGGTTGAGACCGCAGATATCCAGGCGATGTTGCCCTGGCTCGAATGGGCCTTTGCCACCGAAATCGAAGCACACTCTCAAGCAGCCTGATCGCATGCCGACCGTTGCGGACCCCGATCTAAAGACGGGTCCAAAGCGGTCCGGATGCGCCCACTTTCAAAGATAGGAGCCCCAAATGGCCCCCAAAGTTCTTATTTCCGACAAACTCAGCGATGCCGCTGTACAAATTTTCCGTGACCGCGGGATCGATGTGGATTTCCAGCCAGACCTTGGTAAAGACAAGGAAAAACTGCTGGAAGTCATCGGCCAATATGACGGCCTTGCCATTCGATCCGCCACAAAAGTCACCGAAAAAATCCTGGCCGCGGCCGATAATCTGAAGGTCATCGGTCGTGCCGGGATCGGTGTGGACAACGTTGATCGGGAAGCCGCCAGCAAAAAGGGTGTGATCGTCATGAACACCCCCTTCGGCAACATGATCACCACCGCCGAACACGCGATTTCCATGATGATGGCCGTGGCGCGGCAAATTCCTGAGGCCAATGCCTCAACCCACGCCGGTAAATGGGAAAAATCCCGTTTTATGGGGGTAGAGCTGACCGGTAAAACCCTGGGTGTCATTGGGGCTGGTAACATCGGCGGGATCGTGTGTGATCGCGCCCACGGTCTGAAAATGAAGGTCATGGCCTATGATCCCTATCTGGGTCAGGAAAAGGCCGACAAGATGGGTGTGCAAAAGGTCGAACTGGACGAACTGCTTGAAAAAGCTGACTTTATCACGCTGCATGTGCCGCTGACGGATCAGACAAAAAATATTATATCGGCTAAGAATATCGCCAAAACCAAGCCCGGTGTGCGGATCATCAACTGCGCCCGCGGCGGTCTGGTCGATGAAGAGGCCCTGGCCCAAGCCCTGAAATCCGGCCACGTGGCGGGTGCCGCCTTCGACGTCTTCGCGGTTGAGCCCGCCACCGAAAGCCCCCTGTTCAACCTGCCGAATGTCGTTGTGACCCCGCACTTGGGCGCGGCCACGACCGAGGCGCAGGAAAATGTCGCGCTGCAAGTGGCCGAACAGATGTCGGATTATCTGCTGACCGGGGCTGTGACCAACGCACTAAATATGCCATCGGTGACCGCCGAAGAGGCCAAGATCATGGGCCCCTGGGTCAAACTGGCCGGGCATCTGGGATCGTTCATCGGGCAGATGACGGACGAACCGATCAAGGCGATCAATATTTTGTATGACGGTGAAGTGTCTGGAATGAACCTTGAGGCGCTGAATTGCGCTGTCGTTGCGGGAATCATGAAAAAGTCCAATCCGGATGTGAACATGGTGTCGGCCCCCGTGATCGCAAAGGAACGCGGCATTCAGATCTCGACCACCAGTCAGGATCAGTCGGGCGCGTTTGAGGGTTATATCAAGGTCACCGTCGTCACGGATAAGCGCGAACGGTCCATCGGCGGAACGGTCTTTAGCGACGGCAAACCGCGCTTTATCCAGATCAAGGGCATCAATATCGACGCCGAAGTGGGCGCGCATATGCTGTATACCACGAACGAGGATACTCCTGGAATCATTGGACTTTTGGGGCAGACCCTGGGCGAGAACGGTGTGAATATCGCGAACTTTACCCTGGGTCGGTCAGCTGTGGGCGGCGAGGCGATTGCGCTGCTTTATGTGGATGAGGCCGTACCGCAGGACGTACTGGACAAACTCAGCGCGACGGGCAAGTTTCGGCAGGTCAAACCGCTGCAATTTGAGGTAAATTAGATGATCTACGCTGTCGGCGACATTCATGGTCAGTTGGGCATGCTGGAACAGGCCCTGGAACTGATCTACGCCGATGGCGGCTCGGACGCTCAGGTTGTCTTTCTGGGGGATTATGTGGATCGCGGCGCGGACAGCAGGGGTGTTTTGCAACTGCTGTCCGACGGAATTAATGCTGGAAAATCATGGGTTTGCCTAAAAGGCAATCATGATCGCATGTTCGAATGGTTCCTGCAGGATCACCCGCGACAGGACCCGCATCTGTTCATTGATCTGCATTGGTTGCATGAACGGTTGGGTGGTTTGGCGACGCTGGCGTCTTACGGGATTGAAACGACCGAGCGTCGGCGGTTGGGCGATCTGCATGCCGAGGCGTTGGAGGCCGTTCCCGCAGATCATATTGCGTTCCTGGAAAGCCTAACGCTTTGGAAAGACTATAAAAATCTACGGTTTGTCCATGCGGGCATCCGCCCGGGCGTGGCGATGGAACAGCAGAAAGAGGAAGACCTGCTGTGGATCCGGCAAGGCTTTGTCGATCATGAGGGACGCCATGAAAAACTGATTATCCACGGGCATACGGCCCTTGATTTTCCACAACATTTTGGCAATCGCATCGATCTGGACGGGGGTGCGGGGTACGGTCGGCCATTGGTACCCGTGGTGTTTGAAGGCGATGAAAGCTGGATGCTTACGGCCAACGGGCGCCAGCGCTTAGCGGTTTGATTTTATTGTAGTTTTTACGAACACAAGAAAGATGTGCAATTTGCACATTTCTCTTCAAATTCGCGATTTTTAGGTAAAATAAATGTGTAATATGCACATTTTTGCCAAAACGATCCAAAATAAATGTGTAATTTGCACATTTATGCATCACACCTTTTGCGTGATGAAAACACCCAACGCCATGACCGCGATGCCCAATGCGCGGGTCGGGCTAAGCGGCGTCTGAACCGCCGTGAAAAGTCCAAAGTGGTCGATGACGGCGGCGGATACCAACTGGCCCAGCAAGACGAAAAACACCGCATTGCCGACCCCGAAGTGCGGCGCGATGTAGGTGATCGACAAGACATAAAACGCCACCAGCAGGCCCGCCAGAAGCAGATGTTTGGGCGTACCGGAAAGACGCGTCAAAGCCTGAGGCCCGGTGATGACCATGACAGCAGTTGTGGCCAGTAGCGCGACGATGAACAGAACGAAAGCGGCTGCGGCGGGGGAACCGATGCGGGTGCCAAGGGCCGCGTTCAACGCGGCCAACACGGGGATGCCGATCCCGGCGGCCAGCATGGTCAGGGCGTAATATGGCATGGTGCTGATCCTGATGTTTTATGGACCAGACTACCATGATTGATTATGACAGGAATAGCCAGATTTCTGGTCCAGTTTATGCCGCTACTCTTGCCGGATCAAACCGGTCAGGGCTGCGGCGGCTAGGGCGGTGACGATCCAGCCGATGGCCTTGGCGAACCATCTGATCCACCAGCCCGCACGGCCCCATGGGCTGCGAGAGGTCGAGGGCGCCCAGGCATTTTCCTGGCCGAAGGTGATCAGCGGGATCACAAGATCGGCGGCATAGGCAAAGGCGTTGAAGGTTTCCCAATCCTGACCCGCCTGCCCCGGCTGTGACCAATAGGCGCCCGGGTTGCCCGGCGCGATTTCGGTGGCGGCGATCCAGTCGCGTGACACCAGGATGGGTGCCGCATTGGGCGTCATGTCGCCCGCATCCCATGTTTTCTGGAAAAACAGACCCAGCCCCATGATCAGGAGGGCCGCAAACAATACGGCACGACCGGGTTTGTAGCCATAACCGACAATGACGCGCAGGATCGTGTCGGACAGCCACATCATGGCCCAACGCACACCCCGCCCGTTCTTGTCACGAAACAGAATGCGATCTTCGCGCCGCAGCAAGCGTTCCTTGCGCATCAGCACCATGCGGGCATCGTTGCGGTGGCCCAACTGCTGCAACACGCTGGCCAGTTGTTCATAGGGTTGGGCGGTAAAGGGCATGCCCTCGGGCCGTCTGTCCAGCCAGTGCAGACGCGCCTGCACGCCCGTATCGGTGTGGCGGGAAAAGTCGCTATAACGAAATCCGTCCAGGCGGATGGGATAGCCCACGCCGGGCCCTTCGGGTTCGTCTTTCAGCTTGTCGGCCGAGGCCCCGGCCAGGTTCACGATGCCCTGGCTGATCTGATTGTCTTTGAAATAAAGTATACCGCCGATCTGGGCGCGGGCCAGGCTAAGGGCGATGTCGCGGCCGTGTTCCTCGGTTCCGTCAAAGACGCCTTCGCCCAGGATGCCTTCGGTCAGGGTGATGCTGGTGTTGGTGATGAAAAAGTCGTGGGCCACATGGGCTGACGCGAAAAACAATGTGCCCGTCACAGCCAGCGTCGATTGGCCGTCGGAATAGGGGTAGTTGCCCAGAAAGACAGACCCTTCGACGCGCAGCGACGGGGCAAAGACCGCATCCTGATCGGGTGAGTTGATCTGAGCCCCGCAAAGCTGCAGGTCACCGGCGATACGCGCGCCCGCCAGACTGATTTCGCCATCGACACGGGTGTCTGCGCGCAGATAAAGCGACCCGCCAAAGCTGGCATTATCGGCCGAGATGCCCTTGACCCCTGTGCCCGTCAGGTGCAGCCCCCGCAGGCGTGTATTGATGAGCGAGATATCGGCGTCCAGCGTGCACTGCGTCAGGGTGATATCCTGGGTAAGGTCGCACCCCTGCAGGTCCAGCGGGCCGGTGATCCAGGCGCCGCGCAGGCGCATACCCTTGTCGTGCAATTTCTGCTTGGGGTCTTCGCCCAGGATCAGTGCGCGGATCAGATCGGCGCGGATGGTCAGGTCGGGCGTGTTTTCAATGGGCTGTTCGCCGTCGCCGATGGTGATGCGCGACGGGCTGGCGCATTCGGCCAGCAGCTTTTCTTCGGCGGGCGATAGGGGGGCAAAATCTTTGAGGATATTCATTTAAATCTTATGGCCTGATCGTTACGGGGATCAGGGTAATCGGCGATGGCTGGAAAAGCCAGTGTGAGGTTGATTATTGAAAACACATCTGGCGCATAATCCTGAAATTTCGAGACGCTCTGCCCAACCATCCCGCCCGGTGAGTAGCACCGGGCAGCGCCCGACCGCCCCCCATGGGCGGGCGCTTCACGCCCACCCGCGGACGGTCGCTGCCCTCATTTACAGTAAGGTCGCCAGCGCTAGCTGCCCTCATCTATCTTCATTATAATACAAGTGGTTGACCCTGTGGCATAAAGCTTTCCATCCTCAACTCCACGAATTTCGCCTGTGGCGATACCGCTGGAACGGCCTGCGTGGCTGACGACCCCGCTGCTTTCGATTTCCGTGCCCAAGGGGATGCTGCGGACGATGTTGATCTTGTATTCCATGGTTGTGTAGATCGACCCCTTGGGCACCGTCGTCATCACGGCGCAGGCCATGGAACTGTCAAGAAGCGTGCCGTACCAGCCACCGTGAACGGTGCCCATCGGGTTCAACACATCGAAGCCAGGTGTCCCGCGAAAGGTGACGTGGCCCGGTTCAACAGTGTGGATGGCATAGCCCATCAGATGGGCAATCGGCGGGCCGGGCAGCGTGCCGTCACGAAAGGCCTGCATCGCCTCAAGCCCCGACATAGACAAAAGCGTTTCGCGACTGGCAAGGTCCTGGGGTGTTTGGGCTTTCAGCATGGGTGTCTCCGCCTTGGTTTCAGGCAGAGACTATGTGCCTTATGCGACGTTTTCCAGACGCACTTCCGGTGTGACACCCAGGGCGTGACAGACATCGCGCGTCAGCTCGGGACGATTGAGCGTGTAGAAATGCAGATGTTCCACACCGCCGTCCAACAGGTCGCTGCACAGTTCCGTGCAGATGGCCGTGGCCAGCAAATCTTGCCTGTCATCGCGTTCAGCCTTTTCAAAGGCTTCATCCAACCACTGCGGGATACTGGTGCCGCAGGACTGGGCAAATTTTCGCGCACCTTTCCAGTTTTCAATGGGCAGAATGCCCGGCAGGATTGGCGCGGTGATGCCCGCCTTGTCGCAGGCATCGCGGAATCGGAAGAATGTGTCGGCCTCAAAGAAAAACTGCGTGATGGCCGAATGGGCACCCGCGTCGACCTTGCGCTTCAGCCAATCGACATCGGCCTGGGTGCTGGCGGCCTCGGGGTGGGCTTCGGGATAGGCACCGACACGGATGTTGAATTTTCCGGTCTGGGCCAGGGCCTCGATCAGTTCACAGGAATTAGCAAAGCCTTCCGGATGTGCCGTAAACTGCCCGCTGCCCTTGGGCGGATCGCCCCGCAACGCCACCAGATCGGTGACACCGGATGCGGCATAACTTTCAGCGATTTCAAGGGTTTCAGCGCGTGTTGCATCAACACAGGTCAAGTGTGCCGCCACATTCAGGCCGCTGGTTTTGTGAATGGCATCCACCGCTTCATGCGTCAGTTTGCGGGTCGTGCCCCCGGCGCCGTAGGTCACCGATACAAACTCAGGCTGTAAGGGCGACAAGGTTTGCACGGTATCCCAAAGCCGGAATGAGGCCTCAAGCGATTTCGGCGGGAAGAATTCGAACGATATCTGCGGGCGCATCTGCTGGATCCAGTCGTTTTTGGTTTCGCTCTTGTCGCATCTGGGCAAAGATGAAACAACCTCATAATTCTCAAGATAACTATGAGTCGAACGCAGATATGCATATTGAGTTCCGTCACCTGCGCACAATAAAGGCCATTCATGACACGGGCGGTCTGGCCAAGGCGGCCGAACAGTTGAACATCACGCAGTCGGCGCTGAGCCATCAGGTGAAGGGGATTGAGGAACAGGCGGGCGTTGAGCTTTTCGTGCGCCGGTCAAAGCCGCTGAAACTGTCGGCGGCAGGCATGAAGCTGTTGGCCGCAGCCGAGCGGATCCTGCCCGAGATGGCCGCACTTGAGGCCGACTTTGCGGGGCTTCAGTCGGGCAAATCAGGACGGCTGCATATCGCGATTGAATGCCACGCCTGCTTTGAATGGCTGTTTCCGGTTTTGGAGGAATTCCGCAAGGCCTGGCCGGATGTCGACGTGGATATTCTGCCCGGTCTGGCCTTTGATGCCCTGCCCGCGCTGCAACGGGAAAAGGTCGATCTGGTTGTATCCTCGGACCCCGAGGATTTGCAGGGGGTGGATTTCACACCCCTTTTTGATTACTCGCCGGTTTTTGTCGCCTCCAGCCAGCACCCTCTGGCGCAGAAGAGCCATGTCGAGGCACGGGACTTTATCGGTCAGACATTGATCACTTATCCGGTAGATCGGGCGCGGCTGGATGTGTTCAGTCAGCTTCTGATGCCCGCGCGGATCGAACCGGCTGCGATCCGTCAGGTTGAATTGACGGCGGTGATTTTGTTGCTGGTGGCTTCGAACCGCGGCGTGGCGGTTCTGCCCGACTGGGTGGTGCGCGAGGTGAAGTATAATTCAGATTATGTGACCCGCCCACTGACTGCTGATGGTATCACCCGCCGGCTGTACGCAGCAACACGAACGGATGAGACGACGAAGCCCTTCATGGCGCATCTGATCCGACTGGCACGTACTGAGGCGGTGAAACTGCAGCGGGCGTGATCTTTTTGCACAGTTTCCTTAACGCTAAGATGAATACTTCGGCACTATCCGTCTCTACACTGAAAAATCAAACATAAGCTAGTTCGCATTTCCATAGATACGATTTGCAATTCAGGAATTTTGAAAATAACAAAATACCAAGTTTTTATACAAACATCTAAATCGAAAATAAATCATGGGATTAGCCAAATGAAATATTCAACTTTATGTCTTGGCACACGCCGCGATGCAGTAACATGGGAAGAGGGTTGCCAAAAACTTGGCATGACATGCAGTGTATCGATACGTCTTCCCAAACCGTCCATGAAAGCGATGAAGTCTTTTTTCACATCCCAAGGCAATTGGCTTTATTTCGGTGGTCACTTTTCAGATTATCAGTTTGCCAATGGAAGCCCGTGGCATGAAGACGTATTATACAATCATGCCATGTATAAGAGGTCCCTTTATAACGATGCCGGTGTTTATTTTACCAGTGATGATAAAACCAAAATCGTTGTAGGGCTAGATAGCTATAATTTTCGCAAATACTCTAAAGACTTCAACCTTTACACAACTGCCAAGGTTATACTTTGGGGTGGATGCAACACACTCGTGGATGAGAGTCGCGCTAGAAAGCTGATGAGTCTTTTTAATGGTACAAAGATTGCGGACTTAGCCCCTAAAAGAAGCATTGGGAAATTTATTATCCAGCCTCCTACGGTACGAACAAACAGTACAGAGAAGCCACAATTTGCACTTGAAGAACCGCCTATTATTCCTGCCACCTCTTCGGCAATTTACTCAACTGCAATGATCGGTTTTCGCAGAATGACAGACCTAGGGATCGTCGACAACGTTTTAAAGGGTGATAAGGGTTTTTTCGCAAAAGTGGATAACGCACGTATGCCGCATAATGAAATCGTAGAGGCGTGGTTGACAGCTGCTTTGGATGTTTATCCCAATAATAGTGACATGCTATCGAGATTTGCAGCTGTTGATGCGACAGGCCAGCAGTGGGTGATTGAAAATAAAAAGATTAAGAAGGGCTTCAGCGTTTAATGGTCTGCATCCAGCCATTGTCTATCCACTGAGACGCGGAAAACGTCTGGCTAAGATCAATTAATGACCTGGCCAGGCGATAGACCTATACCTTTAACCGCTCTGGCAGCCCATTCGCCCATGCGCTGATCGTGCCGGCACCCAGGCAGACGACGATGTCACCCGGGCGGGCCTGTTCGCGGACAAGGCGTTCCAGATCGTCTTCGCTGACGATGGCGCGGGCGTGGCGGTGGCCGTGGCGGATCAGGCCCGAGACAAGGTCATCGCGGCTGGCGCCTTCGATGGGGTCTTCACCGGCGGCAAAGACCTCGGCAATGGCCACGACATCGGCGTCGTTGAAACAGGCGCAGAAATCTTCGAACAGCGATGACAACCGGCTGTAGCGATGCGGTTGGTGCACCGCAATCACGCGGCCTTCGCTGGCCTGACGGGCCGCTTTCAGGACGGCGGCGATCTCAACCGGGTGGTGGCCATAGTCGTCGATGATCGTCACACCGTCGACCTCGCCCACCTTGGTAAAGCGGCGATTGACGCCTTTGAAATGGGCCAGCGCTTCGCGGATCTCAGAAGTTTTCATGCCCAGATGCCGCGCCACGGCGACAGCGGCCAGGGCATTGGACACATTATGGTCACCGGGCATCGGCAGGCTGCAGCCCTCGATCACCTTATCTTCGCCCTGCAGTGCAATGTCGAAATGGGCCACACCGGCCTTATAGGTCAGGTTCACAGCCCGGACATCGGCCTGCGCGTTAAATCCAAAGGTCACGACACGGCGGTCAGTGATCTTGCCGACCAGCGACTGGACCTCAGGGTGATCGGTGCAGCAGATCGCCAGCCCGTAAAACGGAATGTTTGAGACAAAATCCAGAAACCCCTGACGCAGCGTGTCGAAATCGCCCCAGTGTTCCATATGTTCAGGGTCGATATTGGTGACAATCGCAATCGTCGCGGGCAGGCGGTTGAAGGTACCGTCGCTTTCGTCGGCCTCAACCACCATCCATTCGCCCTGCCCCATCCGCGCGTTCGAGCCATAGGCGTGGATGATGCCGCCGTTGATCACCGTAGGATCGATCCCGCCGTGATCCAGCAGGGTTGCGACCATTGTTGTGGTCGTCGTTTTGCCGTGGGTGCCGGCGACGGCGATGTTCGATTTCAGGCGCATCAGTTCGGCCAGCATCTCGGCCCGGCGGACGACAGGCAGGCCCTTCAGGCGTGCTTCATCCAGTTCGGCGTTGCCCGACTTGATCGCGCTTGAGATCACGACAACCTCAGCGCCGTCCAGATTTTCCGCCCGTTGGCCTTCGAAAACCCTCGCCCCAAGGGCCGTCAGCCGTTCGGTGATCTTCGTAGCTTTTAGGTCAGAACCCTGAACGCGGTAGCCGTGGTTCAACAGCACCTCGGCGATGCCCGACATGCCGATGCCGCCGATGCCCACAAAGTGGATCGGCCCCATCTCGGTTGGAAGTTTCGTCGCCGCGTTCATCAGTGCCCCGCCGTCCATCATTTTTCGTATCCTGTCTTTTGTGCCAGTTCTTCGACAATGTCCACAAGGGCACCCGTTGCGTCAGGTTTCGAGACCGAAACAGCCCCGTGCGCCATGGCAACAGCGGCCTTGCCCTGGGTCAGGATGGCTGTGATATTTTCGGCCAGTGTTTCAACCGTCAGCTTGCTTTCCGGGATCAGAACCGCCGCTTGCGCATCGACCAATGCGCGGGCGTTTGCGGTTTGTTCGTCACGGATGGCTGAGGCCAGTGGTATGAGGATCGAAGGCCGCCCGATCACGCTGATATCGGCAACAGATGACGCGCCTGCGCGGCTGATCACAAGTTGCGCGTCCGCCATGCGGCTTGGCACATCGGTGAAAAAGGGCTGAACGTCGGCGCTGATGCCCTGATTTGCATAGAATTGCGTGACGCGTTCGCCGTCTTCGTCCCGCGCCTGATGCGAGACACGCAGGTTGCCCAGGATATCGCCCGGCAGACTGGCAATCGCCTCGGGCACGATATCAGACAGGATCCGCGCGCCCTGCGATCCACCAATGACCAGCAGGCTGATCGGGTAGTCACCGGGCGGAATATAAGGCGCTTCGGCCCGATCCAGCACAGCACCGCGAACAGGATTGCCGGTGTGAAAGGCCCGCACACCCGCTGGCATTTTCGTGGGCCAGGTGCCGCAGGCCACCGCATCGACGCGCTTGGCAAACAATTGGTTGACGCGGCCCAGAACACCGTTTTGTTCATGGATCATCCGGGGGCGCCGCAGAAGCAAGGCCGCCGATAGCGCAGGGATGCTGGGGTAACCGCCAAAGCCGACCACCACGGTCGGGCGATCCGTCATCATTTGCACTGTGGCGCTGATCACACCACCGAAAATTCGAAAAGGCACCAGCAGTTTCGCGAAAATGCCGCCGCGGGCAAAGGTAGCGCTGGAAATCTGTTCGATCTCAACCGCGTCAGGAAAGCCGCCGATATAGCGCGCGCCGCGGGCATCGGTCGACAATTTCACCCGCCAGCCCCGCGCCAGCATCTGTTCGGCCAGGGCCTGCGCCGGGAACATATGACCGCCCGTTCCACCTGCGGCCATCACCAGAAGTGGCTTGTTATTCATGATATCCCCCTACCGCGTTCGTCTAAGAAGGATATCACCGATTTCGCCCTGCGGTCGCGTGCGTGTGAACGCCAGCAGCATACCGACCGCAATTCCGCCTGCAATCAGCGATGATCCGCCATAGCTGACAAAGGGCAGCGTCATGCCCTTGGCCGGCAGCATTCGGACTGCGACGCCCATATTGATCATCGCCTGAACGCCGAACATGCAGACCAGCCCGGTGCCCGCCAGGCGGATAAAGGGATCACGTTCGCGCATCAGCCGAACCAGAGACCGCACGACAACCGTGGCATAAAGTGCAATAATGCAAAGAACCATGATCAGCCCGTATTCTTCGGCCGCGACGGCGACGATGAAATCGGTATGCGCATCGGGCAGCGATTGTTTCACCTGACCTTCACCCACGCCGACGCCCAGAAAGCCACCTTCGCGGATTGCGTTGGTGGCGTAGCCAAGCTGGGTGTTCGGGTCGACATCGGGCGCCAGAAAACCATCGATCCGCCGCGCAAAGTGGTCCGAGTTGTTATAGGCGATTGTTCCTGCAAACAGAACCAGCAGGGCCATACCAACCAGAAGCAGCATCGGCGCACCTGCAACAAACCACATGATACCCCAGGCAAAAAGCACCAGTGCGGCCTGGCCAAAATCGGGCTGCATCGCCAGAAAGGCGACGATGATAACGGCCATGACAAAGGACATCATCTTGCCCGGCGGGCCGTTGATTTCCTGACTGGCCGCAATCATCCAGGCGGCGACGACTACAAAGCCGGGTTTCAGAAATTCCGACGGTTGCAGTGCCGCAAAGCCTAGCGAATACCATCGCACAGCGCCTTTGCCGAAATCCGTGCCGAAGACCGGCAGCAGCATCACCGCGATCAGCGCCACGATGAACCCCAGCACGGCCAGTCGCCGCACAAGGCTGGGTGTCATCATCGAGGTAAAGAACATCGCGGCCAGCGCCAGCCCGCCGAAAAACGCCTGACGTTCGACATAGTGAAAGGGTGCAAATCCGTTTTTCGCCGCCAGCGGAGGCGACGCCGCCAGACCCAGCAACATGCCGATGCCAAACAGGATCAGAATACAGGACATCGACAACTTATCGATTGTCCTCCACCAGCGTGGAAGAATAGGATCCCCTGCCCGCGCGGGAACCGCGCCATAGACCATTTCCGTCATGGATTACCGCTCAACTGCCTCATATATCGCCTCTTTTCGAGGTCTGATTGGGACATTACCCGCAAATCTTCTGCGATTCCAGAGAAATAGCGCAGCACTTGCCAAAACCGCCATTTCACGCCAATCGGGGGCTATGGACTGGGATACGGTGATCATTGGCGCAGGGGCCGCGGGCATGATGTGTGCCGCGCATTCGGGCGGTCGGACGCTGGTCATTGATCACGCCAAGGCGGCCGGTCAAAAGATACGTATTTCAGGTGGCGGACGGTGCAACTTTACCAATCTTTATGCCGCGCCTGAGAATTTTCAGTCTGAAAACCCGCATTTCTGCAAATCTGCTCTCAGCCGCTACACCCAGTGGGATTTTATCGATCAGGTCGCGCGGTATGGCATTCCGTATCACGAAAAGACGTTGGGGCAGCTGTTTTGCGACACCTCGGCCAAGGACATCATCCGGATGCTGCTGGATGAGATGACGCAGGCCAGGGCCGAACTTTGGCTGCAGACCAGCGTTCAGGACATTCACCAGCGGGATGGTGGTTTCGACCTTGTGGTTGAACGCGGTGGGCAGCAGACACTTACATGCCGCAATCTGGTCATTGCCTGCGGCGGCAAATCGATTCCCAAGATGGGGGCGACCGGCTTCGGCTATCAGATTGCGCGGCAATTTGGTTTGCCCGTGACCGATACCCGCCCTGCCCTTGTGCCGCTGACCTTTGGGCAGGATATCATGGCCGATCTGAAGCCGCTGGCGGGCCTTTCGGTACCTGCGCGCGTGTCCTGTAACGGAACCAGTTTTGATGAAGGGCTGCTGTTTACCCACCGCGGGCTATCCGGGCCGTCAATCCTGCAGATCAGTTCCTATTGGCGCGAAACCAATGCGGTTTCTGTTCATCTGGAGCCGGACCAGGATATTTTAAGCGCCCTGAAAACCCGCCGCAGCACGGCCGGGCGCCGCAATCTGTCGACGGCGCTGGCCGATATTCTGCCGGCCCGACTGGCCCAGCACATGGTCGATCTGTCGATGCTGAACGGCAATCTGGCGGATCAGTCGGATCGTGCCTTGGCGGCGCTGGCCGATCTGCTGACACATTGGGAACTGACCCCAACCGGATCCGAGGGCTATCGCACCGCCGAGGTCACATTGGGCGGTGTCGGCACCGATGCGCTATCGTCGCAAACGATGCAGGCGAAAGAGGTGCCCGGCCTTTACTTCATTGGCGAGGTCGTTGACGTCACCGGCTGGCTTGGGGGATACAACTTTCAATGGGCCTGGTCGTCGGGTTGGGCCGCGGGGCAGGCCATTGCAGAAAGCCTTTGAACCATGGGTATTGATATGCTGAAATTTATTGTTCTAAGCGATCTGCATCTGCTGCAAGAGGGCCAGACCTATGCAGGCCTTGATCCGGCCGACCGTCTGCGTCGCGCGATTGATCAGATCAATGATCGGCATTCAGATGCAGATTTTTGCGTTCTGGCCGGTGATCTGGTCGATCTGGGTGACCGCCCATCCTATGAGCGTCTTGAGGACCTGCTGGCCGATCTGACCGTCCCTGTCCATATGACTTTGGGCAATCATGACAACCGGGATACCTTTCTGCAGGTCTTTGGCGACGATCTTGCCGCGCCAACGGGCTTTGTCGATAAGGTGATAGATGCTGGCGGCTATCGCATTTTGCTGATCGACAGCCTGCTGGATGGCGAAGTGACCGGGCGGATCGAACCACAGCAGTTGGACTGGATCAGGGACCGGCTGGCTGAGGCCGCGGATCGCCCCGTCATTGTCGTGACCCATCACCATATCAACCGGCTGCATAACTTCATGGACCGTTACCTGCTGCAAAACAGCGATGCCTTGCTGGATGTTTTAACCACCCATGCGCAAGTTCACCACATCATCACAGGGCACGTGCATTCGACAACGACCTCTATTCGGCGCGGTATTCCCTGTTCGTCACTGGCGGGAAGTCACTATAATATCAAACTGCACCGTGATCCGACAAAACTTGAACGGCGCGAGGGCCCTGCGCAGATGGCGGTCGTTCTGGCCGATGCGGATCAGGTCGTTATCCACTTTGATGACTATATCGACCGCCACGTCGTTTTGCCCTAAAAGCCTGCCGCGGACCTTACCCAAACGTCACGTTAATGCATTAAGGGTGTCACATACTGGCCTGTGGCCCTGATGGATCATTAACAAGCACGCTTTAAATTCTTTCAGAACAACCTTAATGTAACAGATTAATGTAACTTTTGTGATTTTCGCGAGCTTGAGATAATGCTGATCGATCTGGACAACGCCCCCCCCATTTCCCAAGGGGGTAAGCGGGAGATTTATAATCACCCGAATGATCCGACTCAGATCATCAAGGTCATCCTGCCACGCCGCCAGCAAAAGGAACGCGATCGCAGTTTCTGGGAACGCATCTATAAACCGCCCTACACCTGGGAATACATGCGTGAGATTTCGACGATCTATCGCGCGGCCAGAATGGCGCCTGTCAACCTGGCCCGGCTGCCGCTGGTTCAGACAGCCGGATTGGTGCGCACAACCAAGGGACTGGGACTGTCCGTCGAAAAAATCACGGCGGATGACGGGTCACTTGCACCGCAACTGAGCCAACTGCAAAGCAAGGGTCTGTTCACCGATCATCACCTTGAGCGACTGAATGATTTTGTCAGACTGATTTTTCAGCTGCGCATCGTTGCGGGCGATCTGCACCCGAATAATATCGTGTGGGATCACAAAACCGACAGTTTCGTCGCCATAGACGGATTTGGCGAACGCACGGTGGTCCCGGTTCACGTCTGGAGCAAGACGATAAACAATCACAAGCTGAACAAAACCTTTCAAAGAAAACTTAGCATGAATATCGGCCTGACATGGGATCCCCGGACGCGTCAATTGTCCATGTGACCGCCGCACGATCAGATTTTCGCGGGTATTGCAATTTTCCACTTGCAGTGCACGCGCATTGTTTATATCTGACAGCTCACCCACGGACGCGGGCGTAGCTCAGGGGTAGAGCATTACCTTGCCAAGGTAAGGGTCGTGAGTTCGAATCTCATCGCCCGCTCCATTTTCAAAAATATTATTTTTGCAATTCAACAGGTTATTACTGAACCTGTCCCACGCAAAAATAGTACGTGGGACACTTACCACTCCATCGATTCTAATGTTCGCATCGCATCGGCTGCCATTTTCCAGCGTTCGACTCCTTTTGTGTAGACCTCGGATGTCTGCGCCTGGGTGTGTCCGTGGATCGACATGATCTGATATTGCGAACATCCAGCCTGGGCCAAAAGGTGCCCGGCCGCTTTACGGATGCCGTGGCTAGAACGACCCTCCAAACCTGCATCCCGGCACCATCGCCGAAAGAGTTGCCCGAGTGAATCCGGCGTTTTGAAGGGCCTGCCATGCTCGGTCAAAAGGTAAGTTGGTCCCTGAACTGTTGCGGCCCGTGTCGCTTTGTAAAGCGGTGGCAACATCGGGATTTCCACATAGGCCGACCCCTTCTTACTGGGCTGCCATCCCAAACCGCGAATACCGTTGCGTTCAAATTCATTGGTACGGCCTAACCGAACCGCGTCACTGATCCGACAGGCTGTGAACATGAACAGTGTCAGACACAGATGTGGCGTTGTTCCTTCACAGTGGTGCTCGCGGTACTTTTTAAGATCATCAACGGTCCAAGGCTTCGCCCCGCCCTTTCCTCTGTCGATCTTGGCCACGCCAATGGCGGGATTGATATCGCAGATGCCGCGCTCGCAGGCCCATCGGTACATTGAACGAATAGACTCAACTAAGCTATCGGCACCTGCGGGCGTTTCGGCGTATGCATCGCGGATAGCCACAACTTCGGTTTGCGGCATCACCATCGCATAGTCGCCATAATGTTTTTCAAGCCGCTTGAGATACATCGTTTTCTTTTTCAGCGTCAGCGACGATGCGAGTCCGGCTAATGTCTGTCTTTCCAGATCAGCCAGGTATTTGCGGCACAACCAGGCAATGGACCCTCGGATGGTGTTGTCGACTGGTTCGGCGTCTAGCTTGATCTCTACGCCTGCGCGGCCAGCGCGATAGTGTTCTGCAAAGTCTTTATGATCTGGACCGATGTGCAAACGGATCCGTTTGCCGGGTTTACCCTCGACCCGGACGCGATACCTATAATTGCCAGATGGCAGTCGTTCTTTCAACAAGCCGGGATAATTGACCTTCACATCCGTCACCTGGGCCATTCCTTTGGCTTGGGACTATCGTCAGCATCCAGTGTGCCGTCAACATCGCTAAAGATCCACTCCACGCGTTTTGGCGTCATTATGCATCGTTGTACGCGCAAGCCTTGATCCTGTGCGACCTTCACGACGCGCTTCATATCGGCTTCCGTGACAGATGCGGTCTTAGCCATCACCCATCCTGCACACGGCGAAACGGGCTATTCATTTGAGGCTGAAAAATCGTGGATATGGGCGTGCGCCATGTGCTGATACCGTGAGTGGAGGCAGTGACGCACGCCCTGTCGGAAGCGAACCGAAGCAGTTTTAGTGATGGAATAAGGAAAGAGCCAGAGGGGCTGGGACGTGGGTGGGGGCGTGCCCCTCTGGCAGGTGCCCGATCCCAGGCAGTGTTTTGGGATGGACGTGGGATCAGGGGGAAAAGTGACGTCATGCGGCCTGGCCTTCGTCGAGACCGTCCAAGACATTGCGCGCAGCACGCATCCAGTTGCGTGGCAGCGCTTCGATATCGCTGGCCATCGCCGCGACACCGAACAGTTGGATTTCATAGATGACCGGCGAGTAGAGCGTCGGGGGCTCTGGGATGGTCCAGAGGCCGTAGGTGACACAGAGCGCCTTGAGGCACTGCAACCGCTCTAACGGGTCAGTCCGCGCCATTAGATCCAGAGCGGCTTCCAAATGACGGAGATCGCGCGCCGCTGTCATTTAATCACCAAGCGCTGCGCCTTAACCGCCAGCAACGCAGCCCGCCGTGTCGGATGCGGCCCAGTCCAGATGCGCGACGGCAGATCAGCTCGAGCATAGTACCCACGTGCTTGCGCGCCACCGGTCATGAAAAAGGTCCGCAATCCAGTCGATCGAGAATGGCGGATGATACCCAAACCGTCGTCGGTGATCTCATCTGGCCTGGCTTTGGCGGGTGTCTCGCGAGATGACTTCAGAGCCGTGACATGGCGCGGTGCGACCTGTGGCGGCGGGAACGGCAGGGACATGGCTGATCTCCTTTTGTTGGATAACCCATAATCCATTTATTTTGGACTTGTAAAGGTGTTTGTCCAAATATATTGGACTCATTGTCAGATGTTATTTAACCATAAGATGATTAAGTAACTCATCACTCGACCATTAGGAGGAGACATGAGAACTATCATCTTGCTGAGTGTTCTCCTGCGTCGGTGTGGTTTAAACGTCAATTGGTTGCTGGACGCACGAGAAGCTAAAAGGAGGAAAGAGCCTCTATCAATTTATCCTGAACGTCAGAAGGCAATTGAGAAAAATCGCCGTGAAGAACATAATTAAAATCTATGCGATATTCTCGATAAAGAGCTCTCATCACAGCTATAGAGGGCGAAGAGTCACCATTTTCCTGGGCGCTGTATGTGGTTTTCTTGAGTTCAACTGATTTGGCAAAATCTTGTTGACTCAGGCCAGTGGCCATTCTTCCCGCTCTGAGGCGGCGGGCGATGGCTTCTCGGCTACTATCTCCAAGCCGAAAAAGCTTTTCTTTCTCGTCGAATCTCATGAGAGGTTTGTATATCAAATCCACTTTTTTTGAATTCTCTTTTTACTGATCATTGACAGTCCATAAATAATGGATTTATTTCATCGTATGGTTTGCATTCGTGAATATGCTGAACAGCTTGGTGGTAATCATACCATCGCCGTTGCACTGGGCGTTGGATACACAACCGTTCATTCGCATATCAGCGCCGGCCGTTTTCCAGCGAGTTGGTATAAAGCGCTTTATGACTTGTCCGAGCATCGTGCCGTCGATGAACCTCCTTTGCATTTGTTCTCGTTCAAGCAACTGACGCCGGTTGATCAAAAAGAGGACGCCGCATGAAACATGCGACGCCCTCCACCCTTTCCGATGCTGCTCGCGTTGCATGTAAGCAGCCTAGGATTGGATCATTGGAAAAGTCTTATCGAAAATCATCATTGAGTGAAGAAAACGAGCGGGAGTGGTTTGCCCGGGTTTTGTGGCAAGCCTTTCCCGAAGCGCAGTCGGAGAACCATCTCTCTGAACTGGTGGCCGAGGTTCTGACCACGGACAAACGACCCATTCATCCGAAGACCGTGCGCAACTGGTTGCGCTGCCAGAATGCGCCGCATTTCCGCTATGTGCTGCGGATCCTGGCACTGGCGGGAGCCGAGCGGGTCTTTGAGATCATTGATCCGGAGGTCTCATGACCTGGCTCTGGCGGATCTTTGGCCGGTTCTATCGCCGGCTGGCCCATCGCTACCGGCGGCGGGCGGATGGGTTCGAGGCCAAATCGGAAAAGTTTTTCCGCAGGGTCAAGGGGCGTGGCGAATAATGACTTTGTCAATCCAGAGAATGAATCTGCCTCATTTTGCGCAACAGCGCATTATATTCTCCAGTCCCCAATCGACGCAGAAAGTCACCAAGAGTGAGTGTTGGGTCTTCAGTGCAGGATATATCCATCGCTGTGGCAGTATATGTAAATTCGCCCCAAACGCTTTGATCTTTTTCAGCTATTGTTGCAGTTGCACCCACGATATAATGGAAAATAACCATCCCCAAATCATCGCGTACGTTCATCTGATCATAGGCAGCTTTGCATTTGATACTCATAAGTTCATCAACGAAACTGTCTGCAGAAATGTTTGCAGGCATCACTATAAACCCCAAAACCAAACCAAAGCAGTATCTTTTCATCGATTTGCCTTTCTCGTTTCGGCGGTATGCTTTGCATTGAGACCCTATACGACACCCTTGCGAGTACAAGTCGCTCTTACTACCTCTTTATATGCTCATCGCTGTGGGCGGCGTGAAACAATCCCTGGTCGCCCTAGCGGGTCCAAGTGGCGGACCATCTGGCCTCGTCTGTGCTCCCAAGTTCTCGGACGAGGCCACTTTCTTAATCATATTAGTATGTGGCGCTATGCGATCCGTATCGTTTCCAGAGCACCATCATGACGCAGCGCCTCTACACCGATCTGGACGTCCGCGGGGTGATCTATGCTGATGCCCATGCGGTGGCCGCGGCCTTTGGGATCACCGCCAGCACGGTTAGGGATCATGCGCGCGCCGGTACGCTCGATCGCTGTGGCCTGGGCAATGAGGGCAAAACGGGACAATTTCAACCCAAGCCCTTTGTGATTGGGCCTTTGTGCTTTGCCTCACTGGCCGAGGCCTCGCGCGCACTTGGGTTCGGTCGGAATTACATCAACAGGGCAAACAAGACTAATTCTCTGGCCATGCAGGAACGCATCCTGGGCGCGGCTATGCGCTATGCGCGCCATCTGGAGCGCTTTGGCGCGTCCTCGCTCAGCGCCCCGCAGAGCACCGCAAAGGGGCGTTCGGCACCATGACCCTTCCGGCATCCCCTTGCGCGAATGCCGTGGCACGGCATTTTGAACCGGAGAAATTCCAGGTCTACGCGCAGTCCGAACTCCTGGCCGCGCCGCTCTGGACGCAAGGCATCTGCTTTCTGCCCGAGTGTGGGCAGCACTTCGTTCCCCGTCGCCCCTGGCAAATCTATTGCTCGACCGCTTGTGAGCGGGCTGGCACGGCCGAGCTGCGCAAATGGGGCCACCGCCTGGCGCTCTCAGCGCTGATCTGGCGGATGGGCAAATATGAGCAGGATGATGATGCGGTCCGCGATCTGACCCGTGCCGCCCGGCGGCATGTCACCCATGTGCAATCAGCCTGGCTGGCCGATCGCCAGGCACGGGCGGCTGCGCTGCAACGGGCCCCCGCGCCATGACCGGACCGCGCCCGCATATCCAGCTGATCGATGGTAGCGATCTACCCGCATACCCGATCTCGGCCACCGCGCGGTTGGACAGCCATTACTTTTTGCAGTGGAACCTCAAACGCTGGCGGGCGAGTGAGTTCCGTCGCAATGTGGATGCGGATGTCGGCTGGTACGGCTTTAATCTCTTCTGCATTGCGCAGGATGAGACCCCGATCGGTACGCTACCCTGCAATGATCAAAGCCTGGCCTTTGCGTTGAACCTGCCGCTCGAGCGCTGGCTAGGCCTGCTGAAACGGGATGTCTCGCCCCTCCATAACTGGCATAAGGTGCTCTGCGATACCGGTGAGGTTCGCTTCGCACACCCGGTGGTCACCGAGGTCGCTCTTGAGGCATTGAACGGCAAGCGTCGGAATGACGCCAAAAACGCCGATGACCGCATGCGCAAGCGTCTTGGCACGATTGCCGGGCATCTGACCAAGAGTATCCCTGGCGGCCAGCACATCGCCGGGAACGACGAAAAGATCAATGCCATCAGCGACTGGATCGATGTGACCTATCCGGGCGGCAGCGCCACCTTGAAGCGGATCAAGGAGGCCTTGAATGCACTCTCAACGGCCTCGTGAAATCTTCCCAAATTCTTCCGCCGGAAGTTTTAAAAATTTTCCGGAAGTTTTTTGCGGTTTTTATTTGGTCCAAAAACCGAGCGGCTGAAAGGAAAAGAGAAGAAATGAAAGGAAAAGAAACCTTCCGCAGCGCGCCGCTTTTAACGCCTGCGCGTGCGGAGAGAGCGGCAGAACTGAGAAGAGAGGAGAGCGGCAGATGAACAGGCAGGATCAGGCAGCGGGCGAAGCACGGGTCAGACAGGTGCTGATCGATCCACTATTGCAACGGGGCTTGATGAAACCCAGCACCATGACCAAACCCGCCTTTGAAAAGATGCTGAACGGTCTCTGTGCCAAACTGGCCTATATGGCGGAGGACAAGCTGGCCGCCCTTGAGGAAGAGGCGGCGCAATTGGCCGGCGGCAAAGAGCGGGACCGCTTTCCCATTGCCAACCGCATTCTCGAGCGCAGCTTGAAGATCCAGCCGCCCGCCGATGATGCCTCACCGCTGATCCGGGCGGTCTTTACCCATGACGTCGGACAGACCGCCTTGGCGGAGGGTTGGGGGCCTGAGCTGCTGGCCGAGGTACGCAAGACCCGGCGCTGGCCCACAGCCTGGGTGATCAAGACGGTCAAGGATCGGGCCGGCGAGGCCGCCCGTCGGTTGCAGCGGATCGAAGAGCATCTGGCCCGCGGCGGTGAGATCACCCGCGATGAACAGGCCTGGCGGGCGAACCGCCTGGCCGATGTCGACAAATGCCGCTGGATCGCTGATCTGGCGACGAAGGACACCGCGTCATGACACGCAACAGTGGCAACATCGCCGACGCCCTCGGGCGTCTGGATCGTCGCGCCGAACGGGCCAAAGAGGAAGCTCGACGGTTGGCGGGTGTCAAAGCGCGGGGGGATGTGGATGCAGATTGCAGCGATGAGATCGTTCCTGCGCCCGCGCGCGGGTCGGTCAAATCGATGCGCGAGGTGCACATGGTGCCGGTGGGCACTGACGACTTCAAAGAGGTGGAAGAGCGCTACAAGGCTGGCACACCCGGTATGGTGCGGGATGTCTTTGACGATATGACTGACCAGGCCTTGCGTTGTGGCGGGACCGCTCCATTTACCGCCGCACAAGTGGACGCCGGCCGTACCTATGGCGCGCTCACCGAACGGGTCGAGGCTGCAGGCGTCAAGTGCTCGCAGGCTTTCGATGTTCAGACCGGTGGATCAGGCCAGACGGACTTCCTGACGGCGTATATGACTGATCGTCAACGTCTGCGCCGGTTCCACAACGCGATTGGGAATGGCATCGCCTTGCCCATCCTGCGCAAATCATCCGGTGAGGCACTCACACGGCGCGCCATCTTCGATCGGGTGCTCGTCGATCGGGTGTGTTTGCAGGATCAATCGCTCAGCGAGGTTCTGGCTGCGCATCACTGGCAAAACACCGGAAAAACCATAAAGCGTCTGCGCATGGCCTTCTGCCTCATTCTGGAGCGTATGCATGGCATCTGAACAGATATCCTACAAAATATGGTTGACAGTTAGGACGGCCGGATGCATCCATATCTCTATCATCCGGAAATGTGCCCGCAGGACATCACCCCCTGACGGGCGTTTTTGTTTGGGGTTATCTGATCATTGAAACGACTGATCTGCGTCCACCCGGGCTGTGAGGAGCTTGCGGTGGTGGGACATGCGCTGTGCGATGAGCATCTGGCGAAGGCGGCGACCCGCAAGCGGGCGCGCGACCGCGCGGTGCATGGTCGGGACGATGTCGCCGGATGGCGAGCGCTCTACGACAAACGGTGGGATCGGGTCTCGAAGCTTTATCTGCAGCGGCATTGCCATTGCGTGGATTGTTTGGAGCTTGGGGTGATCGAGCCAGCGGTCGAGGTGGATCACATCGTCCCGCACCGCGGCGATCGCAAGCTGTTCTGGGACCGGTCGAACTGGCAGCCGCTGTGTCACCGGTGCCATGCGCGCAAGACGGCGCGCGAGGTGTTGCACTCAAAATGAGGGACCGGGGGTGGGTCAGGAATTCTGGCCGCATGGCGGGGACCGCACGTGGGAGTGTTCTGTATGGTCAGCCCGAATTGAGAAAAAAAGCCCACCCTGACAGGGGAAACTGAAGGATCCGATGAAAGGCCAAAAGCCGAAACTTTCCGTTGTGGTGCCGATGAAGGGCGATGAGACGCCCCAGGTGCCGCAGCCGCCCGATTGGATGACCGATGAGGGCCGCGCGGTCTGGGCGCGACTGGCCGAGGGGCTCGTAGCCAAGGGACGGCTGGCGCCATCTCATGAGGATCTCTTTGCAGCTTATTGCGAGGCGGCGGCCGATTATGTGCGGGCGACGGCCTGCCTGGCGCTGGAGGGAATGTATTACACCGTGCAGACCCGCAACGGGCATCAGGAAAAGAAACGCGCCGCCTGGGGGCTGCGGCAGGACGCTCTGGCGAACATGCGTCAGGTGGGTGCGCTCTTTGGCATGTCGCCGGTCGATGAGGCACGGCTGCAGAATACCGACCAGGGCGATCTCTTCCGCGATCTGATGGAGCAGTTGAATGGATCCGATTGATCATCCGGTCTCGCGCTATGCACTGGATGTGGTCTCGGGGCGTGCGGTGGCGGGCCGGTTGGTGCATCTGGCCTGCGAACGGCACCTGCGGGATCTGGACAATGGCGCCGAGCGGGGTCTGATCTTTGATTGTGCTGCGGCCAATCGGGTTTTGCGCTTTGCGGGTCTCGTTCGTCATACGACCGGGCCGCTGGCCGGGAAACCGCTGGACCTGCAGCCCTGGCAGGTCTTCCGGCATGGTTCGATCTTCGGTTGGAAGCATATGGAAACCGGCCACCGCCGGTTTCGTCTGACTTATCATCAGGTGGGCAAGAAAAACGGCAAGACGACCGATACGGCGATCCCGATGCTCTATACGCAGCTTTTCGATGGAGAAGCGGCCCCGCAGGGCTATTGCGCGGCCACAACACGGGACCAGGCCTCGCTGCTCTTTCGGGAGATGAAACGGATGATCCGCCGGTCGGGCGCACTGTCGCAACTGATGGCGGTCTATCAGAACAGTATCGTGACCGAGGCCACCGATGGGATGATCGCCTGTCTGAGCCGCGACGGCAATGCCGCGGACGGGATCAACCCGCATTTTGCCGCCCGCGATGAGGTGCACCGCTGGACGGATCGGGAACTGGCCGAAGTTGTGGTCAATTCGATGGTGGGTCGGGCGCAGCCCATTGATTGGGCGATCACGACGGCCGGGGCGGACCGGATGTCGATCTGTGGCGAAATCCGCACCTATGCCGAACAGGTGCTGCGGGGGGATGTCAGCGATGATACATTTTTTGCCTATGTGGCCGAACCACCCGAGGACTGCGATCCTGGGGATCCCGTGGCCTGGCGCATGGGCAATCCGAACCTCGGCATTGCGTTCCGGGAGGAGGATTTTGAGGCAATTTATACTCGGGCGCTGGCCATTCAGGGGCAGATGCCGAACTTCCGCCGGTTGCATCTCAATCTCTGGACCGAGGGCGATCAGACCTGGATTGGGCGGGACATCTGGGATACCGGCGCAGTACCGTTTGAGCGTGAAAGCCTTTACGGACGCCGGGCCTATGTGGGGGTGGATCTGTCGCGGACCACGGATCTGACCGCGATTGCGGTCGCGGTGCCAAAGGACGGCCAAATTTACCTGATCTGCTACAGCTTTATCGCCGAAGGGGCCAAGGGGTTTGTAGCGCGGGCACAGACCGAAAACCGCGCCTATGTGACCTGGCGCGATGAGGGCTGGCTTGAGGTGCATCGCGGCGGCTCGATCGATGAGGATCAGGTGATCGAGCGGTTGATGTGGCTGCGGGCGCGGTTTGACCTGCAGGAGGTGGCCTATGACCCCTGGGGCATGAAATATGTCGCCAAGGAACTCGACAAACGGCGTTTTCCACTGTCCGAACATCGCCAGGGTTATGCCTCGATGTCTGCGCCCTCGAAACGGTTTGAAACAGCCGTGATGCAAGGTCGGGTGCGCCATGGGGGCAATCCGCTTCTGGCCTGGGCTGTGGGCAATGTGGTGATGGACATGGATGCGGCCGAAAATATCAAACCCAACAAGCGCAAGTCGAAACATCGGATTGATCCGGCAGTGGCGGCAATCATGGCGCTTGGACGGGCCGAGGCGGCGCTCGAAAAACGCAAACCGCGGGATGTGCCGATCGTATGAGGCTTCTGGGCTTTGAGATCAGCCGCGCGGGTTCCCAAGAGCCCGTCCGGGTTGAGCCGCCGTTGGTGTCGGCAGAGCCGTCGGGGACGGCGACCCCGAAACCCTGGCTCACGGAGGTAGGATGGGGCAGCCCGCCCGCCATGCGGGGTTTGCCACGGGTCTCGGCGGAGCTCGCCGAACGTCATGCGACAGTCTTTGCCTGTTGCAACATCATCGCGGGCGATCTGAGCAAGGTGCCGTTGAAGGTCTATGAGCGCAAAGCGGGCGGCGAAGAGGTCCGGGTGCGGGAGCATCCGCTGGAATATCTCCTCAATGTCGAATGCGGCGCGGGGATGTCGGCCAAGGTGCTGCGGTTTGTGCTGGTCTATGCCCTGGCGTTGCGGGGCAACAGCTATGCCTATGCGCCGCGTGATGGCGGTGGCGAGATCGAGATGATTGAGCTGGTGCCGCAATCCTCGGTGGGTCTTCTGAAAACCGACCGCGTCCGGTTTTATGATTTTGTCGATGGGGCGGATATCCCGCGGCGGGTCCCGGCGCGCGCGATGGTGCATCTGCGATATCTGCCGCAGGACGGCTGGCGCGGCCGCTCGCCCATCCAGGTGGCCAGCGACAGTGTAGCCCTGGCGCTGGCAGGTCAACAGGCGGCCGGTCGCACCGCCCAGGGCGGGACGTTCAAGGCGGTGATCAAGCTGGAAGAGACCTATGAGGATGAGGAGGCGCGGGTGCGCAATGCGCAGCGCGTGCGGGAGGCGCTCCTGAACCCTGAAGCGGCAGGGTTTCCGGTGCTGTCGGCCACCGAGGATATCAAAAGCCTCGACATCTCGGCGGCCGATCAGGAGCTATTGGCCTCGCGCAAGATGGACCGCGAACAGATCGCGGCGATGTATCGGATGCCGCCTTCGAAGCTACAGATGCTCGAATATGGGGTGAAGGCCAACGGCGAACAGCAGGCGATCGATTATCGCACGGATTGTCTGCTGCATTGGGCCGATCAGGTGGAGGCGCAGGCCAATCTGACCTTGCTGACGGAGCGCGAGCGCCGTGAGCGCGGGCTGTTTTTCCGCCACGACTTCGGGCGGCTGATGCAGCCCACGGTGCGGGATCAATATGAGGCGCTGGTCCTGGCCACGGGCGGGCCGATCATGAGCCCTAATACGGCGCAACAGATTGCCAATCTGCCGATCACGCCGGGCGATGATACATTGAACCCGCCGCCGAACATGACCCGCAGCGAGACGGCGGGGCCTGACGATGACGAAGTGGAGGACGAGGATGACGGTTAGAACAGTGGCGACCCTGGTGAGCGATGCGCCGGTGGTGCTGGCTCCAGATCATGCCCGCAGTCAGTTGCAACAGACCTTGCCCGACCAAACGGCGGCATCACCCAATGGGCAAGTCGCGGGTGAAACCTCCGGGATCCAGATCACGCAGGGCCTGGGGATCGTGCCGGTGCGCGGGGTCCTGACGCCAAACAACGACCGTCTGGCGCGCTGGTTTGGCTGGTCGACCTATCATGGGATTGCCCAGGCTGTGCAGGATCTGGCAGCGGCCCCGTCGGTCACGGCCATCGTGCTGGAGCTCGACACGCCAGGCGGTATGGCCCTTGGGGCCTCCGGGGCGGCCGAGGCCATTGCGGCCGCGGGCCGGGTCAAGCCCGTGCATGCCTTTGTCGATCCGCTGGCAGCGAGTGGCGGCTATTGGCTCGCCAGCCAGGCGCGGGACATCACCATGGCCCCTGGGTCTTTGGTGGGTTCGATCGGAGTGATGCAGATGGCCTCGGCTCCGGTGGGGCCCAGTCTCTTTGGCGACCGGCTTTATGTGCTGACCTCATCCCATGCCAGGGCCAAGGCCCCCGATCCTTCGACCGACCGCGGCCAGACGGAACTGCAGCGCGCGCTCGATGAGGTCGAGGCCGAGTTTGCCGCAGCCGTGCAGCGCGGCCGCGGAATGACCCGGGAGCAGTTTCTGGCGGCCAATGCGGTCAGTCAGGATGTCACCGACGGCGGCGCGACCTTCTCGCCCGCGGTGGCGCAGACCCGCGGGTTTGCGGATGCAACAGCCACGCGCGAGGTCTTTTATGATCGCATGATGGAGAGCTATCCGCCCAAATCTGCGCAGCGGCCACAGATCCGATCCGCCCGCGGCCGCCAGGCCAAGGCGCAGGCGGCCCGCGCCATCGCCGCGACCGGCTGACGCGCAACCCCACAGACCATGATCTGAAATCCCGTCCGGGCCATGGGGGCCGGGCAATCTGTCAGGCTGAAAAGGAGAAAAGAGATGCCCGATATCAACGACCTGCGGCGGGACCGCAGGGCGGCCGCAGAGGCCATGCAGACGGCCGCCGATGCGCTGGCGGCTCTGGAAGACCAGGAGAACGCCGATATAGAGGCGGTGACAGCCGCTGTTGCGGCTTTTGACGAGGCCGAGGCGCGGTTCAAGCGGCTGGACGATCAGGTCAAACGGGCCGAGGCGGTTGAGGCGGCCCGGGCTGTGAGCGCGCAACCGGAAGCGACAGCCACGCCCCCCACTGCACCAACGGTTCCGGCCGTGGCGCTCACCGAAGAGGACAAAGGTGTGGCGGCCGGGCTGATGTTCGGCGCGCTTGCCAATCACCGCAACGATGTGGAGCGCGCGGCCGCGCAACTCGAGGCAGCCGGTCACAGTGGCATTTCTGCCGCCTTAAGTGGTGTAACCGATGCCGGTGGCGGGGTGACGATCCCGCGGCCCCTGTCACAGGAACTGATCGATTTGCTGACCCCGCGGGTGACGGTGCGGGCGTCCGGGGCGCGGGTGCATGACATGCCGGCCGGTCAGCTGCGCAATGCGCGTGTGGCCTCGGGGCCTACGGCGAATTATGCCGGAGAAAACCAGACGATCCAGGCCAGTGAGCCCAGTTTCGATGCAGTGGACGAGAAGTTCCGCAAACTGACCTCGCTTGTGCCCATTGGCAATTCGCTGATGCGACAGTCCTCGATCGGAATAGGCCGTGTGGTGCGGGATCTGATGATTGAGCAGATGGGCCTGAAAAACGATGTGGCGTTTCTGCGATTTGATGGCTCAAATGAGGCTCCCAGGGGCCTGCGCCACTGGGTTTTGCCGGATCAGCTGATCGATATGGCACTGAACACGCCGTTGGCCGCCGAGCAGGCCATCCGCCGGATTGTCAGCCTGGTTGAAGACAAGAATGTCCCGATGATGAGCTGCGGCTGGATCATGCGGGCCACGGTTAGGGACTTCCTGGCCAGCCTGCGCGATCCGAACTCCGGCGCCTATATCTTTCCCAGCATCGAGGCCTCGGGCACATTGCGCGGCTATCCAATCCGGGTGACGAGCCAGATCCCGATCAATCTGACCATCGGGGTGGATACCGATTACAGCGAGATCACCTTTGCCGATTTCAGCCAGATCATGATCGGGGACACGCTGCAGATCACGGCGGCCACTTCAGACGTCGCGGCATATGTCGATACCGGGGGTCAGATGGTCTCGGCCTTTGCCACCGATCAGACCGTCATGCGCGCCATTGCCGAGCACGATATCGCGCCAATGCATGATGAGGCCATCGGCATTCTGCGGGTCAAGAACTGGACGCTCTGACCCGCGCCCTCCCCTTCAAACTCAAAAAGGAAATCCAGATGAAAATCGTTCAATTCACCACGCAACACGGCGTCTATACCAAGGGCGAACGGGCCAGCTTCAGTGACGATGTGGCCTATAATCTGACGCAGCTGGCCAAGGTCGCTGTTGAGATTGATCCGGAGGCCGCGGAGAGTGTTCTGCAGGCCCCAGAGCCTGTCCCCGCGCCAGCGCCTGCAGCCGCGACGGAACCGGGCCCCGTCAAAGAACCAGCACCAAAAGAGCCCGTCCCGCAGGGCGCGAAGCCAGCTGCAAAAGAGCCTGCGCCCAAGGATCCAGCCCCTCAAGGGGTGAAACAGCCCGCAAAATCCAAAGGCTGACGGGCCTGGCGGCATGGAAATCCTCAATGCGGATCAGGTGCCCTCGGCCGTCACGGTCGAGGACTTCCGTAAAGCGGTGCATCTGCGGCCGGATCAAATCCAGGAGGATGATGTGATCGCGCTTTATCTGCGGGCGGCGCAGGATGTGGTGTTGCGGGCGACCAATCATGCGGCGGTACCGATGACCTGTCGATTTACCCTGCCGGCCACGGATCTGCGGCGCTGGTGGCTGCCGGTCCGTCCGGTGCGGCTGATCACGGGGCTGCTGGCCGCCCCCGAGAGCGGGGCGGCGACAGCCCTCGATCTGTCCGCGGTGCAGCTCTGGCGCGGGGGGGATGAACCGCAGGTCACGCTGCCAGAGGGGTTGGTACCTGCGGAGACCCGGGAGCTGATCCTGGAGGCCGAGATTGGCTATGCCGCCCCGGCTGAGGCTCCGGCGGGGCTCCTGCAGGCAATCATCCTGATCACGCGCGACTGGTTTGACGAAGGCGTCAGCCCGGAGAGCAAGAGCGCACCACAGTATCTGATGGGGGCCACGCGGATGATCAAGCAGATCCGCTACCGTCGGCCGAAAATCTGTGAGCGGGGGTAAAGATGCGGGCAAAGGGCTTTAAACGCGCCCGGGCGAGGGTCCGGCGGTCGGTCTCTGCGCTGGAAGAGGCCAGTCTGGACGCGCTTGCCGAGACCGTCGATGCGGTTCACCGCGCCGGGCGGCAGAATATCCAGGCCATGGTGCGACGGCGCAGCGGGCGTCTGTCGCGGTTTTACCGCAAATCGATCAGTCGGGCCCGTAAGCTCGGGCGGGTGGGCTATCTGACACGCAGGGCCCGGCGGGAGGCCTTTTACGCGCGTTTTGTCCATGACGGCACACGCCGCCTGCAGGCCCGTCCGTTCCATGACCAGGCGGTGGCGCAGGAGGATGCCCCGCATCTGCGCCGCATGGGCCGGGCCGTCCGGAAGGCGCTGCGGTCATGACCGCGGTCAGCCTGGGGGATCTGCTGCCCGCTCTTGTGGCGCGCCTGAAAGCAGCTTTGCAGACGGCGGGTCCGTCAGGGCGGGTGGTGCCCGTTTATGATTTTGTGCCCAAGCGCGAGGACCACCTGCATGTTCGCGTGGACGGGCTCTTTCTCTTGCCCGGTCGGCGACCAGGTGCCACCCATGGGCTCTGTCGTTTCGCCGTACATGTCTTTGATGACATCCGCAGCGACCGGTCCACCGAAGCGGTGCACCTCGTTCCGGAGCTGCAGGCGCTCTGCGTCGCGGCACTTGAGGACTGGGCCCCGCTGCCGGGCGCCGCTCCGATCACTCACCTCTCATCGGCGCTGACCGAAGAGGAGGCCGAAACCACCAGCCGCCCCGCCCGTCAGATGCACGGGCTCAGTCAATTCAACACAAGCCTAGGAGAAAAACGATGGCAACAGCAGTAAACGGCAAAGAGGTTCTGGTCTTTATCGACGACGGGACCAGGACCATGGTGGAGGTGCCTTATCAGGGCGATGCCACCTATGCCTCGGGTCGCACCGCCGAAATCTCGGTGACCAAGAACGGTAAGCACCCCTATCAGACCGAGGCCGGTGAGACCGTGACCTTCAGTTTTGAGAAAGAACGCCCCGTACTCGCCGTCCATAACCGATTGCGCCAGGTGGCCGAGAGTGGTGAGATCATTGCTGCAGAATACAAGGACCCCAAAGAGGGCGGCGAGGGCCGGAGCGGCCAGGCCATGGTCACCCTCGGCAATGAGACCACTAATGTCGAGGGTGTGGTCACCACAGAGGTGACGTTGTCCTTTGTGGACAACACCACCCATATCGTCACCCCCGCCCCTCCGGCCGGACCATGAGCCTGCAGGTTTTGGAGCTGGGGGGCGAGCGCTATGTCATGCGCCCCAGCTATCAGGCAATGCGCGATATTGAGGCGCGCAGCGATCTGACGATCGCCGAGCTTCTGGACCTGGCGCTGGCAGGTCGTCTGAAGATCGAGGAAGCGGTGATCATCTTCTGGTGTGCCTGTGAAGCGGGTGGCGCCGGGTTCAGCTCGATGGAGGCGCTTGGCAAGGCGATCTTTGAATTGCGTCTGACCGCCGCCCCGGTGCGCGAGGCGCTTGTGGTCTATCTGACGCACTGTCTTTACGCGCCGGCAGAGGCAAAAAAAAAGCTCGACACAGAGCTGCTGCCGCATCTGGCGACCGAGGCGGCTGGCTGATGCAGCATTGCGCTGCGGCCACCGGGGTGCTGCGCTGGCCCCCGTCTGAATTCTGGGCGGCCACCCCGCAGGAGTTCTGGGCGGCCTGGGAGCTGCAACTGCGTCTCTATGAGGCACAGGCTCCGAAAGAAATGCGGCGATGAAAAACGTCATTCTGACG
Source organism: Pseudaestuariivita rosea (assembly GCF_017592335.1). Lineage (GTDB taxonomy): Bacteria > Pseudomonadota > Alphaproteobacteria > Rhodobacterales > Rhodobacteraceae > Parasulfitobacter > Parasulfitobacter rosea. The sequence goes on along the minus strand of NZ_JACNMP010000005.1, from coordinate 27,215 downwards.
GAATATCTGGCCGATACCCGATCCTATGACCGGGGGGCCGCGCGCTATGATCGCAGCCTGGCGCGTCAGGAACGCCTGACCAACACCCGTCTCAATCGGATCGACAAACGATGGGAACGGTCCACGCGTGCGATCACAGGTATGCGGACCGCGGTGGCGGGTCTGACGGGGGTTCTCTCTGGGGCGGCGCTGGCGCAATTGCGGCAATATGGCGAGGCCTGGCGCAGCGTGGAACGGCGGTTGCTGTCGATCGGCGAAAGCGGCACGGCCGCCGAAGAGGCGCTGGTGGGGCTCGCACTGCGGACCCGCAGTTCGCTGGAAGGCACGGCCGCGGCGGTGCAGCGTTTGTCGCGCTCGACGGGCGACGACCTAGAGACCACAGTGCGGCGGGTGGAAACCCTGCAGAAACTGCTGGCCGCAGGCGGGGCCACCGGGGCCGAGCGCTCTTCGGTGACGCTGCAGCTCGGTCAGGCCCTGCAATCGGGTGTGCTCTCGGGGGACGAATTCCGGTCGATCCGGGAAACCGCCCCGGTGGAGTTCCTGGACGCGCTGGCGCAAGCGGCAGGCGTCACACGGGCCGAATTGCGGGCGACAGCCGAAGCCCAGGCACTGACCACGGATGTGGTGCTGGAGGCCCTGGACAGTCTGGCCACATCGGCCGATGCAAATTTTGACCGGCTCGCCGTGTCGGGCGAAGAAGCCTTTGCCATCCTGCGCACCGGACTTGTGGCCTATGTGGGCCAACTTGATGAGAGCCTCGGCGCGACCGAGGCCATGAATGGCGCGATGGCGGGTCTGGGGCGCATCCTGTCGGAAAATGCCGGCGGTGCGGAGACTGTGGCGCGGGCCTTCACGTTGGTGACGACTGCAGCTCTGGGGCTTGCAGGTGCACGCGGTCTGGGGGCTTTGACGCGCTCGTTCCAATCTGCCGCCCAGGCCCGGCAACAGGATGTCCAGGCAGCACAGGCACAGCTAACGCAATCGAAACTCGCTCGCGCCGCCGCCGATGCTGAAGTGCGCAAACGGCAAACCAATCTCCTGCTCATGCGCCAGGAAGGAGCCAGCAAAGCGCAGCTGACCCGCGAGCAAAAGGCGCTCAATGCCGCAATCCGTCAGCAACTGGCCGCCAGCACCGGCATTTTGACCGCCACAGCCCGGCAGGAGGCCGCCCTGCGGCGGCTCTCGCTGGCCGCGCGTGTCACAACCGGATCCATGACCGCGCTGCGCGGGGTGATGGCCTTTTTTGGCGGCCCGCTCGGGTTGGCCCTGACCGGGCTCAGTCTGGCCGTGGGCTATTTTGCCACCATGCAGTCCACCGGCGATCGGCTCTCTGACACCTTGCAGACCCTTGAGACGGATCTGTCGCGGCTCGGTGATGTCAATCGCAGCCTGGCGAAAGATTATGACTTGCTTGAAAAGGCCAATCAGCGGGTCGAAGCAGCCATCCGCGCCGGCGAACAGGCCTCAAAAGAGGCCGCAGACGCCGATGTCGCCAACATCAAGCGTCGGATTGCGGCCAATGAAGAGATGAGCCGCAATCTCATCGCGCAATTGCAGGTGCAGCGGCAACAGGCGCAGCAGGATTTGGAAAAACTGATCACTGACAGCAGTCTTGCGCTACAGACCGGACTGCGCGGGCCTGGCTCCGGTCTCGGCATGGCCTTTGAGGTCCTGCTCGATCGCGACGGCTTTGAGGCGGACATGCAAGCCATGCGACAGGAGTTTTTGGCAACAGCCCAGACCGCTGCGGCCGCGGGCGAGCCACTGACCGATCTGCAAAAAGAGGTCATCGCCCTGGCGGTTCAGACCGATGAGGCGCAATTGAAAATGGCCGCCCTGGACGACCAGATCAGGATATTGACTGATGGGACGCCGGCGCTCGAAGGTGGACTGGACAGCGGTACGGAGGCCGCAGAAAACCTGGGCACTGCGGCGGCCACGGCCGCAGGTCAGGTGGATGGGCTGATCCGGCTGATCCCGCGATTGCGCTCAAGTCTGCGCGTTGAAGAGGATCTGGCGGCCGCGCGGCAGGCCCGCGATCAGGCGCTGGCGGGGGCCGCCGATTTGTCTGAGGTCGAGCAGATCAACGCGCTCTACCGCGAGGCCGCGCGCGAGATCCTGGGCGTGGTCGCGGCCGAGCGCGAGCGCACCGAGGCCCTGCAGGACGCGCAGGACGCCGCGCGAAACTATGCCTCGGAAGCTGCAATCGGTCAGCTCGATCGGCGCCAACAAGCCCTGGCGCGGGAAGAGGCGCGCTATCGCGGCATTGTGGCCGAACTGAAAGCGGCCGGAGCGGCGCAAGAGGATCTGACGCGGGCCGAGGAGGCTTATCTTTTGCGCCGACAGCAGATCGAGGGTGGGGCTTTTGCCGGGTCGGATGCAGGTCGATTGGCCCGCCAGGAGGCGCGCGATAAGGAAAGAGAGGCGGCCGCGGCTATTGCAGAGTATGAAGCGCGAACGCTTTCAGACGCCGAAAAAATCACCCGCGAAAAGGAACGCTTGCTGGCGTTGATGCCACAGCTGATCTCTTCAGGTTTGAGCGAAGCCGATGCCCAAGACGTTGTTAATGCGCAGCTGGATGACTACAAGAAACGGCTGGACGAGGTGAAAACAGCCAGCGAACGGGCCACTGAAAGCGTGGTCAAAGGCGCCCTGGAAGCCTATCGCCGCACCGGCGATGTCGCCGATGCCATCGGTTCGATCTCGGATCGGCTTTACGATCTGGCAGCCGATCAGATCTTTGACATCATTGCCGAGCGGATCGCCGGTGCTTTTGCAGGCCTGGGCGGCGGAGGTGGCGGCGGACTGGGCGGAGCGCTGGCCTCCTTCGGTGTGTCGCTCTTCAGCGCCCGCGGTAACGTCTTTGACCGCGGCGATGTCACGCCCTTTGCGCGCGGCGGTGTCGTCACCCGGCCGACCGGGTTTATGTATGGCGGCGGTCGGCTTGGGGTGATGGGCGAAGCGGGACCAGAGGCCATTCTACCCCTGGAGCGTGGGCCCGATGGGCGCCTTGGCGTCACAGCCCAGGTGCCGGTGATCCCTGAGGGGATGACATCCAGTGCGGGGTCTGCCGAGGGCGGCATGCATGTCAGTGTCAGCTTTACCGGCGATATTGTGATCCACACCCAATCTGACGAACCGGATGCGATGGCGGGTGAAATGGTCCGTCAGTTTGAGGGGATGTTTGAGCAGATGTTTGCCCGCAGCCTGCAGAGGGCATCCCGCGGCGGCGGGTATCTGGATCAGACCTATGAGCGCAAAAGGGGTACCTGATGGCTCTGGTCTTTGCCCCGCCCGTCCAGCCCACGATCGAGGGCTATGAAGAGCGCTACGAGACAAGCACGCGCCGGGCCGAGTTCGAGGGCGGCTACAGCCAGCGCTCGACAACCGGTCCCAATGCGCTGCGCCAAACCGCGGCCCTGGTCTGGGACCTGGCCGAGCCGGACAAAGACGTCATCGCCCGGTTCCTGGCCGCGCGCCGCGGGGCCGAGGCCTTTCTCTATCAGCTGCCCTGGCAAAGCACCGCGCGGCTTTGGACATGCGCGGCCTGGACACAGGCCCCGATCGGCTGGCGTGGCACAACGCCTTTCTGGCGCCTGCGCGCCACTTTCAGACAGGAGTTTGATATTCTGTGATGGATGAATTTGTCGACAGCGTCCGGGCCGAACTGGAAACATTCGAGGTGGGCGAGGTCATTGATCTTTTTACCGTCGATGCCCGCAAGATCGGCGGAGATGTCTATCACTTCGCGCCGACGCCTGTTGTCAATGCGGCGGGACAACAGCAGGTGCCCGTCTTTGCGGGTCAAAGCTATACGGTCATTCCGTTTGAGTCCGAGGGCTGGGACTGGGTGGCTGGTGGACCTTTGCCGAGGCCCACGGTGCGCTTTCTGATGGCGCGGGAGGATGGGGATCAGGCCTCGGCCGCGGCCTTCCTGTTGTCCCTGGTCGAGGTCTATAATGACTTTCTGGGCGCGACACTCACCCGCATGCAAACCCTGCGCAAGCACCTCGACGATGGGGACGATCCCAATCCGCAGGCGCATCTGGGCGTGCAGATCTATATCGTCGCGCAGAAGACCAACCAGACGCCAGTGATGGTCGAATTCCAACTGCAGGCCGCGCTGGATCTGGAAGACGTCATACTGCCCCGCCGCCAGGTGCTGAACTATTGCCAGTGGACCTATCGGCGGGCCAATCCGGATGGGACCTTCGATTACACCAATGCCACCTGTCCCTATGTCGGCCCGATGTATTTTGACGCCAATGGCAATAGGGTGGAGTCTGTCACCCAGGATCGCTGCGGCAAAAGTCTCACCGATTGCAAATTGCGCTTCGGGGAAAATGCCAGACTGCCCTTCGGCGGGTTCCCCGGCGCTGGAAAGTTCCGGGCGTAAGAACAATGCTCCGTCCTGATTTCTTTCGCCAGCCAGTGGCCCCGTTTACGAAGGCGGTTTTAAAGGAGGCCATGGCCTGGGTCTGTGAAGACCCAACGGTCGAGCGCTGTGGGCTGGTTCGGGCGGGGAACTTCGTGCCCTGCGAAAACCGGGCCGCGGATCCCACAGCGGCTTTTGAGATCGCGCCAAAAGACATTGCAGAAGCCTATGCGGCAGGCGATCTGGAAGGTGTGATCCATTCCCATCCCGGCGGGCCCTGGTGGCCGTCGAAAGCCGATATGCTGGGCCAGATCGAGACCGATGTGCCCTGGGCGATCCTGGTGCCGGGCGAGGACAGTGCGGCGCTCGCCTGCCATTGGGGCGGGACACGCCCGCCGGTGTTCCAGGGCGATCTGCATGTGCCCCGCGCCTTTCTGCATGGGGTGAGCGATTGCTATACGCTCATTCGGGATTTCTATGCCGAGGTCTACGGCGAGATCCTCGACGAGATGCCACGCGACTGGGAATGGTGGACCGAGAAGGATCTCAAAACCGGGATGTACCTGGACAATCTGCATGGGCAGCGGTTCGAAATCTTGTCCACGGCCCCGGAAACCTATGCCGCCATCGCCCAACCGGGCGATGTCTACCTGATGGCAGTGCGGTCCCGCGTGCCGAACCACGGCGGGATTTACCTGGGCGACGGGCTACTGCTGGAACACATGCAGGGCAACCTGTCCCATCGCGAACCCATTGCCCGCAAGCTGAAACACATCACCCATTGGTTGAGGTTTAAGGGGGCTTAATGCGACTCCAAACGTTCGCGCGCCAGTTCCGCGAAAAACGCAGACCGATTGCTTGTAACCGCATCGATCCGGGCAATCAGGGATTTTGGCAAGGTGAGAAAAATGCGCTCGGCCGCATTGCTGATCATCGCCGGAATGAACACCAGTTTGCCGCCATCTGTTTCAAGGTGCTCAAGTCCTGTGGGCTCGGGCAGGTCCTGGCCCTCTTCGGAGAGCTCTGCCAGGGCACTCTCCACCATCTCCTGGGCCAGACGCAGGGCATCGGCCTCGGTGGCCGCGCCGCCGCCGCCGAATTCCGGGCTGAAATACCCCCAGATATCGCCCTCCCGGTGCAGAACCACGGGGTAGAGCCGGACTTCCTTACTGATCGTCTTTGGCATCTCGGTCTTTCCTACTTCGGCAGTTTGATTTTAGCCTGCTTTGCGATCATCCGGGCGGTTGGCAGCGGGATGTCCTTGTGGCGTCCCACAATGGTGCTGCGCCCATCTGCGTGGAGCCACTTCTCGTGGTTGGTGCCACCTTTGCTGACAAACCCGGCCGCTTCCAGCGCCTTGATGATATCGCGTCTCTTGGTCACGGTTTTTTATGCACAAATAAGTATGAAAACGCAAGAGACAATGTGCAAAGCTTTCTGCCGATGATCCGCACCATCTACCTACACGGGGCCCTGGGCAAAGCCTTTGGTCGCGAACATCGCTTGGCCATCGACACCCCGGCCGAGGCGGTGCGCGCACTCTGCACCCTGGTTGAGGGGTTTGAGGCCCATGTGCGGGACCGGCTCTATCAGGTCTTTCGCGGGGCCGAGGTCGACGGGCGCGATCAGTCACCCCAGGAGCTGCATATCGCTTTTGCCCCGGAGGAGACCGAGCTGCATATCGTGCCGCGCGCGCAAGGCGCGAAAGACGGCGGTCTCGGCAAGATCATCACTGGCGCGGTTCTGATTGCAGCCTCGTTCATTCCAGGGGTCGGTCCGGCCTTTGCCGCGGCGCTCACGCAAATGGGCGCGGCGATGGTGCTGGGCGGCATCTCGCAGATGCTGGCCCCACCGCCGATTGAGGCGGATTACGATGACCGGGAACAGCCCAAGTCCCAACTCTTCAACAGCGCGACGAATGTCACCACGCCGGGGGTCGCGGTGCCGGTGCTGGTGGGCGAATGCGAGGTGGGATCGGTCGTCGCCTCGGCCGCCATCCATATTGAGGATCGCGCATGACCAAGCCCCTTCGTGGCGCAGGGGGCGGCGGTAAGGGCGGCGGGTCCAGCCGCACGCCGAAAGAAGCGCCCGATAACCTTCTGACGGACTCAACAGCCTATATCATCGATGTCGTTTCCGAGGGGCCGATTGAGGGTTGGGCAGACCCCGAAAACCCCGCCAAATGTATCTACTTCGACGACACACCGCTGCAGAGTGCAGACGGGACGTTCACCGTCGAGGGCGTTGAGTTCTTTCTGCGCACGGGGCTGCCGGATCAGGAGCCGGTGCCGGGCTTTGCCCAGGTCGAGAACGAGATCAACGTCGGGGTGCAGTTCACCAAAGACCTGCCTGTCACCCGCACGATCTCGTCGGCCGATGTCGATGCCGTCCGGATCAAGGTCGGGTTCTCGGTGCTGACCAAACAGGAAGACGATGGCGATCTGAAAGGCACCTCGGTCACCTATCACATTGATATGCAAGCCGGGGCCGGGAATTGGGAGCGCGTTGGCACCTATACGACCAGCGGCAAAACCACCTCGGGCTATCAGAGGGCCTACCGCGTTGAGCTGCCAGACATCCGCCCAGTCTCGATCCGCCTGGTGCGCGAGACGCCAGACTCTGAGTCCTCCGCGCTGCAGAATGATACCTTCTTTGTGTCCTATGCCGAGATCATCGACGCCAAGCTGACCTATCCCAACACCGCCTATGTCGCCCTAGCAGTCCCGGCGCAGGCCTTTGGCGGGCGCATCCCCCGGCGGTCCTATCGGCTGAAGGGCATCAAATGCTGGGTGCCGATTAACTACGATCCAGAAACCCGGACCTACGATGAAACCACGATCTGGGATGGCACCTTTAAGCTCGCCTATAGCAATAACCCGGCCTTCTTCACCTATACCGTCTACATTGAAGACCGGTGGGGGTTGGGCGAGCGGATCGATCCACAGCTCGTCGATAAATGGCGGATTTATCAGATCGGTAAGTATTGCGATGCGCTGGTCGATGACGGTCAGGGCGGACAGGAGCCGCGCTTTACGATCAATGGTGTGATGATGACACGGGAAGCGGCCTATGATGTGGTCACACAGCTCTCGGCGACCTTCCGCGGCGTGACCTATTGGGGCGCGGGGGCGATTGTGCCTGTCCAGGACGCGCCCTCCGATCCGGTGAAACTCGTGAGCAATGCCAATGTCGTCGATGGCGCGTTCACCTATTCCGGGGCGGCGCTGGCTGCGCATAAGACCGCCGTTGTGGCCAGCTATCGCGATCCCACGGATCACTACCGGCTGAAGGCCAATCTGGTGCATGAGAACATTGAAGCCATTCAGAGGTTTGACCGTCGGCAGGTGGACATCAGTCTGCCTTATCAAACCAGCCGCGGCGGCGCATTGCGCGAGGCCAAATGGCTGGTCGACACCAACATCAATCAGCAGGAAGGTGTCACCTATCAGGCGGGGTTTGATCATGCCGCCATCCGGCCGGGCGACCGTGTTCTGATCTCGGACAGATATCGCAGTGGCTTTCGGATGACCGGGCGTCTGGTCTCGATCAGCCCCGACCGGCGAGAGGTCGAACTCGATGCGCCTGCGCTCGTCGACCCGAACGCCTCTCAGGAACTGCTGGTCGCCAAAACGCTTGGCGACATCACCCGCGTGGATGTGGTTCTGGGCCTCGACGGACCGGGCAATCTGCATCAGAGGCTCCAACTCAGCACACCTCTGCCGCCTGACGTGGTGCCGGGCGCGGTCTTTATTCTCTGGGCCACAAATCTGCCGCCGCGCTTGTTCCGCGTGATCAGCAACACGCCAGACAAGCATCTCTTTACCATTGTGGCTGTCGAAGATGATCCGAACAAATATGCGCGCATCGAAGAGGGTCTGCGCGTTGAAGACCCACCGCCCTATCTCCTGCCCGATGTGACGGGGCCCCCGCTCGCACCCCAGGCCCTGGCGACGCGCCTCTTTTATCGCAGGCAACCGGCGGGTCTGGTGGCCACAGTCTCCTGGGAGCAACCGGGCGGTACGACGGTGCTATCCTGGCGGGTCGAGTTCAAAGGGGCCGATGGGGTGCGGGCGCTCGTGGCCGAGACCCGTGTGCAATCCATCGACATTCCCCTGGAGGGGACAGCGACAGGCCCCTTCGAGGTCTTTGTCTCTGCGCAGAACGCCCTGGGCGTGGCTTCTGGCGTGACCCAAAAGACCTTCTCCGTCGGCCCCGATCTGCTCTTTCCGGGCGATGTGCCGGACCTGCGGATCACGGCGGTGGGCGAGCGGATCGAATTGGCCTGGCCTGAGGCCACAGGCGCTGTGGCCCATTACCATGTGAAATTCCTGGCGCGCGGGCTGCCCGGTGGCTGGCCCCAGGCCGTTGATGTCGATCCCCTGGTGCCCGGCCGCAGCCTGTCGGTGCCCGCCCTGCAGGGCACCTATCTGGTCAAGGCCGTGTCGATCTTTGGCTTCCAAAGCCGCAGTGCGATCACGGCCGAGAATGCGATCTGCTGCGTGCAAGCGCTGAATGTCGTCAAAACCCTGGATGAGGCCCCAGCCTTTCCGGGCCCCCGTAGCGGGCCTGTCGTCATCGAGGCAGGATCGTTGATCTTGCGCCACGATGGCGGCGATATCACCGAAGGCAGTTACAGCTTTGCCGAGAGGGTCGATCTGACCGAGGTCTATGCCTCGCGTCTGTCCGCCCGGCTGCGCGCGTTCGGGTTCAGCGAGACCAATGCGATCTCCAGTTGGGAACGCTTGCGCGATGTAGACAGCCTGACCGGGGTCGCCGATACCGCCTGGTCGATCCGGCTGCAATTGCGCACTACCGTCGATGATCCTGCCGATCTGGCCGCGGTCTGGACTGAGTGGGCGGATTTCTACGTGGGCGATTATGCTGCGCGCGGGTTCCAGTTCCGGATCCTGATGGCCACCACAAGTCCGCAGGCCACCGTGCGCGTGGACAGTGCCGCCATTGAGATCGACATGCCCGACCGCATTGAGGCGGGCGATGATGTGCCCTGTCCCCCGGCCGGGGTCTTTGTGCCCTTCACGCCCGCCTTCCGGGAAAAGCCTGCGATCACTGTGACCGGCCAGGGTCTGCCCTCGGGCGCGGTCAGTGAAAGGTCCGGGGTCAGCCGGGCGGGCTTCACGCAACGCTTTGTCGATGACACCGGTCAGGGGGTGAGCTGCACATTCGATTGGGTCGCGAAAGGCTATGGGAGAGTTCAAACATGACGCAATATGATTTTGGGGTCATCGATCCCGACACCTCGGGCATTGAGCTGGCCGATATGCTGATGCAGCTGCGCGATGCCATCCACGCCCGGCACAGTGGCCCCACGCGCCCCAGCTATGCCGTGCCTGGCTTGCTGTGGGTGCAGGAACAGACGCCCACACAAAACCGGCTGATGGTCTTCACCGGGTCCGGGGATATCCCGCTGGTGAGCTACAACCCCCAGACCAACAGCATCACCGATGTCGCGCCCTTCCTGCGCAGTGCCCCTTTGATCACCAGCGGTGAGTTTGCCGCCGAACGCATCCCGCGCGCCACTCAGGCCGAGGCTGAGGCGGGCGTGATCAGCAGCAAACTGATGACGCCCCTGCGCGTGGCTCAGGCGATTGCGGCGCGGGTGGCGGGCGTCTTTGGCACGCGGCAAACCCTTGATCTCGGCACCGCGCTGACCACGAACCTCTGGACGGCGATCCGGTTTTACTCGGCCAACGCAGCGGGTGTGACCCCGGCGGCCTCGATCAATCGCAATCAGGGGGCCGATGGGGCCTTGGTGATCGACCAGCAAGGCAATGGCGTCATCAATGTCAGTGGTGGCTCTACTCTCCGGCGCAATGGCCATGACGTCTGGCATGACGGCAATCGGCCGAAGGCGACGGTTGCCGAGGCCGAAGCGCTGACCGGGCCGGGGATCATGGATGCCAATCTGGTCGGGACGGCCTTTGACGCACGTCAGCCCGGCGATCCCGGTGGCGTGCAGGATGTCACAGCACAACGCACGGGCGGGACGGTCTACCAGAACACCTGGGCGCGGCCGCGATATGTGTCAATTTATGAATCCCGCATCGACAATGATGGCCCCAACTTCTTTTACATCTCGCATGACGGGGTCACGTTCACGATTATCGGTCAGTCCGCTTTAGACCGCAGCTCAAACTCGCATATCAACATGATAGCCCAGGGTCCCTATGTGGTGCCCCCTGGATGGTACTACCGCCTCAACCGGACGCCGAATGTCTGGTGGCGTGAATACTGAGAAAGGATCCCGAAAACATGTCCCTCAATGATCCGACCCTTTGGGATCGGCTGGTCCAGGGCGGGCTGGCGGTCTTGACCTGGCTCACCGGAGAAACCGGCCGCGCGGTCTCGGCTGGCGCCTTCGGTGGCCTCTATCGCTGGTTCATGGCCGAGCGCCGCAAGCTGCGCGATGGTGTGATCTCGGTGATCTCGGGCGCCATTGCCGCCAGTTACCTCGGCCCTATCGTGCTGGCCTTGCTCGCCAGTGCGGGCCTCAAACTCGACACCGGCCCCGATCTCTATATGACCAGCGGCTTTCTGGCAGGCCTCGTCGGCATGTCCGTCGCCCGCATGGTCGTCTCCCTCGTCGAAGCCCAGGCCAAGCGCATCGGAGGTGGGAAATGAGCGATAGACCAGACGATGACCATCACCGCAGCCTGTGGGCCTGCCTGCGCCAGCTGGCGGGCGAAGAATGCCGCGCCTGGATCATCGCCATCCTGGTCCTCGTGCTGATCACGGTGCTTTGGGAAATGTGGGTTGGCTGACAGAAAGGACACGCAGATGAAGACAGATTGTGATCGAAACCTCTGGTATGAACTCGGCCATTATTACACAGAAGACGAAACCCGCATTTGGCTGACAAGCCCACACCCGCAACTTAGGGGCACAGCACCTGCCGAACTGATGGCTAAAGGCGATTTTGATCCGCTTTGGGCGATCATGGATCGTCTGCATTCTGACGCCTACCTCTGAGGAATCTCCCCCCATGCAAATCACTGCCAAAGTTGCGCTAGAGATAGCGCATCATGAAGCCCTTGTGCGGCAAGCCTATCGCGACAGCGTTGGTGTCTGGACCTGGAGCATCGGTCTGACCAATGCCTCGGGGCATCAGGTTTATCCGCGCTACAAGGACAACCCGGCCTCGCTGGAACGCTGTCTTGAAGTCTATGTCTGGTCGCTGCAGCGCTACGCAGACCGCGTACGCCGAGAATTCCGTTTGTGCACGTTAAATGAGGCGCAGTTTGCGGCCGCGCTGTCCTTTGACTTCAACACCGGCGGCGTTCATCGCGCCACCTGGGTGCGGCTCTGGAACGAGGGTAACATCGACGGCGCGCGCCAGGCTTTTATGAACTGGCGACGACCGGCCGAGATCCTTCCCCGCCGGGAAAAGGAACGCGATCTGTTCTTCCATGGGGAGTGGTCGAACGACGGCACCGTGCTGGAGATCACACGATTGACCGAAGATTATCGCCCGATCTTCGCCAGCGGGGTCAAGCGGGACATTCGCGATCAGATCGCAGCGTTGCTGGCCAAGCAAGGGGCCACGTCATGACCCGGATCAAGCTCATCCTCGTTCTGGCGCTTATCCTCTTGGGCGGCCTCTGGGCCTTCGGCAACGCCCGCTACACCGCCGGGGAACAGGCTTGCCAGCGCGCCGCCCAGGACGCCCGCAAAACCCACATCGAAAAGGACAAAGCCCGTGACAGCCAAGTGGATCGCCTGCCTGACGACAGTCTTCTTGACGCCGCTCGTGAGTGGCTGCGACAGGATTAACCCGCCCCAAGGCGGGCCGTTCTTTTGCGACATCGAAGAACCCCGCGTCTTTCCGTCAGAGGATGTGCTGCAGTATCGCATCCAGCATGATCGCGAGAACCTCGCGAAAGATGTGAAGACGAATAGGGCGTATGAGAGGGAGTGTTTGGAAAAAAACGGATAAATACACTTATTACTTGAAATTTCAGGGTGATGGCTGATAATATCAATCACAGATTGTAAATTCGTGTCTTTTCAGGTCTTATAATGCTTCGAATTAGCTTTCTTTATTGTTTGGTATTCATGCTTACATCTCCACTTTTTGCGGAAGATCGTGATCTACGGCTGACGGGTTCTGTCGCAGGAGTGGGTTCGGGTTTTCAAGAAGTGACTATCGATCTTAGCTTATTTGTAGGATCAAATCTTCCACCAGATAGTGAATTCTCTCCGTTTCTTCATAGTTGGAATACGAAATCCAGCGGGCGCGGTGAGACGTCTGTGGTGAATCTCAAACCAGAAATAATAAAAAACCTTAACTTCGAGTTTGATGACTTACTAGTTTGGGGCGTGATTAAAAGTGTAGAGGGCGAACCGCTGCGCTATGTTCCTATTTCTAGGGTTGTTGTGCAGGGTAACGAAAAACGCATAAATCTGCGTGTTGTTAACAATCTTAATAGGTTTTTTCGGGAAAGCTTTCCGTTTACTCCTTCAACTAGTCGAAGTGATGATCAAATGGCTCGGCTTCGGGCGATGCAAAAGCAGATTGATTTCCTTTTGACCAACGATGAGATCACTGCAGATCAGTTTGAGGCTCTTGTATTCACATTTAAAAGGAACATCAGTTATGTAGCTGAAGGAGACCCCTCAGTAGTCCTTAGAGTATTCGAATATCTGGGTAGTATTGGCGAAAGCTTGTCAGACTCAACTTTACATTCTCAATATGTTGAGGAACATGCACGCATCCTCAATAAAATACTTAGAGATATTAGCGACCGTCCAATCCGTGGACGACAATTGCATGAAAGAACGATTGAAGAATTGCTTCTTATCTACAGCGGTAGACTGTTTGAACAGTCCTTCAGGGAAGCGGATCAGTCGATTGCCGCAGCTAACGACCTTGATCTTCACGATCATTGCATACGTCTGTCTACAACTGTCCTGAGGGCTATTGCAGCTGCAGGACGTCAAAAAAGAGGCGATAGCACCGTACTTTCTGACTTAGGACGACTTGGGCGATCAAGTCTATTAAATTCGCTTACCCAAGCCACTGAATGTGCATCAAAAGTTCGCATTGCTTCAGGATCGAATACAAACAGCGCACGGTTGAACGCGCAAGCATTAGCAGTTTCCGCAGGAGGACTTGAGATGATGGCTGCATTTAATGATGCAGTCCGCGCATTGGATCAACCAGGTATAGTGAACTTAAGTGATAGAGGCGCCGGTAACATCGCGAAGCATTTTCAAACGTTTGACGAAGTGTTGAATGATGTATCACCAAATGGGTGAATTATGAAAAAAGGATATGTTTCAGGTACGTTGGCTTGTGCATTATTAATCATGCACTGTGCATTAAGCGGACTTTTATTCTTCTATTTTGACGAAGCATTTCAAGAAGAAGTTGCTATCGCTGAAATAAGCTTACCAATCACAATGGCTTATGCAGTGACTGTGTCAAATTGGATAGTAGCAAATCAAGGGCGCGTAGATGTTATAAATGAGGTTGGCTTTGTATATGTATTTGCCGTTGTTCTACTATTCATAGTGTATTGTGCGGCTTTAGCACTAGGTCCATATAGATATATTACAGGTGCTGAGAACTGGGATTGGCAAAGGCTTAATACTTACTTCGCAATTGTCGATGGTGCTGTTGGAACGTTACTTCTTCTGTTTTGTAATGATCTTTTTTCAAAACCGTAGCAAAAGGGATCCAAGTTTAGGCGTTATGGTGTGTGAGGTTTGAACACTTCCCCGAACTTACTAGATTTGTCCGCCCACCCCTTTAAACTTTTCGACGAAGGATGAAATCTTTTCAAGGACGTTCTTCTTCTTAGTGCGAAACTCCGGATTTAATGGGCTCATTTTAGGAAGTATGGTATTTAGGTCAGCACCGTTTTCACTTGCAAATTCACGTCTGATAGAGGCTGAAATATAACGCTTAGCGGCGTCAGAATTTAAGTTCTCTGACTTTATAAGCTCCTGGACCTCCTTATGTTGCTCGGCTTGAGCATAGGAATAAAATGCTTCCAGCACACCCGACTTGTCATCAACCTGGTCGAGGTCAGTCTGATTGAGAAAATCAACGATCAAATTTTCTTTCGCTCGGTGACCAAGACTACCGCGAATTACACGGCGCGCATCTTCAATTAGATCTCCTTTGCTCTTCGCCTCTTTATTCTTCTCGAAGATCAGCTCTAGGATGTAGTCCAGGTTGATCTCTTGAGATTTCAGAAGGTCCACCTCGAAAACAACGTCATCCCACTCGACATTGCTCTGTTCTTGCCCAGCTGATGACTTCTCACGTCGCAGCCAATCGCGAATGTCATTGTACGTCGATCTATAGTCTTGAATTGCTCTATCTGAAGGCAGGTATATTGCTTCTAGGTCACGGAGATCATCGTCGCTCAAGTAGTACCTTTGCTTAAATTCTTCGACAGCATCAGCGTCTTGTACATCCAGACCTTGATAGGCTTTCAATGCAGAGAACTCATCGTAGTTCCGAAGCACGTTCTCTACCCTAAGATAGTGACCAAAAAGCTTCGCGAACTCCTTCTTATCTTCTTCTTTGATAATCTCATCCGGATTGGGAAAGCGTTCGGTTAGCTCGTTCACAACATCAATGAAGCCGCGCCGCGCCGCGCCAGTTTCCTCGTCAACGAAACCATTCATGTACTCGTCGTAGCTTTTTTCCAGTACGACGTTCTTAGTGTTCTTGTCACCAAACAACGTGATCGCATCAACGGTGGCTTGCTCAAGGTCCCTGAACGCGACGATATTGCCGAACCTCTTAGTCGCATCGAAGATTCGGTTGGTCCTCGAGAACGCTTGTAGCAATCCGTGGTAGCGGAGATTTTTATCGACGAACAAGGTGTTTAGCGTTGGAGCATCAAAGCCCGTAAGGAACATGCCAACGACAATGAGTAGGTCGACATCCTTCGATTGAACGCGATTAGCAAGGTCGCGATAGTAGTTTTGGAAACCACTGCTATCGACACTGAAATTTGTCTTGAAAAAGGCATTATAGTCTTCGACTGCGGCGCTCAAAAATTCCTTCGCGCTGCTATTCATCGCTGACACATCAAAACTCTCATCCTGAATGTCCCCGATCGCATCTTGCTCTTCGTTAGCTGCAAACGAGAAGATCGTCGCGATCTTTAACGGTTTTTCGCTATCGGATTGCAGGGCGTTCAAGGTTTCATAATAGAGCTTTGCCGCCTCTACACTGCTGACGGCGAACATGGCATTGAACCCATTACCTCCTGCCTGCATCCGATGTGTTTTTTGACGGAAGTTGTTCAGGATGTACTGAGAGACTTCTCGAATACGTTCTGGATGAAGCAGCGCTTGCTTGTTTTCATCGGCGCCGAGCTTTTTCTCGTCTTGCTCTGTTTCGATGGCTTTGAACTTTGGGCGCACATCGTTGTAGTCGACCTTGAACTTCAGTACCTTTTCATCGCGAATAGCGTCAGTGATCACGTAGGAATGCAACTCAGGCCCAAACACGCTTGAGGTCGTTTCGGCCCCCAGGGCATTTTCGGGAAAGATCGGCGTTCCGGTGAAGCCAAACTGATAGAACCGCTTGAACTTCTTCTTCAGGTTTTTCTGCGCCTCGCCGAACTGACTGCGGTGACATTCGTCGAAAATGAAGACCACTTGCTCACCATAGACCGGCAGGTCAGCCTCCGATTTCATTAAGTTGTTCAGCTTCTGGATCGTTGTGACGATAATCTTGTTATCGTCCTTGCTCAAGTTGCGCTTCAACCCGGCCGTGCTGTCAGAGCCGTTGACGCTGTCAGGTGAAAACCTCAGGTATTCTTTCATGGTCTGGTAGTCGAGGTCCTTGCGGTCCACGACGAAGAACACTTTTTCGATGAAATCCAGCTCGGTCGCCAACCGCGCGGCCTTGAAGCTTGTTAGAGTCTTGCCAGAGCCGGTCGTGTGCCAGATGAAGCCTCCTCCCTCCGGCTTTCGCCACTTCCTGGCTTCATATGAGCTTTTGATCTTCCACAGTATGCGTTCTGTCGCGGCAATCTGGTAAGGGCGCATGACCAGCAAGGTGTCATTCGCATCAAAAACCGAATACTGCAACAAAACGTTCAGCAGCGTACGCTTCTGGAGGAAGGTCGCTGTAAAATCCTTCAAGTCTTTGATCAAGCTGTTATCGGACTTTGCCCAGTTCATGGTAAAGTCGAAGCTGTTCTTGTTACGCTTGGTCGTGTTGGCGAAATACCGGGTATCCGTGCCATTCGAAATCACGAAGAGCTGCAGGAACTTGAACAGGGAATGCTCGCTGTTGAAGCTTTCTTTGCTATAGCGGTGGATTTGGTTGAACGCCTCGCGGATCGCAACGCCGCGCTTCTTCAGCTCGATCTGCACTAATGGCAAACCGTTGACCAGGATCGTCACGTCATAGCGATTGGCGTGCGTACCGACTTGCTCGAACTGCTTGATCACCTGCAGATTGTTGCGGGCCATGTTCTTCTTGTCGAAGAGGTAGATGTTCTGGATGCGCCCGTCGTCAAAAACGAAATCATGGATGTGGTCATCGTGAATCTTGCGGGTTTTGTCGACGATGCCGTCGCTAGGCTTGTCGAGGTAGGTCTCCACAAAACGCTTCCACTCATCATCTGAAAACGTGACGTTGTTCAGCTGTTCCAGCTGCACTCGGACGTTGGCAAGCATCGCGTCTGGATTCGTCAGGGCGGGCAGGAACTCATAGCCCTGATTGACCAAATCCTGCACTAACTCGCGCTCCAGATCGTCTTCGCTCTGGTACCGATCAGCGGCGTCCCACTCCTTGGTATACTTGTCGAGGACGATGAAATTCTTCGTTTCGGCTATAGTTTTCGTCTGCTCAATCATCTTGCGCGTCGTCCCTCAAAGGCACCTGATACCTGTCAGGAAACTCATATTTCTTGTTGGCCGTAGCACCCAGAAGAAAGCCTAAGACACGCTTGTCGTCTTGTGAGAGTTCCGCCAGTTCATAACCAGAGTGTTTTGAGTGGCTCGAAATATCGACGATGCGCTTCAAGTATGCATCGTTGGTTCCGTCTGCCGTCTTTGGCAGCAACTCTGACCAGTCGTCATACCCCAGAAAGGTCGAAGTTTTCTCCAAGATATTTCGCAAGAAATTGTAATGATATTTTTCAAAGGCGTCGGCATCTGAGGCCGACTTCAACCGCTCAATCAGATGAAGATGGTAGGAAAAAGGGCTATCGGTTCGTAGCGGTTCAAGCGAGAAGGTTCCGTCGTCGTTGTGGGAAAGCCGATACTTCAGCCCCTTCTTAAGAGCGTTGAAAAGAACATTAAAAAACAGCGGGTTGTGAGTGGTGATGATGAACTTTGGCCCATCTTGCGGAGCCATCTTGATCAATGTCGCCAAGTTCTGAGCCAGCTCAATCAGATGATTGTCATCCAGCGAGCTCACTGGATCGTCGATGAACACGTACTCCAAATTATCGAACTGATTGGTGCTCCGGTCGGCAGGCTCAGGAACAGCTAGAACCGAAACCACCTCGTCGATCAGGGTATAGAAGATGCTCCAGATAAAGTTGCTTTCCTCACCTTTTGAAATCTTGATCCCACTCGAAGCTTCGTCATCTCCGGTCGCTATGGAGAAAGACACCGACGGATAGGTTTTTCCACCCGCCGATGACCCGTCTTCCTCCAAAAAGACGGGTGTCAGGTTCTTGTTCGTATAGTGCTGGAAGTTCGCAATTACCTCATTGCCCTTGCCTTGCTCCCCAAGAATCCAGTCAGTGAAAGTGTTCGGCTGGATCATCAGTTTGGGCTCACCATCGCCCAAAAGGTCATTGTCCCAGTAGAACAAGTCTTCCGTGAACGCGTTGTAATACAGCACCTTTTCGCGAGACGGTTCGCCATCCTCACCTTCTTCAGGCTTGGGGGCAATCAGGTCTTTCATGGCGCGGGAAAGACGGGTTTTGCCGGTGCCATTGAAAGCGTAGATCAACTGCACCTTTTTGTTGGCATCTCGCAGATGCTCCGCGATCTGCTCGAGGGTCTGGCTCACAACGCGGCCTCCTCGGGTTTGGGAAAGCTCAAGAGAAGGTCGCGGTAGTATTCATACTGCTGCTGACGCAACTTGATTTCACGCGGCAAGCCCTCGCTTAGCGATGTGGTCAGCGTGTCGAACGTGTCGAGGATTTCGACAACACGGTCTTGCTCTTCGGCAGAAGGGACAGGGATCAAGATCTTGGCTAGGTTGTCGGCATTCACACGTCTGACCTTTGCGCCAGTAATGTGAACCCGTTTTTGTTTTTGAAACTGCTCCGTTTGGAAGAAGTAGGCGACAAACTTAGGGTTTAACTTGTGCGAGTAAAAGCACGCGTCGCTGCTAACCGCGATATCTTCATCGCCGAGCCAAGCGACGGCCTTGCAGACGTCTTCATCGTTCTCGCTCGTTGTCGCAATCACCAAGTCGCCCGGCTTTGCCATGCGAGCTTTCTTCGCAAACTCTTCTGAAACAAAGCTTTTTGTTGTGTGGGCATAGGTCCCGTAGTGGGTGTAAACCTGACCGTAGTGAATGCAGCCCACTCCAGACTCTGCGAAGTCTTTCTTTTGAAGGCCGCCGCCGCGCGTAAAGGATCCCACCCGCTCGTCACCCATCGGCAAATGCTCAACGTCTTGGCCCTCATAGTCTAGCAATTGCTCTCGATAGTGGTTGTATTGCTGCTTACGGGCCTTAAGCTCGGCTGTCAGCTCGGTGAAGCTGTCCAAAATCCGAACAATCTCCGCTTGGATCGCGAGCGATTTTTCTGGGTCCTCAGGGCATGGGATGGGCACAGGAAACTTGCGAAAACCGTCCATATCTACAGATGCGAAGCTGGATTTCGTCGTATTGTTCTTGGACCAATCTGCCAGCAAAAAACCATAGTAGAACAAGAATTTACGGTCAAAACTTTCTGTATACTCATCTTTCAAAGCGAGGTTGGTAAACCTCTGATTTGCCAAGTATGGAACAGTGACCAGTGCGTGCTCTCCGATGGTTGCCGAGGTGGCAAATATCATCGAATTCGCGGGGAACAGCTTCCCCCCCTTCACTGCATCTTCAGTGATATTCTGGAGCGATTGGCTCAACACTCGGCCATTTTCACGGATGTCATCCATCCTGAACCAAGGAACCGTGCCATGCTCCCAGAACGCCTTGTTACTCTTGCTCGGCGTATACCCGTTTTTGACATGGAAGATATCAGAAACAGATTTCCACTCGACCGCAGCCCCATCCAGAAGCTTTTCCAGAAAGCTTAGATCGCTCATGCCTCGATCTCCGCAACGATGGCGTCGATGTCTGCGCGTAGCTGGTCAATCTTGGCGACAGTGGACACCAGCTTCGCGTTCAACTCCTTGATATTGACAACTTCGCGGGTGTCCTTGGGTTCAACATAGGCACTGACCGACAGGTTATAGTCTTTCTCGACAATCGTATCGTAGGGGACGGTTTCAGCTACATGAGGCACGTTCTCTTTGTTGTCGAACATCTTCATGATCTCGGCAATGTGCCGGTCTTCCATGAAGTTGTTGTTCGTGCCTTTGCGGAAGAACTCTTCGCCCGTGGCATCGATGAACTGAACGGCCGTGTCAGTCTTGTTCTTTGCCAGCACAAGAATGTTCACCGCGATGGTCGTGCCAAAAAACAAGTTCGGCGCGAGCGCGATCACCGTTTCAACAAAGTTGTTGTCGACCAGATACTTGCGGATCTTCTGCTCTGCCCCGCCACGGTAGAATATACCAGGGAAGCAAACGATCGCAGCGCGGCCCTTGGCCGACAGGTAGTGCAGCGCATGAAGGACAAAGGCGAAATCCGCCTTCGACTTTGGGGCAAGAACACCGGCGGGCGCAAAGCGCTCATCATTGATCAGGGTTGGATCATCCGCGCCTTTCCATTTCACTGAATACGGTGGGTTCGATACGATGGCGTCAAAGGGCTTGTCATCCTGAAAATGCGGATCTTCCAGCGTGTTGCCGTACTGGATGTTGAACTTGTCGTAGTTGATATTGTGCAGGAACATGTTCATGCGGGCGAGATTGTAGGTGGTGTAGTTGATCTCCTGCCCAAAGAAGCCGTCTTCGATGATGTGGTTGTCGAACTCCTCCTTGGCCTGCAAAAGCAGCGATCCGGAACCCGCCGCTGGATCATAGATCTTGTTGACGTTGGTCTGCTTGTGCATGGCCAGTTTCGCGATCAGCTTGGACACATGCGTCGGCGTGAAGAACTCACCACCCGACTTACCAGCGTTGGCGGCGTAGTTTGAAATCAAGAACTCGTAAGCGTCGCCGAAGAGGTCGTTTTTGTTTTCCTCGAATGTCAGCGGCAAGCCAGCCACCCCTTTTAAGACTTCTGCAAGCCTTTCGTTCTTTTGCTTGACCGTGCTGCCAAGGCGATTGCTGGTGGTGTCGAAGTCGGCAAAGAGACCATTGATGTCCTGCTCGGATGGGTAGCCATTGGCCGAGGCCTCAATCGCTGTAAAGATTTCGGCCAGGTCTGTGTTCAGGCTGTCGTTTTGGTTTGCTGTTTTGACCACGTTTTCAAAAAGCTGACTTGGATAGATGAAGTATCCTTTGGTCTTGATCGCATCGATTTTGGCTTCATCGGGGATGTCTGTGTCGGCCATACCGGTATAGTTGATGCTGTCGTCACCACCTTCGATGTAGCTGATGAAGTTCTCGCTGATGAAGCGATAGAACAGTGCGCCCAGGACAAACTGTTTGAAGTCCCAGCCGTCAACCGCTCCTCGCACCCTGTTGGCAATTTGCCAGATTTCTCGGCGCAGAGCCTCGGCTCGTTGCTGACCTGTCATTTTTGCTCCCCTTCTTTTTTTCTTGCTCAGCAGTCCAGTCGTCAATTTCGCTTTTTTCGCTTATCGTCATAAGTGGTCACGACGTCCAAAACCTTATTGCTTGATTAAAGTCTAAACTTGGCTTTCCTACTAGAAGCCAAAGTCCGCTTTTGTTGCAAAATGATACTCCGTTCGCGTCGCCGGTGAATGCCAGTCTTCCGAACATTTAACAATATGGCGCCTGTCGAATAAACCGCCTTAAATCTGGCGTTTCAAACTGCCGATACCACCACCCAAATATCTTGGGCAATCTACGGTATTACTGTTTGCAATTACTGATGCCGCGAGTTTGTTTCCATCGACATAGCATGATCCAAGAAGTGTTTACATTCTGACAGACAGTCAGCACTTTCTGGTCATTCAAAGTACACGGCAATGTCAGGCTCAGAGCGTTTACCGCAAAAGAAATCTCTTAATTCACTAAAGCATTTGATGGCAGACTGCTCATCCAAAAGATTTTCACCTAAAGCGCGCTCCATGAATTCTTTGTCCACCTTCTTATCCTTCAAGAGCTTATTCATTTCCTCATAAAGCGCATCTATATCGTCTTGGCTCAAAGCGGCTAGATATGGCTCGACGTCAGCACCAATGCCGTTCGGGGCAAAGGAGTTTGGGTGATAGCTGCTCAATAGTGTGCGAAGATGTACTGATATCATAGCAAGCCATCTCAAATCTCAGGAACGGGGCCGTTATCAAAAAGGTGTATTCTTAAATCATCAAAAAATTTCTTTGCAGTTTTCTGATCTTTTATACCAAAACCAGTATTGGTTTCTAAAATGTTGGCGACATCACCCGAGCCAGAAATCATTCTCTTCAGCTCTAGCTCTAATTCTTGCCGTTTATCATCTGAGCACTCGATAATGTATTCTTTCACCTCATCTGGATAGTAAGCGTTAGAGTCGAAATAGCTGAGTAGGTTTTTCAGATTATTTGATATTTGATTACTGTTCGCCATGTTAATTCTCTTCACGGATTTGGATACGTAGTTAGCAAGTACGGACTGCCTGAAGAGTGTCGCCGTCGATTACCTTAGCGCGGCCTTTGAGTTCAGTGGCTGCATCAACCTCGCTGATACAAAATGTTCGCGATAAGATTGTAATCATGCAAAGCATTTGAAATCAGTCAGTAAAATCAGCAATATCAGGCACTATGTCTGCGTTTCCGCTTAATAACTGGCTAAA
This sequence comes from Pseudaestuariivita rosea, assembly GCF_017592335.1. Classification (GTDB taxonomy): domain Bacteria; phylum Pseudomonadota; class Alphaproteobacteria; order Rhodobacterales; family Rhodobacteraceae; genus Parasulfitobacter; species Parasulfitobacter rosea. Next base: position 4,818 of record NZ_JACNMP010000005.1, on the reverse strand, counting down.
CTGTATGAAAAAATCACGCGCTTTTTTGTCGTTTGGTAGCTCCCAAGCCGTCATTGCTTCTATAAATTCTGTATTAATTCTTTTTTTACGAAGAAGCTCTTCAGCTTCTTCATGCAATTTCGAAACACCCTCGACACCAAAGGATGCAATTATTTCGGGTATGTCATCAACCTCCCAAACTTCGGGGCGGTATGATCCAAGTAAAGTTTTCATACGTGCTGATACATTCAAGCTCATCTTTTGCTCCAAGATCTATGGATTTGGATATAGAGTTGTTAACTTTATGATACCGTTTTCGCGCCGAAATCGTACAATGATATTTGTATCTGGTCCAAAAGCTGTTTTAGCTATAGTTGGGTTTTGCCCTACTTTGCCTGAAACAATCGAGTAGCCTGAAATTCTTGAGTGAAATCTCGAGCCAAAAACATCTGACATTTTAACCGTAATCTCAACTCTAGCATCTGCAGACTTAACAAATGCATCATAATCAGGGTGTTTTAGCGCTTTTTCATATGCTCTAACGTAGTCAGCAGGTGTATTAAACTTGGTTGAATGCTTGCCTACACCAATAATGTTTCCTTTTGCATTTCGACGTATCGCGCCGGTTTCAGGGTCAACACCTCGATAAACTCGGTCGAATAATTGTGTGCCCGTGACATCGCCCTCATGTTTCTGTGGACCATGTCCTTGTCGTGCAAGGTCATCCAACTTGGTGTTCCAATACCGACTTGTACGAAAAAACTGTTGCCTGTTTGTCCAGATGTCGTCGGCACGTTCCTTGATGCTGCGTCCAAGCGCACCGGCCAGTCTGGGTAGGTCTTTGATAATTTTACCAAGTTCATCAACAAATGTGCCAACCTTAGCGACGTGTGGTACAGCTTTGATGCCACTTCGGGCCATGTCTGCGATCCGGGCAAAACGCGCTGCGATAAGGGCGGCCCCCGCTGCGGCACCAACGATTGTTACACTGGCAAGCGCTGCAATGATCTTTGAGACAATTGTGATGATCACTTCCGGGATGATAAAGCCCACGAGTTGCCCCATAGCTTTGGCCCAGAAATTGGGTGTCATCATGGTGATGACCCGCATCATCGTGTTGCAGATCAAGTTTAACACCGGCGTTCGGCGGAACATTTCAATCATATTGCCGAGCCAGATGACGCCTCTGTCCAGTGCCTCACGCAGAGCAGCTGCAAATTCGCCAATAACACCACCGACTTTTTCAAGCGGCCGCAAATCGCGCATGCGCGCCATAATCTCATCGATATCGCCGGTCAGCATGGCCCGCATCAGTTCGACCAACGGTTTGGCCATCTCGACGCCGGCATCAAGGATATCGCCCCAGCTACGACCGTCTGATGTCTCGGGTGGCGGCGGTTGTTGACCTGGATAGTCGCCATGGATCCCCGGCACGGCATTCTCACCCGTCCGATGGAAATGGTCCATATGCGCCATATGATCCAACATATTGGTTTCATAACCGCGCGGGATGTCACCCATCTGTCCAGGTAAGCGAGCTGACGAAACAGTTCTGACCGGGACAACCGGTCGTGTCACGGGAACGGCTGTTGTACTGCGCAGGGCACCCCAGATCGATCCCCAGAATTCTTTCTCGCCGTTCCACCATGCAGCGATGCCCGAGCCGATTCCGCTTACAAAATCACCGCCGGCACCCAGCCAGCCTTCCTCTTCCCATTCCTGCACGTATTCAGCGAAAGCGGCTTTCATCTGTTGCTCGAAGTCCCACAGATTGCCGACAATCTGCTTTTCGATCTCCCATGCCTCATCAGCAGCACTCTCGATGTCTTGAGACGGATTTGTGGTTGCAACGGATGCTCCGGCTGAAAGAGGAACCTCCCCGTGAATTACACCGCCAAGGTCCTGTCGCACCTCAGCAACATGTTGTGTGCCATCCTCCATACCCCGCGCCATAGGGGTTTCAGTCGGAATACTCGGGATCAGGACATTTCCCTGTGCGTCCTGAAGATCGATTTCCAAACCGACAATCGGTGTTTGAAGTGGATCGTCATAGAAAAACTGAACGCCAAGCGCTCGGCCGCATTTCTGTGTTGGACAACCGAATTCGCCTGCGTTGCGCATAGCTGTGTGCTCGGTTCGTGTCAGGATGTCTCCGGGCTGCATTATGAGCTTCTTTCCAAATGGGATTGACCTAGAAGGGATTTGAGTTTCTGCATCTTCACCGTTTCCGGCGTGTCGTTTTCCAAGATTGATTTAAGGGTTCCAGTTTCTTCACGGCTTTCGAAGTTTTTGCCAAGAAACAGATCCCATGCAGCCAGAATATAAAGGTTTTCTTTCTGACGAAAGCCGTAAGCCGTCATGCGGTTGATTGATGTCTTAATTGCTTGGTGTAGCTGTGTATCGGATTGGGTGTGCAGTTCGTTCGGGAAGTCCTGGCGCAAATTCTGAGCCATCGAGGTTATGTCTTTGTCGGCTTGCGTCATGCGGAATGGGATCAGTTGTTGATCCGTTAGGGTTAGATGAGGTGGGCGTTTTATGGATGTTTCTGAAGCCGTTGGTTTGAAAATATCCGCTTTACCAGTTAGCCCGCGCACAGAGATCAAGCTTTGAATAGTGATATCGTTTGATTTGAAAAACGTATCGCAAAGCGAAGTATCCAGGCGGTTGTGTTCAAAAAATGGAGATGCCACTGCGGGATCATAAAACCGGAAGAAATGCCACTTTCCGTTTTCAGCCTGCACTTTTGTAAATCTACGAAAATGTTTCCAGACAGCTTCAAAATCCGCAGTTGTACGGACAAAAACACCAGGTTCCCGCGCCCATTGATACCCCATAGCATCGTTTGTTTTTTCGTCATGGGTGAATAAATTTCGTGTGAGTCTTCTGTCCTCCAGCATTCTGACCAACCAAGGAGCGGCATGTCCGAGGTCGTCCTGGGCCTGGCCTTTGAAGAGGCAGCTATGCTCAAGGTCAGAGCTGGCCAGCAATTCGGGCAGATTGGGTACTTTGGCGGCATCGAGAATGGCGTAGGTGTGCAGCAGTCGGCCGCCACTGACCGCCTGAAATTCGGCTGCGGTTGGGGTGGGCTGGCCGAAGAGGGAATCATAGAGCGCGTCAGGTACGGTCTTTTTGGGATCAACCCCAAACTGATCATCCAGCGGTTCAACGCCATCGATTGTTTCGATGATTAGGCCGGGGCTGTCGGGTGCCGTCTGTGGCTCGGTTGCCATATCCCACTGGTTGAAGTTTATGCCATCGTAGTCGATCATGGACTGGTTAAATCTCTCAGAATTTTTTTGGAACTTAAACTGATAAGGTTATGTCAGAGCCTCACGCGTGTTCATCAAATAAGTCCTCTGCAAATAACCAACTCAGTTAATCTATTCTGATAAGATCAGTCTTGCCAAGAGCTTGTCAGCTATGAGCTGAATTTCCGCCTGAATTATACCTGCAAAAAGTGTATCAGTTATAAAGGCATAATGATTGAAAAATATGTGGCATGGATCGGCCTAGAGCTTGGTTGTCGGATGGTTCAAGTGTCTAAATGTAGCTGATTATCGTGGGACAGCTCCATTGTAACCTATTGATTTCATTAGAGCGATTATAGTGCGCTTGTGGGACATAAAGCTATTGATATTATTAAATAAATCAGGATTTTCTAATCTCATCGCCCGCTCCAAAAAATACAGAAAAACTAATTGGTTAGCATGAGACTGCTCCAGCGGTCTTTTTGCTTTTCTGAGTGCTGGGGTGTACAATGGGGTAGAAATTTTGCGGTATTTTTATCACAAACAATATAGGCGCGAATCCCTCCCCATAACGGCTGGTCCGACAGTTCAATGGCCATCGAAGTCACTTAAGGTCTAGCAAGCAAAAGGACCGATACCTTTTATTGGCCAAACTTTCGTCAGGATTGATACGTAACCAATCTTTGAACAGTAACTTGGGTTTATACAATGAAACGAATTTTTGCTCTGCTAATAATTGGAACTGTTGCAAGCTGCGGTCCACCACCAACACCTGTGCAGGTTACTCCGATCGTCGCAAACGAAACTACTTTGGCAACGGCGCGAAATACATTGACAGTAGGCCTCAACTTCAAAGACCCTGCCGCCGCTCAATTCAGAAATGAAAGAGTTTATCGTATGGCTACAGGCGGCACTGTTGTTTGTGGCGAAGTGAACGGTAAAAATAGCTTTGGCGCATATGTTGGCTTCAAGCCTTACTATGTCCGCTTGAACGCAAATGGTCAGGGCGAAAGGGCACATACTGAATTTCTAGCTCAAACTGCCTGCCAACAAGCTGCATCGGGAACCTTGCAAGTCAGCCAATAGTTTTCAGAGACAGGTAAGGGTGGTGAGTTCGAATCTCATCGCCCGCTCCATTTTAAAAAATATTATTTTTGTAATTCAATAGGTTATTATTAAACCTGTCCCATGTAATAATTGACCGTGGGACACTTACCACTCTATCGACTCTAATTTCCGCATCGCATCGGCGACCATTTTCCAGCGTTCGACTCCTTTTGTGTAGACCTCCGAGGTCTGTGTCTGGGTATGTCCGTGGATCGACATGATATGATACTGCGAACATCCGGTCTGGGCTTATTCCGTTGAAAAACTCTACGGTTTGAATGCTTGGGTTTGTCCTTGGTATCTGCCCAGCCGAGATCTTGGTCATATGGCGGATATCTTTTGTGAAGCCGGGATGAGCTTTGCGAGTTTGCGGAGGTTCTGGGCGGTGGCGGCGAGGATGGAGTGAGAATGGACCGTGGCCCCAGTGGGGCCGCGTAAGCCGTTCGAACCGTTTGCGCCGCATGGGCCACGTAATCGGAGGCGA
>NZ_JACNMP010000062.1 GCF_017592335.1 Pseudaestuariivita rosea | reverse complement strand
TTTTCTTCCGCTGCTTTCGGCCGGGGATACATGCGCGTATTCCTTTGTCTTTCAATGCTTCTCTGAACCAGTCGGCGTCGTAACCACGATCACCCAGTAGCCAATCGACCTGCGGCAGGCTGCTGAGCAATGCCCGTGCGCCGATGTAGTCGCTGACCTGTCCTGCGGTCACAAACAGGTTCAATGGTCGGCATTCGCCATTGTCTCTCGGACCAATGGCACGACATGGCTCATCTGTCGCAGATGGCGTGCAGCTTCGTGTTCATACCACCCTTGGTGCGGCCAATCAGACGGCCACGCCCCCCTTTTTGACGACCAAACTGGCCGTACGGTGCGCTTTGAGGTAAGTGGCGTCAATCATCACGGTTTTCTCCTCGCCATGATCGGCCGCCAATCCCATCATCATCTGTGCGAAGATGCCCTTATCACTCCAGCGCTTCCAGCGGTTATAGAGCGTCTTGTGCGGACCGTATTCCTTGGGCGCATCGCGCCAGCGTAAGCCATTGCGATTGATGAAGATAATCCCACTCAACGCACGCTTATCATCGACGCGAGGTTTGCCGTGGGACTTCGGGACTGAGGAGGATCAGAAAACGATCCGGGGGATCGTTTTCCCGA
>NZ_JACNMP010000061.1 GCF_017592335.1 Pseudaestuariivita rosea | reverse complement strand
TGAGGTAAGTGGCGTCAATCATCACGGTTTTCTCCTCGCCATGATCGGCCGCCAATCCCATCATCATCTGTGCGAAGATGCCCTTATCACTCCAGCACTTCCAAAATTACCAAGCAAAACGTCTACAAAGCTAGGGGCACCTCAACCTTCACCAAAGTCAATTTGGGCTCACAGCCAACATCCAACCTTTCTTACCCAAATCTTAACCGGGTTGCGAATTTGCGAAGTCTAGTTGCAAAGTTGCGAATTTTGGATGGGCAAAGCTGGATTTTTGTGTCCGTCTACCAAACAGGCAGGTAGCTTTGTTGCGTTGCCACAATCCGGTACGGTCCTGCAAGTGAATAAAAATGTGCAATTTACACATTTATTCTGGACGAAATCAGCATAAATGTGCAAAATGCACATTTCCCCACCGCACCCTCGAAGACGCTGATTTATCTATATAGATCATATACTTATTTATAGCGGCAAGGCGGTGGTCGACTTGATCTCCTCCATCGAAAGCAGGGCTGTTACGTTGTACACCCGCACCTCGGAAATCAGCGCCTGATAGAAAGCATCATAGGCCCGTGCGTTCTTGACACGGACTTTTAAGATATAGTCGATGTCGCCCGCCAGACGGTGCGCTTCCTGCACCTCGGGGCGGGTTTGCAGGGCGTGCAGAAACTTCTTTTGCCACTCGGCCTCGTGCTCGGACGTGCGGATCAGAACGAAAAAACAGGCTTCAAAACCAAGGGCTTCCGCGTCCAGCACCACTGTTTGCGGCCCGATCACACCCGCGTCGCGCAGTTTGCGGATGCGATTCCATACGGGCGTCTTCGATGACCCCACTTCGCGCGCGATTTCGTCCAGGGACCGCCCCGCATCGCGCTGCAGCGCCGCCATGATTTTCCGATCTGTGTCGTCTATCCGGATATCCATTCTGTTTTTCTCGCTATTCAGGAAAAATCGTACCTATAAGGAAATTCATAAGAATAATCATCCTTATTTACAAGCGAATATAGCATTAAATTGGGAAAATATCCTATATTAGACGTAAGAACAGTGACAAGAGTAATCCAATGCAACACTTTCCGATCTTTATGGCCCTGGCCGGCCGCCGCGTTGTCGTCTCAGGCGGCGGCGATGCCGCCCTGGCCAAGCTGCGTCTTCTGCTGAAGACAGAGGCCCATCTTACTGTTTTTGCAGAAGAATTTGCGCCAGAGATCGCAAGCTGGGCCACTGAGGGAAAGCTGCGTCTGGTTCCCCGCGCCATGGTTCCCGGCGATGCGCTCTGTGCTGTTTTGTTCTATGGAGCCAACGAAGACGACGCCGAAGATGCCCGCACCGCCGCCCTGGCCCGCGCCGATGGTGCCATCGTAAATATCGTTGATAATCTGATAGATAGCCAGTTTATCACTCCCGCCATCGTCGACCGCGACCCCGTCACCGTCGCCATTGGAACCGAAGGCGCGGCCCCCGTGCTGGCCCGCGCCATCAAACGCGATCTGGAAGAACGCTTGCCTGCGACGCTTGGCACCCTGGCCCGCATCGGCAAGCTATTCCGTTCAGCGGTTGAGGCCCTGCCCATGGGTCGTAAACGTCGTGATTTCTGGTCCGAGTTCTATTTCAAAACCGGCCCCCAAGCAATTGAAGAAAAAGGGATAAAATCCGTTCGACCCGCCCTGGAGGCTTTGCTGGATCAGCACCTGAATGCAGGGGAAAAAGAAGGCCATGTTGATCTGGTCGGTGCCGGTCCCGGCGACCCTGATCTGCTGACGCTAAAGGCCCGCAAAGCGCTGGATGAAGCTGATGTCGTGATCTATGACCGCCTTGTTTCGGCAGAAATTCTGGAACTGGCCCGGCGTGAGGCCACAATGATCGACGTCGGGAAAGAAGGCTTTGGGCGGTCGGTTTCCCAGAATGAAATCAACGACTTGCTTGTTCAACATGCTCAAAACGGCGCCCATGTGGTGCGGTTGAAATCCGGTGACCCGACCGTATTCGGGCGTCTGGACGAGGAAATCGACGCCTGCCGGGCCGCCGACATCAGCTGGCGTATCGTGCCCGGCATCACTGCGGCCTCAGCCGCTGTCGCGGGCATCGGGCAAAGCCTGACGAAACGCGACCGCAATGCCTCGGTCCGGTTTCTGACTGGCCATGACATGAAAGGCTTTGCCGAACACGACTGGCGCGCCCTGGCCCGTACAGGTGAAGTCGCCGCGATCTATATGGGCAAAAAATCATCCCGCTTTATTCAGGGGCGGCTGCTGATGCATGGTGCCGACCCGGCCACGCCTGTGACGGTGATCGAAAACGCGTCTCGTCCCGAACAACGTGTTGTAACGGCTCAACTTTCCGATTTCGCCGATGCCATCACCAAGGCCGACATGAAAGGTCCCGCCCTGGTCTTTTACGGCCTTGCCCCCCGCGCCGCCCAATCTGTCGCCGCACCCATTCAACCCCAAGAGGTCGCGTTATGAGCCGCAAGTTCACACCGAAAGTCGTCACCGCCAATGACCTGCTGGAAGGGGATGTGATTTATCTGGCCGCCGATGACCGGTGGGTGCGTGACATGAAACAGGCTGAGTTCATCGAGGATGAGGCCCACGCCCAGATCCGCCTTCTGCATGCCGAACAGCAGCCCGATGTGGTTGTCGGCGCCTATCTGGCGGATGCGGCCCTGGGCGATGACGGCCCAGAACCCACGCATTTCCGCGAGACCTTCCGCACGCGCGGCCCGTCCAACTATGCCCACGGCAAACAAGAGAAGCAGGCAGAAAATGTATAAATACAACGACTTCGACGACGCTTTTCTTCGCGAACGCACGGCGCAGTTCCGCGCCCAGGTCGAACGCCGTATCGACGGATCGCTGACCGAGGATGAGTTCAAGCCACTGCGCCTGATGAACGGGCTTTATCTGCAACTGCACGCCTATATGCTGCGCGTGGCGATCCCCTATGGCACGTTGAACAGCCGCCAGATGCGGCAGCTGGCGATGATTGCTGAACGGTGGGACAAGGGCTATGGCCATTTCACCACGCGGCAAAACGTCCAGTACAATTGGCCCAAACTGCGCGACGTGCCCGATATGCTGGATGCGCTGGCCGATGTGGGCATGCATGCGATCCAGACAAGCGGAAATACGGTGCGAAATGTGACCTCGGACCATTTCGCGGGTGCTGCGCAGGATGAAATCGAAGACCCCCGCCCCATCGCCGAACTGCTGCGGCAATGGTCGACCGATCATCCCGAATTCCAGTTCCTGCCCCGCAAATTCAAGATCGCCATCACCGGCAGCTCGAATGATCGCGCTGTGACGAAAGCCCATGACATTGGTCTGCGGATGGTCGAACAGGATGGTCAACCGGGCTTTGAGGTCATCGTGGGCGGCGGCCTTGGACGCACGCCGATGGTCGGCAAGGTCATTCGGGATTTCCTGCCCAAAGCCGATCTGCTGCCTTATGTCGAGGCGATCCTGCGGGTCTATAACCGCCTGGGCCGCCGCGATAACAAGTATAAGGCGCGCATCAAGATCACGGTTCATGAAAACGGGCTTGAGACCATCCGCGATCTGGTTGAGGCCGAATTCGAACACACCCGCGCCGATTTTATGGGCTTTGACATGCAGGCGCTGACCCAGATCGAAAAGCACTTTCAGCCGCCCGCCTTCAAACAGGCCGATACTGAGGGCTATGAGGCAGCGCGCACCGCCAATCCCGCCTTCCGCGCTTGGGCCGACACCAACCTGACGCCGCATAAGGCCGATGGATACGCGATTGTGTCGATATCGCTAAAAGCCCATGGCGCGACGCCCGGCGATGCCACGGCCCATCAGATGCGTGTCATGGCCGATCTGGCAGAATGGTTCGGACATGACGAAATACGCATCAGCCATGAACAGAACGTGATCCTGCCACATGTGCATAGATCCGATCTGCCCGAGCTTTACGCCGTCTTGCGGGATGCAGGTCTGGCGACGGCCAACATCGGGCTGATCAGCGATATCATCGCCTGCCCCGGTATGGATTACTGCGCGCTGGCAACGGCGCGGTCGATCCCGATTGCGCAGGAAATCGCAGAGCGTTTCGATGAGCTGAAGTTGGAACACGACATTGGGCCGTTGAAGATCAAAATCTCGGGTTGCATCAATGCCTGTGGACACCACCATGTGGGCCATATCGGCATCCTTGGTCTGGACCGTGCAGGAGTTGAGAATTATCAGATCACTCTGGGCGGCGACGGCACGGAAACCGCGGCGATAGGTGAACGTGCGGGACCCGGATTTAGCGCCGAAGACATCGTGCCCGCGATCGAACGTCTGGTCCATGCCTACCTCGATCTGCGCACAACCCGGGATGAAACTTTTCTGCAAACCTATCGGCGGCTTGGGGCCCAGCCCTTTAAATCCGCCCTTTACCCCGAGGCGAAAGCAAATGCCGCTTGAAGCCCCCTTAGAACCGGTCAGCGTTCGCGTGGACGATCTGAACCGCCGTTATCGTCATCACGGTGCAACCGCCGTACTGGAACATGCGTTGGCCGATCCGCAAGTGGGACGCACGGCGCTTGTATCGTCTTTCGGCGCCGAGTCCGTTGTGCTGCTGCACCTGATCTCGATCATGGATCGCACGACGCCTGTACTGTTCATCGACACCGAAATGCTGTTTACCGAGACACTGGTGTATCAGCAGGAACTGTCCGAACGGCTTGGCCTGACCGACGTGCACATCATCACACCCGCGCGGGACCAGGTGTTTCTGCACGATAACGAAGGCCTGCTGCATCTGCATGATCCTGATGCCTGTTGCCATCTGCGCAAAACCGTTCCGCTGCAAAACGCGCTGGAAGGTTTTGATGCCTGGATCACGGGGCGCAAGCGGTATCAGGCGGGTGCACGTGCATCGATTGATTTCTTTGAGGTCGAGAACGAAGCCCGTATCAAGATCAACCCGCTGGCCCATTGGACGCCCGAAGACCTGCGCGACTACATCGACGAAAACCGCCTGCCCCGCCATCCGCTGGTGGCCAAGGGCTATCCGTCGATCGGCTGCGCGCCCTGCACCTCGCCGGTTCGTACAGGCGAAGACCCCCGCGCCGGGCGCTGGCGCGATCAGGATAAAGAGGAATGCGGCATTCATTTTGTGAACGGCAAGGTTGTTCGCAGCAAAACGGTGGTTGGTTGAAATGCATCAAAACAACTTTGATATTAGACTCACAGAAACAAAGTCGAGAAACACAACAAGTGAGCAAATTCTTCGTTTGGTCTACAATACCGGGAATGCTGCTAACGGCCGTTTTGGAGAATTTGTTCGGCGGCTTTGGGATCATTCTGGCTTTGGCGATATTTTTTGCAGCCTTAGTAATCTACATCCGCTTTTCGAGCACTTGAGCCGACAGCCCATTCGCGTTCGCGCAACCAATACCGAAAACAGAACTGACTATTCAAAGAGGACACTGCGATGAACGTCATCGTAACAGACACCGGATTTCAGCCCGACGATTGGGTGCATGATTTCATCGCGATAGAGAATCTGTGCGCCAATGACCCCTCGCCCGCGCTGGCCGTCGATTTGCAACCCAGCTCAAGTCTGGATGCCCTGCGTGACCGATTGGATGATATCGACATGATCCGCGTCCATTTCCCCAGTTTCGCCGATGGGCGTGGCTTTTCCATAGCTGCGGCCCTGCGCCACCTGGGTTTTGCCGGGCGGTTGCGTGCGGTGGGGCATGTGCTGGCCGATCAATACGCCATGGCGCGCCGGTCGGGGTTTGATGAGGTCGAAATCTCAGACGATCTGGCCGCGCGTCAACCCGAAGACCAGTGGCTGGCCCGTGCCAATTGGCAGGCCCATGACTATCAGTCGCGGCTGCGCGCCTTGCCTGCGTAGATTTTCCGCCTTTCACACACATCGAAGAATCCGTAAAGAGGATGGGGATTACCCCCATATTGACCATGACCGAGTTAAAACCCGTGACCGACGCAACGCCGATCAAAACCCCCATGCTGCCTGACGCACAAACCGTCACCGCAGTCGAACATTTCACCGACCGCCTGTTTTCGTTCCGCACGACGCGGCCACAGTCGCTGCGCTTTCGGTCGGGCGAGTTTGTGATGATCGGCCTGGTGGGCGACAACGGCAAGCCGCTGTTGCGCGCCTACTCGATCGCCTCACCCAGTTGGGATGATGAGCTTGAGTTCTATTCGATCAAAGTGCAGGACGGCCCGCTGACCAGTAAACTGCAGCATATCCAACCGGGCGATCAGATCATCCTGCGCCCCAAACCCGTGGGCACACTGGTGCATGACGCATTGCTGCCTGGCAAACGCATCTGGTTCTTTGCCACCGGCACAGGCTTTGCACCTTTTGCCTCGCTTCTGCGCGATCCCGAAACCTACGAGCAATACGATGAGGTCATCATCACACATACCTGTCGTGATGTGGCTGAACTGGAATACGGTCGCCGACTGGTCGAAAGCCTGCCCGATGATCCACTGATCGGTGAATTGGTAGGGGACAAGCTGAAATACTATCCCACCACGACCCGCGAGCAGAGCCCAAAGATGGGCCGCATCACGACATTGCTGAAAGACGGCACAGTGTTCAAAGACCTTGGCATCGACGGCATCAACCCGGACACCGACCGCGCGATGGTCTGCGGATCAATGGGCCTGAATACCGACCTTAAGGAAATTCTGGAAAGTTTTGGCCTGCGCGAAGGCGCCAATTCGGACCCTGCCGAATATGTCGTCGAAAAGGCGTTCGTCGGTTAAGATATGCAACTTTAACAGCTTCTGAAGTCAGTTTACAGCACGCAGGAATATCGGAGCATTAGTGCCGTCCAATACAGCAGCGGTCAAGACACCCGTAAAGAACGCCCCAGTATCGATGCAAATGCGATTAGACCTGACGATGGGTTCTTCTTCAGGTGTGTGCCCATGCACCACGATCTTTCCGTGATCTGTGTCGCTGTCCAGAAAACGTGACCTTATCCAAAGCATGTCCTTAGGGTGCTGTGCGTCCAAGGGTACGCCGGGTGCTATGCCGGCGTGAACAAACAAGTATGGGCCGACTACACGCGACAGTGGCAATGATTTCAGCCACGAAACCCTTTCGTTACCAAGGGCCGCATGAAGTCGTTCAGGATCATATTCCCCAAAGCGCAACGATATGCCCATAGACACCAGAGTTTCCTGCCCGCCATTCGCAAGCCAGGTTTGCCAGATCTGCCGATTGTCCGTCGCCATCCCCTGCTAGAGCAAGATGAGATCAGGTTGAAGCGTATCCTGAGTTGACAAGGTAATTCGCACATTCCTGCGGGGTGAAGCGGTCGAGCTCGCACATTCCTGCGGGGTGAAGCGGTCGAGCAGCTTACCGATCCTGCGCCATGTTGCCTCTATCGTGCGTTCGGCGGCGTCTCG
>NZ_JACNMP010000060.1 GCF_017592335.1 Pseudaestuariivita rosea | reverse complement strand
CGTAGCGCGCTGCGCCATGCTGCTCTCCTCTTTTCAGACAGTGAATCAGCAATCCACAAACGCCGCTAGAAATTTATGAGTGTGTGACCTAGCCCATGTTCAGTAAGTCCGGATCAAACCAACCAGACGCCCTTGCACTTTTACTTTATCTTCCGGGAAGACACGGGTTTCGTAGGCGGGGTTGGCCGCCTCTAGCGCAATTGCATTGCCGCCGCGGCGATAGAACCGTTTGAGCGTTGCTTCGTGATCTTCGACCAGCGCCACGACGATATCACCATTATCGGCCGTTGAGGTTTCGCGGATCACGACGACATCACCATCATTGATCCCGGCCTCAATCATCGAATCCCCTTTAACCTCAAGGGCATAGTGTTCACCTTTGCCGCTTAGCATCTGGCCCGGCACGGCAACGCGGTGTGACACCTGATTGATCGCCTCAATCGGGACACCGGCGGCAATGCGGCCCATGACGGGCAGTTCCACCGCGTGGACATCAACCGGCATCGCATTGGCGGGGGGTGGCACATCCGGCTTGTCGCCGTCAATCACCACTGGCTTGAACCCACCGCCCGTTACCGAGTCTGGCAGCTTCACAATTTCGATCGCGCGGGCGCGGTGGGCCAGGCGGCGGATAAAGCCACGTTCTTCCAAAGCGGTGATCAGACGATGGATGCCGGACTTTGATCGCAGGTCCAATGCCTCTTTCATTTCATCGAAAGAAGGGGGCACACCATCGCGTTGGACGCGTTTGTGAATGAATTCAAGCAGTTCCAATTGCTTTTTCGTCAACATGGCAAACCCCGTTTCTGGCGCGTGTTTGGGGTATGTTCTATTCATGTTCTTGTTTTGTGTCAAGTCCTATAGCATCAGAACGTCAACCAGCGTGCCTGCCTCGCGCGGTCCATCATTCACGGCTCGACGGATCAGCGCATCGGCTTGGGACAAAATCCGCAGGCGAGAGCTGTCTTGGCTATCAAAGGCCACAACGCCATCATCCGTGATACGCGCGCGCATATAATGTTCACGGGCGCCATTTTGGCTAAGCGGTTCGGCCAGTCGCATCGGTTGCATCGACGCAGGTTTTTCGCCCAATCCCAACATCTTGCGCAGCAAGGGCAACAGGAAAATATGTCCGCACACCATGGCGGACACCGGATTGCCCGGCAGCCCCAGCATCGCCATTTCGCCCATTTTTCCGGCCATCAGCGGCTTACCCGGACGCATGGCGATCTTGTAGAACGCACGTTCTAGCCCCCGGTCCTGCGCGACTTGGCCGACCAGATCGTGATCCCCCACGGACGCCCCGCCAATCGTCACGATCAGATCCGCGCCCTTGGCCAGATCGAATGCGGTTTGCAGCGATGCTTCGGTATCCCGCGCGATGGGCAACAGGCGGGCTTCGGCGCCCTGGGCCTCGATCATTGCCTTCAGGCCAAAGTTATTCGATGCAATGATCTGGTCGTCGCGGGGGTGTTCGCCGGGCATCACCAGTTCGTCGCCTGTGGCAATCAGGGCAACAACCGGTTTGCGCGCCACCGGGACCGCCGCCACGTTCATTGAGGCCAACAGCGCAACGTCCGCCGGGCGCAAGCGGCGCGGGGCGGGGAAGACATCACCGGCCTTGAAATCAACGCCCAGGGGGCGGACGTGGTGCAGCACATCGAGGTTATCGCCAAGCGTGATTTGATCGCCATCGCGCTGGACATCTTCCTGAATAATCACCCGATCTGCACCTGTGGGCAGCGGTGCGCCGGTGAAAATCCGTGCCGTCTGACCCGGCCCAACTGCGCCATCAAAGGCATGACCCGCCGCCGCCTGACCGATTACTGTCAGAACCGCACCGGGGATCACATCAGCATTGCGCACTGCGTAGCCGTCCATGGCTGAGGACGCAAAGGGCGGCTGACTGCGTGCCGCTGTTACATCCTGCGCCAGCACACGGCCAGCGGCCTGGGTTAAGTCCGCCATTTCAACCGGCAGGGTGTCGGCCAGCGCGAAAACCTTCTGTAGCGCCTGATCAACGGTGATCATTTGCCTGATACCGGCCTGATTTTCCACCATCTTTCAGCATCACGCGGATGCCGCCGATTTCCATGGCCTTGTCCACAGCCTTGACCATGTCATAGACCGTCAGCGCTGCGGTCGACACGGCCGTCAATGCCTCCATCTCGACCCCCGTCTGGCCGGTGGTCTTGACCGTTGCTTCGATCCGGACACCGGGCAGCGACAGATCATATGACATCTTGACCGCGACCTTTGTGATCGGCAGGGGATGGCACAGCGGGATCAGATCAGCGGTTTTCTTGGCGCCCATGATCCCGGCCAGCCGCGCCACGCCCATGACGTCACCCTTTTTGGCATCGCCCGACATGATCATGTTCAGCGTCTCTTCGGCCATCTTCACGTGACCGCTGGCGATGGCAATGCGGTCGGTGACGGCCTTGTCCGACACATCGACCATATGCGCGTCGCCCTTCTGGTCGAAATGCGTCAGGCTCATAGACCCGCCCCCGCCGAGGTCAGCGGATTGGCCAGCAGACGGCGCGTGGCCTGCGCCACATCTTTCTGTCGCATCAGGCTTTCACCGATCAGAAAACAGCGCGCGCCATAGCGGGCGATATCGGCCAGATCGTCAGGGCTGTTCAGACCGCTTTCGCTGACGATCACTTTATCTTCAGGCGCAATGCGGGACAGGGTTTTTGTGACCTCTATGTCGGTCTTGAAGGTATGCAGGTCACGGTTGTTGATGCCCAACAGCGGCGATTTCAGACGAGCAGCGCGGGTCAGTTCATCTTCGTTATGCACCTCGACCAGCACATCCATACCCAGATCTATCGCGGTCGTTTCCAGCTCATCCGCCTGCGCGTCGCTGACGCTGGCCATGATGATCAGGATGCAATCGGCATGCAGCGCGCGGGCCTCGACCACCTGATAGGGGTCATAAAGGAAATCCTTGCGAAGCGCGGGCAGGTCGGTCGCATCGCGGGCTTGCGTCAGGTATTCATCCGCACCTTGAAACGAGGGGCCGTCGGTCAGCACCGACAGGCAGGTCGCGCCGCCCTCTTCATAGGCTTTGGCCAGCACGGGTGGGTCGAAATCAGCGCGGATCAGGCCCTTGGACGGGGATGCCTTCTTGATCTCGGCAATCAGTCCGTAACCGGTTTTCGATGCGGCAATCAAAGCGTCGGCAAAGCCGCGCGGGGCAGGGGCCTGAGCCGCTTTGGCTTCTAGATCTTCTAAAGGTGTTTCCGCCTTGCGCGCTGCGATTTCATCCAGCTTATAGGCCTTTATGTCGTCCAGAATGGTCACGTATCTGCACTTTCTGTCGTTAGCGCCGCCAGATCGGCGACTTTGGTGCGGGCAGCCCCACTATCAATACTTTCAGCCGCCAGGCGGGCGCCGTCTTTCAGATCACCCACCTTGCCCGCAATCAATAGCGCAGCGGCGGCATTCAGTAAAACCGCATCGCGATAGGCCGAGGCCGCCCCATCCAGCAGCGCGGCAAAAGCCCGACCGTTTTCTTCGGGCGTGCCGCCGACAATGGTCTCAAACGGATGGACGGGCAGACCGGCGTCTTCGGGGTGAATTTCCTGATCGGTCACTTTGCCATCACCCAAGGCAGCCACCCAACTGGTGCCTGTGATCGTCAGTTCATCGGTACCGTCCGATCCGTGAACCAGCCAGGCGACCTCAGACCCCAGTTCCGCCAGAGTTTCCGCCATCGGTCGGATCAGATCACGGGAAAAGGCGCCCGTCAGCTGGCGCTTAACACCGGCGGGGTTGGTCAGCGGGCCAAGAATGTTGAAAATCGTGCGGGTACCCAGTTCGGACCGTGTGGGCATGACATGCTTGATCGCAGGGTGATGCATGGGGGCCATCATGAACCCGATGCCCACCTGATCCAGTGCGCGTTCGACGACATCAGCGCCGACCATCACATTGATGCCCATCATGCCCAAGGCATCCGCAGCCCCGGATTTCGAACTTAAGTTGCGGTTCCCGTGCTTGGCCACAGGCACCCCGGCGCCCGCCACGACAAAAGCCGTCGCGGTCGAGATATTCAGCGTCCCTTTGCCATCGCCCCCGGTGCCGACGATATCCATTGCGCCGGCGGGGGCCTTCACCGCATGGCATTTATCGCGCATCACCTTGGCGGCGGCGGCATATTCAGCCACTGTTTCGCCCCGCGTCCGCAGCGCCATCAAAAAACCGCCCATCTGACTGGGGGTCGCTTCGCCCTCAAACAGCAGCGTAAATGCGTCACGGGCCTGGGCAGGTGTCAAAGGCCCCTGGGCTGCGGCATCAATCAGGGGCTTCATCGCGTCGCTCATGCGGGGACTTTCACTGTGTTCAGGAAATTCTGCAAAAGCGCATGCCCATGTTCCGAGGCGATGGATTCAGGATGAAACTGCACCCCATGGATCGGCAGGTCCCGATGCTGCAGCCCCATGATCGTGCCGTCCTCAAGTTCAGCGGTGATCTGCAAAACATCCGGCAAGCTGTCGCGATCCACCACCAGCGAATGATAGCGCGTCGCAGCAAAGGGGCTGGGTAGACCCGCGAAAACCCCCTGACCCTTATGCTGCATCAGGCCCATCTTGCCATGTGCAATTTCCGGGTGCTGAACAACCTTGCCGCCGAAGGCCTGCCCGATCGCCTGATGGCCCAGACAGACACCCATCAGGGGCGTTTTCACCTCGGCCGCAGCTTCGATCAGGGCCATGCAAATGCCCGCCTGAGCCGGATATCCCGGGCCGGGTGACAGCAAAATCGCCGATGGTTTCAGGGCTATCGCCTCTTGCACATTCAGCGCGTCATTGCGGTGAACAACGACCTCGGTGCCCAGTTCCCCAAGGTAATGGACCAGATTATAGGTGAAACTATCGTAATTATCGATTAAAAGCAGCATTTCTTCGCCCCAGATCCCCTTGCAAAAAAACAGTCTACCATCATAGGCTTGGGTCGAGGTATAAATGTTCAGGGTTCCCGCGCGCCGTCAAGGTGCGCCAAGGACACGAGCGGCAAAAAAAGGATATAATATCGTGGCACGTGGTTTTCTTTCCGGGGCGTTGGTCGGCGCGGCTGTGGTGGGCGTCGGTGCAGTGATTGCGGCGGCGGTCAGCGGGCCGCCGACGGATCGGCAGTTTGGTGAACAGGTGGCCGAAGGATCAGCGCCGCCCCCGGTTGAAACCGAAGTGATCGCCGAGGCGCCCGACACCACCTCGCCCCAGGTCGATGTGGCCGCGCCCGAGGTGGCCGAAGCCCCGATCATTGAAATCCTGCCGAACCCCGTAGAACCGTCCGAGCCTGAGGTCGTCGCGACCCCGGTTGTTCCAACGGTCCCCGAACCACCGCAAGAGCAAACAGTGGCAGAGGCCATGCCAGAGGCACCGGCCCCAGTTCAGCAGACAGCCGAGCCCGAACCAAACGCCCCCGCAGGGCAAGAGACGATAGCTGAGATCACCCCCGAGATTTCCTCGGCAACGCCGCCTCCGGTCGCCCAGGAACCCGAGGTGCAGATCGAAGAGCCGGTCATCATCATAACGCAGAATAATCTGCCGACTGCACCCGCTGAGCCGGGCAATCCGGATCGCCCCGTCGCGTCGGCGCCCGGTGCGCCCGAAACAGGTACCGATATCACCGTTGACCGCAGGCCTGCCACGCTGCCCTGGACCAGCGAACCGACTCAGCCCAATGCCCCTGCTATCGAAGCGGCCCCTGAGATCGCCCAGGGCCAACCTCAGACAGAACCGGACGCGCCCGAGGTATCGCAGGCCCAGGCTGAAACGCCAGAGCCTGACGTGGCTGAAGCCGCCGTGCCAGAGCCGAGTGCGCCGCAGACGGAACAGATTGCAACCGCTGAACCGCAAGCCCAAACAACGGTCCCGCGCATTCGCCTGATCGGCGAGGCGCAGCAGAACCGGGACCGCAACCCTGGCATCACGATCAATCGCCTGCCGACGATTGGCAGTCCGTCTCAGGCCGAACCAATCACCGAACAGCGCCCCAATATGCCCGACAGCGGGCGGGCACTGGCCGATAACGCAGTTGATTTCAGCAATCCGCAAAACAAGCCTTTGCTGTCACTGGTTCTGGTCGATGACGGTGCCGCACCGATCGATATGTCGTTACTGGAACAGCTGCGAAATCCAGTGGCCATCGCCGTTGATGTCACCCGCGACGATCTGGCCCAAGTCACACGGGCCTATCGCGACGCCGGGCATGAAGTCGTGATGATGACAAACCTGCCGGGCCAGGTTCAGCCTGGCGATATCGAGGTCGCCTTTGAATCCTATCGCGCCACCATGCCCGAAGCGATTGCCGTTTACGAAGCGGGTGGGCAAGGGTTTCAGTCGCAACCCCGTCTGGTCAGTCAGCTGGTTGAAATTCTTAACGGTACAGGACACGGGCTGGTCACTGTCTCATCTGGCCTAAACAGCACCCAACGTGTTGCACAGCGCGAAGGTCTGCCATCGGTTGCCATCAACCGCAGTATCGACGACCGCAACGCATCAGACATGACCATCCGCCGCAATCTGGACAGTGCAATCCTGCGCGCCCGCCGCGACGGCTTTGTCGTGCTGATCGGTCAGTTGAAGCCTGAGACGCTTACCGCCGTATCAACATGGGTGGGTAGCGGGCGTGCCGATGATGTGGCTGTTGCACCCTTGTCAGCTGTATTGCTGCGCCAATAGGCCCTGAGGTCCCGGATCACGTCCGGGACCGTCCAGTGTCACGTTAAGCGCCTCACTTCGGTCGTTCTGCCTTGTTGGTGGGATTTGGTTTGAGTATTTGGGCCAAGAAGAAGGCAGGACATTCGTTTCATTGTTCCAAAAATACTCACTGTTGCAGTCTATGGGCCTTTATCGATGTTTGATAAATGCGATGACGTCTGGGGCTGTGCTGTCCCGGACTTGATCCGGGACCTATTAGATATTGTGGCTAGCGATTGGCCCCAGGTACCCAAAGCACATCGTCTTTACCGTCGTTGTTCGCGATCCGCGCGGCCACGAAAAACCAGTCAGACAAGCGGTTAAGGTATTTTACCGCGGCGGGATTGATGGCCTCCATCGTGGCCAATTCGACCGAAAGGCGCTCGGCCCGCCGCGAGACGGTCCGGCACAGATGCAGATGCGCCGCCAGGGCCGATCCGCCCGGCAGGATAAAGCTGCGCAAGGGTTCCAGTTTATCGTTCATGCTGTCGATCTCAGCCTCAAGCCGGGCGACCTGGCCATCGCTGACCCGCAATGGCGGATATTCGGTCTCTGCATCTTTTTCCATATCCGGGCGGCACAGGTCGGCCCCCAGATCAAACAGATCGTTCTGGATCGCCGCCAGACGATCATCCAAATCAGCCGTGGCATGCAGACGCGCCAGCCCAACGGTTGAGTTCGCCTCATCCACCGTCCCATAGGCCGTCACGCGCATCGAATGCTTGGCCACGCGCGCACCATTTCCAAGCGCCGTTTCACCTGCATCACCGGTTTTCGTATAAATCTTGTTCAGAACAACCATCAGTTCGCCCCCGCCCCACGGAAATAGACAAACGCCACAATCAGGATCACCGCCACCAGCTGCGCGCCCAACCTGTACCGCATAACCTTATTGGCGTGTTTCTGATTGAACTCACTGCCCTTCGCAAACCCGCCGATCCCGATGGTCAGAATGACCAGCACAACCAGACAGGCGATGGCAGCAAGGATGAAAAGAGGGTCTGAAAACATCTGAATTCCTTTACTGTTTCCCCGCATCTAGTGGGGTTGAGCGGAAAAGCCAATGTTATGGGTTAGGTCATAGTAGTTTAGCACCGCAGTAATTTATTACGGCATGATGCGGATCATGGCGTCGCAGCATAGGGTTTTTCTAGCAAGTTGCCTCATGGAAAATTGGGCAGCCAAGAAGGTAATAATTAATGTATTAAAGCGAAAACGGAGACAAACGAGCCCGACTGGCAACCCAAATCTTTAGAAAATCGAATTAAGAGTGATAGGTACAGGTCAATATGAAACAGTTTGTTTCAGTATTAACGTTAGAGGTGGTTCGGTTTGTCTGAACAGTTTCAAGCCTTATCTTAGTTGGATTTTCCGCTCGGTTATGCCGCCCTTAGTTGGATTTTCCGCTCGGTTATGCCGCCACCGGGATTGGTCGCGACGGTTTGAGATATGCCTGATCGTGCGTTTGCCCGTCCAGCG
>NZ_JACNMP010000059.1 GCF_017592335.1 Pseudaestuariivita rosea | reverse complement strand
GTCGCCGAGAGCTTCTTTCAGCTCCTCAAGCGGGAGAAGGTCAGACGCCGGAAATACCGGACGCGCGAGGAAGCCCGACGAGATGTCTTTGAATACATCGAGCTGTTCTACAACCCAAAGCGCAAGCACACGAAAAACGGCATGCTGTCGCCCGTTGACTTCGAGATCAGACCGCAGAAACTGAACCAGGCAGGTGTCTAGGAAACTAGGGGTACCTCAGACTGCTACGACCAGCTCGCGCAAGCGCAACCAATTGTTCCCTAAATCCCGCGGGGTACGGGTTCCTCGTTCTCGGCATGAAAGACACTCTCCTTCATCAGTGAAAAAGTGTCCATCAAACCGGGGGAACTCCAACTCCATACATCATCCTGCTAGCGAACGCCACTACATCTAAATACGCGTAATTAAATCAGCCCCACACACCAGATATTTGCAGCTTCGACATGGGCAATCGAGGTACAGCGAGGGGTAGGCTACATGTGCTCAAAGTCAGATTTCGCCGCGCGATGTGCCAACGGCGGCTTATGATACGGTCTTGTCCCCGACCGGATCAGACCGTGGATTGTTGGTCTACTCAAACTTTTCCAGGACGTCTGTAATGGCGTCCGCGGTAATCTTCAGACAGGTATCATCCGAAAACCTGTGATCCGCGCCTTTGACCAGCCGCAGGTGCATATCTGGCCCGTCGGCGTGGTTCAGCAGGCGCAGGGCTGTTTCGACTGAGACATCCTGGTCTGCAGTGCCCTGAAGGAAGCGGACAGGTATGTTCAGCTTTAGCGGGCTGCGTAGCACCAGATTATCGCGGCCTTCCTCAATCAGGCGTTTGGTGATGATATAGGGGTCACCGTATTCTGACGGCACCGCAACTTGCCCTGCAGCCATCAGTTCAGACCGTTGCGCGTCGTCGAATTCGGTCCAGAAGCCGTCTTCGGTGAAATCCGGTGCCGCCGCAATCGTGACCAGAGCTGCGATCTTGTCCGGTATGCGTTTGCACATCAGCAGCGATATCCAGCCCCCCATTGATGACCCGACCAACACCTGCGGACCATCTGTCAATGCGGTGATTATTGCAGCCGCGTCATTGGCCCAGTCCCCGATGGCACCGTCCTCAAACCGTTCAGACGATTGCCCATGACCTGAATAATCAAACCGCAGAAACGCCCTGCCCTGCGCACGTGCCCAGACATCCAGATACTGGGCTTTTGATCCCTGCATATCCGACTTGAACCCGCCAAGAAACACAATGCCAGGGCCAGCGCCGCTGACCTGATAATAGGCCAGTCTGCGACCCTGGCACGTTTCGAAAAAAGAGGGGTTAGACATGAATTACAGATACTTACCCATTTCAACCGCTGTATCGATCATGCGGCAGGAAAAGCCCCATTCGTTGTCATACCAGCTTAGAACACGGCAGAATGTATCATCCATCACCTTGGTCTGATCAGTTGCAAAGATCGATGAATGCGGGTCGTGGTTGAAATCCATCGACACCAGCTTGTCATCAGTCACACCCAAGACGCCTTTCATCGGCCCTGCCGCGGCCTGGTGCATGGCTGCGTTGATTTCTTCGATTGTCGTCGCCCGTTCAGCCTCAAACGTCAGATCAACGACGGATACATTGGGGGTGGGCACGCGGATCGCTACACCGTCCAGGTGCCCGTCCAACTCGGGCAAGACCATCGCCACAGCTTTGGCCGCCCCGGTCGAGGTCGGGATCATCGACATGGCCGCGGCCCTTGCGCGATAAAGATCCTTGTGCATCGTGTCCAATGTCGGCTGGTCGCCGGTATAGCTGTGAACCGTTGTCATCAGCCCGCGTTTCAGGCCCACGCTGTCATTCAGCACCTTCGCCACCGGCGCCAGGCAGTTTGTGGTGCAGGACGCGTTCGATACGATCAGATCATCGGCGGTCAGCACATCATGGTTCACGCCATAAACGACGGTCTTGTCAGCACCTTTGCCTGGGGCCGAAATCAGAACACGCGACGCGCCGTTTTCAAGGTGCACGGCCGCTTTTTCACGCGCCGTGAAAATGCCGGTGCATTCCAAAACGATGTCCACGTCGCCCCAGGGCAGTTCCGCCGGATTGCGCATGGCCGTCACCTCAATCGGACCACGACCCACATCAATGGAACTATCGGTCGTCGTCACCTGCCCTGGAAAACGACCGTGGACACTGTCATAGCGCAGCAAATGCGCGTTTGTTTCGACCGGGCCCAGATCATTAATCGCCACAACTTCGATATCAGTTCGGTTCTGTTCGATCACGGCCCGCAGGACGTTCCGACCAATCCGACCAAACCCGTTGATAGCCACTTTCACCGCCATAGCGCACCCCCTTTGCGTGATGTTCTGTGCGATTGCACGTTACCGCTAACAAGGGGTGAAATGACGCAAAGGTCAACCCCCAGGCGGCGTCTGCCTTTGGAACATGCCACCGGTTTTAGTCAAAATTGTTCAGTTCTAGGAAACAGAGAGCAGGACTAACGGGTTAATTCAAGCTCTGTTGACGACGAAATGGGCAATTTTGGCGAAACCCCTGCGGGGCGCGGCGCATTTTGTCTCTGACTGCGCCGATTTGCCCTTCCGATGCACCACATCGCTGCAGTCAAATCGACTTTTCAGCGACAAAATGTGTCTCGCGCCGGTGGTATGTTCCAAAGGCAGACGCCGCCTAGCGCCAAAAGGCGATGTAATCCACAAAATCGATAAATTTGCGCGCCAGAAAAACCGTATTCGCCGCGTCAAACACAACGTAATCAATAGCAAAAAAGCCCAAGACCATAAGCCCCAGGCCAAGCGCGATCTTGTTCGTCATTAAGGCCATGCCTTTGGCAAATCAGTGCAAGAGCCGCCCCATCGCACCGGCCACATCGGCCATACGGCAGGAAAAGCCCCATTCATTGTCATACCATGCCAGAACACGAACGGTTCTGCCACCGACAACTTTGGTTTGATCCGGGGCGAAGATCGAGGAATGGGTGGTATGGTTGAAATCGATAGATACCTTCGGGTCGGGGTCATAGGCCAGAACAGCGCCCATATGACCCGCGGCGGCTTCGGCGACGACCTGGTTCACGTCTTCAACTGTCACGTCTTTGCTGGCCTCAAATGTCAGATCGACTGCGCTGACATTGGGCGTCGGCACGCGCATGGCGGTCCCGTCAAGCTTGCCGGCCAGTTCCGGCAGCACTTCCCCTATCGCCTTGGCGGCCCCTGTGGATGTCGGGATCATAGCCATGGCCGCTGCACGGGCGCGATAAAGATCCTTGTGACGCCGGTCCAGCGTGGGTTGGTCACCGGTGTAGCTGTGGATGGTGGTCATGATACCCCGTTCGATACCGATGGCCTGATGCAGCACTTTGGCCAAGGGGGCCAGACAGTTCGTCGTGCAGGACCCGTTGGAAATCATCCGCTCATCCGCCAGTAAATCGCGGTGGTTCACCCCATAGACAACCGTCCGATCAACGTTTTTCGCGGGGGCTGAGATCAGCACTTTTTTCGCACCGCGTTCAAGATGCACTGCGGATGTCTCACCATCATTGAATTTGCCGGTGCATTCCAGAACGACATCGACACCGCCCCAGTCCAGCTCGGTCGGGTCATAGGTTGAAAACACCTCCATCGGGCCGCGCCCAAGATCCATCGTATTGCCGTCGACGCGGACCTCATCGGGGAAACGGCCGTGGATGCTATCATAGCGCAACAGGTGTGCGTTGGTCTCAATAGGCCCCGTGGCGTTGATCTTGACGACCTGAACATCGTTGCGCGCGCTTTCGGCGATATGGGCCAATGTGCAGCGTCCGATCCGGCCAAATCCGTTGATACCCACGGTCACTGTCATGTCACGCTCCTGCTTCGCCATTTGATGTGTGTCATAACTGGCATACAGATCTGTGCAAAGGGAAAAAGGCTTATCTGACAATGTGTTAGCGTTAACCGGAATGGTCTTGCCGATGGTATCGCTAACTGTGGGCGCTAACACAATCACAGGTGTTGTGCATCTGCATAAATTTTAGAAAGAACGGCATCATAGGCCCCGAACCAAATCCAGGGCCACCGAAGTTTCAAAGCAGGTCTTTAACCTTTTCAGCCACGGCGTCGGCGGTGACTCCGAACTGTCTATAAAGCTCATCCGCCGGGGCCGAGGCACCAAAGCTGTCCATACCGACAAAGCCCGCCTTGGCCTCGCGCCCGCGTTCGCCAAGCAGCCATTGGTCCCAGCCCTGACGCACGGCCGCTTCGACCGCCACACGCACGGGGCCCGCAGGCAGCACGCGTTTGCGATAGCTTTCTGGTTGTTCGGCGAACAGCTCAAAGCAAGGCATCGACACAACGCGCGTTCCGATCCCTTCGGCCTGCAAAAGATCACGCGCGGCCAGCGCGATTTCAACCTCGGACCCACTGGCCAGCAGGATCGCGCGGCGTTTGCCCTCGGCCTCGGCCAGAACATAGGCGCCCTGAGCGGTCAGGTTTTTCATTTTGTGTTCGGTCCGCACGGTTGGCAGGCCCTGACGGGTCAGCGATAGAACCGACGGCGTTTTTGTTGATGTCAGCGCCAGTTCCCAGGCCTCGGCCGTTTCAATCGTGTCGGCGGGGCGGAAGACATGCATATTCGGCGTCGCGCGCAGCATGGCAAGATGTTCAACTGGCTGGTGCGTCGGGCCGTCTTCGCCAAGGCCGATGCTATCGTGGGTCATCACATAAACCGTCGGGATCTGCATCAGCGCCGACAAGCGCATCGCGGGGCGGGCATAGTCTGTAAAGCACATGAACGTGCCGCCATAGGGGCGCACACCACCGTGCAGCACCATACCGTTCATCGTCGCGGCCATACCGTGTTCGCGGATGCCATAGTAGACGTAACGCCCCTTACGATCCTCGGGGCTGAATACCCCCAGATCGCCGGTTTTCGTATTGTTCGACCCCGTCAGATCGGCTGAGCCACCAATGGTTTCCGGCATGATCGGATTGACAACCTCTAGCACCATTTCCGACGACTTCCGGGTGGCCACCTTGGGTGCAGTGTCGCTGACCTGCTTTTTCAGCGCGCGGATGACGGACGTCAGCTTTTTCGGCGCTTCAAGGTCGAACATGCGCGCGAATTCTTTCTGCTTGCTGTCTGACAGAGTGGCCAGACGATCTTCCCAGTCCTTACGCGCCGCGGCACCCCGGCTGCCGATGGTTTCCCAAGCCGATTTGATATCACCCGGCACCTCAAACGGACCGGTGGTCCAGCCATAAAGCGCCTTGGCGTCGGAAATCAGTTTCGGGTCGGTCAGCGCGCCGTGGCCTTTGGATGTATCCTGGGCCGAGGAGCCAAGGGCGATATGTGTTTTGCAGGCGATCATCGAGGGCGTCTTGGTCTTTTTCGCCGCCGCAATAGCCGCATCGATCTGATCAGGATCATGCCCATCGATTTCCTTCACATCCCAGCCCGAGGCCTTGAAACGCGCCACCTGGTCGGTACGGTCCGCCAGATCGACCGTGCCATCGATGGTGATGTTGTTGTTGTCCCAGAAGACAATCAGTTTGGATAATTCATGCCGACCGGCCAGGCTGATCGCCTCTTGGCTGACGCCCTCCATCAGGCACCCGTCACCGGCGATAACATAGGTATAGTGATCAACCACCTTTTTGCCAAACCGCGCGCGCAATACCTCTTCGGCCATGGCAAAGCCCACCGAATTGGCAATCCCCTGCCCCAATGGCCCTGTTGTCGTCTCGATCCCTTTGGCGTGGCCATATTCGGGATGTCCCGCAGTGATTGCCCCCCACTGACGAAACGCCTTGATCTGATCCAGCGTCATGTCCTGATAGCCGGTCAGATACAGCAGACTGTACAGCAACATAGACCCGTGGCCCGCCGACAGAATAAACCGATCCCGGTCGGCCCAATCAGGATGGCTGGCATCAAATTTCAGATGTTTTTCAAACAGAACCGTCGCCACATCGGCCATCCCCATGGGCATGCCCGAGTGCCCCGAATTGGCCGCATGAACTGCATCCAGCGTCAATGCGCGGATCGCGCAGGCCTTGTTCCAGTGGTCGGGGTTTGCGGTCCGCAGCTTGGCAATATCCACGAGTTTGGTTCCTTTGTGATCAGCAGGGTTTCGCGCGGGTGTAGCAGTGTTGCCGCGAAGATCAAGACATGGTGAAGATCCCATGTTAAGAACTACGCCTAAGCCTTTGGAACCAATAGCGGACATTTGAACAGCGCTCTGATAAAAAGGTAAAAATCAAAAAAGAGGCGATTCGCAGTATTATGCGTCACACGCCCCACAAAACAGATAAAAGACCAGAACAGGGGGTCTGACATGAGCGAGATTGAAGAGCTGCAGGGCCGCATTACGGCCGCCTTAGCCCGGATTGATCAAGGGCTGGATCGTATGACAGCGCCCGTGGGCCAGAGCAATGCGGAACTGGAAAAGTCGTTGGCAGATGAAAAAGCTGCAAACGCAAAGCTGACCGAAGAACTGAAGTTGCTGCGCAAGGCTATGGCCAAGCTGGAAAGTCAGGCTGATGCAGCACAGCCCCCGTCGAATGCCGTATTCGAGATCGAGCTTAGAAAACTGACCGAGGTCAACGCCGTTCTGCGCAAGAACAATGAGGCCTTGCGCAAGGCCAACAGTCCTGATGCCGAACTGGTTCACGCGTCACTTCACAATGAACTCAAAGCCCTACGCGCGGCCCGCGCCGCAGATCGCGCAGAACTGGACGCCGTTCTTGCGCAACTGAAAACCATGATCGAGGAGAGCGCATGATGGCTCAGTTGGAAATCAGCATCGGTGGTCGCACTTTTGAAGTGGCCTGTCAGGACGGGGAAGAGCACTTCCTGCAAAGCGCCGCCAAGATGCTGGACGATCAGGCCTCGGTACTGGTGGGTCAACTTGGTCGCCTGACCGAATCGCGAATGTTATTGATGGCTGGTCTGATGTTGGCCGATAAAACGGCAGCTCTGGATGAAAAAGTCGCTAAGCTGGAACAACAGATGATCGAATTGCAAAACCGCCCTGCCCCAAAGCGTCAGGAAGTCGCCGTCGTGCCATCATCCGTAACCGAAACGCTGGCTGAACTGGCGGCCAGGGCCGAGGCATTGGCGGACAAACTGAATGAGACCGTGAAAGCGATCTAGCCATTTGCTTTTCTTGAAATCGACTTACCTGTGCCAGGTCTGAGTTTCCCGAAGGACCGATCAATGCGCCTTGTTGTTGTATTAGCCGCCATTATGGCCCCGTCCATCGCCCTTGCCGCGGGCGGCATGGACCCGACCCCGCCCAAACCAACTGAGACCACGCAGCAATGTCAGAACGGGACGGTCTGGGATGAAAAGTCAGGCAGTTGCGTGGCCCCGCAGGAAAGCAGTCTGGATGATGACACGCTTTACGGCGCGGCGCGCGAATTTGCCTATGCCGGGCAATATGAAAACGCGCAACGGGCCTTGCGCGCCATGTCGGATCAAACCGAAGATCGCGTCTTGACCTATTTGGGCTTTACCAGCCGTAAGATGGGGAATGTGCAGGCTGGCATGACTTATTACGCTGCCGCTTTGGAAAAGAACCCCGATAACCATCTGGCGCGATCCTATATGGGGCAGGCCTATGTGCAGGCCGGTCAACTTGATCTGGCCCGCGCCCAACTGACTGAAATCCGCGCACGCGGCGGGCGCGGCACCTGGGCTGAAGTATCGCTGCGTCTGGCTTTAGAAAGTGGCCGCGGCTACGCATATTAATCGAAGTTGTTAAGGGTCCGTTCATCACCTGCTGGTTAAACAGTCGCACGTGATGGAGGACCCCTATGACCATAGCTTTGCCCATGGCATCGCTGCAAGACGACGCCACGCCTGTCAAACCGCGCGCCAGATTATCGCTGACACGCAAACAGAAGGCTGCGATCGTCGTGCGCGTTCTTCTTGGCGATGGTGCCGATCTGAAATTATCCGACATGCCCGAAGATCTGCAGGCGCAACTTACGTTGCAGATGGGCTCCATGACCCATATCGACCACGACACTCTTGCCGCCGTTGTTTCTGAGTTTTCGGAAGAGCTTGAAGCTATCGGTCTTTCCTTTACCGGTGGCGTTGCAGGGGCCCTGTCACTGCTGGATGGTAAAATCAGTCCGAAAGCGGTCGCCAAATTGCGCAAGGATGCAGGCGTGCGACCGGGCGATCCCTGGGCGCGGATTTCGGGATTGGGCGACGACCGATTGCTGCCTGTTCTGGAAAACGAAAGCGTCGAAGTCGCCGCCGTGGTGTTGTCAAAACTCGATGTGACAAAGGCCGCAACACTTTTGGGCAAACTTCCCGGTGAACGCGCCCGCCGCATAACCTATGCCGTATCGATGACACGGGCTGTCACACCTGATGCGGTTGAACGCATTGGCCATTCCCTGGCTGAACAGATTGACGCACAGCCCGACCTGGCCTTCAGTGATGGTCCGGTCGAACGGGTCGGCGCAATTTTGAATTATTCAGCTTCCGCCACACGCGAAGATGTGCTGCAGGGCCTTGATGAAACCGACGCCAGTTTCGCTGAACAGGTGCGCAAGGCCATCTTTACCTTCGCCAATATCCCCGAACGGATCGACCCGCGCGATGTGCCGAAGATTGTCAAGAACATCAACCCGGCACAGCTGACATGTGCGCTGGCCGGCGCCATGCAAATGCAACAGGCCGAAGCGGTCGAATTCATTCTGTCCAACATGTCCAAACGTATGGCTGAACAACTGCGGGAGGAGATGAAAGAACTCGGGCAGGTAAAAACCGTTGACGCCGAAGACGCGATGACCGCAATCGTGACGAGCATCCGTGAAATGGAACAAAACGCAGAAATCCTGCTGATCGTCGATGATGATGAAGACTGATCAGGGTCGAATGAAGTTGACCCCCGGCATCGACATCAATCGTTCGACATCAAGATCATAAAGATGCGTCAGTTTTTCCACATATTGGGTGGTCCAGCCGGGCACATCAAGCTCCTCCTCCATCGCGTCGGGGATCAGATGGTTTTCAAGATAGTCAACCTTGATATCCATCATCGTTTCGCCATCCATATCCTGGGTCTTTTGCAAATGATCCTTCAGGGCTGCCACGCCATCTTCGGTCATAATATCCGCCAGAATATCCAGGCCACCATGAAGCGGCTGAGTTTCCGGCAATCCCGTGATCTCATGTAACAGCCTGTCCCAGATCAGCGGCGTATCTTCATTGCACCAGACCGTCAGATCGACATGCGGCGCGACTTCGATGATCCGCGCACACAGACTGGACCACCGCAGTGACGCCGGATTGAACCCCTGTAAATATTCCTCAAGCCCCCTGCCCTCGGTCCGCTGCCAGACTGCGGGTATAAACGTGGCGGGGTTGCGAATGGACAGGAATATCTCGATCTCGTCCTGAAAAAATATCCGCTGAAATCCGTCAATCTTGCTTTCAAGTAAATTATACAACCGCCCCCGTTCAAAGATACGCGGCACCACACAGATGAAATTTTCGTTCGACAGGATCAGCCGGTTTACATCACCCTGATCAGGTACGATCATGCTCAGCAACTCGCCCCGCAGATGCGGCCCCGGCGCCCCCCCCATAACCCCCTGCAACGCCTCGCGGATAGGCTTACGATAGCTACGCGCGCCCGGCGCCAGTATTTTTTCCTGTTTCAACAGCGTCTTGTTCTTCAGAATACTGCGCAACAACCGATCTTCATCCGTACAGTGAACACCAATGTGATAC
The DNA here is from genome assembly GCF_017592335.1 of Pseudaestuariivita rosea. GTDB lineage: Bacteria > Pseudomonadota > Alphaproteobacteria > Rhodobacterales > Rhodobacteraceae > Parasulfitobacter > Parasulfitobacter rosea. The sequence goes on along the minus strand of NZ_JACNMP010000059.1, from coordinate 355 downwards.
ACAATCTGCATTTACCGCTCTTTCCTATGGTTCATCACGTCCCGAACACACCGAGCTTTCGCAAAAAAAACAGCAAATGACCAGAGACGCAGCGGCACGCCAAAAAACCGCTTAAGGGGCTTGCGCAAACCCAACCATCGTTTTATGAGACGCGCTGTGCCCCTATAGCTCAGCTGGTAGAGCAACTGATTTGTAATCAGTAGGTCCGCGGTTCGAGTCCGTGTGGGGGCACCATTTCACATTTTTCTTTCAACTCTCTCAAAAACCTAAAGATTACAGAGGTTTGCGGAGTTCGAAACCCGTTTTCCTTGCTGTAGGCCAATGGTGCTTTAAATGCGGTTCTAAGTACCGTTTT
>NZ_JACNMP010000058.1 GCF_017592335.1 Pseudaestuariivita rosea | reverse complement strand
GCTTGATCCCCCTGACCAACTTGTCAGCGGCATCCTTCGATGTCCCGGACTTCTTGTTCATCTTCGCTCCATAATGGCTTCGATGAACCAGAAATCCTCCCTTGCGCAAACCCCTAAATCTAACCGGCAGGTGCTGAAGTCAGACAAGCGCAGCTTATTGAAGCCGCAGATCGCCTCGGCGGTACAAAATGGGTGGATCGCGCGGGAGATATCGTCGCTGCGCTGCAACACGGCAGACCCGCACAGGCGCTTTTGATGGATCTCCGGAAACTGCATCGGTTGTTCAGGCTGGACTACACTGATGATCCATTTTCTGAGGAGGCCGCGCGATTGGCCACGATCCACCCTGATGATCCAATCGCGGGCGCAGCGCGACTGATCGCCGATGCCTTCGACAAAGCCATGCCTTCGATCGAAACATTGAAAACCAATATGATCAAAATACAGGACGCCGCTTTATGTTAGACACAGATCTCACCATTGCCCGTGATTATGCTCTTCGCGCTGTACGATTGCTGCGGGCCCGCCGCTTTCAGGTCGGCGGTGACAATAAAATAAGTTTTGGCCCTAGCATCGTCAGCTATCGGCAAATCTGCGACGATGATGGGACAGATGTCGAACGCCTCAACGCCTGCAAAAGCCTTCGCAAAGCCCTCACGCCGCATCTCATTTTGCACCGCGCGACAGCACAAACCCGAGATATTGCCGAAGCGGATATCATGATAGCAGCGAATACATTGCCCGCCACAACCCGCGACGGCGTCGTGCTGGAAGAGGCAGATCAATTGCTCAAACAGGCCATAAGCTTCTTTGAGCAAGGCATCTGCGACCAAAAGCTATGACAACAAAGTTGGCCGGTATATTTCCGGCCAACCTATCAGCATTAGCTATATGTAACGGCTTGCAATCATCAGCCTCGGATCAGATTAAATGCGACTGCGATTTGCGAGATGTTTCCAAGCGCCTGTGCCTGTCTGAGTTCCCGTCTACAGATTGCGTGACTTAACGTAAATATTCAGACGAGATTTCAGGACAAGAGTTTTCAAGGTCTCTGACCGCGAACTCAGCGGCAGTATAGCGTCTGGATTTCCCTCGTTTTGCAAGACAATCCGTTCGCACATAATCTGGGTTTTCGGTCGTCGATAGACGCAGGTGAATTCGGGCCTAAAATTACGATGATTGCAAGCCGAGCCGATTATGTTTGCAAATCACTACAACTACGTTTTGATCTGCATCGGTGTTTTCCCGGTCTCGCGTTTGAATGCTTTGTAAAATGATGAGCGAGAGTTGAAGCCGACATCATATGCGATCATCAATACAGTCTCATCGGTTGTCGTCAGTTGCTTTAACGCGTCCTTGATCCGCCAGCTGTTCACGTAGTCAAAGAAAGTCGCGTGCAGCTTGGTGTTAAGCGTTTGAGATACGTAATGCGATGATGCACCGATATGTTTTGAAAGATCAAAGAGCGACAGATTGGGGTTACGGTAAAGCAGGTCATTCTGCATGGCCGAGTTGATTTTTGTGGCAATCCGGCTGGATTGTACGTCGTCCAAAGCAGAGTTTTCGTATTTGGGTTGCCGCACCTCTGGTTGCCGGTCCTGATTGGGTGCCTGGACCAGCGCGAATGCTGGCCGCTGCCTGAGCCCCCAAATGCCGATGACCCATATCAATCCGATTAGTGTTACCTCTTCCAACAGGTCAAGCCAGAATGCCCGCCCCGCCGGTATCGCGTCGTCAAAAAATGTGGAAACAAAGCCCGTCACATCGAAAAGGACGTAGAAAACCGACCAAAGAATGATCAGCCAGATCCATCGCAACTCTCGGTTCTCGGTGCTGGCGAAGATGTCCTTTAGGCGCTTCTGGTGCCGCGCCAGACGCCGGATGACCAATACCAGATATGTGATGACCAGTCCGGTCATCAATAGATTCAGGCCTAGTAATGCAAGAATTCCGGCTATAACCTGAGGTGCGAGCGTACCGGGAAATTCCACGTCAGATTGTAGCAGGCTTGGTGGAATGAACAGGACCAACGCGATCAGGCAAAGCCCAATTACCAGCGGCGTAAAGTGCTGCCATTTCCGGGGTATCGCCTGATGCCCATCTTCCCTGGTCAGTTCCCAGACGTACCACCACAAAAGGAACGGGCTGATTAAGTCCGGCATCATCAGTGCCACTTCGAAATAGTGGACCACAGCAAATTGATTATCCGTGGCCGGAGCCGGAATAACCAGCCCTGGAACCTCGGTCAGTCCCTGGCAAAGGAACAGCAATCCAAGAGGCCGAAAAAGTGTCTTGTCGCTGCGGCGTGTCAAAAGAACACTGGCGCAAAACAGGCATATGCCTGTGCGTAGTGTTGCCATCAGCATGATCAGGTGCGCGTCGTCCATCTTTATGCGCCTTATCGGGGCCGCCACCTACGTGCAAGGCGGCGACCGCGTTGATCAGAAGCTGTAAATGAAACCGATATGAGCAGAGGCCTCATAATCGGCTTCAAGCAATGGGCTATCTCCGATATCGCTAAGGTCGGTGTAGTCCAGAAGCCCCACGATCGCGCCGTTGTCCGATACCGGGAACACCATTTCGATGCTTGCAAATGGCAACACCGCATCCTTTGTTTCAAAGGCTTGCCTGCCGCTGCGCGCCTCGGTCTGTGAAACCCCATAATAGTATTGATTGTGTTGTTCAGACGTGTATTTTGCACCGCCAGACACAGTTATACCAACCAAGGAAAGGTCAGTCTCATACCCGATCGCTGCGCTGGCAGTCATACCGCCATGCGCGTCAGAGATATCCTTATCAGCAGTTGCCGCGATAAACAGGCCGCCATCAAACGCGTAAGTACCCTCTAACCCAATGGTCAGATCTGCCTCACGCTCCATTCCGTCGAAAAAGTCGTTATCTTCATCAAAGACAAGACCCAGATTTGACGCAGCGGTTAGTGACAGGCTGGCGTTGTCCCCGTTCAAAACGTGATAGCCAAGACCGTCGATCCCGATATGAAAATGTTCGGTATCATAGGCAAAATAGGGTACAATGAATGCGGTGGTATTGTCATCGCTGACGTAACCGCCATCTTCGATACCGACAAATCCACCAACGGTAAAATTGCCTTCCGCATAGGATGGAGTGGCCGCGCAAAGCAGCATGATCACATAGATATTTTTCATTACGGTGTCTTTCAGTTTGATTGTGCGCGCTGGATATGTGCGACGAGTCCCCGCACAGCAGCAGGATGACGGCTAACCAGATTGGTTTCCGAGAAGATATTGATGGGCAGTTCAGGCGGAATACCACGGCCTTCCCACAGGATGCCATTCTGGTCGCGATAGACTTCATTCGACATCCCGATTTCCCATCCGTTAGGCAGTGTCTTATACAAAACATCCGAAAGCGCGCCTTGGGTCGGCTGGCCGACATGTGTGACATTGGGTTGCGCGCGGAACGCAAGTGTCATGATTTCGCCCGCGCTGACGGTCGATTCCGTCGTCATCAGATAGACCGGACCGTAAAAAGACGGTCGGTCCGATGGCTGAACATAGACGGGCGTTGCTTGCGCCCCTTGTGCGTCGGCTGCACGCTTTGTCAGGACAAGACGGCGTTCATCGGCAAAACGAGCCGCGATTTCGCGGCCCAGAAAATCGTTGCCGCCAAAGTTAATGCTTGCGTCGACGATAACGGCCTGCACATTTGCATCAGCAAAGGCAGTCATTACGTCATCCATGATTTGATTTATCGCGGCATATTCGCGATCAGCATCGAAATCATCTGGTGTGGATAGCAGTTCATCTTCGGTCAATCCGGTCAGCATCAATACGGCAAGATAGCCAATGTTGCCGTCGATCACACCATACTGGATTTTACCGCCAGCGGCCGTAGCACCTTGATCTTGCAAAATCCGTTCGCCGATACCATCAACCCAATAGTTTTCAAGCTGCGCGACGAATACCTCATCTTCGTCCACGCCAAGCGTCTCTGCCAATTTGCTGACACCGCGGCCAAGAGGCGTTGTTTTCGGGGCCGCGCTGTATTCGGCACCATCAATCTCGGCGTTCAATTCCAGATGACCGTCCTGCAGGGGGGCAATCATTCGCGCAAACAGCGCAAACAACGCTTCGTCTGTCATGTCAGCTGAAAGGCGTTGCCGCGCCGCACGCACACGTGCATCCCAGTTCACACCATAAAGATCAAAGAACGCATAATTAGCGGCGAAGATGTCCGCGAAAGCCTGAAAATTGCCTTCAACCGTGTTCTGCAAAGGCGCTGCACAAGCAGCTGGCAAAGCGTCTTGGCTGATGTAAGTTGTGCGGTGCGGCTCATACTTTATCCCATAGGTAAATGAACTGCCACTTACTCCGACCTGAACACTGTCAGAAGTCAGGATTGAATCCAGTTCTGCACTGGCTGCCTGATCCAGCACACAGCTTTTGCCAGCCACATGATAAAGTCTTTGCTGACCCGGTCTAAGATCGATGACGTAGCCATAGCCATCGCTGATCCAGACGCTTTGTTGCAACTGCAGCCTGGTGGCGATGTCTGCTGCGGTGCTGGCGCAGGCCAAAAGTGAAAGGGCTGCTGCTGTACAAGCCGCAGCTTTTGTTGATCGTCGCATTGAAATTTGCCTTGGTTAGTGAATCATGCCAAACTTCTAGGCTGGCAGCGCTGTCGCGTCGTCTCACCCAATCGGGAAGGACAGAAAAATCGGCAGTTGCACGGCATCCATTATCGGATAAAATGGAGGCTTGAGATTATCAGCGGCCTGCAAATTCAAGATAACCATCACGTTGCGTTGCAGACGTGCGCCCTTTTTACCTCCACAGACAAGCCGTTTGCAGCGCTTTGTCTGCCGCATACACACGCAGCACAAAGTAGAACGATCAGGCTGGGCTTAGAACGATCTGACGCCGAACGAAGGATGGATAGGCTCAGTAAGTGATGTTTCAGCCGAAAGCGTAGCCACGCGATGCTTGCAAAACATACAGCATAGGAAAATCTAGACAATTGGACTTGGTTCAGGACTTCTGATGATACAGTGGTCACCAAATCAAGGCAAATCTCTAACTTAGTCTCGCAACGAACGATTAGATACGATCCAAATGTTCAATTGTGCAGTTGATGGTCGTTCCTGTCTGATCATGCCAGCGCAAAGCTGCGCGAAAAGCTGCGGCGCGTGCTGTGTCGATTTCGGTTTGGGCGCTTGCCAAGGCGGATTGGGCCTCGATCAGAGTGACTCCGGCATCGACACCAGCTTGACGTCGTGCACGTGCCTGTTCCAGATCGGTTGCAAGCAAGCGATATCCGGCGAAACTGCTGTCAAGCTGAGCCTCTGCGCCCTGCAGGTCGACAATTGCTTCGAGGGCGGCGATCTCGGCCCGGGCACGGGTCTGTAGCCAAGCGATTTCGGCCTCGGCGACAGATAAACGCGCGCGATCGACGCCACGACGTGCAGATCCGTCATCGAAAAACGTCCCCTCAAGACGAACGCTGTTGCTAAGTGCGGCTGCATTGCCAGACAATACGCCAGCCAGAGTGCGTGCGGTTGCGGCAAGTGACCCAGTTACAACAAGCCGTGGGCGTGTGCTGCGAAGTGTTTCTGCGCGCGATGCATCAGCGGCATGAAAACGCAGCCAGGCGGCGCAGACGGACGGGCGGTTGGTCACGGCATCCAAATCGGTATGCGCTGGAACCGAAGGCCGCCTGAGATCGCGGAGCGATATCGTGTTTGGAATTGTGCGGACACCAAGTGCGCGTAGTCGCGCTTTTGCCAAAGCTATCTGTCCTGATGTCTGGGCAGCCTCAACACGGGCATTGGTCAACTCGCGGACCTGTCTTGCGACGTCAAGGCTTGTGCTTTCCCCCGCTGCGGCCCTTGCGCGCGCAGCAGGCAACACCGCCTCTGCCAACCTTACTTTTTCGTTGGCGCGCGCAGCTGTCGTTGTTGCTTCTGCCAAGGCAATCCAGCCTTCGACGACAGCTCTTGCAAGCTCGCGCCGTGCGATCAGAAGATCAATATCCTGCGCCTTACGCTCAAGCTTCGCCGCTTGCAGGGCCGCATTAAGACGACCTGTCAGGTCAGGTTCAAAACTGCCCTCTATTGTGTACGAGACGCTTTGGGTCGTTTCGGTTTCGGTTTCCTGACGTTGTGCGACAGCTGTGCCGTCTATCCGAGGCGCGCGATTGCGTTGGATTTGCGCCAAAGTCAAATCGGCCGCCCGCGTGCGGGCACGGGCAGCAACGACATCCAGACCGGCAATATCAGCCTCATCCAGCATCCGTCGCAAATCCCGATCCCCAAAATCGAGCGCCCAAACCGTCGGTTCACTGACGGCAAGATCGCTTGCGCGAACAGCCTTAACGGGGCGACCGTCAAGCTCTGGCAGAGCGCAGCCTGCAAGGCCAAGGACGAATGCGATGACAATAACTGATCTCATCGCAACACCCTGACAACCATGCGCTGACCAAGGATCAGATCATTCGCAACTTCGGGTTTGGCATCGATACGCACTACGATTTCAACTGTTCGCGCATCGTTCCCCGGTTGTCCGGGTGTGCCATAGACCCCTGCGACACGATGCACTTCGCCTGCAAAGGTTTCGCCGACAGCCTGTTCTGATATAATCTCTGTCTTCTGGCCCGCCTCGACCAAGCCGACGAATTGTTCGTCAAGATTAGCGCGCACCACACGGGGGGCGTCGGGTGCAAGAAGGAACATTTCGGTTACGTTTGTAGTGCTTGTGCCGTCGCCAACACGTGCCGAACTGCGCAAAATCGTGCCGGGGCGGGGTGCGCGGATAACGTGCGCCTCAACTTCAGCCTCTTGCTGAGCGACGCCGCGTTCGGCAAGTGTGACGGCAATCTTGGCGCTGCGAACCTCAAGATCAGTTTGCTGGCTGGCACGACGCGCTTCATCGGCCTGACGAGAGGGGATCGCGTCAGCTGCAACCAGTGAGGACAGACGTACTGACTCTGCAAGTGCTTGACTGGCGCGCAGTTGGGCAAGCTCCGCTTGAATTTCAGACTGAAGAAGCTGTTCGCGCGCGATCTGCAATTGAAGCTGTGCCGTTGTGTCGTTTATTCGGGCTAGCGGCTGACCTTTTTCAACGCGGTCGCCCTCGGTCACGAAAACTTCGGCAATGACGCCTTCGCGCTGTGCGGCAAGCCGCATGACGCCACCTTCGATATCGACGCGACCCGTAGCCACCGCGAGCCAAGGGCCTTCTGGGGTCTGTCCCATGGCAGAGATGGGCAAAAGTGTTAGGAAAAAAAGCAAAATAAGTCTTAGCATGTTTAACTACTCTCTCTGGTCTGAATGCCAAGAATGCGCCCATCTTCCATCTGAAGAATGCGGTCGGCAAAGGGCGTCAGGCGGTCATCATGGGTAACACAGACCACTGCAACACCAGACTGCCGTGCAAGATCGCGCAGCCGCGATGCCACAAGCTGGCCGTTTTCGCTGTCAAGCGCACTTGTCGGTTCGTCTGCGAAAATCACACGAGGGTATTTTGCCAGCGCACAAGCGACAGAAACCCGCTGCTTTTCCCCGCCTGACAGGGCTGCCGGCAGCAGACGCATACGGTCGCCCAGGCCGACATTGCGCAAAGCTTCCTCTGCGCAAGCGCGGGCGTCACGGCGCTTGATGCCCATTTCACGCAATACAAATGCGACCTGCTCGCGCGCACTGAGGCTGGGTAGCAGGATTGAGCCCTGGAAGATAAACCCCATATGGGCAAGCCGGAACGCATCGCGCGCCTTGCGCGAAAGCGACCAAAGTGATGTCTCGCCTGCCATAACGGTTCCACTGTCTGGCGGCGTCAGTCCGGCGAGCATAGCAAGTAATGTGGACTTGCCACAGCCGGATGGCCCCTTGATGAGAGTGAAGGCACCTTGGTTGACGGTGATGTCTAGATCGCGCACGACATCGATAGTCGCGGGGCCATTACGGAATGACTTGGTCAAGCCACGCGCCAAAAGCGCCGGTTGAGGGGTACTGGTGTCTTTCATCGCAAAAGTGCCGCAGGGTCGGCCCGGCGCAGACGACGCAGGGCCAGTAGGTTCGACAGAAAAACTACGATCATCAACGCGACTGCCGACCATATAACAAGTGAAGGGGTCAAAACGACAGACACATTTCGTGCCCGCAGAAAGCTGATCAGAAAACCTGCCACGATGGCTGTCACTCCGATTGCCGCAATCCCGACAATCCCGCCTTGCGCCATAACAAGCCGCTGAAGCCGTCCGAATGACAGTCCATAGGCACGTAGGGCCGCGTATTCGCGAATGGATGCCGCAACTGATCCGGCAAAAGACTGACTTACGATAAGCAAGGTTACAACGAGCGCGATACCAACTGACGAGGTAAAGACCGCACCTAAACCTGATGCCATCCATGACGCCATGCTGGATGCGATAAGTTCGTCTTCCATCCAGAATGTAAGGTCTGGATGCCCGATAAAACTGGACAAAAGACGATCAAGCGCTTCGGGTGTGACATCGTCCCTAAGTTTGACCAATATAAATTTTGGCGGCGTCTGCTCCGTGCCTGCAAAAAAACGTGCTGTCACCTGAGACGTAATTACAGGCGTGTCCAAAACCCCACGCAGCCCATCAACCAGGCCGATAATACGAGCATCTTTGCTATTGATCAGAACGCGGTCGCCAATTTCGACATCAAGTCGGGCCGCAAATGCCGTATCAAGGATTATCGAGCCTGGTTCGGCCAATGCAGCGCGCGTCTTTAGCGGCAGCAGTTCTGAATAAAGCATTCCGTCTGGCGTGCTTGGTGTGCCGATTATTTGAATCCAATGCTCTTGCTCAAGTGTATCGTCACCTGGTTCTTTCGGCAGCCGAAGATCGCCTATAACAGGCGCATAAGCCTCCATGCGCTCTATTTCAGGAATTAACCAAAGCAACGAGGATTGCGCTTCGGTCAAGCCCGAACTGCTTTCTAGCGAAGTGCTTCCTGCCGGTCCGACCCAAAACGAAACATCCGACATAGTAATCGGGGCAGACGCATTGCGAAACGCCCCAAACATCAATGAAAGCTGCATGATCATTAAAAGGCCGGACACACCGACCGAGATCATCACCGGAAGGTAACGACGCCAATCATGTCGAACAGATGACCATGCGATTCTCAACATAAAACTGTTTTGACACAGTTATGTTCAGGTCGTTTCCGCGTTTTGTGGAGAAACTGTGGAGACAACAGATCTAACTGCTGCAGTGAAGCGTATCTCAAACAAAGCCCCACCGCCTGGTCGATCTGTATAGCTGGCTTTCGCACCATGGGCTTTGGCGATCGCCATGACTACCGAAAGGCCAAGCCCCGAGCCTTTTGATCCGCGCGATACATCCGCCTGCCAAAAGCGATCAAATGCCCGGTGCGCCTGGGCCTGGGTCAGACCGGGGCCGCGATCCATAACGCGCAGCCAAGAGTGCATACTGTCAGATCCGGTCTCGACCCGTATTGTCCCATCGCCATGCGTTATCGCATTTGATAAAAGAGCCTGCAGCGCTTGGGTAATTCGTAGCGTATCACCGTCGATGGGCGCCTGTGACAAAGTGCTTTCTATAACTGTATCACTGTCAATCACGGCAAGCTGTATGCCATGAAGATGATCTTCGGCAATACGCGCCAAGTCGGTTGGTATAATATCAAGCGTTAAGCGACCAGCCTCAAACAAGGTCAGCAGGCGTAAATCCTCGACAATCTGACTCAAAAGTTCAACTTGTGTAAGAAGGGCGCTAAGTGCTTGCCGGTCCATCGGAAAGACGCCATCCAGCATCCCATGAAGACGTCCAGAAAGTACAGTGAGGGGGGTACGTAATTCGTGGGCTACTGCAGCTGCGCTTTCGCGCCTTTCACGTTCGGATCTTTCTGCTGCTGCTGCCATAGTATTGAAGTCCCGGATAAACCGCGCAACCTCTTCCGTGGTGCGTTCTTTCGTCTCAACGCGTGCAGTCAGATCACCCTCACTCAAATCGCGTGCTGCTTCTGATAATAAGGCCAGCGGACGTAGCAAGCGCCGTCCACCGGCCATGGCCACACCTGCCCCAGCCATAAGGCCGCTGAGTGAAACCCCAATTGTAATAAGCACAAAAAGTCTGTCGGGTAGATGGGCATTCATGCGATCAACCAACTCATCCGACATAGGTTCGTTACCGATATATTCAGCCAGAAGGTGAGGCGGCAGCGTTTGTTCAAACCGACCCCAGATGATCAGATCAATCAACAGGAACAAACCAAAGATTGTTGCAACCGCCACCAGCGCGGCCAATCCGCCAATCCTCATTAAGTGCCTGGAAAGCGGCTTCATGTTCCAGTGTCCAGTCGATAACCGATACCACGGATTGTACGAATAGTTACGCCAGCATTTGCGTTTGCCAGCTTACGACGTAAATTTGACATGTGACTATCGACAGTACGATCAACTGCATCACTTTCGCTGAGACAGGCATCCAATAAATCGCCTCGGGAAAATGCGCGCCCTGAATTTTCTATTAAATGGCTTAACAGATTAAATTCACTTGGCGTCAGATCGATAACACCGCCCGGAGTACTAAAACTACATGCGTCGCGATCAAAAGAGAGGTTCCCAAGTTGAAGTGTCGATGGCTTTTCGCGCAGGCCGCGGCGCAGAACTGCCGCAACGCGGGCAACAACCTCGTTTGGATTGAATGGCTTTGTCACATAATCATCTGCCCCCATCCTAAGCGTAGAGAGCTTATCAATATCGTCGTCCATCGCGCTAACGACGATCACCGGCGTTTGCCTCTTCATTCGCATCACAGAAAGCACCTCGAAGCCGCTTCGAAGTGGTAGATTTAGGTCGAGCAATAAAAGATCCGGGCGAAGTTGCTCGGCATAAAGAAGCGCGGTGTCGCCGTCCGATGCCACCAAGGTGCGATAGTTAGATCGCTCAAGGTAATGGCGCAGAATATCTGCGATCTCAAAATCGTCCTCAACGATCAGAATCAATGGCTCTGCTTTAGACATACTATTTGCACTACGCTACTTTGAGCAGTGTAGGAACCACACCAGCTGATAAGATTACTGGGGATAGGCAGGTTCTGGCACCTAGAGCGTGATGAAATCGACCTGAATCAAGGGGGATTCACATAGGCTTATTTTGCTGATTCACTGTCGCCGACCACAAGATGGAGGGCGAGCAGTGGGTAAGGCACTTTCGATGGACCTTCGGGAGA
>NZ_JACNMP010000057.1 GCF_017592335.1 Pseudaestuariivita rosea | reverse complement strand
CGAGACGCCGCCGAACGCACGATAGAGGCAACATGGCGCAGGATCGGTAAGCTGCTCGACCGCTTCACCCCGCAGGAATGTGCGAATTACCTTGTCAACTCAGGATACGCTTCAACCTGATCTCATCTTGCTCTAGGGTTCTACTTTTAAGAATTCGCCAAAATACAGGTATTCGGGAATCATGCAGGACGTCCGCGAAAGATGCTTTTATGCTGATAAAATCGGGCGCAAATCGTGCCACCGTACAACTTCGCTCACTGTCACGCCTGACACCATGGGCTCGGCTACAACTTATCCCTTGCAAGCATCCGGCCAACGCCGCTTACCAGACGGGCCGACCATGATTTTCATCCGGCCAAATCTCCTCCATATGGTGCTCTATATGGCCTCCCAAATCCGCCTCCATTGCCAAACTACTCTCAGCAACGGGCTCGCAGATCAGTCGTCCTCGGCTTCAAAATGACCTGCGACGCGCGACAATGGAGGAAATCGGCCATCGGACGACGAAGTTCGAATTTAGCAGCATTGGTGATGAAAGGCGCGAATTTGTGTTCTGGCTGTTGCAGCAGTGCCTGGCCGATGGCATTGACCCAACAGATGTCTTTGAATACGCCGCACAAGAATACCTGGCTGAACGCCTCTCCACGCCGCTGCAATTTGCCGAACACCTGAACCGCGCGTTCACTGACGCCTATCGCATGGGCGCAGATCAAGTCATGCGCGACATCGTTGAAGAAACCATCTCGGTTGGCTTTGATGACCTCGATGCGCGGCTGTCCCGGATCGGCTATAACCCAAAGGCTCTTGCTGATCTCACCGACACCCGCCTCCCAGAAATCAGACGCTTCCTCAAAGGTCAGCTGGATACGGATAGAACTGACGAACTTTCCACTCTCATGCGCAAGGCAGGGCTGCCAATATGAGCATGAAAGCCGAACTGTCTAAGCATAAAGAGCAGTTACTGGACGATTTCCTTGGTCGGATCCGCGGTGAGGCGATCCCGAATATCGAAGTGCTTGACGTGTTTTTTGTCGCATTGGCCAGTCGCAATTAATGTGACTGCAATTTGCGATGTGTTTTCAAGCGCCTGTGCCTGTCTGAGTTCCAGTCTACATATTATGCGACTTAATGTAGATATTTAGACGAGATTTCAGCAAAAGAGTTTTCAAGATCTCTGGCCGCAAACTCAGCGGTAGCATGGCGTCTGGATTTCCCTCGTTTTCCAAACCAGCCATTCGAACAAAGCGCAACGGATTGAACAAGAGAACCTTTTTTGACGAATGCTGTAAAAGACATGAATGCCGGCTTGTCAGCTGTCTAAAGCGCACTCGATGCCGTCGAGAATGGTTTCAACCATTACTTCATAGGCACGTCCCGCCTTTTGGTTCGTGAAAGCTTGGAGCAGCCGAGCCATGGTCGGAAAGTCGGCTGATGGGAGGCGGTCGATTTCAGCGATGATCTCTGGGGTGGCCGGCTTCAGTAGACCACCGACTTCTGCGGCGGCCAAGCCTAATAGACTCGCATACCAACCGAAACAAATATCCACCATCTGTCTGTCCGTAAGGCCAGCATCCGCAAGCGCCTTGTAAATCATCTCTGCGTGCCGATAATCCGCAGGGCCGGTGATCCAGAACCGCATGAGCAGCGGAAAGGTTTGAGGGTATTTGAGCGCCAGCCTCCGATACTGAAACGCAAGGCCCTTCAGACGATCGCGCCATGAGGCGTTCACATCGACAGGCGTGATCTCGGCGTTGATCGCATCAGCCATCGCCCGCTCTAGCCCGGTCTTCGATTTGAAATGATAGAGGACTGCCATGGGGTCGCAGCCAAGCTTTGCAGCAAGTTTGCGCACACTAAAAGCATCGGGGCTGTTGCTCTCCATCAGACTTAATCCAGCTTTGACAATCTCATCTGGTTCGAGGCCCCTTGGGCCAGGTCGTATATTTTTTTTCGACACTGTAGAGTTTCTCCTTGAAATTTCTTCAATCTAGAAATTATATCTCTACATCATAGAAATCAATGGCAATGATCTGGGTCGCTGCCGATCCTTAATGAGAGGAGAATGAAATGCATGCTGTTGTCGTAGTAGCCACGCCTGAACCCCAATCGACGAACGCGCGTTTGGCTGATGCAATTGAGCTTACTTTACAAACTGCGGACTGGAGCGTTGCAAAGATCAATCTCAATTCTGAGGCTTTTGACCCGGTGGAGGATCCTCGTCATTTCAGCCGTCGTAAGAACGCCGATCACTTTGATCCCCAAAGCGAACAACGGGCAGCTTATACAGGTGATTACCTTCCAAAAGATGTGCAGAACAGTATCGATCTTCTTCAAAAGACCGATCTGCTTGTTCTGCAGTTTCCGTTGTGTGGTTCGGTGTACCTGCGATCCTAAAGGGGTGGTTCGACCGCGTTTTCGTGTACGGCGGTTTCTATACCAGCCAAAACCGCTACGAACGCGGCCCAATGGCAGGGCACCGCGCGCTGCTGTCGGTAACGGTCGGTGATAGTGAGCAGGCCTATTGTCACGATGGTCTCGGGGGTGATCTGGCCGCGCTGTTGTGGCCAACGCATTACATGCTGCGCTTCATCGGTTTCTCGGTCGTCCAGCCCATAGTCACTTTCGGCGTGCATGGTGGCCTGAACGCAGGAAACGCAGATGAAGCTGCGGTAGAGGACCGAGTGCGCCATTCTGAGGAAACGCTGGCGCGACGTCTGCCGGGCGTCATGGAAGAGCCTGAACTGCCGTTCAACGTATGGGCTGATTTCTCAGAAAGCGGGCGGCTAAGACCGGATGCACCTGTTTACTCGCCCTTCATAAGAAAACGGCTTGAGTTTGAGGCCGCGCCCGATTGGCCCGGCCCATTTATGCCGAATGTGCAGTCCGTCGCACAGTCGAACTGACCAAACCGTTGATCATTATAGGAACCCACTCATGTCCGTTGTCACTGCATCTTCTCTCACCCCTCAACAAAGAAGCTTGAGTCTCGCTGCCGTTATTGTCTCGACGGTGGGTGTCGGTATCTCTTACGGGATTGGTTACCCAATCACCGCGCTAACTTTCGAGCAGTGGGGTGTTCCGACCTGGCTGAATGGCTTGGTCGGCAGTGCGCCGGCGCTGGCGATCCTTATCTGCCTGCCATTCTTCCCTAGGCTCGTGGGGCGACTCGGAACAATCCTGGCCATGGCACTGGGATGCGTCCTGGTTGGCGCTGGGTTTTTGCTTATGCCCCTATTTCAGTCGCCCGAAGCATGGCTGATCTTGCGGTTCATCATGGGCGCCGGGCTGGCCCTGCCATGGCTTGTCGGCGAGACCTGGATAAACACGGTGGCGACCGACAAGACGCGGGGCCGCATGCTGGCGCTCTATTCCATGGCGTTGTTCAGCGGCTTCGCGATCGGTCCATTTGTTCTTGACCAAGTGGGGATCACGGGGTGGATGCCGTTCCTCATCGGCGCCGGGGGCATCCTCCTCGCCGTGGTTCCGATCATTATGGCGGCGGCCCTCGCACCGCGCATGCCTGAGCACCCTGAAACAAGAATTTTTGGCGCTGTTCTGCTGGCACCAATAGCGATGATCGCAGGCATCGTGGGCGGTCTGCTCGAACTCGGACACTTTGCCATGCTACCCGTTTACGCCATACAATCGGGCTATATGGAAGCTGAAGCGCTGCGTTTGCTGACGGTTTTTATGATTGGTGGGATCGTATTACAATTCATCGTTGGATGGCTGGCAGATCGTATGTCCGCGCGCACCGTCCTGATCGGATCAGCTCTCTTGTTTGCGCTCGTCGCCGCAAGCCTCCCGATCATTTCCGATCCGTGGCTGCGTGCGGCAGCGGTATTCGTCATGGGGGGGTTGGGGATCGGCTTTTATACTCTGGGACTGACGCATATCGGTCAGCGCGTGCGTGTTCATGACCTTGCCGTCGCCAACGCAGCCTTCCTCATCACCTATCAGATCGGTGCAATGGTGGGGCCAACAGTCGGCGGAATTGCCATGAGCACCTGGCAACCGCACGGCTTCGTCGCTGCAATGAGCGTCGCCGCGGTGATAGGTGCAATTGCAATGGCATTGGTGAAACATAAGTCGCGATAGTGAACAAAGCGGTCGTTCAAACAAGCGCAGCGAATTGCCGCTTTATCCCTCGTCTATCCAATTTATGCGGCGTACAACGAACGGTCGTTTCTCCACGCTCAAAACCTTTAGGGTGATTTCCCTGTCTACCCAGATCGACCCCAGACACAGCGTAGCTCGACCAAATGCCTTTGCCTGGGGACATCAGTTTCTGCATATCGAATGGTCGCAGTCCGACGCCTCCAGCGCCTGCACGGGCTATAAATTTTGACCATTCGCGCCAACGTGGTAGTCTCACTGTGCCGAGAAAAGCAAAACCGCTCATGAGACAGCGTCATTTCATCCCGTTATGCAAAGGACCCCTTCATCGTTGCAGAGCTTCCATGTGATGATGTAGCGGCTGTAGCCGTCGAGGATCGTGAACAGACAGAACCAACGCCAGGCGACCGTGTCATTCTGTGGTCGCCTGGACTGTTTGCATTGCACTATCTAGCAGAGGCAATCTCGTACCCGGCAGAGATTTCACCGGTTGAAAGTCGCTGAGAACTACGGATCAGACCCCAATTGATGTCGTCCTGATGCTCAACCGCAATTGCAACAGGAACATACTGCCTAGACCGAAGAGGCATAGGCAATTCCAGACTTGGGGCACCTCCACCATTGAAGGCCAACACGGTTCTGCCATTGTGCTTTTCGATTGAAACATTTGGCTGCATCTTCTGATTTAACATATCACCAAGAGACAACTTGCTGCCCGCCGCACCATCAATAATCAGTTTCCGCCCGGAGGCTAGCGTCAATGACAGGCGTGACCGTTCAAGTAGCGTGATAAAATCACCACGCTGGTACTGGGGCAAAGTTACGGGTTTTTTTGCGATACGATGCTTTCTCCAAGGAAGATCTTTTGCTTCTTTTGCAGCGCCGGATTCGACAATCTGCAACCATCTTTCAGTAATATTGTCGTCATCAATAGCCACCAGTATTCGGGCCTCTGATTTCATTAGGGAGCGATCCAGAATTATCGACTGTACGCCTTCGCGATGGCTGCTTCCGGCTATAACGCCATGGGCATTGAAGCCGCCAGACATCACTGCGTTGTCAATCGATATGTTCTTGTGAGCGAGATCATTGTAACGCTTTACGTCATGTGATCCGGCCGACGGGCCACTGTCATGGGGGCTGGCTTCTGCCAACAGGCAGGGGTGCCAGTTTACATTGATGCCGCCGACGGTCACGGTCTCTGGTGGAACAAGGGTTTGATCCCATGTCATTTTGATAATGACATCACTGCCCGGTGCAATTGCATCGACCAGCTCTTCACCAATCAGGTATGTTCCAGGAACCAGTGGGCTTGGTACGCCAGTGCTTGGCATAACTGAGGGTTGCCATTCGTCAGGATAACGGAATTCGAACCCTGGGAAGTGGCAGATCAGCGCCCGAAGATAGACCTCGTGCGTTGGTTGTGATCCCGTGTTCTTGACGCGAAGGAAAACATAGTTGTCCTGTCCACGAATTGGGTTCTCGTGCGGACCGGCCACTGTGTAGGCAATACTGGGAATTGGATCATCTGTTCGCCGCGTCCAGATATCTGGCGAATTGGCATGCCAGCCGGTTGATGGAACGGCCCCGGTGTCAGCCAGGTTGTCACGAATAACGGCATCATAAGGGGTGCCAAAATCTCGTGCGGCGATCACTGCAGAATTTGCGTCGATCCGCCCATAACCGTACCACTGACTAAAGATCGGGTTACCGGTCATCGGATCGGTCGTCCAGGCGCCCACGGGGTCGGTATTTGCTGCGTCGATCTTCACAGCAGTATTGCGCAGGATTTCGCGGACCTGAACCCAATTCAGATCTGGGTTGATTGAAAGCACAAGTGCTGCGACCCCCGCCGTCAGTGGCGTGGCCGAGGATGTCCCGCCGAAGTCATCACGATAATTCAACGCGCCGCCAGTAGAGCCTGCCAGGTTGCCGCCACCAATGAAGTCAGTCGTGACCTTTCCAGGTGCCCCCTGACTTGGGGAACCGTTTGAGGGTGCGCAAACATCAATGGCCGGGTCAAAACAGCTGTAGCCAGAACGAACGTCGGTATCGATAGACGCGGCAACGGTAATGATCTTGTCATGATCGGCAATTGTGTTGTTGAATGGATTCGAGATATCGTCAGGCGTATTTCCAGCCGCCACGCATGTGACAACGCCGCGCCCTCCGCGCCCATGAGTGGCAATGAAATCAAGGGTGTCATCCATCAGCCCGACATCAGGTATGCGCACGCTGCTGGTGTGGACATCGACACCATCCGTTAGTGTCGCCGGGAAAACCGTTCCCACAGGATAAGTCACGCCATCTGCAACCCAACCCGGGTTGAAGCCCGACATCCAAAGAAAGCTATCAGACCACCGAAGATTGGGAAACCCAAATGGGGCTACAATGCCGACAATTGGACAATTTCCAGCGGCCCCAGCCATGCCTTCTGTTTCCATGTGCACTGTCGATGGGTTATTTGCTGTCGCGGCAGCGACACCCGCACAACCCATCCCATGATCTTGAAAGATACTGTCGTTGTTCGGCACCATCAGTGCGAAGTCGTAAAGCCGCGCGACCTTAGCCCCGCCTCCTGTGACCGTGCCTTGGAAATCAGGATGGTCAGGTGTCGTAACGCCTCCTGTCGTCGTAGATTGGATGCCGGTGTCATAGACGGCGATTTTGATGTTTTCGCTACCAAACGTCAGATCGCCCGGGCCGCCAATTGCGGTCGTCACCGAGTTTTCGTCCCGAAGTGTTTGCCAAGCGTCCGGAAGTCCGATGAGCGGAATGTGCCACTGTTGCGGAACCAGAAAATCTGTCGGCGTAACCGTGAACAGCATTGACGTTTCAACGAGGTTTGGCTCGGCATAGATCACATCCCGGTGCTCATTGAGCTTTTGCGCCAGTTCAAGCAGGGAATAATCCGATGTAATGGGGCCGGCGAATAGATATCCGTTCCCGACCGCAACGACCGTCCGCACAACTTGCATTTTCATTTCTTCGGCGATCTGTTCGGCCCGCTCTCTTATTATATTAGGTTTACACTTAACGATGAGCTGATTTGTCAAATACGAAAGTCGTTCTTCGCTTTTCTCAAGAACCGGGCCAGCAAGCGCTACTCCTTCGGACTGTGTTAGAATTCGAAGGGTGCGATCCCGTTCGTTTTTCGAACTCTTTCCCGAAAACTGAAAAAGGCGGACATTGTTGTGTTTGATCTGTTCGTGGACTTTCAGGGCTTTAAGACCAAGCTCATCGGCCATCTCATTGGCCTGACGCTCGGCTGTTTCGGCGGGCGTGAGTGTCAGCGCAACCAGCATGTCAAGTGGCTCGAACGGTACTTTCACGGCACCGCGTTGGTAAGCGGGCTGTCCCTTCTTTCCAAGGATGAAATCTTCTGGCGTGCGTGGATGAGGAACCCTCGCATCGCGGCTTTGGGTTTCCAATCCAGTCGCCGCCACCTGAATGGTATAGGTGCCCGGTTTCAATGGCCCTGAGCGAAACAACCCGTTTGTTTCGTCATACTTCAGTGTTTGGGATCTAGCGTCCTTAGCTGCAGATTTGATCCGAACATTTGCTTTTTTCAACCGTCCGCGATCTGTGCCTCTGACCCGGATAAACAATTCATCTGTAGTATACATTTTGTGCTCCAATCTAATTTTTTATTTTAATAACGTTCCAAAAATTAGCAGATGCGACCGGTAGGAATTGCCATAAATTGACAAACCAGACACATCTGTTTCAAAAGAAAGGACATGCGGGTAAAAAAAGTTTTGGTTGCATTGCCTAACAAAATTAATCCTACGCGTGTGTCAGCGATAGATCAAGTCAGGAAAACAAAACCGTTGCCCTTCCCGAAGAATGTCATGATCCGGGTATAGCAAAACCAAAACACTCCGGAGAAAATGTCATTTCGTCCCATTCTGCTGTAAAGCGGCAGCTGTCCTCCTTGCAGATCGAGGCAAAGGCGCCAGGAAAGCCCAAAATTCATGATACTGCGCGATGCACGAACGTCGGTTCTTTACCTTGAACGGATGAGCTTGTCCCAGAACCTGTTCACAGCGGTCAAGTCTTGAACCCCCAGTCCTGATAGGCACGCCACCGTAGTGTTTGCATGGCTCTTGGCCAAGCTTCCAATCAGCAAACCAATTTCGGTAAGATCGGCCTTTTTGATCAAACCTTTCCCAATGGCGCGGCTGGGGGCGCCGTATTCGACCGCCGACTCAATTGCATCGACATAAACATCGGCGTCTTTCAGGATGGCGGGATCAATTTCACATTTTGTTGTGTCGTCAGAACCAACAGACGTGATGTGCTGCCCCCGTTTGATCCACTCCGCCCGGATCACTGGCTCTTTTGCACCTGTTGCTGTCAAAATGATCTGAGCGCGATTAATGGCAGCCGGAAGATTGTCCATCCCGCGAATGTCGACAGCAGGGAACGCAAGTTGCAGGTCTCGCACCATGGCCGTGACCTTTGCCGCCGAGCGGCCCCAGATGCTGAGGTACTTGATCGGACGCACGAACATCAAGGCTTCGGCTTGCAAACGCGCCTGCGCCCCTGTGCCAACAATCAACGCTGAAGTCGCATCTTCGGGCGCAAGCAATTTCACAACCAAAGCGCCTGCCGCTGCCGTCCGGTAGTCCGAGATCAAATGATCGTCTTGCAAAATTGCCAGAGGCTTGCAGGTTTCGCTGTCGAACACAGCAATCAATCCGCTCGACGCGGGCGCACCCCGGTCTGCCAAGACCTGTGACCAACCGGCCATTTTCACTGTCAAAATCGGACAGTCGGTCAAAGTGGCGGCCTTCACATGGATATCGGCCAGATCGTTGGGGTGCAGCACATAAACCGGGGCTTGGGCGGTGCTGTCAGATATGGCCCGGAAGGCCGCTTCCGCTGTCGGGATCAAGCTTTCAATGTCCAGATAAGGCCGGATGTCTTCCGGGCCGAAGAACGGGATCATGGAGCGATCAGCTCGCCTTTGCCCACGAACGCAACTTCGCCAGCGACAGTGATCCGCTCCACCTCATCTGACGTACCGTAGGGGGTGACGATAATCTCACTTGGTCTTCCCATGAAGTGCCCTTGTTTTAAGACAAAGGCCTCGCCCGGTTTCGCAAGCCCATGTTTCAAAGCGTATGCACCAACGACGCCCGCGGCGCTTCCGGTTGCGACATCCTCCATGATCCCGTCATTGTTCCAATGCCGTCCCTCGAATGATTTGATATCAAAAAGGTAGGCGAATTCAGCCCCGACGCTTTCGAGCCGATTTTCTAGGTCTGGCACCGTGATACGTGCCTCGGCCAAGCCACTGACAACCGGGATAATGAGGTACTTGATACCAGTCGAAATGACCTCCATCGGGAGGGAGGCCAACGCATTCAGATTGAAGGCGCGGGCAATCTCGGTTTTTGCATCTACGACGTTCAGCATCTCTGGACGCTCTTGGTCCAACGTGCCGATATAGCGGCCATTGCGGTATTCGGTAGCAACCTGCGCGCGTCGCCCACCTCGCAGGTCAAATGCCCAAACACGCTTGGGGTCGCCATCTGATTGCTTATGCAGCGTGCACGCCGCACCGATGATCGGGTGACCGGCGAATGGCAGTTCTTCGAACAGATCGAAGACCCGGACAGATATCCGACCGGCCTTTTCGTTTAGAAAGATCGATTCAAAGTGGCGAAGCTCTTGCGTAATTGTCAGCATCTGCTCACCGCTCATCCCTGTGCTGTCGGTAAAAACAGCAAGGCTATTGCCGGAATAGGGTTTGGTTGCGAAAACATCGCAATGGATGAAGTTGAAGTTTTGGTTCTTGAACGACATAAAGGCCTGCATAGCGAGGAATCTATATAGATGAATAACTATTCAGATCGAGATTTCGAGTCAATAGCGCGAGGCCTCAGCGCGCTGTCACACGAAAATCGCTTGCGCATTGTCCATTGGCTGGCTGAGCCCAAACAACACTTCCCGCCGCAGGTGGATGGCGACTTGATTGATGATGGTGTTTGCGTAGGCTTCATAACCGACAAGATTGGCCTAAAGCAGCCGACAGTGACAAACCATATGAAGGTTCTTCAAGACGCGGGCTTGGTCGAAAGCAAAAAGATCAAGAACTGGGTGTTCTACAAACTACAAAGAGATCGGCTTCGTCACGTGCTTGAAAATGTACATGTGTTGACCGGAAGCGGACATTCAACTTGACGGATTGTATGTCGGCAAAGTCCCGCGTCTTCCAGTTCTTTGGCCGTGCAGCGAACTAAAAGTGCCGCGATTACGCAGGCACTGCGTTCTTAAGAGGGAATACCGTTCGCATCCAATGTGATCCAAGGCGGATGATTGCAATCCAGTCGCAGATAATCTGATCACAGTAGCACTTAATGTAGGTTTGATACTGCCGATATCGCCATTTAATTTGAGCGAAAACCCGGAATGTTTGCAGTCCAAGCGCCGGATAAGTAGAATTCGCTACAGCTATACCTTGGTGCAGGCAATTGTTCGATAAAGACCAAATCCTGCTCCCGCAACCAGCTTTAGCGAATGGATATTTGCATTCAGGCCTGCCTCATCGGCGGGCCTTAAATTTTTCAATATATTTAAGATCTTACCTTTGATATCAAGATAATGGGCCTCAGTTGTTTGATCCCAAGAAACGATAACTTCGTCTATAAGATCATGCAGCTCATCCGATGCAGGCCCAGCAACGTCTTCGTCGGTTAAAGTTCTAACAAGATTATCGACATATTCTTTATAGCATCTATGTAAGTCCTTTGGCAGTTCTATTGGCTGAGGTGTTAATGCGTCTCGCTTACGCTCCAGGGTCAGGACTCATAGCCAGTACATAACGATTGCCGCGAGGGCGATGGCCGACAGTAAGACCTTTGGACATCTGTCGTATCGCGTTGCCACCCGGCGCCAATCCTTGAACCTGCCGAACGTGATCTCGATGCGGTTGCGGCGTTTGTACCGGCGCTTGTCGTACTTGACGATTTTCTTCCGCTGCTTTCGGCCGGGGATACATGCGCGTATTCCTTTGTCTTTCAATGCTTCTCTGAACCAGTCGGCGTCGTAACCACGATCACCCAGTAGCCAATCGACCTGCGGCAGGCTGCTGAG
>NZ_JACNMP010000056.1 GCF_017592335.1 Pseudaestuariivita rosea | reverse complement strand
CGAGACGCCGCCGAACGCACGATAGAGGCAACATGGCGCAGGATCGGTAAGCTGCTCGACCGCTTCACCCCGCAGGAATGTGCGAATTACCTTGTCAACTCAGGATACGCTTCAACCTGATCTCATCTTGCTCTAGAGATTCTATGTCTCCGGCGGGAGTACTTTTGCCAAGAAGAAGGCGGTGACGCTTATGATCTTCTTCTTGGGTAAAATACTCTGGCGTTTGGGGCAAAGCCCCAATTGCGCGTAGCGCAAACTATAGCTCAGGCTCATATAAAACACGGACGTGGTTGGCATATAGCTTTTCTGACTTTAGCACTTCAGGCGCCTCGCCCTTGGTCGAGGTATCGCGCCAGATTTCATTATATCGAAACCATGTGTCACCGGATTTTGTGAAACCGGCGTTCTTTTCATAGACGTGATAGCGATGCGGATGCGCGCCGTCACATCTGAATTCACCGTTCAGCAGCGTATCGGTCATCCACAGGTGCAATTGCACCGTCGTTTGCGTGGGGTTGAACAGCCACAGGTCGATATAGTTGTAAAACAAAGCGGCCCCCGTGCCATAGGGGATCACGCGGCCCTGATCGGGGAAGGGATCGAAGCTGTGGCTGGCGCGTTGGGTGACCTGCAGGGGCGAATGCAGTGCCAGCCAGTGGATCAGGTTCGCGATCTGGCACAGCCCCCCGCCGATGCCGCCGCGGGCGCGGCCCAGGTGCAGCTCCATCCCCTCTTTAAACCTGCGCCGAACCGTGGGGCGGCCGACCAGCCGCCAGATCGAAAACGTCTGGCCGGGGTGAATCAGTACGCCGTTCAGATGCGGGATCGCCAGGGAGTGGTTGTGTATCTTGTTATCCTGCCACAGATTTTCGCGCGGATCATCCGCCAGAGAACGTCGCAGTTTGGACTGATGGCGATATATCTTGTTGGGTAGCAGGTCACTCTGTCGGTCTGTCGCAAAATCCTCGCGCCCCCAGTACCACCGCGCCCATCGGACCGCCTGCCGTTGCCAGACGCGGGCCTGATGCAAGGCCGGGTGATAGGATGTCAGGGGTTTGCGGGGTGACTTCAAAAGACAATCCGTTCATCAGAATGAGGAACGTCAAAACACAAGAAGCCAGAAAAGAAAAGCGCCAGCCCCAAAACCGGGACCGGCGCGGATGTGTTAGACCGTCAGGCCGGGGTCAAGGTCCAGACCCACAATCAACGGGTCATGGTCGGCGGCACGATAGACGTCGTCACTATAAAACCCCGGGTCATCGAAACGGGTGGAATAGCCCAACAGACCGGGTTCCGGGGCATTCACGTTCCATTCAGTCGCGCCGGTGATGTTGTCGGCCAATCCGTCCGAGGCAAAGGCCTGATCCAGCGTGCCCTGCTGCCCGTCAAAGACAAAGCTAAAGGCATCTTCCTGACCGCCTTCGACAAATTCGTCGATGACGTCGACATAGCCGCCCTCATCCCGGATCGACTGCGTTGGGTCTTCCTGCGCGTAGGCGTTGAAATCGCCCATGATCAGCACGTTTTCAGACACGTCCTGACCCACGGCAGCGCTGGCGACGGGCAGATATTCGTTTTCCAGAAACGCGGTGATTTCTTCGGACGCATCGGTGCGCACGGCGTTCCAATAGGCCTGGCCATCGCCCTGATCAAAGTTCGGATCAGCCTGCAGATCGGCAATCGCCTGTTCGACGATCGCGACCTGATCGGGCGGCACATCGCCGTTGGCCAGGGCGGCCAGGGCGTTATCAACGACATCCTGCAAGTCACTGTCACCCTTGGATTTATTGTGCAGGGAACTGACGGTGAAGAATTCGCCCGTTTCATTGCACTGGAATGTCGCAACAGTCGCAGGGCGGTTGCGCTGCAGGTCCAGAACCTGATCGTCGGGTGGCGAATAAGGGTTCAGGATTTCGGCGATATCCAACGTGGCCTGGGCCGAGGCCTCATCGAACACATAGCTGTCAGCATACACCAGCGTCACCGCGTTGGCGTCATAGACGATGCCAGTGGTGATCGCATCGGTACCGATAAAACCATCGCCCACGCCGCCGGTGGGATCAACGAACTGATAATCGACATCCAGACCGCGACCTGCGGCCTCGGCATTCATGGCGTCGACCAGGGTTGAGATCGCCCCATCCGCGCCAAAGCCGTTGTTTTCCAGCTCTTGCAGGGCCAGAACCTCGGCCCCCGTGGTCACCAGCTGATCGGCCAGTTTGTCGGTCTGACGTTCCAGATCTTCGGCCGTTCTGGCACCACGCGGGTTCAGATCACCGTCCGGGCCTGTCTGGCTGCCATCGTTCAGCGTCGTGAAATAGTTCAGCACATTGACACTGGCAACCTGCAGGTCGCCGCCCACATCTTCGGGCGTGGCTTCGCGGGCGCCGCTGTTGGTGTCGGGGTCGATGGTGATCTGATCTTCGACAATGACGCGGAATTCAGCATTAGTGCCGCCGCCATTGTCGGTGAAGGTCATAACGCCCTCGACCGCCTCGATAATTTCGGTGCCAAGGCGCAGCGTGGCCCCTGCGGAAAAATCATCGCCTGCATCCAGGAAGCCGTTGCCATTGTCGCCCTCATCCGCTGTCACGGGGATGTATTCGAACCCATCGGGGTTCTGAGCGCGCACGCCATCTTCCAGAACCAGACGATTGTTGGCGTTATCTTCGGCCAATGCTGCGACTTCGTCAGCCTGCGTTTCGGCGTCGAACAACTGCGTGGGCTGCGTCTGACTGCCTGCGCTGATCGTGATCTGGCCATAGCGACCCAGTTCAAAGTTTTCGATCACCGTCATCGCGTCTTCTGTACCGCTGGTGACGGACACGCGCATGCCTTCGACCGCTTCATAATCGGCCTGGGTTATATTGGGCGACAACAGAACGGCGGCGGCGGTGGGCAATTCCTGATCGGATGCCAGAACCGTGGCGCTGGCGTTGTTGATCTGGGTTTCGCCGTTGAATTCGTCGACCCGGCCCACGACCGTGACCTGATCGCCGACCGCGATATCGCCCGTGTTGCCGCGCCCGGTAAAGACAAAGACCCCTTCCGAGGTTGCCGCATTGCCGTCGGCATCGGCATCTTCTTCCTGAATGAAATAGCCGTCTTCATCGACGTAAGTCACAATAGCGGTGACCGACACCTGTTCGCCGATCAGCGCGCTGGCATCCCCTTCGCCCTGAATTTGCGAAATCAGAACCTGGGTCGGTTCGCCGCCGCCGCTACCGGTGCCGCCGGCCGTTGGGCTATAACCGGTGTCATCGCCAAAGGGCGTGATTTCGAATTCACCCGCGCCATCTTCGCTGCGGGCCGCACCTGGGGCCAGGAAGGTGCCATCGGGGCCAATCACCACATCGGAATAGACGGTCGGGTTCGTGTCATCGACCAGGGCGACGCTGTCCTGCACCGTGCCCGCGCCCAGATCCAGCGTGCCGCTGTTGCCGGGGTCAAGGTCATCGCCCGCGGCGCCGTCGAAGTTTTCGACCAGAATAAAGGTCGATGGCGTGTTTTCCAGCGTGTTGTCGGCGAAATTCTCATCACCCGTGACACCAAATGTCGATTGTGCCTGATCGCTGGCGGCCAGGAAAAAGCCATTGTCGCCAATGCTTTGGCCGGACAGGTCGATGACGCTAAGAACTTCGCCGGGGTTTTCGCCGCTGACCTGGATCAGACTGAAACCGTCCAGCGATGTGCCGGGGTCACCGAACAGTTCGACAAATTCCCAATCGGTGCCAGACGTGCTGACCGCCAGTTCGTTGATGACCAGCGGTTGCGGTTCGGCATCATTGGCCTGCCCACGGGTGTCTTCGCGGGGGGCATCCCATGTGTCGCCCTCGCCCCGTTGCAGCGAAAAGCCGATGGGTGTGCCGCTGCCCTCGGACTGACCGATATCGGTTGAGGTCTGACCGGCGGCTGTGCCATTTTCGGCGGTCAGAGTGCCTTCATAGCTGAGGAATTCGACAACATCACCACCATCGATCAGTGCAATACCATCGGCGGCACCGTTCTGAATGCCTGCGATATCAAGGACATAATAGTCGAAGGTGCCATCGGTCGTCTGGGTGCCGGTGGACACGTCGACCGTGCGGTAAACCTCACCATTCGCGCCATTATAAAGCTCAACCGACAGGGCCGAGACATCGCTGCCCGCCTCGACCCGGATTTCGATGAACTCACCTTCGTCGCCGCCTGCGTTGTCATAGTGGACTTCGTTGATGCGCGCAGGGTTGACCGGAGCTTCGTCCACATCGGTCACGGTGACGTCGATGGTTTCTTCGGCCACCGCGCCGTTTTCGTCGGTCACGGCAACGGTGACAGTATAGATATTGTCGCCATCGGCATCACCGGGGGCCTCAAAATCAGGGGCTGCGACAAAGGACAGTGCGCCGGTGGTCGGATCAATCTGGAACAGGCTGGCATCGGCCCCGCCGGTGATTGAAAATGTCAGCGCGTCCCCTTCGACATCGGTCGCCATGATATTGGCCGGAACCATTGTGCTGTTTTCGGCGACCTGAACGGCGACCTCGGCCGCGATTTCGGGCGCGTCGTTGGCGCCGGTGATCGTCACGGTGACAGTGGCGGTGTCCAGACCGCCCTGCCCGTCATCGACGATATAGGTGAAGGTGTCAGTTGCCGTTTCGCCTTCGGCCAGTGCATCAAACACCGCAACGGGGTCATAGGTGACGGTCACACCGTCAAAGCTGACCGTGCCGCCCGCCGCACTGCTGCCATCGACTGACACGATCTGGATATCATCGCCGTCAAAGTCGATGTCATTGGCCAACAGATCAGCCGCCGCGATTTCGGCTACCTCGTTTTCGCCCGTGGTCGCTGTGTCGTCATCGGCCAGAACCGCGTTGTTGCGACCGTCCAGGAACAGGGTGAAATTGTCAGCCTCAAACGTGATCGCCTCAACACTTTTCAGGGTGTCGGTTTCCACAACGGCGCCGGTGTCATCCAGCAACGCCACGCTGACGGTCGGGAACAACCAGCCGCGCTGGCTGATGTTATAGTCGCGCACCGATCCTTCGTAGGTCACCGTGTCAAAGCCGCGACCGCCCGATATGAAATCGCTGCCTTCGCCGCCGCGGATCACGTCATCGCCGCGACCGGTAAAGATGAAATCATTTCCGGCACCGGCATCGATTGTATCGTTGCCACCAAACCCAAACAGAAAGTCACCATTCAAAGTGCCTGTCAGCATATCATCGTCCTGCGTGCCAAAAAGATAATTTCGAGGAAGCGAAGCCATTTTTTGTCCTTTGCGGTTGCTGGAAAGTCCGGGAATAGGTGAAGCATCTGTGTTTCAGTTTTGTGTCGCAACGACAAAAGAATGATCACGGATCAAACAGCGGCGGGCATGTAGCGAAGTGCCTGTTTTCATTGGACCCCGGGCAGGCGAAAACTTGCGCATGGATTTGGGTTGTTTCTGTAGTTTTGAGGTCAGTTTTGTTGTCGTATATGAAACAATTTCATTGTCGCCGCAGATCAGGCTTTTCAATATTTTGACGTAGCCACGACAAAATATCTAAAAACACCAATTAATTCTGGATTTTATGGATAATTTTACTGTAACACCGTTAGACAATATATTGATGCGTAGTCGGTCAGTAACATCAGGGATGAAACAATGCAGTATAAAGTAGTCCAGTCCCCAAAAGATGCGTCTGAAGCGGTTCATACCAAATCCGGTGAACAGGATGGACGTCGATTGCGCAGCCAGCGCAGCCGCCAGCAGATCGCCGATGCGCTGATGAAGCTGGTGCGTCAGGGCAATTTTCTGCCCCGGTCGCAGGAACTGGCCGAGGCCTCGGGCCTTAGTCTGCGCACGGTTTTTCGTCATATCGAAGATATGGAGAGCCTTTATCGCGATCTGACCGAACAGATCGAGGCCGAGGTGATGCCCATTCTGTTGCGCCCCTATGTCAGCACGGACTGGAAGGATCAGCTGGAAGAGGCCGTGGCGAAACGGGCCGAGATTTATGAAAAGATCCTGCCGGTCAAGATGTCGGCGGACCTGCGGCGGTTCCGGTCGGAAGTGTTGATGGAAAATTATCGCCGGTCCGCCGCGATTGAGCGGGCGCAGATCAAAGCGGTCCTGCCCGCCGACCTGTCCGGCGACGGCGAACTGCTGGAAGCAATTGATCTGGCACTGTCCTTCGAAAGCTGGCGCCGGATGCGATACGATCAGAACCTGTCCCCCGAGATGGCGCAAAAGATCATGCTGCGGCTGGTGCGGTCTTTGGTTCACGGGCTTTAAATCACCTACTGCGCAGTCCCGGACTTGATCCGGGACCTCATGAAACCCGCGGCGCTCTAGCCAATCAAATCATCCCAAAGCGCGGCGTTCTTTCGGGAAAACGCCCGCAGATGCCCAACACGACCAAGACCATGGGCTTTCGGGTTGATGGACAGCGTCTCGACCGGTGCGCCACTGTAAAATTCTTTCAGCTTCCACACGCAATGTGGCGGGGTCACCGGGTCATCGACCAGGGCCACCAGCTTGACCGGCGCCGTCACACCCGCCCACCGGGGCTGCGGCAGTGTGCGCCCGAAATCCGCGCGGAAGAAATTCCGTGACGTGCACCAGCGCCGCCATTGCAGGTAAACGCCTGCCGGCAGATCCTCACCCAGGCCCGAAAACCGCCCCGGCAGATAGCCCAGCATCCGCGTCAGCGCGGGGCCGTGCCCATACCAGAACAGACGCGCCATTGCCTGATAGGGCCATGGATGGTCTGACACATGCACCGGCCCGCTGGCCACGGCGATGACACGGGCGATACGATCCAGCCGCCGCTGAAACGGCAAAAGGAAGCCGCCCAGGGAATGACCAATCACCCACAGCGGCACATCAGGAAACCGCTGATCCAGCCAATCCCGCGCCACCTGCTGATCCGTTACACCCCAGTCCGCCATAATCGCCCGCGACTGCTGCATCGGCCCGGTGACCGAGGCGCCGAAGTCGCGGTAATCATAGGTCAAACAGGCGATGTTGTGATGGTCGGCCAGCCATTTCGCAAAGGCACCATAAAACCGATGCGGCACTCCGGTCGCGCCATTCAGCACGATAGTCGCGTGGGGCGTGACGTTTGGCATGGTCAGAGTGCCCCGCAAAACCGCCTGGGTATCCGCAATTCGGACCGGTTCGGAAAAGCTGGTCGTTTGATCCATATCTGGCGCAACCGCTGAATGGTTTATATTAACCCCAGTGTTAACGCTTTTTCCTGCCAGTACAATGTTATTGTCATATAAAATGTCATATATTCGAAAGATCCAGTTTGCGTGTAAATTAAGATTTTGTTAGTATTTATATAGACAAATCGATAAAAGTCGTAACGTCAGGCTTGTCTTGGGCAGGAAACCGCATATGCCTGTGCCATTAGTTGGGGGAGGTGTTTTACGCGCAATACACATACAGCGCGCTATGGGATCTCAAGTCAAACCACTGTCGCGTGATATGAAACAATTGATCCGCAGGCTTTCGCCGACTAAGGATGCACAAAGACAGATAGGTCTGTCACAAGACCACATATGAAACGATCCCATTCCGGGTCGCTATCAACTGCAAGGGGAATACTCTCGTGAGTGAAGTCATCGAAAAAGCCGTCGCCGCAATGAACGAAAAGCTGTCGCCCGGCGATCTGGATCAATCGGTCAAATTTGTGATCGAGGACGAAGGATCTTTTGTCATGGACGGTGACGGAGCCCGTGCGGGCGACGAACCCACCGATCTGACCGTCATCACCGATACCGAGACTTTACAGGGCCTTCAGGATGGTAGCGTCAATGCAACAACTGCCTATATGACGGGAAAATTGAAGATAGAAGGTGACATGGCGCTTGCCATGAAACTGGGCTCTATCCTAGCATAACGCCGCCGGGCACATCTGTTTTTCCGCCTGGTTGTACTGAGTTGACTGGGAGGAAGGATGAAAAAGATTGCCATAATTGTGGCGCTGTTCATCGCAACAGCAACCACAACCTACGCCAATGACCCGTCGGGCCTTTGGCGTCTTCACAAATCAAGCACCAATGGTGTGGACCATCTGAATGTACAGTTTGCGCGGTGCGGCAATGCCTATTGCGCAACAATCGCACAGGCCATCGGGACGGACGGCAGGCCGGTTGCGGGGTATCCGCACATCGGCAAGACCATCATCCGAAACATGGTACACCAAGGAAGCGGCGAGTTTACCGGGGGCACCATTTGGGACCCACGGCGTGATCGCCGTTTTGATCTGACGTTTCGTATGAACGGCAACCGCATTCGGGCCGAAGCCTGTGCAAACGCCCTGCTCTGCCGCAAGTTCCGCTGGCAGAAACTGCGGTAACGGCTCTTGGCCCCGGCAGACACGTTGGGGCCTTGGTTGCCGATTTGAAGACTGCGGGAAAAACCCTATGATGATCGCCCATGGGCGATTTGCTGATATTCACTGACAAGGGCATCTACTGCGCCGCGGGCGACTTCTATATCGACCCTTGGCGGCCCGTGCCCCGTGCGCTGATTACGCACGGTCACGCTGATCATGCGCGGCCAGGCCATGGCAGTTATCTGGCGACGGCCGCCGCCGCGCCAGTGATGCGACACAGGCTGGGTGACATCAGCCTTGAAACAATCGGCTATTCCAAGACACGACAAATCGGCGATGTAACTGTGTCGTTTCACCCGGCGGGCCACGTCCCTGGATCGGCACAGATACGGATCGAACATAAAGGCGAAATCTGGGTTGTCTCGGGTGACTACAAGATCGAGCCAGACGGATTTTCCGAACCTTTTGAACCTGTTACATGCCACGCCTTTATCACGGAATGCACCTTTGGCCTGCCGGTGTTCAAGTGGCAGCCGCAGGCGGATGTGATCGGTCAGATCAACGATTGGTGGCGGCAGAATGCGGCGGCGGGGCGGACCTCGGTTCTGGGGGCCTATGCCCTGGGCAAAGCGCAGCGGATTCTTAGCGCGGTGGATGCCAGCATCGGCCCGATCCTGACCCATGGCGCGGTGGAAAACACCAATGACGTGCTGCGCGCACAGGGACTGAAGCTGCCCGAAACGGTCTATGCCGGACCTGATCTGAAGATCAAGGATTACCCCGGCGCGCTGGTCATCTGCCCACCTTCGGGCTTTGGCGGCGGTTGGACGCGGCGGTTCGGGGCACATTCCACCGCTTTTGCCTCGGGCTGGATGGCGCTGCGCGGGGTGCGGCGCAGGCGGGCGGCGGACCGGGGCTTTGTGATGTCAGACCATGCCGATTGGGACGGGTTGAACACCGCGATCACCGAAACCGGGGCCGAGCGGATTTTCGTGACCCACGGCTACACCAGCGTATTCCGCCGCTGGCTGGCCGAACAGGGGTACGATGCACGGATTGTTGAAACCGAATACGAAGGCGAGGCGCTGGATCAGACCGAGACTGAGGCCGCGGAATGAAAGACTTTGCCCAGCTTTTCACCCGCATCGACCAGACGACCAAGACGAACACGAAGGTCGCCGCGATGGCGGAATACCTCTCCACCGCCCCCGACGATGACAAGCTTTGGTGCATCGCGCTGTTTTCGTCGCGCCGCCCGAAGCGGGCAATCAACACCACGCGCCTGCGCGAATGGGCCGCCGAACACGCGGGCATTCCACTGTGGCTGTTTGAGGAAGCCTATCCTATCGTCGGCGATCTGTCTGAAACCATAGCACTGGTCCTGCCGCCCGCTGAAAACCATCAGGATCGCAGCTTAACCCACTGGATCAATTATATTAAACAGCTTGGCGTGCGGGAGGAAGAGGATCGCAAATCCGGCATCCTGGCCGCCTGGGATCAGCTTGAGCCGACCGAGCGATTTCTGTTCAACAAGCTGATGACTGGCGGGTTTCGCATCGGGATCAGTCAGAAACTGATGACCCGCGCGCTGGCGCAGGCGACGGATCAGCCGGAACCCGAACTGACGCACAAACTGATGGGCAACTGGACGCCCGAGACGACGACATATCAGGATCTGATCCTGTCTGATGATCCGACCGCTGATCTGTCCAAGCCTTATCCGTTTTACTTGGCCTACCAACTGGATGATGCGCCCGCGGAGTTAGGCCCGGTCGACGACTGGTTCGCCGAGCGCAAATGGGACGGCATCCGCGGGCAACTGATCCTGCGCGGCGGGCAGCATTTTCTGTGGTCGCGGGGTGAAGACCTGATGACCGACCGCTTTCCGGAACTGGCCGCGCTGGTCGATTTTGTGCCCGAGGGCACCGTGATCGATGGCGAGGTTCTGGCCTGGCAGGACGACCGCCCCCTGCCCTTCAACGCGCTGCAAAAGCGGATCGGGCGCAAGACAGTGCCGAAAAAACTGCTGACCGAGGCGCCAGTGGTGATCAAGGCCTATGATCTGCTGGAATGGCAAGGGCAGGATATTCGCGATCATCCGATGCAGGACCGGCGGTCACAGTTGGAAACGCTGGTGGCCACCCTGCCCCCGGACATTCCGCTGAAGCTGTCACCCTTGGTGGAGGCCGCGGATTGGGCCGGGTTGGCCACTGAACGCGAACGGTCCCGCGATCTGGGGTCAGAAGGGTTAATGCTGAAACGCCGCGCCAGCCCTTATTTGTCGGGCCGCAAGAAAGGTGATTGGTGGAAGTGGAAGGTCGATCCGCTGACGATCGATGCGGTGATGATCTATGCGCAATCGGGCCACGGACGCCGGGCGAACCTGTTCACCGATTTCACCTTTGCGGTCTGGAATGGCAATGATTTGGTGCCCTTTACCAAGGCGTACTCTGGCCTGACCGACGCCGAATTTCGCCAGATTACACAGTGGGTTAAGAAGAACACCTTGCAGCGCTTCGGCCCGGTGCGGCAGGTGAAGCCCGAGCATGTATTCGAGATAGCCTTTGAGGGCATTCAGGAAAGCCCGCGCCATAAATCCGGCGTCGCGCTACGGTTCCCCCGCATGTCCCGCTGGCGGCATGACAAGCCGTTGGATCAGGCGAATACCTTGGACGATTTGAAAGAGATGCTGCAGATGTATGGTTAATGCGTGGGCTGAGACGTGCCATCGACGGCCCGCGGGTGGGCGATCTGTTTTGACTGCTGATGCGCTTTATGGCAGAAAAATACATCAGAAAAATCAGCGGCTTGTGTCGCTGGCAAAATCGCCGACCCGTGGAGGCGGGCCGACGATGGCACGGCGCCTTCGGCTTGACTCCGCGCCGATCAGCACTGTTGACAGTTCCGTGTTTGACCGGGATATCGGCGTAAACCGGGCTAGTTTAACGACACCATAGGGTTGCAATCGCCATCATTTGTGCCCTATTTGTTCCACCACGCATGCTTAACGAGGTGCCCGTATGCTGAACCTGCCTTTCCCTGTTTTCGACGCCACGCCTTCGGGGGGTCACGATGATCTGGGTGATCTGCCTGAATGGGATTTGACCGATCTTTACCCTTCGACCGACAGCGCCGAGATTAAGCGTGATCTGGACTGGCTGGAAAAAGCCTGCGCCGATTTTGCCAATGATTATGAGGGGAAGTTGGCCGATCTTGACGCGGCGGGGTTACTGCAGGCCGTCCAGCGGTATGAAAAGATTGACGTGATTGGCGGGCGGATCATGTCCTTTGCCGGGCTGCGCTATTACCAGCAGACCACCGATGCAGACCGCGCCAAATTCATGGCCGATATGCAGGACACGCTGACAGGTTTCACCACGCCGCTTGTATTCTATGGCCTTGAGTTCAATCGTTTGGACGAAGATCATCTGGCAGGACTGCTGGCAGAAAATGCCGATCTGGCACGGTACAAGCCCGTGTTCGACCGGCTGCGCGCGATGAAGCCCTATCAGTTGTCGGACGAGTTAGAGAAGTTCCTGCACGACCAGTCCACCGTCGGTGCGGCGGCCTGGAACCGGTTGTTTGACGAAACCATCGCCGGGCTCAGCTTTGATGTGGATCGCGAAGAACTGGGGATTGAGAGCACATTGAACCTGCTGACCGATCAGGATCGTGCGAAACGCGAAAGCGGCGCGCGGGAATTGGCGCGGGTTTTTGACAGCAACATCAAGCTGTTCGCGCGGGTTCATAACACCTTGTCCAAGGAAAAAGAGATCGAGGACCGCTGGCGCGGCATGCCCACGCCACAGACCGGGCGGCATCTGTCGAACCATGTGGAACCCGAAGTGGTCGAGGCGCTGCGCAATGCGGTTGTGGCCGCCTATCCCAAGCTGTCGCATCGTTATTATCAGCTGAAAGCCAAGTGGCTGGGTCTGGACAAGCTGCAGGTCTGGGACCGCAACGCACCCCTGCCGATGGAGGACACGCGGATCATTGGGTGGGATGACGCGGAAAAAACGGTGATGGAGGCCTATGGCGCCTTTGATCCGCGCATGGCCGATCTGGCCAAGCCGTTCTTTACCAAGGGCTGGATCGATGCAGGTGTGAAGCCTGGCAAGGCACCGGGGGCTTTTGCGCATCCGACGGTCGTCGAAGTGCATCCTTATGTGATGCTGAACTATCTGGGCAAGCCGCGCGATGTCATGACCCTGGCCCATGAACTGGGTCACGGCGTGCATCAGGTGCTGGCGGCGGGGCAAGGTGAGCTGCTGAGCTCGACGCCCCTGACCCTGGCGGAAACGGCGAGTGTGTTTGGCGAAATGCTGACCTTCCGCAAACTGCTGGACGCGGCGAATACGCAGGAGGAACGCAAGACGCTGCTGGCGGGCAAGGTTGAGGATATGATCAACACCGTCGTCCGCCAGATCGCCTTTTATGATTTCGAATGCAAACTGCATGACGCGCGGCAGAATGGCGAACTGACGCCGGATGACATCAACGCGTTGTGGATGAGCGTTCAAGGCGAAAGCCTTGGGCCCGCGTTTGAGTTTATGGAGGGGTATGAGACATTCTGGGCCTATATCCCGCATTTCGTGCATTCGCCTTTTTACGTCTATGCCTATGCCTTTGGCGACGGTCTGGTGAACGCGCTTTATGCTGTTTATGAGGAAAACGGCGCGGGGTTTCAGGATAAGTATTTTGAGATGCTGAAAGCCGGCGGATCAAAGCACCACAAAGATCTGCTGGCCCCCTTTGGCCTGGACGCCAGCGATCCGACGTTCTGGGACAAAGGCCTGAGCATGATCAGTGGTATGATCGATGAGCTTGAGGCGATGGATGGTTGATCCAGCGGAGCGCGCCCCAAGGCGCGCATTTCCTCTGGCACTGCGTGCGATTGGGGGCGCTGCCCCCTAGAGCGTGATGAAATCGACCTGAATCAAGGGGGATTCACATAGGCTTATTTTGCTGATTCACTGTCGCCGACCACAAGATGGAGGGCGAGCAGTGGGTAAGGCACTTTCGATGGACCTTCGGGAGA
>NZ_JACNMP010000055.1 GCF_017592335.1 Pseudaestuariivita rosea | reverse complement strand
TCTCCCGAAGGTCCATCGAAAGTGCCTTACCCACTGCTCGCCCTCCATCTTGTGGTCGGCGACAGTGAATCAGCAAAATAAGCCTATGTGAATCCCCCTTGATTCAGGTCGATTTCATCACGCTCTAGTGTAGCGATCAGAAGCGCAGCCAAGGATATGAAGAGTTTTTTCATGCTCAATTGTGTCCTGCTTTATTGGCTTCGATCATTCCGAAAGCAGACGTTAGTTGCAATGCGGAAATACGACGACATGGACTCTTTTCCTCTTTCGCTGTGGGCAGCGCGAAAGGCGGATTGGCGATTTTCTGATTTGGGGCAGTGTTGTGACGTAATGATCAAAGCTATCTGACGTTCTATATCTCGCTTTCAGCTGCACGTTTTTTACGCAAAGCACGTAGTTCATCGGTCGAGACACGATTTTCATTGGCTTGGGCTGCCCAGTCAGCTTTCTGGCGTTCGACTTTACGTTCCCATGTCAGGACTGCGGTGGCAAAAAACCAACTGGACGCCCAGGTCATGAAAATTGTGCTTGCGAAGGCGGTCCAGGGATCAAGGCTGATTTCCCACGGCAGACCTTCGTCTTGAAACCACGACCACAGTGCCGTCGCCATCAAACCAAAGGTTGTCCAGATTTCCCCAAAAATCGCAAAGAACCGCCCGCTGAACAGCCAGACCGCCATCACAAACATAAGGCCCAGAAGTCCGCTTCCAAAACCGAAGAAGGCTTTTATGTCACCTCCGCGCGGCGTTGCGGATGCGGCGGCTGCGGTCATGGGGACGGCAAAGGCCGCGGCAACCAATGCAGTCGGGCTAAGCAACGCCAACAGCATACCCGACCAATAATATGACAGACCAAGCAGCCCGACAAAGAGACCAATGGGGTCAAGTTCCACTCCGACCTGGCCCAGGCCCCATACAATGCCCTGCCCCGTAAACCGGATAAACAAATCCGCAACACTGTTAATCACGCAAAAAATAACGCTGACGATAAGAAGTTTGCCGATATCCAGTTCATTGCCATGACCCCGCGCGGCCAATGCGCAGCGAAGACCAATGATGGTCAGACCCGCTGCAATTGTGCCGGGCACAAACATGCCCGCAATAGGTATGAACGCCGCAAGCGATAGTACAAAGGCAGCAATCGCCAGAAATGGCAGCAGCAAAAGATAGCGCCAGAATGTTTTAAACGAAAGCGGTATAGCTTTTATAAAAAGTGGCATGCAGCTGGATATCGGGCATCTCTGCCAAATTTACAACGCATCACATGGGCATTTTCTGCAGGCAAACATTTGTGCAACATATAGACCATGATGCGACGACGCCTATGGCACGACGTTTCAGAACACTCGACCCGTAACAGGAAGCGCTATGGCCGGACGACCGACTTAATGCCCCATGATCATCCCTTCCAGCGCGTCTTTTTCCATGGATACTTCGGCCAGCCGCATTTTGACCACGTCGCCCAGGGTGATCAGGCCGATCATCTGGCCGTCCTCCACAACTGGCATGTGGCGAAAGCGGCCATTGGTCATGCGCTTCAGGATATCGTCGGCCTTATCCTTGCGGGTGCAGGTTTCAAGCTGTTTGGTCATCATCTCGGTCACCTTTTCCCCCAGGCATCCGGGGCCTCGCTTGCCGACCTCGCGGACGATATCGCGTTCTGACAAAATCCCCTGGGGCACCTTGCCGTCGCCGGATATGACCACAGTCCCGATCCGCTTTTCCGACAGCATTTGCGCGGCCTCTTGCACTGTGGCATTTGGGGTGATGGTAAAGACTGTATCGTCAGCCTTGCTTTGCAGGATCTTGTAGACAGTCATCCGGATTTCCTCCCATCGTGACGCTGGATTTGACGATCCTCGCTTCCCTAGGGTTAATCTGTCAAGTCATCCTGACTTTACAAGGGCCCGTCAAAAGATAATGTCACCGGGAAAAGGGAGGGATAGAATGCAAGATCTAACACATTATCTGGGCGGGCAGCAGGTTGCAGGCACGTCGGGGCGGTTCACCGATGTCTTTAACCCGGCGACGGGCGAGGTGCAGGCGCGTGTGCCCCTGGCCAGTGCCGATGAGCTGGACCGCGCCGTTCAGATCGCGGCCGACGCTCAGCCCGCCTGGGCCGCCACCAACCCGCAGCGCCGTGCGCGGGTGTTGATGCAGTTCGTGCATCTTCTGAACCGCGATATGGATAAACTGGCCGAAGCGCTCAGCCGCGAACATGGCAAGACCCTGCCCGATGCCGCGGGCGACGTGCAGCGCGGGCTTGAGGTCGTGGAATACTGCATCGGCGCGCCCCAGATGCTGAAGGGCGAATTCACCGACAGCGCCGGGCCCGGCATCGATATGTATTCGATGCGTCAGGCGCTTGGGGTCTGTGCCGGTATCACACCCTTCAACTTCCCCGCCATGATCCCGATGTGGATGTTCGCCCCCGCGATTGCCTGTGGCAATGCCTTTATCCTGAAACCATCCGAACGCGATCCCTCGGTGCCCCTGATGCTGGCTGAACTGATGGAGGAAGCCGGTCTGCCCAAGGGCATCCTGCAGGTCGTCAATGGCGATAAGGCGGCCGTGGATGCGATCCTGGATCATCCCGTGATCCAGTCGGTGGGCTTTGTGGGGTCCACGCCGATTGCCGAATACATCTACAGTCGCGGGTGTACCAACGGCAAGCGCGTGCAGTGCTTTGGCGGGGCCAAGAACCACATGATCATCATGCCCGACGCCGATATGGATCAGGCCGCGGATGCGCTGGTGGGGGCGGGCTATGGAGCCGCAGGCGAACGCTGTATGGCGATTTCGGTGGCTGTCCCTGTCGGTGATGATACCGCCGATCGGCTGATCGAAAAGCTGGTTCCGCGGGTCGAGGCGCTGAAGATCGGGCCCTATACCTCGGGCAAGGATGTCGATTTCGGCCCCGTTGTGACCGCCGCCGCCAAGGCGAATATCGAACGGCTTGTCCAGACCGGCATCGATCAGGGCGCAAAGTTGGTGGTCGACGGGCGTAATTTCAGTTTGCAAGGGTATGAGGACGGTTTCTTTGTCGGCGCCCATCTGTTCGATCACGCGACCAGGGACATGGATATTTATCAGCAGGAAATCTTCGGCCCCGTTCTGACCACCGTCCGCGCCCAAACCTATGAAGAGGCGCTTGGCCTCGCCATGGATCACGAATACGGCAACGGCACCGCGATCTATACCCGCGATGGCGACACCGCCCGCGACTTTGCCAACCGCGTGAATATCGGGATGGTGGGGATCAACGTGCCAATCCCCGTGCCGCTGGCCTATCACACCTTTGGCGGGTGGAAGAAATCGGCGTTCGGGGACTTGAACCAGCACGGACCGGACGCCTTCAAGTTCTACACCCGCACCAAGACCATCACCGCCCGCTGGCCCTCGGGCATCAAGGAAGGCGGCGAATTCAGCATTCCGGTGATGGAGTAGCCACCCGCGAAGCCCCGGACCCGATCCGGGGCCTCATCGATATTTCAAGAGGTCCCGGATCAAGTCCGGGACCGCGCAACAGGATTGAGTTTTTATAGAAAGTATCATTGATCACCTCTCAACAAGCGTTAGTGCGAAGTCATCCGGCAAACTGTCCAGCGGAAAAACAGCTTCGGGCAACAGGCCCAGAACGGCCTCGCGCACTTTGAAACACCCGTCTTCAACAACAAAATCGCGTCTTGTGTAAGCAATGTTGAATGCTTGTTCGGGCGTATCCCATATCTTGCGCTCAAATAAAACGTGTTTACGATAAGATACCTCGACAAACAGCTCGGTCCGAGCGCAACTGATCTTGCCATGAATGCGCGCCGTTGCTTTCGACCCCTTGATCTTGGCAGGCTTCAAACTATTCCCCATCGCATATCCCTGTGCCCGGAACTTATCCATCTGTTCGCGTACAAAGGCGGCTGGAAAATCCGTCTCAACCTCAAGCCGTTCAATCGCTTTCTCCCAACATTCCAGAGCAAACTCTCCAAGAGCTTCAGCCGTCTTCGGAATGTCGGTCAAATCAGCAGGGTCGCAATCAAGATCAATACCAAGGTTTTTCTTGCTGACATTCAGTTCGGACTTCGGGTTTCTTGACAGACCGATCCATACAGTCGTCACGGCTGGATCTTTCATCTCAATTTTTGCTTCGCGCAAAGCATAGTCGAAGAAAATCAAAAGAATTTTCATTCGGTCAATGACCTGCGAAATTCTCCGGTGATCAAATGTTTGAGTGTATTTTTTGCTAGTTTTTAATGGTTCCCCATGCCGTATCCAGTCATCTGGATCGTATTCAATGCTAAGTGTTTTTAAGTAGGTCATTGGCAGAAATATCCCTAAACACAAAAAGCGTATATTTTGTTTGAAATCGAAGTTCCAATCTATTCAATTGCAAATACGGGCCTGATTGCCGCCCCGGACCCGATCCGGGGCCTCATGGACACCGCCGCCAGAGCGGTTATAGAAACCAAATGACCCAGATCGACACCCTGCCCCCGCTGCGCGAGGTTATCGCGGCGCATCAGCTGTCCGCGAAAAAATCGCTTGGGCAGAACTTCCTGCTGGACCTGAACCTGACGGCCAAAATCGCCCGGCAGGCGGGGGATCTGACGCAATCGGATGTTCTGGAGATCGGCCCCGGCCCCGGCGGCCTGACCCGCGGGTTGCTGGCCGAAGGCGCGCGGCGGGTTCTGGCGATTGAGAAGGATGCGCGCTGCCTGCCTGCGCTGGCCGACATCGCAGCGGCCTATCCCGACCGGCTGCAGGTGCTGAACGCCGATGCGCTGGACATCGATCCGCTGGCGCATCTGACGCCCCCTATCCGCATCGTCGCCAACCTGCCCTATAACGTCGGCACTGAATTGCTGGTGCGCTGGCTGACCCCGCCCGACTGGCCGCCCTTCTGGCAAAGCCTGACGCTGATGTTCCAGAAAGAGGTCGCGGATCGCATCGTCGCAGCGCCCGGATCAAAGGCCTATGGCCGGCTGGCCATTCTGGCCCAGTGGCGCTCTGATGCACGCATCGTCATGACCCTGCCGCCCGAGGCCTTTACCCCGCCCCCGAAAATCCACTCCGCCGTGGTCCACCTGACCGCCCTGCCCGCACCCCGCTATCCCGCTGACCCTGCGATCCTGTCCCGCGTGGTCGCCGCCGCCTTCAACCAGCGCCGCAAAATGCTGCGCGCTTCGCTTAAGGGGGTGGCGCCCGATATCGAAGACCACCTGATCGCCGCGGGCATCAAGCCCACCGACCGGGCCGAGACTGTATCGCTGGAACAGTTCTGCGCGCTGGCGGAGGGTCTTAGACGCTCGACCTAGCGAAGCTGCGCAACGACGGGCCGCGGTGCGGCGATCCGCTGTGATAGCTGCCGTGCTTTATGGTGGCCAAACACATCCCTGCTGCCCGCTGAATGCGTGCGGCCCCAAATCGCCGTGCCGTGGGGGCGGCCCGGCGATGCGCGGCGGCCTGCGGCCTTGATCCCGCGCAGTTTCCGAAAGCAGATAAGAATGGAGACGTGATTAATCTGTCTGCGAAACGACCTGACGCACAACATCCGACACCTGATCAGGATGCGTATGCAGAATGAAATGCGGCCCGTCGACCTGATGCATCTGCACCGCCGGATTGACCTGCTTGATGTATTCACCAGACCGCCGCAGCACCAGCCGATCGGCGCTGGCCTGGAGGTAAAACAGCGGCACCTTCGCGTCGCGCAACTGATCCGAGACATCGACGCTCAGAACCGACCGCACCCGCCCGGCAATGACCCGTACCATCGCGCGGATGGCCAACGGATGCTGCGGCGCGAACCGGAATACGGTCGCAGCAAAGACGGGCATAACACTGGGGCTTTTCACGAATGTCACGGCCAGAATGACAACCCGCAATCCAGGCGGCGGCGCGGCGGCCAGACGGATACCAAGTGGGCCGGAAAAGGACTCGGCCACAATCACATAATCCTCATCCGGCAGACGCGGCGCCAGCCAGTCCATCACCACGTCATAGTCGGTCAATTCCACCGGATACCGCATGATTTCAGTGGGATAGATCTGCGCCAGCCGCGCCTGCACCCCCTCCAGAAAAATGCCCGAGCCATCAAGCCCGGGCAGCAGGATCACCTTCATGCCGTGGTCAACTGGCCCTCGGCCGTCAGCACGGTTTTCCCGCCCAGATAGCCCGCCAGCGCGGCTGGCAGATGCACCGATCCGTCCGCCTGCTGACCGTTTTCCAACACTGCGATCAGCGCGCGCCCGACGGCCAGGCCAGAGCCATTCAGCGTATGCACGAACTGCGGCTTGCCCCCATCGGCGGGCTTGAACCGCGCGTTCATTCGGCGCGCCTGAAAATCACCACAGGTCGAGACCGAACTGATTTCCCGGTACTGGTTTTGGCCGGGCAACCAGACCTCAATATCAAAGGTCCGCTTGGCCCCGAAGCCGATGTCACCTGTGCACAGCGTCACGGTGCGATAGGGCAGTTCCAGCTTTTCCAATATCCCCTCGGCACAGCGCAGCATGCGCTTTTGTTCCTCGTCCGAGGCATCGGGATGCGTGATGCTGACCATTTCAACCTTTTCGAACTGATGCTGGCGCAGCATGCCTGATGTATCGCGCCCCGCACTGCCGGCCTCGGACCGGAAGCACTGGGTATGGGACACATAACGGCGCGGCAGGTATCCGTCGTCGACCGTCAAGCCGTTGACAATATTGGTCAAAGTCACCTCGGACGTGGGCACCAGCCACCAGCCGTCGGTGGTCTGATAGCTGTCTTCGCCAAACTTGGGCAGCTGACCCGTGCCGTACATCATCTCTTCCCGGACCAGGACGGGGGTCCAGGTTTCGGTCAGGCCGTTTTCATCGATATGCGTGTCCAGCATGAATTGCGCC
The DNA here is from genome assembly GCF_017592335.1 of Pseudaestuariivita rosea. GTDB lineage: Bacteria > Pseudomonadota > Alphaproteobacteria > Rhodobacterales > Rhodobacteraceae > Parasulfitobacter > Parasulfitobacter rosea. The sequence goes on along the minus strand of NZ_JACNMP010000055.1, from coordinate 6,491 downwards.
AGCGCGCGGTGGATACGCGCGACCGCGCCCGACAGCACCACGAACCGGCTGCCCGACAGTTTGGCGGCAGTCTCAAAATCCATGCCGCAGACGACGCCGGGCAGCTCATAGTGCTCTTTCGGGGCAAAATTCAGATCGCGGGGCGTGCCCCATTCATTGACCTGAACATTATCGGCCTCGTCATCGCCATCGGGCACGTCATCATAAACCAGGTTCGGCAGTTCCATCAGCAGGTCGGTCAGGCGCGCGTCCTCGGCCTTGGCTTCCTCATTCAGGCGCGCGACCTCGTCCTTTTTCGCGGCCACCAGCGCGCGCAGGCGTTCAAATTCGGCCTCATCCCCGCTGGCCTTGGCCGCCCCCACCTGTTTTGAGGCCGCGTTCTGTGCCGCCTTCGCCTCTTCCGCTGCCTGAATCTTACCCCGCCGCGCTTCGTCGATCGACAGAATGTGTGACGACTGCGGCTCCATCCCACGGCGGGCAAGACCGGCATCAAAGCGGTCAGGATGTTCGCGGATGGCGCGGATGTCGTGCATTGGTCTGGCTCCTGTCTTTTTCATGTTGCCAGCGCGCATATGCCTGATCGGGCGGCGGTTTTAAACTGAAAAATCGGGACGGCCTGCGGCCGGTTTGAGTATTTGGGGAACAATGATGGACAGACCATCGCATCATTGTTCCAAAAATACTCATTCCGGCGGTGCAACCCCTTCGACCGGCAGCAGTGCCGCGCCGATCCGGCGGCCTTCGGACAAAAGCACATTGTAGGTACGGCAGGCCGAGGGGGAATTCATCGGCTCAACCGCCAGCACTACCGCGTTGGATTAATGCAGATTGATGAGTCCGATTTCGGATATGATCCGAAAAGACAAAGTTCTTGAGATTGATCTGGCCGACGCCAACAATACCGAAACAGGCATTGCAAATCCTCAGCCGGACTTGGATGAGAGAATGGATCGTTTTCTGGCATCCATTGATGATCCTCAATCTGATCAATTTGCCTTTCTGTAACGCCAGTGGTGGCAGGGAAACCTGCCACTAACGCCCCTTCAATTCGTAAGCCGACTACATCCTAGATACATATTAAGTGTTTCAGCCCATAGGATATTACCGGGGGTCGACGATCGGTTCGGTGACATTTCAAGGTATTCAAATACTGGAGTGGTCCAGCTGAGATCATTTGTTGGTGGCCCAAGATCGTTAAAAAAGTCGCAAGTTGCTTTCTGCAACTCTGGATCAGATCGCTTGGCGTCCCAAAGTGTTTCTCTGTAAGGTTTGGCCGCAAGATAATCGCTTCGCGTAACGAAACGGCGTCGATATTGCTCATTCTTCAATTCATTGGGATGGCTTCCAAACAGTTGTAAACGCTTCATATCAAAAGTGTGAAACACTTCGAGCGCAATCATCATTTCACCCATGTTTTTATAGTTTTCCGCCTGAGCGCAGGAAATGATCTGCTCATTCAAGTAAACCGGTGTCATGTCTGCAGTGATTTCATAAATCGAGTGGCATTCGGGCCAGGGTGGGCCGGACAACAGTTTTGGCTTGGGTATTCTATTGCGTTGGTAATTCAAATTCTTATTTGGATCAGGTTCGTAAGGTACGATTTTAATCGGATTATTAATCATCGCACCGTTGCAGTCTGGCCCAATTTGAGAAGCACACCTGACTTCCCTGCTAAGCTTTCTGAACTCTTCCAAATACTCAATATCTGCAGAGGATGAGGTGTCAGCTCTTACCGCTGGTGACACAACAGTAATGACCATCAGGCAAGCCAAGGTCCGAATGCTGTGTTTGATCAAGGCATCCATGGTCACTCCGCTTCCTGATTTTTGTATTTATGATATAAGGTGTAAGATCTGACAATAAACCAGCGCGAAACTTACGTCGGCAAATCATCAGACCTGGTCCGATGGCGCCACCCGTTCGACCGGCAGCAGTGCCGCGCCGATCCGTCGGCCTTCGGACAAAAGCACGTTATACGTCCGGCAGGCCGAGGGCGAATTCATCGGCTCAACCGCCAGCCCTGCGTCTTCCAGAGTTTTGCGGACCGCGGGCGGGATATGGGCGGTTTCAGCCCCCGTCCCGATGAACAGCACATCGATCTGACCGACGGTTTGCAGCAAAGGGTCCAGATCATCATAACCAGCCCAGCTTTGCACGCCCGAGGGCAGGACCAGCGCGCCGCCCTCAACCACCTGTCCGCCGATGCGGAAAAAGCCGGGGCCGTAGCCATCGATCGGTTGGGCATCGGTATAAGTGACTTCGTTCAGGCGCATGGAATTTCCTTACTGATAGATCGGTAGCCCAATGATGATTGCAGCGGCGATGATTGTATAGGCCACACCCCGATAGATATGCTGCTGATTGGGATTGAAAAGCCGCTGCCCCAGCCAGGCACCGCATCCATAGGGGATCAGCAGCGTCAGGCCGATCAGCACGCTGGTCATCGGCAGGACGCCCTGCAGCGCCATGATGGGCAGCAACAGCAGGCTGTTTGTCGTCAGAAAAATGATGTTGTTCGCGCGGACCCTGGCGACAGGATCCTGCCCTGCCAGGTTGAACAGCACGATCACGGGGCCGTTCAGTCCGGTTGCACCGCCCACAAAACCCGTGGCCCCGCCGACAGCGGCGCGGGTGGCTGTGTTGGGCGTGCTACGATACCGCCAGCCCGCCAGCAGCGCGATCAGGGTGATCGTGACGACCGCCACCACAGCCCATCGCAGCCACAGGTCATTGGCCGTGCGCAGGACCCAGACGCCCAGGGGCGCAGTGATCAGCGCGGCGGTAATCATCAGGACCGACGCGCGCCTGTCGCAGTTGACCCAGGCTTTGGGATAGACGGTCACCAGCGATGCCAGCGCGGATACGGCAAAGGCGGCTACGGCGACTTCAGGCGTGACAAAAGCGGTTGCGATGGGCATAAAGATCAGCGCCGCGCCAAAGCCTGCAAAGCCATAGACGCATCCGGCGACCAGGGCGGCCATCACAATCCAGATCAGGCCGGGTGTGGCAAGCACCCCGGCCAGGACCTCAGGCATCGACGTTGGCGAACTGGTTACCGGCGTTGTTATCGGGCTTGGACCAGTCGCGTTTGACCCCAAGGGCCAGCAGAATGGCCGAGGCCACGAAGACCGACGAATAGGTCCCCACGATCACGCCCCAGATCATCGCAAAGACGAACCCGCGGATCACATCGCCGCCCAGCACATACAGCGAAATCAGAGCCAGAAGCGTCGTGACCGAGGTCATCACCGTCCGGCTGAGCGTTTCGTTGATCGAGATGTTCAGAACATCCTTCAGCTCTTTCTTTTTGTATTTGCGCAGGTTTTCCCGGACGCGGTCAAAGACGACCACGGTGTCGTTCAGCGAATAGCCGACGATGGTCAGAAGGGCTGCGATGATGGGCAGGTCAAACTGGATCTGAAGTTCGGAAAAGATGCCGATCGTCAGCACGACGTCGTGGACAAGTGCTGCGACGGCCCCCAGGGCGAACTGCCATTCGAAGCGCAGCCAGATATAGACCAGTACCGCGAAGATCGCCAAAAGAACCGCAATCGCCGCCGTTCGCACCAGCTCGGCTGAAATGGCGGGGCCGATGGATTCGACGGCCTGCACCCGCGCGGTGGGGTCGATGGTCTGCAGCGCCGCGATCACGTCCTGAACGACGGTGCTGTCGGCGGCCTCTTCCCCCTCTTGCGCGCCGATGGTGACGCTGGCCACGTTTTCATTTGCGGCGAACTGCGGATCCTGAATTTCGACGATGGATACGTCGCCCAGGTTCAGCGGTGAAATTGCATCGCGATAGGCACCCACGTCGATGGGCTGTTCGGCCACAGTTCGGATCGTGGTGCCGCCCCGGAAGTCGATGCCATAGTTCAAGCCCTGCAGGAAAAACGACACAAAGGCCAACCCCATCAGAAAGGCTGAAATTCCAAGCCACAGGCGTGAGCGGTTGAAGAAATCGAAGCTTGTTTCTTTGGGAACCAGACGAAGCCGCATGTTACACCTCGATCGTTTTCGGGCGGCGGTATTCGAACCACATCACCACGAACAGCCGCGTTACAAAGATGGCCGTGAAGACCGATGTGATAATCCCCAGACCCAGGGTGATCGCAAAGCCGCGCACGGGACCCGAGCCCATGACATAAAGGATCAGCGCGGTGATAAAGGTCGTGATATTCGCGTCGATAATCGCGCTGAGCGCGCGTTCATAGCCAAGCTCGATCGCGCGGGCGGGACCTTTGGAGGATTTGAGTTCCTCTTTGATGCGCTCAAAGATCAGCACATTGGCGTCCACCGCCATCCCGATGGTCAGCACGATCCCCGCAATCCCCGGCAGCGTCAGCGTGGCCCCGATCAGGCTAAGCAGTCCAAAGATCAGGATGACATTGATGATCAGTGCGACATTGGCAAACAGGCCAAAACGACCATAGCTGAGGAACATAAAGACCAGCACGGCGATAAAGGCCACGATACAGGCGATGCGGCCTGCGTTGATGCTGTCTTCGCCCAGGTCGGGACCAACATCCTGTTTCTGCAGGACATCTAGTCCGGCGGGTAAGGCACCGGATCGCAGCAGGATCGCCAGTTCCGCGCTTTCTTGAAGCGTAAATTCCCCGGTTATGACCCCTGAGCCACCAGTAATTGCAGTTTGAATTCGTGGCGCACTGATAACTTCGCCATCCAAAACAATCGCGAAAAGTGCGCCAATGTTTTCAGCCGTATGACGTCCAAAGATAGCACCGCCTGCTGAGTTAAAGCGGAAATTGACAGCCGGACGCCCGTCCTGAAAGGTAGGACGAGAATCGACCAGATCCTGCCCACTGACGACCTCGCGCTCCTCAAGGATGTAAAAGGCACCCTCACGTTCGGCATCGGGCAACAACAGTTGCCCCACACTGACCCGCGCCTGCGGGTCGCTGGTTGAACGGACAACGGGATGAAAGCTAAGCCGTGCTGTACGTGACAGAAGGCTTTCCAAATCGTCGGTCGATACATCGCCGGGCACCTGCACCAGAATGCGGTCATCGCCCTGACGCTGGATCGTGGGTTCGCGCGTGCCATAGGCGTCGATGCGGCGGCGGATGACCTCAAGACTTTGCTGCATTGTCAGGTCGTCAATCTGCTGCTTTTCGGCCTCGCTCAGGCCGATGACTATCACGTCGCCCTCGGCGCGGACCTCGATATCGCTGCTTGGCCCCCCGGTCAGCGACAAGGTGGGGCGGGACAGGCCGCGCACGATTTCCATCGCGCGCTCGATCTGGTCGGGCCGTTCGGTCAGACGCACGCGGATTTCACCGTTTTCGATCGACTGCCGCCGGAATGTCCCGATATTGGGGCGTTCGGCATTCAGGGCCTGAAAGACCTCTTGCCAGAAGCCGACCATGCGCGACTGATAAACATCTTCCAGCTGAATTTCGGTCAGCAAACTGGCCCCACCGCGCAGATCAAGGCCCAGGTTCACGATGCCCGAGGGCAGGTAATCGGGCCAGGCGGCCACGTCAGCCTCAAGTTCCGGCGTGGTTCCGTTCCGCTCGATCTGGGTCAGGGCGGTGTTGTGGGCGTCAACGGTGGTGTAGAACGCATTCGGCATCGCCAACAGCGCACCAAAAGCGATGACCAGCCAGATCATCACACGTTGCCAAACCTCGATCTGCAGCATCGGATATTCCTATTTCGACGGTTCGGTTTTGTTCAGAACCTGGGCAATGGTGGACTGCACGACGCGCACCTTGACGCCCTCGGCCAGTTCGACCTCGACCTCGTTTTCTTCCTTGACCTTTGTCACCTTGCCAATCAGTCCACCCTGGGTCACCACCTGATCGCCGCGCCGCAGGGCCGACACCATGGCCTGATGTTCCTTGACCTTTTTCTGCTGAGGCCGGATCAGCAGGAAATACATGATCGCAAAGATCAGAATAAGGGGGATAAACTGGGCAAATGCGTTGCCTTCCATGGGCGTCCTCTTTTGTTGGCAGGGCCTGCGCCTGCAAAGTCGGCGCAAACTACTTGTGGGCTGGCAAAGTTGCAACCATGAGTTCGGCAGTTAAGCGCAGGACGTGCCGCCGTCAATGCACGCGACGTCTATGGCCGGGCTTTCGTTGCAAATTGGAACGCCTTTTGCCCCGCGGGCACCTTTCGGCGGCGGAGTGTCAAGGTTCGTCTGGTCAAGAAAGGTGGCGCCACCCTGTTGGGTCGGTCTGTCAGAAAGGGGTCGCAAGCCCCCCACCTTTTGTCTCATGCATGATCTTTCAGGCGGCTTGCGCTTTGGGGCTTTAATCCAAAGGGGCAAGTTCCGGAAAACCATTATGTCCGACGTCGTGGGATGGGGTTTTATGCGAGAAATGCTAACGCCTGCTTAGAGCAAGATGAGATCAGGTTGAAGCGTATCCTGAGTTGACAAGGTAATTCGCACATTCCTGCGGGGTGAAGCGGTCGAGCAGCTTACCGATCCTGCGCCATGTTGCCTCTATCGTGCGTTCGGCGGCGTCTCG
>NZ_JACNMP010000054.1 GCF_017592335.1 Pseudaestuariivita rosea | reverse complement strand
TCTCCCGAAGGTCCATCGAAAGTGCCTTACCCACTGCTCGCCCTCCATCTTGTGGTCGGCGACAGTGAATCAGCAAAATAAGCCTATGTGAATCCCCCTTGATTCAGGTCGATTTCATCACGCTCTAGCTCTGCATTCTGGTCGTTTAAGAATAGCTTCTGGGTAAGCTTTAATTTAGAAGCAAAAAATGACGACCCGATTGCTTCCACTCCTACTTCTACTTACGCTCACATCCCTGACCGCCCGTGCTGAGGGCGCAGAAAATATCCCAACCGCCGCACAACTGCGCGCATCATACGACAAGCTATCTGCAGATTGGCCCCCGGTTCCTCAAAACATCCTGAACGCATTCACCGCCACTGAAGACAGAAACTTCCACTCTCACACACCTCAGTTTTCCGTCATCACAATCCACCTTGGCTACATGCAACTGCCGCGGGCTACGAACAAAATGGTCTGGAACGGCTATGCCAGCGTCATCGCAGGTGAATTTACGAAAGACGAAATCCTGAACTGGTACATCAACACCGTCTTCCTTGGCCAAGGATGCTATGGCGTGCACGACGCAGCACAGGCGTACTTTGGCAAATCAGTCGATGATCTGGGATTAGCAGAAACGGCCTATCTGGCAGCTATTCCCAAAGCACCAACTATGCTCAATCCAACCCGACACTACGACCGCGCCTTGCAACGACGCAACTTTGTCCTGCGCAAAATGGCCTCGGCGGGTTTTATCAAGCCCGAAGACGCCGAAGCTGCTCAGGCTATGGATTTGGCCGTGCAATCCCCCATCGAACTATGCCATTCAAAATGAACTCTAAGGAACGTCAGGCGCCTTTGAAACGGTGCGGCGAAATTTCGGAACCCTATCAAGCAGCTGCATCCTGCAATCCTGACCTAAACCGGTGCTTCATGTTGGGACGGGCCAAAATCTGCAGCGCGGCAAAGCCCGCGTTCGCTTCGTAGAAACCTGTGATCTCTATGACCAAACAGAGTGCTGGAACTACTTCAAGGCCGCCGGATATAGCTCAGTTTAATGTCGAAACGCTTTAATGACTGCTTTCGCGGGTCCAGACATAGCTGATGTCGCCAGCCCATTTCTGGTTGGGCGCATCCGCGGTGAAGTCGCGGTTCAGCAAATTCGGCGCGATGTTGAAGGCGTGGTTGCTGTCAGTCTTGCATCGGGGACTTTGATCCACTGGATCAAAGCCTGATCCCCCCTCACCTTGTATTTCTTCGAGCGTTCGACGTGGATGCCGTTCTCGCACATCACCCTCATAGCTTTAGGCCCGCGAAGACCTGCGTGGCCTTCCACCGGGAAAACGCCCCACCGGGACCTTTTCTGATCCGGTTTCAATTTAAAATCGCCCTCTGCTCCTTGAGGATACGGTTCTCTCGCCGCAGCCGTTCATTCTTACGCGCAAAGTCGAGGTCCTTGTCAGACACAAAATCACTGTCATGATGCGCCGTCACCCACTTGTTCAGCGTCGACAGGCCAACGCCCAAATCAGATGCCACTTGCTTCCTGCTCAGCCCGCTCGTCCGCGCGATCCAAACCGCATCAGCACGGAATTCGTCCGTCCGCTTCAGTCCCATAATCCGTCTCCTTTGTTGCAATAAATGCTATCAAAGGAGCGGCATCAAAACAGGAAAGGTCCAAAGCCACCACTTTGGAATGTCAGCTCTACCGACTACCCTGCAAAATAGCAGGCAAGTTCAAGCCTTGTTCTTTTGCACAATCGATTGCAATCTCATACCCCGCATCCGCATGTCGCATGACGCCTGTGGCGGGATCGTTCCAAAGCACATTGGCAAGACGGCGATCCGCATCTTCTGAGCCGTCACAACAGATGACCATACCGGAATGCTGACTGAACCCCATTCCGACGCCGCCGCCGTGGTGCAGCGACACCCAGGTTGCACCGCTGGCCACGTTCAGCATCGCATTCAGAAGCGGCCAGTCAGACACTGCGTCTGAGCCATCCTTCATCGCCTCTGTTTCCCGATTGGGCGATGCGACCGAGCCACTGTCAAGGTGATCGCGTCCGATGACTATGGGCGCAGACAGGTCTCCGTTTCGGACCATTTCGTTGAAGGCCAACCCCAGTTTGTGGCGTTGTCCCAGCCCGACCCAGCAAATCCGCGCTGGTAGCCCCTGGAACGCGATGCGTTCGCGCGCCATGTCCAACCAGTTGTGCAAATGTGGATCATCAATCAGTTCTTTGACCTTGGCATCCGTCTTGTAGATGTCTTCGGGGTCGCCGGAAAGCGCGCACCAGCGAAACGGCCCAATGCCGCGGCAAAAGAGCGGGCGAATATAGGCCGGCACAAATCCCGGGAAGGTAAAGGCATTTTCAAGCCCTTCTTCCTGCGCGACCTGCCGGATATTGTTGCCGTAATCCAGCGTCGGCACACCTGCGTTCCAAAAATCGACCATTGCGACGACGTGCGTTTTCATCGAGGCCCGGGCGGCGACCTCCACCTCTTTCGGGGCGGTTTCCTGCTTTGCGCGCCACTCAGCCACAGTCCAGCCCTGGGGAAGATAGCCGTGGATGGGATCATGGGCCGAGGTTTGATCGGTGACGATATCGGGCCGAACCCCGCGCTTGACCAGTTCGGGCAGAATGTCCGCTGCGTTCCCGATCAAAGCGACCGACTTGGCTTCGCGTGCCTTGGTCCATCGGTCAATCATCGCAAGAGCGTCATCCAGATCATGGGTCTTTTCGTCGACGTACCGCGTGCGCAGCCGAAAATCCGCGCGGTCTTCATCGCATTCAATTGCCAGACAGCACGCACCGGCCATAACGGCTGCCAATGGCTGGGCGCCGCCCATGCCACCAAGACCCGCTGTCAGGATCCAGCGCCCTGCAAGATCGCCAGCATAGTGCTGACGCCCGGCCTCCATAAAGGTCTCATAAGTGCCTTGGACGATCCCTTGCGTTCCAATATAGATCCATGATCCCGCGGTCATTTGGCCGTACATCGCCAGCCCGCGTTTATCGAGTTCGTTAAAGTGATCCCAGTTGGCCCAATTCGGCACAAGGTTCGAATTTGCGATCAACACTCGCGGCGCGTCTTTATGGGTCGTGAACACTCCGACGGGTTTGCCCGACTGCACCAAAAGTGTCTGCGTTTCGTCCAGATCCCTTAACGCCGCAACAATGGTATCAAAGTCGTCCCATGTGCGCGCGGCACGGCCAATACCGCCATAAACAACCAATTCGTGCGGGTTTTCGGCCACATCGGGGTGCAGGTTGTTCATCAACATCCGCAAGGGTGCTTCGGTCAGCCAGGATTTTGCCGTGAGCTTTGTACCGGTTGCAGGGTAGATATCGCGCTGGTTGTGTCGGGGATCAGTCATGTCTTACCTTTCAAATCGGGGGAAAGATCGCCCAATCGGGACAGAATACGCGCCAGCACACCGCGCAGGCGCTCTGCTTTTGCGGCGTCATAGGGCCAAGGCGCAGCTTCAGACTTCAGGTAGGTCGATTGCGCCAATTCCATCTGGATGGCGTGAATACCGGCGGCCGGGCATCCGTAGTGCCGTGTTGTCCACCCCCCCTTAAAACGACCGTTCACGGTGGTGGTATAGTCTGACGTGGCCTGACAAAATTCAAAAACGGTCGCTTCGATCTCTGGTGCGCAGGTCCGCCCTTGATTGGTACCAATGTTAAAATCAGGCAAGGTGCCATCGAAAAGAAACGGAATATTCGACCGGATGGAATGGCAATCATAAAGGATCGCGATACCGTGCATTTGCCTGACCCGTTCGAGTTCTGACTTCAGAGCCGCGTGATATGGCGCATGAAATGCGGTGCGGCGGCGGTCCACCTCGGTCGCGTCGGGCGGCGCATGCCAAATTGGCCGACCATCAAAATCCGTCTGCGGCACGAGGCCGGTGGTGTTCTGTCCGGGATAAAGGCTTTGTCCACCAGGGTCGCGATTGGCGTCGATTACATAGCGGTGAAACGTGGCCCGCACCATCGTGATATCCGGCAATAGCCCGTCGTAAAGCCGATCAATGTGCCAATCGGTATCCGCCAGGGCGCGGCCGGTATCATTTAGCTGCCCCGCTATGTCGTCTGGTACAAAGGTGCCCGCGTGCGGCACGCCCAAAACGATTGGGCCAGACCCACGCGAAACCTCGGCCGGGTGCATCTAGCCAGCCCCCCGCACGAAATCCGGAAGATCAACCGCATCAGTCAAAGCCCCTGATGCGATGAGGCCGGTTGCGGCATCCATGTCGGGTTTCATATAGCGATCTTCATTCAAAACCGGAATAGACCGGCGCAATACCGCGATCGCGTCCTGCAAGGCCTTGCTGGTTTTCAAAGGCGCACGAAAGTGAATGCCTTGTGCGCCGCATATCGCTTCAACGCCCAGAATGACATTCAGATTCTGATTCATGCGCAACAACCGCCGTGCGGCATGGGCCGCCATTGACACATGATCTTCCTGATTGGCGGATGTTGGTGTGCTGTCCGTTGTGCAAGGGTTTGCCAGGTGTTTATTTTCACTCATCAACGCGGCGGTCGTTACCTCAGCGATCATCAGCCCCGAGTTCAGGCCGGGTTGCGGCGTCAGGAAGGGGGGCAGATCAAAGGACAGGCTGGGATCGACCATCAAAGCGACGCGGCGCTGTGCAATCGCCCCGATTTCGGACAAAGCCAGCGCGATCTGATCGGCGGCAAAGCCCACGGGTTCAGCATGAAAATTCCCGCCGGACACGATCACGCCATCGTCCACCAGAACCAGCGGATTGTCAGTAACGGCGTTGGCCTCGATTTCCAGCGTGCGGTGTGCTGCGTGCAAAAGATCAAGTGCCGCCCCCGTGACCTGCGGCTGGCAACGGATGCAATAGGGGTCTTGAACGCGGGTATCACCCACGCGGTGGCTTTCGCGGATTTCTGACCCATCCAACAGGGCTCTCTGCGCCCGAGCTACAGCAATCTGGCCGGGGTGCCCGCGCAACGTGTGAATGGCATCGCGCAAAGGTGCTGTTGAGCCCATGATTGCGTCCGTTGACAAACACGAGGTCACAACACTGCCTGCGATATTCGTAAATGCCCCCCAAAGGCCGACCAGCGCACAGGCAGTCGAAAACTGGGTGCCGTTGATCAAGGCCAGCCCTTCTTTTGGACCCAGAATGATCGGGCGTAGCCCGGCTTTTTCTAACGCCGCACTGGCGGACATGCGTGTGTCACGCCAAAAGGCTTCGCCCTCACCAAGCATGGCGCCGGCCATATGGGCCAAGGGTGCCAAATCTCCGGATGCTCCGACCGACCCTTGGGAAGGTATGACGGGAACGACATCCCGCGCCAGCATGTCCTCAATCAGGCGAACCGTCTTCATGGAAACGCCCGAGGCACCGCGACCCAGCGACAGCAGCTTGAGAACCATCATCAGCCGCGCCGTCGGGATATCCAGCGCCTCGCCCACTCCGCAGCAGTGGGACAGGATCAGATTATGTTGCAGAAGCGCTGTGTTTTCAGTGGCGATCTTGACAGTGGCGAGTTTACCAAAACCGGTATTCACGCCATAAATAGGCTCGTCCCCATTTGCCAGCTGAGCAACAAGTTCAGCGGCGGCCTTGATCCCGGTGTGCGCTTCGGTGGCAAGAACAGCAGCAACGCCCGTATTCCAGATTGTACGAAGCTGCGACAGAGTCACCGCGCCAGGATAAAGGATCGCAGTCATAGTGCACCTTCAAAGATACGGCAATGAAGGGCTGTGTCGCCGATCCGATACGACAATTCGGCCGGGTGGTCGGCCTGCCATACGGCAAGATCGGCGCGGGCACCTGGCTGAATTGTCCCACGATCGCTCAGACCAAGTGCCCGCGTTGCATTGCGTGTCACCCCCATAAGGGCTTCCATAGGGGTCATCCGAAACAGGGTACATCCCATGTTCATGGCCAGCAGAAGCGATGTCATGGGTGAGGAGCCCGGGTTGCTATCGGTCGCCAGCGCCATCGGCACACCATGGGTTCGGAAGGCGTCAATGGGCGGCGGTCGCTCTTCCCGCAGTGTATAAAATGCACCCGGCAAGATCACCGCCACGCTGCCTGACCGGGCCAAAGCTGCCGCGTCATCAGACGTGGCGTATTCCAGATGATCTGCCGAAAGCGCCTTGTATCGCGCAGCCAACTGCGTTCCGCCAATGTTTGAAAGCTGCTCGGCATGCAGCTTTATGGGCAAGTTAAGCTGACGCGCCACATCGAAGACTCGTGCGATCTGTTCCGCATCAAAGGCAATACCTTCGCAAAACCCGTCCACTGCATCCACCAGCCCTTCATCATGGGCGGCCCTCAGGGTCGGGATACAAACATCGTCGATATAGGTGTCTGGTTGTCCTTCGTATTCTGGGGGAATTGCATGCGCCCCCAGAAAGCTCGTGTAAACCGAAACACGACATTTGGACCCAATCGCGCGGGCGACCCGCAGCATTTTCAATTCGGTTTCGCGGTCCAGACCATAGCCTGATTTGATTTCCAGTGTCGTGACGCCTTGTGCCAGCATAGCCTCAACACGGGAAATGGCAGTTGACAGCAGGTCTTCTTCTGAAGCGGCACGTGTTGCTTTTACGGTTGAGATGATCCCACCGCCCGCTTGCGCGATTTCCTGGTAACTCGCACCGTTCAAACGCTGCTCAAACTCTGCCGCACGATTGCCGCCATAGACGATGTGGGAATGGCAATCGATAAACCCAGGCGTCACAAGCCGACCCTGAACGTCGAATGGTTCGGTACCGCGAAATGTCTTAGGAATTTCGGACATCGGCCCAACCCATGCGATCTTGTCACCCTTCAAGGCCACTGCGCCATCGCGAATGAATCCATAGTCCTGATCTGAAACGAGTGTTGCAAGTGTGGCGTGGGTCAGCAGCATCTGATTGTGCTTGTGAAGGGGCGATGTATTGCTATTATGTGCATACATAATATCTGTCAAGTGAGTATCAGATGGACATAATCTGGGCCAGACGCGCCCTGCTTTCCGGTGGATGGGCAGAAGATGTCTGTGTAACAGTGGATCAGGGCCGCATTCAGAACATCGCCGTTAATACACCTAAGCAGGGACAATCTGTCGGGGTGCTGCTGCCCGCGCCCGTGAATGTTCATTCCCATGCATTTCAGCGTGCAATGGCGGGTCTGACCGAGGCGCGCGGGCCTGACATAAATGATAATTTCTGGACGTGGCGCAAGCTGATGTATCGCTTCTTGGATCAACTGACACCCGAACACATTCAGGCGATAACGGCCCTCGTTCAGATGGAAATGCTGGAAGCGGGATATGCGACAAATGCAGAATTCCACTACCTGCATCATCAGCCCGGCGGTGCGCCATACGACAATCTTGCCGAGATGTCCGGGCGGGTGGCGGCAGCGGCAGATCAAACAGGTATCGGCCTTTGCCTGTTACCCGTTCTCTATGAATTTGGCGGCTGCGATGGCCGGGCCCTTACGGCGGGGCAAATTAGATTTGGCAACGATTTTGAACGTTTTGCGAAGCTTCATGAAGGTGCCGCCCAAGCCGTGGGACACTTGCCAGATGATGCGATAATTGGTGTCGCACCACATTCCCTTCGGGCCGTGTCGCAGACTGATCTGCAGCAAATCGCTGAAACCTTTGACACGGGCCCAATTCACATGCATCTGGCCGAACAACTGGCCGAGGTCGATGAAGTTCAAGAGCTTTGGGGCGCACGTCCAGTAGACTGGGCGCTTTCAAACCTGCAGATGGATGCGCGCTGGTGTCTTATCCATTGCACGCAGATGACCGCACATGAAACAACGCGCCTTGCACAAACCGGCGCGACAGCAGGTTTGTGCCCCATCACTGAAAGCAACCTGGGTGATGGCATTTTCAACGGGACATCCTGGGTGTCTAAAGGCGGCAGCCTTGCAATTGGCTCTGACAGCAACATTCGCGTTTCTCTGACAGAGGAATTGCGGACGCTTGAGTATTCGCAACGTCTGCGAGACAACTCGCGCGCTGCATTCGCAACACCAGAACACTCAACGGGTCGTCGTCTGTTTGAGGCGATCGTCAAAGGCGGTGCGCGCGCCACAGGGCGGCAGAGCGGTGCAATCGAAGTGGGTTGCTGGGCGGATCTGCTGGCCGTTGATGACGCCTCGATCCACCTGGAAAACCGGACGGAAGACACAGTTCTGGACAGTTGGATCTTCGCAGGCGATGACCGTCTTGTGCGCGATGTCTGGTCCGCAGGACGACACGTTGTCCGCGAAGGGCGCCACATAAACCACGACGCAATCAGCAACACTTACCGCACCGTCCAGCGCTCTTTGATGGCTGAGATATGACTATGTCACGACAACAGAGCTGGCAAAGCGTTCATGATGAAGTGCTGCGCCGGATCAATACGCGCATCTGGAAGCCTGGCGAACAAATACCCAACGAGGCAGACCTTGCCGCAGAATTTAGCTGTGCCCGCACCACTGTAAATCGGGCTTTGCGCGAAATTGCCAAGACCGGTCTTTTGGATCGGCGCAGAAAAGCGGGCACACGGATCGCCGAGCAGCCTGTCGCCAAAGCGACTTTTGACATTCCCGTCATGCGGCAGGAAATTGAAGAAGGTGGCCAGACCTACAATCACCAGTTGCTTCAGCGTGAAGTGACTGCTCCGCCTGACGCGGTGTCAGACGCGATTGGGGTCAAGCATGGCAAAAGACTGCTTCGCCTGAAAGCACTGCATCTGGCGGACTGCCGACCCTACGCATTCGAAGATCGGTGGGTCAATCTTGAGGTCACTCCCAAGGTGAATGAAGAGCTTTTTGACAACATCAGTGCAAACGAGTGGCTGTTGCAGAATGTACCCTACACCCACGGCGAAATTTCATTCTTCGCCATGACTGCTTCACCCGATGCAGCAAAGATTCTGAATTGCGACCCCGGATCAGCCCTGTTCACCCTTGAAAGACTGACGTGGAATGGTCCGATCGCAGTCACCCATGTCCGCATGATGTTTACCAAAGACCACAAAATGCGCGCGACGCTTTGACATTCAAATGCATACCGCGCGGGCCAAAGCGTTTAGTAAAGCTGGTCATTATGCCACTCGTAATGCTGGATTATGATAGGCCTATCAAGTGTGATTATGCAGTTCCAAGCTGGGAACGAATTAACCTTTAGAACATTGTCTAAAGTTGAGTGAAAAATTTACATTCCACCCTAAAAACCAACACAAGATTCGATGTGACGGACATTCGCAACATGTTGAATAAGATCATCCCTAAATGATCCACTCACGTCTAAGAAAGCACTTGGCGGATACTGACCTGACCATTTACGCCAATGTAAGCCGCGCCAGTCTGCCTCACTTGAGTTCCGCAAAGGCTTCACTGATCAGGCTTTAGCTGCAGTTCAATCAAAGAAAGAAGAACGGCTTCTAAAGCTGAGCGACCCGCATCAGGTGCTGTTCTGGCCAGAAGCCCGCTTCGGCGCTTTGTGTTCAAAAGCGGCCTGTCGGTCTTTCATGCAGCTTGTCGGTTTGGACGTCTACGGCGTCTTTTATGGGTTGCTCGGTCAGTATTGTTTGAATGGTCTTGTTTCCCACCGTGACCTCGTTTCGACCCTGCTCGAGCTTCCTTTGCAAGGGGCGCTTGAGCAGCACCGCTGCCTATTGGGATCTCGATCTTCATAAGCTTCTGAATCTGTTTGAGAAGCTTTTCCTCATCGGGTGCGCAAAGCGCAATTGCTTCACCCTCGCGCCCCGCACGAGCGGTTCGACCGATCCGATGAACATAGTTGTCGGGCACGTCAGGCAGATCGTAATTGATAACGTAAGAAACGCCGGGAATGTCGATCCCCCGAGCCGCAACGTCAGTCGCTACAAGTACAGTGATCTTTCCTTCGCGAAACGCCTTGATCGCGCGATCCCGCTGACCCTGGCTTTTGTTGCCATGGATAGATGCAGCGTTGAAACCGTCTGCCACAAGACCTTTCATCAGTTTTTCGGCGCCATGCTTGGTCCGCGCGAACACCAAGGTCAGGGCATCCATGTCATTAGACAGAATTTCGCGCAGTTTGCGGGGTTTGGATGCCTTTTCTAGGAAATGCACGGACTGCGTGATTTTATCCGCGGCTTTGCCCGGTGGTGCGACTTGGACTTTCTTTGGGTTTACCAAATAGGCGCGGCTGAGTTCTTCCATCTGTTTGGGCATCGTGGCGGAAAACAACATTGTTTGGCGTGGAGTGCCAAGCTTGGGGGCAATCCGACGCAAAGCATGGATGAAACCAAGATCCAGCATTTGGTCCGCTTCGTCCAATATCAGGAAACGAACCTGACCAAGGTCGGCGGCGCCACGGTCCATCAGATCAATCAGACGGCCTGGTGTCGCGACAAGGATGTCGGTTCCACGGGACAGAAAATTGATTTGCTTGCCAATGGATTGCCCACCAACCACAGTATTGACTTTCAGTCGGGTCTGCGAAGTCAGCGATTTCAGGTGTTCAGCGATCTGGTTGACCAGCTCACGTGTTGGCGCAAGCACAAGTGCCTTGGCCGTTTTAGGTGCTGGTTTGCCTGGTGCATCCAGCATGGCATTGACTAAGGGAATGCCAAAGGCAAGCGTTTTGCCAGTACCGGTTTGGGCAAGACCAAGGATGTCGTGACCATCAAGGGCAAACGGGATGGATTGGTTTTGGATTGGCGTCGGTTTGGTGAAGCCTGCGCGTTTAAGCGCGTCGTTCAAAGTCGGCTTCAAGCCGAGCATATCGAAATCTAACAAGTGTATTCCTAACTGGGCCAACGACAGCAGCAAAGCCGCATGGCCACTTATAACTGCCACATCGTCGTGCGGCATATGAGGGTTCGCGGGGCCTCGGGATGGGCGGGCGTGTCCCGCACCATCCGGCGCTCGCGGCTTGAACCCTGCGTGATGGGGAACGGATTATATTCGGCCGCTGTGTGCATTTGGTGCACGGCTTGCTCACGCGAAAGCGCAGCGACACTTGCACCCTCTAGGTCGTTTAACGACCCAAGTCAAACCCGAAGACGCAATCTTACTTGCCTGTTTTACGAACCTATCGACAAAAAGATTGCTTTGTATCATATTTGTCGGCTTTCAACCAAACTCTGATACAGCGCTTTGTAGCAGCCATCATTCAGCACAAGGTCCAAGCAGATCATACCAGCTGTTCAGATAGATTGTCATACCGGTGCAGATAACACAGAAGTTCGCTGCCAATGAAAAGTCTTGCAGGCATCAGGCACCGCTTTGACTGCGCCATGTGATCAGGTTCAGAACCGCGAAAAGGATCGCGGCGACGCAGACAATCGAGGGTCCAGCAGGTGTATCGAAAATATAAGCTCCCTGAAGGCCAGCGACGGCCGAAACAGCACCGATTGCTGCTGCGACGCCGGCCATGGCCTCGGGCGTTCGGGCAAGACCCCGGGCCGCAGCCGCCGGGATGATCAGCATGGCAGCAATCAGCAACACCCCGACCACTTTGATTGCCACAGCAACGGTGATCGCCAGCGAAAGGGTCAGGATCAGTTGTTCTCGTTTGGGATCAAGGCCGCTGGCATAGGCCAGCTCTTCGTTCAGCGTCGCCGTCAGAAGCGCCGACCAGCGCCAGACGACCAGTGCTATGACCAAGATCGCGCCCCCCCAGATCACCATCAGATCCAGGCGCGACACAGCCAGGATATCCCCAAAAAGATAGGCCATCAGGTCAATGCGGATGCCAGACAGGAACGAAACCGCAACCAGGCCAAAAGCAAGGGCCGAATGGGCCAGCACCCCCAAAAGCGTGTCCATTGCATAGCCACGTCCGGTCAGAAATGTAACGGTCACCGCCATTATCAGCGCGACGACCATCGCGCCCGCAAAGATCGAAATCTGAAGCGCCAAAGACAAAGCCACCCCAAGGATGGCCGCATGTGCTGTCGCATCGCCAAAATAGGCCATCCGGCGCCAAACCACAAAACACCCAAGCGGGGCCGCAGCAAAAGCCACGCCTACGCCCGCAAGCGTGGCGCGGGTCATGAAATCGTCCAGCATTATTCGGCGGCCTCATGACTGTGGGGGTGGTCATGATCGTGGTCGTGATCATGATCGTGCCGGTAAAGCGCCAAGGCCCCACCCGTGCCCGTTCCGAAAAGCGCACGATATTCAGGCGCCGAGGCGACGACGGCGGGCGTTCCTTCGCAGCAGACGTGACCGTTCAGACAGATCACCCTGTCCGAGGCGCTCATCACCACATGCAGCTCATGGCTGATCATCAGAACGGCGCATCCCGTGTCGCGGCGCACCTGTTCGATTTGACGGTAAAAGGCGGCTGATCCGGGCTGGTCCAGCCCCTGCGTTGCCTCATCCAGCAGCAGAACGTCCGGTTTGTTGATCAAAGCGCGGGCCAATAAGACACGCTGAAATTGCCCGCCGGATAGCTGTGACATCTGTCTTTTCAATAGGTCGGGCACTCCTGCCGCCTCAAGCGCTGATGCGCAGGTCGCCCGTGTGACACGATCGGTCAACCGCATGAACCGCTCGACTGTGATCGGCAAAGTCTGGTCGATGTGCAGCCGCTGCGGCACGTAGCCGATCTTTAGTCCGGGCTTCAGGGAGATCTGACCGCTGGCCGGTTCAACGGCTCCGATGATGGCCCGCAAAAGGCTGGTCTTGCCGGATCCGTTCGGACCGACAATGGTCACGATTTCACCCGGTTCCAGATGTAGATCCACATGGTGCAGCACAGTATTGGCGCCATAGGCAACGCCCAGGTTCTTGACGGAAATCAAGCTCATACGTTGGCCTTGTCAACACAGGCGGGGCAGATGCCTTCGGCTTCAACAACTGTCTTTTCGATTTGAAATCCGGCGGCGCGGGCGGCCGCGCCAAGTCCGCCTTTGGCGGCCGCCGACTGCGCCTCGGCCACTGCGTCGCAAAGACGGCAAATCATAAAGGCGGGCGTATGGCTTTCGCCGGGATGTGTGCAGGCGACAAAAGCATTCAGGCGCTCAATCTTGTGAACAAAACCATGTTCCACCAGAAAATCCAGTGCCCGATAGGCCACAGGCGGTTGTGATCCAAAGCCAGCGTCGCGCAAAAGATCAAGGATCGCATAGGCCCCAAGCGCCCGGTGCTCCTGCAGCAAAAGCTCAAGTACCTTGCGGCGCACAGGCGTCAATCTCAGACCTTCGGCGGCGCAGCGCGCATCAGCTGCCGCAAGGGCCTGGCTGACGCAGGCCCTATGGTCATGCTTTTCAAACCCGACGGGGGTGATGTTTTGGGCGGACATGCCTTGGGCCTCTATTGTCATGTTATGACATATCATATATGCCGCGAATAATGTTATAAAATCACAAAGGGAATTCGATGTCCAGAAAGCTTGCCCCATTATCAGTTGTGACCGCGCTGATGTGCGGAACCGCTATGGCGGATGTGCCAAATGTAGCCGTCGACATCGCACCGGTACATTCGCTTGTCGCCCGCGTTATGGACGGGGTTGGCACCCCCAACCTGATCCTGCCCCCTGGCGCGTCGCCCCATGAATACAGCATGCGGCCATCCGAGGCAGCAGCATTGCAGGACGCCGATATCGTGGTCTGGATGGGCGAAGATCTGACACCCTGGATGGAAGATGCGGTCGAAACACTGGCAAGCGGTGCATCTGTCATGACACTGCTTGAGGCGGACGAAACAACGTTACTCGATTTCCGTGAAGGGGCCTTGTTTGAAGCCCACAGCCACGGCGATGACACACATGATCATGGTCACGAAGAGCATGCGAAAACAGCGTCTCATGATCACAGCCATGATCACGGCGATCACGCCCACGATGATCACGGGCATGATGATCATGACCACGGTCACGAGGAACATGCGCATGACGATCATGATCACGCTCACGGCGCCCACGACCCCCACGCCTGGCTGTCGCCAGCAAATGCAAAGGCTTGGCTTAATCTGATTGCGGCTGAATTGTCGGCCGCAGATCCCGACAACGCCAGCACATATTTCGCCAACGCTGCGGCCGCGCGCGCTGAGATGGAAGCTCTGACTACCGAGGTCAATCAGATCCTTGACCCGGTGCGGGGCCGTAACTTCATCGTCTTCCACGATGCCTATCAGTATTTCGAAACGGATTTCGACTTTCCGGCATCGGGTGCCATTTCCCTAAGCGATGCGACAGATCCAAGTCCGGCGCGTGTTGCCGAAATTCAGGGGCGGGTCCGTAACGAAGGCACTGATTGCGTACTGGCCGAACCGCAGTTCAACGAAGGTCTTGTCACCACTGTTCTTGACGGAACAGACGCAAGCACTGGCGTGATCGATCCACTTGGGGTCGATCTTGATCCGGGTCCTGCGCTCTATCCTCAGTTGATCCGCAACATGGCCAGGACCCTGGCCGAGTGCCTGTAAGACTTCATAAATGGACCAGTCGGCATCAAAAATGTCGGCTGGCCCTGTTGGCCCTTTAAATACGGCACGTGACTTTGATTATCCATCACAGTCCCTTGACGTTTGGAAGTCGAATGTCATCGCGACGCCCCATATTGGCTATGTAAGCGAAGATGAATTCGATCTGCAGCTTTAGGATATCCTTAGACAGATCAACGCCTTTGCCCGCGGTGCGCCGATCAACATGATCGATCCGCAGGTTCTGGCACCTAGAGCGTGATGAAATCGACCTGAATCAAGGGGGATTCACATAGGCTTATTTTGCTGATTCACTGTCGCCGACCACAAGATGGAGGGCGAGCAGTGGGTAAGGCACTTTCGATGGACCTTCGGGAGA
>NZ_JACNMP010000053.1 GCF_017592335.1 Pseudaestuariivita rosea | reverse complement strand
AGCGGTTCGATACGTCCGCGCGGGATCAGGTCTGGGGGTGACCGACATCACATCGAGCTGTTCTACAACCCAAAGCGCAAGCGCACGAAAAACGGCATGCTGTCGCCCGTTGACTTCGAGATCAGACAGCAGAAACTGAACCAGGCAGGTGTCTAGGAAACTAGGGGCACCTCAGTCATCGGTTGATCACAGCACGCACAGGATACAGCCCCGCGCAGTGGGAAGTCTTCATGGGTATCTGCGCGCTTGGGCGCGACGGCCTTGGTTGCCTTGCGGCTTTGGATTTTCTCAAACGTCTCAAGCGAGATCAGCGCATTATGATAGCCTTTACGGCGGGTGATGCCCCAGGGCGCATGTTCAACATATCCGGCATAGATGACGCGGTTCAGAATACCGCTGACCTTTTGCTGGCGGATTTGACCGCCGGGCAGGTCTTTGGGGAAATCGGGTTGCGTCTCAAAAAAGCGTTTCACTTCAGCCTGCGTCGTAAAACGACCGGAAGCATATCCTTCCAACGCTTACTGAATGATTGAGGCTATCGGCTCATCGCGGGTGAGCAGTTTGCCGTGTGATCCGGTCTTCTTGTAGATGTAACCAATGGGCGCGGCAAAAACGGAATAACCATTCATCATCCGCCCCTTCATCCGGTTGGACGTCTGTTCGGCATTCTTCTCGCGTTGATGCTGGGCGACTGAGGCCAGCATATGTTCGACAAGCCGCGAGTCGCTGTCTTCGCCAAACTCAATCGACGGACTTTCAAGGATACCGCCCGCATCAGCCAGCGTTTCGCGCAGCTTGATATGAGCCTGCACATTGCGGGCAAAGCGGCTGATATCATCGATAATGACCACGATGCTGTCTTTGGGATGCAGGCGCAGGAAGCGTGCGCGGCTGTTGGCCATTGCCTTCACCGTAACCCATCTGACAAGCGTCGGGGCGACCACGACATTCTGATCCTTCGTGCTGGCCGTGATGGTGTGCAGGGGCAGATCAGCGGCCCGCGTGTTGCCTCCATGCTGTGCGTAGCTGACAAAGGGGGCTAGCTCGGGGACAACCAAGCCCTGGGAGTCCCTGGCCGCTGTGATCGTGCACATCGGATCATTCAGGCCCTTACTGCGAAAGCCGTCGCCAGAGTGATTGCAGGTGACGATGAACAGCTCTTTGTAGTCCAGCACATAGGCTTCAGAGCTTCATTGCATTGCCAGAGTTTTGCCCATTCCTGAGCGCCTTGGGTTTTGAGCTCGCTGTATTGTCCCAGATTTCCCAACTTGGCGATTTCCAAGTCTTTGAAGAAGTCTTTTGGCTGTCCTGGTTCATTCGCAACCAACAATGCTCCCGCGACTTCTGCCAAGTGGATAGCGTCGAAGAAGCACGGGATGGTCACTTCTCGTCCGAAGGCCTCGACTTGATCTGTGGACGGTAACAGGGCAGCGTCATTGGCCAGTTGCGCTGAGATAAGAGGCATCTCAGTCACGTGAACAAGCAACTGAAAGATTCGTGTTGCAACCTTAGCATGTGTCCTGGTCTCAAAATTCCGCTTTGCGTCTTCGCGTTCGATAAACGAGCATCAGGGGCGGCACTAAACTGGGACAGGTCCAGATTACAGATCGCGCGGCAAGTTAAATCCAAAAACTACCAGCAGGACAGAATTGTATAAGCAGGTCCCTTGCCGCTGGAATTCGATGACAAGGGACCCAGGCAGCGCTAGCTTATCTTTGTCAGCAACTGGTCCAGCGACGCCTTAGCGTCGCCGTAGAACATCCGTGTGTTGTCTTTGAAAAACAGCGGGTTTTCGATGCCGGAATAGCCGGTGCCCTGACCGCGTTTTGACACGAAGACCTGTTTCGCCTTCCAGACCTCAAGCACGGGCATACCGGCAATCGGGCTGTTCGGGTCATCTTGGGCCGCAGGGTTTACGATGTCGTTTGATCCGATGACGATCACAACATCCGTATCCGGGAAATCTTCGTTGATTTCATCCATTTCCAGCACGATGTCATAGGGCACTTTGGCCTCGGCCAGCAGTACGTTCATGTGACCCGGCAAACGTCCTGCAACAGGGTGGATCGCAAAACGAACGTCTTTCCCTTGACCGCGCAGGCGCTTGGTCAGTTCGCTGACCGATTGCTGTGCCTGCGCCACCGCCATGCCATAGCCGGGCACGATGATGATGCTGTCGGCCTCGGTCAATGCGTTGGCCACGCCATCGGCATCAATGGCAACCTGTTCCCCTTCGACGGCCATTTGTTCACCTGATGCGCCGCCAAAGCCGCCCAGGATCACCGATACAAAGCTGCGGTTCATCGCCTTGCACATGATGTAAGACAGGATCGCACCGGAGCTGCCCACAAGCGCGCCAACCACAATCAGAAGATCGTTGCCAAGGCTAAAGCCGATCGCCGCGGCGGCCCACCCGGAATAGCTGTTCAGCATGGATACAACGACGGGCATGTCCGCCCCGCCGATCCCCATGATCAGGTGATAGCCGATGAAAAAGGCCAGCAGCGCCAGCAAGACCAGCGTCCAGCCGCCCGAACCGCTAAGGTACATGATCAGCAGGATCACCGACAAAGCCGCCGCTGCTGCGTTCAATAGATGACCGCCGGGCAATTGCTTGGCCCCGGTGTCGATCTTGAACGGCAGCAGGGACGAGTCGCCCGACAGCTTGCCATAGGCCACGACCGACCCGGTAAAGGTCACCGCCCCGATCCAGATGCCAAGCGCCAGTTCGACCCGCAGGATGCCGACCTCGACACCCGTTTTCTTGCCGATCAATTCACCAAAGTTCGAAAGCGTACCCAGCAGCGTATAGGCCGCATCGCTTAGCGGGCCCTCGGGTTGCGGGAACGGCAGGTCGGCTGCGGCAAATTCGGCGGCGACGCGGCCGATCTCGATATGGGCGTTAAAGCCTACGAAGACTGCCGCCAGACCGACGAGTGAGTGCATGATCGCCACAAGTTCGGGCATTTGAGTCATCTGAACCCGCGTGGCCAGTTGATAGCCCACGGCGGCACCGGCACCGATCAAAACAATCGACAGCAGCCATAGCCCGGAACCAGGTCCGACCAGCGTGGCTAGAACGGCAATCGCCATACCGGCGATACCATACCAGACCGCCCGCTTTGCGCTTTCCTGCCCGGACAAACCGCCCAACGACAGGATGAAAAGAACGCCCGCGACCGCATAGGCCGCAATAGTGAAACCGAAATCCATCTTCCAGCCCCCCGTTTAAGATTTCTGGAACATGGCGAGCATGCGCCGTGTCACGAGGAAGCCGCCAAAGATGTTTACGGCAGCCATAAAGATACCCAGAGCTGCAAGGATCGTGATCAGCACCGAACTGGACCCGATCTGCATCAATGCGCCCAGAATAATGATCGACGAAATTGCGTTGGTCACAGCCATCAGCGGTGTGTGCAGCGAATGCGCGACAGTCCAGATGACCTGGAAGCCGATAAAGACCGACAGCACAAAGACGATGAAATGCTGCATGAAGCTGGCTGGTGCGATCAGACCCACGCCAAGCACCAGCGCCGCGCCAATGGCCAACAGAGTTACCTGATTTTTGGTTTGCTGCTGAAAGGCGGCGATTTCCTGCGCGCGCTTTTCCTCAGCCGTCAGTTCCTTGGGCGTCTCTTTCTTTGGCGCGGCCGCAATCGCCTGCACCTTGGGCGGTGGCGGCGGGAAGGTTATTTCTTTTTCGAAGGTTACGGTCGCGCCGCGGATTACGTCATCTTCCATATTATGAACGACCTGCCCGTCTTTTTCGGGTGTAAGATCGGTCATCATATGGCGGATGTTTGTGGAATAAAGTGTCGAAGATTGCGCGGCCATCCGGCTTGGGAAGTCGGTATAACCAACAATCGTCACGCCGTTGTCGGTCACGATCTTTTCGTCCGCAACGGTCAGTTCGCAGTTTCCGCCCTTTTCAGCCGCCAGATCGACGATCACACTACCGGGCTTCATCGCCTCGACCATATCCTTGGTCCACAGGATTGGCGCGTCGCGGTTCGGGATCAGCGCAGTGGTGATCACGATATCCATATCGGGGGCCAGTTCGCGGAACTTTTCCAGCTGCTTTTCCCGAAACTCAGGGCTGGACGGCGCGGCATAGCCACCACTTCCGGCGCTGTCTTGTGTATCCTCAAACTCAAGGAACACAAATTCAGCGCCCATTGATTCAATCTGTTCCGAAACCTCGGGCCGCACGTCGAAGGCATAGGTGATCGCCCCAAGCGAGGTCGCGGTGCCAATCGCGGCCAGGCCGGCCACCCCGGCCCCCACGACCAGAACCTTGGCAGGCGGCACCTTACCGGCGGCGGTTACCTGACCGGTGAAGAACCGGCCAAAGTTGTTGCCCGCCTCGATCACCGCGCGATAGCCCGCGATATTGGCCATAGACGACAGCGCATCCATCTTCTGCGCACGACTGATCCGGGGAACCATGTCCATCGCAATGACATTGGCGCCCTTGTCCTTGGCCAGTTCCATTAGCTGTTCATTTGCACCGGGGTAAAAGAACGAAATCAGCGTCTGCCCTTCGCGCAGGCGTTTGACTTCAGTCTCAGAGGGCGGGCGCACCTTGGCAACTATATCGACAGCTTTCCATAGGGCCGCGCCGGTCTTGGCAATCTTGACACCCGCGTCTTTATACATCGCATTAGAAAACCCAGCCGCCTCGCCAGCGCCGGTCTCAATCATACAGTCGTAACCCAGCTTTTGCAGCTGCAAGGCACTGTCGGGCGTCATGGCCACCCGCGCCTCGCCCTCATATGTTTCCTTCGGAACCCCGATCTTCATCAGGTCAATCCCCCTTCTTTATGTACACCCGGCCCGAAATTGGACAGAAATGATTCAAAACCCACTTATCTTGCGCAACATTATTGCGCAAGCAAATCACGGCACTATCGACATTCTTGTCGCAGCCATGTCATAGCCAACGCCGCGTCGCTTTTTCATAACGGGCAAATTCAAACCGGAACTTGCGCCGCAATCCGTTTTCTTCTGGTATGACGAAACGCCGTTCGATGATCCAGACGAATATCGGGATCAGTGGCAAACTCAGCACAGCATCCCATCGCAGGATCAGCCCCGCCAAGATCATCGCATCGGCCAGATAAATCGGATTGCGGGACCATTTATAGATGCCCTGCGTGATCAGATTGGTCGCCTCTTCATGGGGGATGATCGTGGTCTGATGCCTGCGAAACTGGATGACGGCCATAAAAAAGATGATCACGCCACCACCCAATAGGACGGCACTGACGAAATCCGTGACGCCGTAATCAAGCGAAAGCCCAAACCCAAAATACCGCGATTGCACCCAGGCCAGAACAAGACATCCGGCCAGCCAAACCGGGGGCGTGTCGATCAGTTTTGTCATTGCATCCTCTGTCTAAGGCAACAGCAATACAGTTTGTTGCATCCTAAGGAATGACATGGATCAAAAGAACCGGTCTATCTGGTCATCCCCATTGCCAATGTCTCGGCCAGCGTCTTTTGCCTTTCACGATAAACCTCAAGCGATGGTGGCGGGGTCTTCAGGCCCTTCAGCGCGGCCATGACGGTGTCTGCCATGACTTCGGGCTTGGTCGTCAGACGGATCTGACCACTTTTTTCAGCATGTTTCAGCCAATCGGCGAAGATACCTGCCAATCGGGCCTCACCTGCTTTGGAAACATCGGCACTTGTGGTAAATTTGGTGTCAAGCAGTTCTTCGCCGTGGGGCGAAGACAGGACGCTGTCGATGATGCCGCCGTCGCGCGCGACAAAGGCGCCGTGCAGAACCTGTGCCAGAGGCCCCGTTTTTTGCAGGGCTTCGGCCATTCCAGCTGCGGCCGCATCGTAATAATACTGTGCCAGTGACCGGAAGATATCTTCCTTGTTCTTGAAATGCAGATAAAGCGCGGGGCGCGACAGATTGGCGGCTTTGGCGATGTCCTCCATCGAGGTACGCCGAAAACCATAGGTGGCAAAGGTCGCAAAAGCCGCTTCCAGAATCGCCTTTCTGCGCGGGTCGGCATCCAGATCAGAGGGGATTTTTTCCGTCATAAGTCTTTCTGACAAAAACGATTTAAAGCGTCAATTGACATTATGACATTTTTCGATAATTTTGTCAGAAAGTAGAACCGCGGAGGATTCCACATGGCGACAACTCTGACAGTAAACGGGCAATCCCATACGGTGGATCTGCCGGACGATGTGCCGCTTTTGTGGGTCTTGCGCGATCAGATCGGGCTGACCGGTACGAAATTCGGCTGCGGTGTCGCGGCCTGTGGTGCCTGCACGGTACATATTGATGGCGAAGCGGTGCGGTCCTGTCAGGTGGCCCTGGCCGATGTCTGGGGCGATGTCACTACGATCGAAGGTGTCGGCACGCCGGATAATCTGGCCGTGATCCAACAGGCCTGGATCGACAATCAGGTGGCCCAATGCGGCTATTGCCAGTCGGGTCAGATCATGCAGGCGGCCGATCTTCTGGCCAACACACCAAACCCGAATGACGCCCAGATTGACGAGGCGATGCAGGGCAATCTGTGTCGCTGCGGCACCTACCCCCGCATCCGCGCCGCGATCAAGGACGCCGCGCAAAAACTGCAGGAGGCGTAGGATATGGGACGACTTCGCAAAATAGCCCGCCGGACCTTTCTGATCGGAACTGCCGCTGTCGCGGGTGGTGTGGCGTTTGGCGTCTGGCAGGCACGCCGGACCTTGCCAAACCCGCTGCAGCCAGAAGGCGACGCGGTGACGCTGAACCCCTATATCATCATCGATCAGTCCGGCACGACAATCATCGCCCCGCGGGCCGAAATGGGACAAGGCATCATGACCACCCT
Source organism: Pseudaestuariivita rosea (assembly GCF_017592335.1). Lineage (GTDB taxonomy): Bacteria > Pseudomonadota > Alphaproteobacteria > Rhodobacterales > Rhodobacteraceae > Parasulfitobacter > Parasulfitobacter rosea. Next base: position 7,969 of record NZ_JACNMP010000053.1, on the reverse strand, counting down.
TGCCGCTTTGGTGGCCGAGGAACTGGATGTCAATTTTGACAGTATCAACGTCATCCACGGCCCCGCGGCACAGGCCTATTACAACGGCACGATCATGGGGCTAAGCCTGCCGTTCAAGGACTATGCCGTTACTGATTTTCAGGACAATGTCCGCAACACGTTGGGCGTTGTGGGCAAAATGATGGGATTGCAGGTCACCGGCGGGTCGACCTCGACCGTTGATGCCTATGAGAAGATGCGCATGGCGGGCGCGACGGCGCGGGAAACGCTGAAACTGGCGGCGGCTGACCGATTGGGTGTTGCTATGGATCAACTGCGGACCGAGGGCGAACAGGTCATCGGCGCAGATGGCACGACGATATCCTATACTGATCTTGCCGCCGCTGCGGTGACAATCGAACCGCCCCAGGACGTCACGCTGCGCCCGGCAAGCGAATGGAAACTGCTTGGCCAGTCCCTGCCCCGTGTCGATATGGTGGGCAAGGCCACCGGAACCGCTGAATTCGGTGCAGATGTGCGTCTGCCGGGTATGAAGTTTGCGACGCTTCGGATGAACCCCAAACGCGCGGGCATGATCAGCTACGACGCCAGCGCTGCGGAAAACATGACCGGGGTCGAACAGATCGTTGATCTGGGCGATGGCATCGCGGTGATTGCCAGCAACACCTGGCTGGCAATGCAGGCCGCCGAAGCTGTTGAGATAGAATGGGAAAACGCCAGCTATCCCCCTACGACCAAGGCACTGCGCAAAAGCGTTGATCAGGCCTTTGACACCAGCGCAAACTCGACCATGCGCAACGATGGCGACGTCGATATCGCTATTGAAGGCGGTACCGAAATCACCGCCGAATACCACGTGCCTTGGCTTGCCCATTCGACGATGGAGCCGATGAATTCAACCGCGCTTTACACCAATGACAGCCTTGAAATCTGGTCCGGCACCCAGGCGCCGACACTCGCACGCGACAAATGCGCGGCTGCGGTTGGTTTGGACAGCGATCAGGTCACGGTTCATACGACATATCTGGGTGGCGGTTTTGGCCGACGGGCCGAATTTGACTTTTCCGTTCTGGCCGCGCGCGTGGCGCAGGCGATGCCGGGCGTGCCGATCAAGACCACCTGGTCACGCGAAGAGGACATGCGCCACGATTTCTATCGCCCTGCGGCCAGCGCCCGTTTTCGTGGCGTGGTGCAGAATGGCGAAGCCGTTGTTCTGGATGGTAAAATCGCAGCGCCATCGGTTACTCAGGCGGCGATGCAGCGGGTCGCGGGCTTTGCACCACCCGGGCCGGATAAGGGCCACGTTGAAGGTGCGTTTGACCAACCCTATGGCATCCCGAACTTCCGCATCGCGGGGCATCTGGCCGATGTCGACGTGCCCATCGGATTCTGGCGGTCAGTTGGAAATTCGTTCAACGGTTTCTTTTTCGACAGCTTTATCGACGAACTGGCCCATGCCGCCGGTCGCGATCCGCTGGAGTTTCGCCATGATCTGATTGCCCGCGAACATGCGCCTTCGGCCGCTTTGCTGGACGAAGTGGCCGAAATGTCGGGCTGGACCGGTGCGACACCTGATGGCGTCGGACGGGGTGTTGGCTTCACCTACTCTTTCGGGACGCCCGTTGCACAAGTCATTGAGGTCGTTGATGAAAACGGGCTGATCCGCATTCAGAAAGCCTGGATCGCCTGTGATGTCGGCACAGCCCTGGACAGAAGTATTATCGAAGCACAAATGATCTCGGGTCTGATCTATGGTCTATCCGCGGCCGTCATGGGTGAAATCACATTCGCAGATGGCGAAGCCCAGCAGTATAACTACCCCGACTACGACGCCCTGCGCATCCACACCGCCCCACAGGTCGATGTGCGCATCCTTGAAAACAACGCGCACATGGGCGGCGTTGGCGAACCTGCGACACCGCCATCAATGCCTGCCTTGGCCAATGCCATCTTTGACCTGACAGGCGTACGCGCACGGGAATTGCCACTGAACAAGCAGTTCGATTTTCTGCTTTAAAGGCATCGCCACATCTATTTGTCACGGGGGCGGGAATAGTGTCGAATACAGGCGTAACGCTTTGCAACGATATGGCCTCTTCCTGTGACAGTACTGAAACCACACCGGCAGAACGCAACCGAACCAGACCTGATACCACTGGGTCAGGATGGCGTTCTGATCCGATTTTCACTGATCAATGATCCGCAGGTGAGCGATCAGGTCATCGCCACACGACACGAGATTGAGGCCGCAGGGATCGATGGTGTTGAAGAAATCGCAGGGTCGCTGACATCGGCACTTGTTCGCTATGACCCTGTTCGGATCAGCCGCACCGATCTGATACACCGATTGGCAAAGACAATGGCACAGATGACGCCTCAGCAAGTGCAGACGGGGCGCCATTGGACGATACCAGCGACCTTCGATGGCATTCACATGCAAGAGGTTTGTGAACTGACAAATCAGAACCGTGATAGGGTCATCACAGACATAGTCAAAACGGCACTGCGGGTTCTGGCCATCGGCTTTGCGCCCGGCCAACCCTATCTTGGCCTGCTGCCCGATCACTGGAATTTTCCGCGCCAGGATCATTTGACCCAGAACGTACCGGCAGGCACCATCATCACCGCTGTGCAGCAGCTAATCCCCTTTGCCACGACCGGCGTTACCGGCTGGCGTCAGATCGGATACTGTGCCTTTCGTGCGTTTTCCACGAATCGAAACGAACCATTCGTTCTGCAACAGGGCGATATGGTCAGATTTGAACAAGTGTCTGAAAGCGAAATGGCGGATATCGAAAAATCCAACACGGATGGGATGGGTGGTGCCAGATGTCGGGCACAGCTGTGATCGAGGTCATTTCAGCCGGGCCTGCACTGACCCTTCAGGACCTTGGCCGCCCCGGATACGTGCAACAGGGTGTCGCACCGGGCGGTGCCGCAGACCCGCTTGCGATCCTGGAAGCAACTGCGCTTTTGTCCGTATTTCAGCCCGTCACCGCAATCGAAATGCCCCTGATTGGCGGGGCGTTTCGCACCAACGCACCGATTTTCTTTGCGCTGACGGGCGCGCCCATGCAGGCCCGCATCGATGACCAGCCCATACTTTGGAATGCCTCGCACTGGTTGCAGGCCGGTCAGACGCTGCAGATTGGCAGCGTCACGCAGGGCACCTACGGGTACCTTAGCATCACAGGTACTTTGCAGGTGCCGCCGATCCTGAACAGCCGCTCAAACTATCGGTCGATCAAACCGCGACCACCCCTTACAGCAGGTGACACGCTAGAGGTGATCCCCGCGCAGCCCCAGCCCCCCTTGCGTCTGCCGCAGCCCGACCGCTTTGACGGCGGCTGCATCCGTGTCATGCCCGGACCGCAAAGCGATCTTTTTCCCCAAGCTGAACGTGACCGCTTAGCCGGCACCGCTTTCACACGCAGCCCGCAGGCAAACCGCCAGGGCGTGCGGCTTGATCACGACGGCCCCGGTTTTCTGCCGGAAAGCAGCGCGACGCTGGCCTCGGATTTCATAAAATGCGGCGATGTGCAGATCACCGGAGACGGGGCGCCCTATGTTTTGCTAGCCGATTGCCAGACCATCGGTGGCTACCCCCGGATCGGAACCGTCGTGCAGGACGATATTCCCAAAGTCGCACAAGCCCCCGCCGGCGCACCGTTGAATTTCCAGTGGCTCGACACCGATGCGGCTGACGCCCTTTATCAACCAATGTCAGCCCAACTGCGCAGAATACGCGATCAGGTCAAACCGCTGATCCGCGACCCGCGTGATATCAGCGACCTTCTCAGCTACGATCTGATCAGCGGCGTGACCGACGCAAAGGCCCCACAAGGATAATAACATGAGCAAAAAAATCGATCTGAACGCGGATATGGGCGAAAGCTTTGGCCCATGGCGCATGGGCAATGATGACGCGCTGCTGGATATCGTGACCTCGGCCAATATCGCGTGCGGCTTTCATGCAGGTGACCCTGACACGATGGCGCGAACGATACGTCAGGCGGTGGCGAAGGGCGTCGGGATCGGCGCGCATCCGGGGTTTGCCGACCTGCAAGGCTTTGGACGCCGCCGCATATCACTGTCACAGGCCGAGCTGGAAAACCTGGTGATATATCAATTGGGTGCCGCCCAGGCGATGGCAAAGGCTGCGGGCGGCAAGGTGCGGCATTTCAAGCTGCACGGCGCTTTGTCCAACATGGCGTCCGAGTCCATCGATATCGCACGAACCTGCTATCAGGCGGCGCTGCGCGTGCAACCCGACTTGGTGATCATGGTCCTGTCCGCCACCCCGATGGAATACGCTGTGCGCGATATGGGCTGTGCCTGGGCGGGCGAAATCTTTGCCGATCGCGCGTATAACGACGACGCGACACTGGTCGACCGCAGCAAACCCGGGGCCGTGATCCATGACCCCGACCACGCCGCCGACCGCATCCTGAACATGCTCGACGCAGGTGCGATCATTTCTGAAAGCGGGCATCATATCCCCTGCCGGATCGACACCATCTGCCTGCACGGCGACGGCAAAACCGCCCTGGACATCGCCCAAACCGTCAAGACAAGATTGATACGCGGCGGATATACTCTGGCATCTTTGTAGCGACTGAGAAATCGAAACCGCGCGGAAGCAAAACATATGCTTGCTAAACGCGAAGGTAAAAGTGTATTTAGCTAATGCAACTGCATTGTCAGGCACCCGTAGCTCAGCTGGATAGAGCGCCGCCCTCCGAAGGCGGATGTCAAGTCTGGTGATGGTTAAAGGTACCGCGAGAAAGACATTTTGAATCAACGGCTTGGGCGGATGTCGGAACTGCCCTTCAAACTGGTTGAAGGTTCGAGTAAGCACTGCGTAAGCAGTAGGAATACATAGAGCACCCGTAGCTCAGCTGGATAGAGTGTCGGCCTCCGAAGCCGAAGGTCACAGGTTCGAATCCTGTCGGGTGCACCATTTCACATTTTCCTGCCAATTTCTCTAAAACCCCAAAGATTACAGAGGGTTGGGGGGTTCGAAATCCACTTTCGCGGCTGTAGGCCAAGGGGGCCTCGAATGAGGCTCTGAGCAGGGTTTTTCTGAGGGCGAGGCTGCCCTTTTCCCATAGATTCCAGGGGTTTGAGAGAAACACCATCGTGAGTTCGAAAATCTCTTGGAAGCTGTGCTTTGGTTGCGTATTTTGCGCCAGTTTGTCGGCCAGGATCAGTTTGTCGCTCTCCAGTGTGGCGATCTTTTTCTCATAAGCCGCAATGACGGTTGGGTTCTCCGCTTCCACAATCCGGTCCAGCAAGCCGTCCAGTTGTTTGTCGATCTTTGCGATGTCGCGCTGGAAAACATCCTTCTGCGCAGCAGCCTGGGCGCTGCGTTGGCCCCAGGCGTTCTTGAGCATCATGCCGACAAGCCCCAGGACTTTGCGTGAGGGTGACATGGCCTTCAGCAAGTCCTCAAAAGCCGCATCAACCGTCTCGGCGCGGATGCTTTTGCGATACATCGCGCAGGTCTTGGTCTGACACCAGTAGTACGGATACCGCTTCCCGGTCTTGCTCTTCGACCAGCAGGAGGTCATGGGCCTGTCGCAATCAGCGCAGGTGACCGCACCGCGCAGCGGGAAATCCTGATTAAGATCGGGCCGTGCCGGAGAGAGCTTCCGGTCCGCTTTGCGTTCTTGAATGCGTTCATAGGTATCAAGCGAGATCAGCGCCTCGTGGTGGCCCTTGCGGCGCGTGATGCCCCAGGGTTCATGCTCGATGTAACCTGCATATAGCACGCGGTTGAACATGTCGCTGACGACCTGTTGGCGCACGGTCCCGTTGACGTTCGGAAAGTCAGATTGGTTCTCCAGGAATCGTTTGACCTCAGCCTGACTTTCAAAACGCCCCGCTGCGTAACCTTCCATGACCTCTTTGATGATAGAAGCCACGGGCTCATCGCGCACCAGAACCTTGCCTTGGCCACTGCGTTTCTCATAGCGGTAGCCAATGGGCGCGGCAAAGACGCTGTATCCGTTCATCAGGCGGCCCTTCATGCGGTTGCTGGTTTGCTCGCCGTTCTTCTCGCGTTGGTGCTGCGCCACTGACGCCAATAGGTTCTCCACAAGGATCGAGTCGCTGTCTTCGCCAAACTCGATGGACGGGCTTTCCAGCTTGCCACCTGCCTGCGCCAGTGACTGACGCAGTTCCAGGTGGGCGGTCAGGCCACGGGCCAGTCGGCTGATATCGTCGATGATGACGACAATCTCACTGGCCTTGCCTGCATTCATATGCAGGTAGCCCAGCATCGATTGCATACCGGGGCGTGCCGTGGCCTTGCCCGTCATGTCGTCCGTGAAGACGTCGCGCACGTCATAGCCTTTGTACTTCGCATACTCCCGGCAACGGGTTTCCTGCGAGGCCAATCCATCGCCTTCGCGGACCTGTTTCGCCCCGGACACTCGGCAATAGATGACCGCCTGTTGTGATGAAGTGCTTATCGCCATGCCGGACTCCTTTCCTTTGGGTCCTGACCATTGTCAGAAACCGCATTGTATGACGTTGAGAGTGATGATCTTGGGTTCAAGTGTACCACATCGCCCATGGGCAGTTCAGCCAGAGAGACATCTTGTCCACAGGCTTGTTGCACCGGATGGACGCCGAAGCCGAGATCGACAAAGCTGACGACGATGGACCAGAGGGCTTCGATCAGCTCGCGCTTGTCGGCCTCTGAGATGTCTTCATCTTCAAAGAACGGTAGATAGGCGTCCCAATCGATCTCCAGGCTGGGCGGGGCTGTCTCGGGATTAAACTGCGGGGGTTTGTCGGGCATATCCATTGTCATCTCCTTCTCGGCCCCAGGGGGCCGGATTGCTGCAAACACATCTTTCCCGCACACCCAAAGGTGGTATTACGGAAAGAAACATATGGGTCATAAGACCTGATGGGACCGGCACTTCTTCAAGCTGGCAGGGCCTCAGGAATGCTTTTAGCATTCAACCTCAGGTCGTTCGGCATGCAATATGCCCGTAAAATCAGGTAATTTGAGGGCAAGGTTTGCAGATGCAGGTGGATTGGCTGAAAGCGAGCAATGAACAGCGCGCCGCGCTTTATCAGGTTTGCAAGGCGATTGTGGCGGCCAACCCGTTCTCATGGGACGAACTCTTCGGCGAAACACTGGCCCGCCAGGCAGGCACCAACACCCATCTCAGAGACAACTTCCGGCGTGGTACAATCAGTTGCGCCCATAGCGCTGTCATCGCGGCGTGGATTGCCAGAGAGCATTCTGCAACGGCACAGGACATCGCTCCCGACTTGTTTCCATCGGACTTAAGCAATGCCTGGGAGGCCTTGACCAGCGAAAGCGCGATCTACGGCCAACTCAAGATACGGCTGCTGAAACAAAGCCGTGGCATTGTGCAATCCGCTGCCAAAACCCCCGTGACCGCCAAACCCATTCGCTTGGGGCAGCACTTCTGCTTTGATTTGACGACCGGCAGAAGCGGCCAGGTGATGGCGCTGCAGTGTGTCAAGACAGACTGGTATCCGTTGCCTCTCGATATGCAGAGCAACCAACTCGCCGTCCATCGCGATGCGGGACAGCATTTGCTACCGTTGGACGATGGAAACAGACCGCATCCCATTGCGGACTACGTCCATGACGGGCTACACCGCTTTGTGTTTATCATTGGACCGAAGGACCTGATTGATGCGTTGACGGAGATGCTGGTACCGGGTGAGACCATACTGCCTAAGACGTTGAACGCATTGGCGCACGCCATCAACAAATGCAGCACCAACCTCGCGGAGCTGCATAGCATCAGTCAAGAGTTCCTAGCATAGGGGGCGTATTTTGTTGAAAAACACTTGTTGATCGCGTTGCCCAAGACTGATTCAATTCCCTTATTGGTTGGGGGCATTGGCGATGATGGGACCGAAACAGGAAGCACAAGCTGCGCTGTTCTATGAATTCTCGCTTGAGGATCACGTCCCACAA
>NZ_JACNMP010000052.1 GCF_017592335.1 Pseudaestuariivita rosea | reverse complement strand
TTGTGGGACGTGATCCTCAAGCGAGAATTCATAGAACAGCGCAGCTTGTGCTTCCTGTTTCGGTCCCATCATCGCCAATGCCCCCAACCAATAAGGGAATTGAATCAGTCTTGGGCAACGCGATCAACAAGTGTTTTTCAACAAAATACGCCGAAAAAGAACCTTGGTGGCCCGGCGTGCCCGCGCCACATCTTTTTCTGTCAGGGCGATTAACTTCAAAGCCGTAACCGCGCGCGGTTCACCACACTGCGCAGCAGCCACAAGGCACTTATCATCGGCGTCGCGCTGCCACAGATCAAACAGAACACTGCCGTCCTCTTGATGCCCATGCCGCCCCAGAACGCTGGCCGCACGCGGGCGCATGTCTGTGTCCAGCAGCGATAACAACCACCCCCGCACGTCAAAGCCCTGCTTTTTCAAAGCAAAGATGGCCGTATCCGACAGCCCCCTGCCATGATCCAGCGCGAACGACCGCAACAGACTGTCGGACAGCGGTTCATCAGACCGTTCGACCAGATGTTGCAGCGCGATGTTCTTTATCGCGGGCACATGGTCTGACAAGGCAAGCTGCGCCAGTTGAACGGTGTTAATGTCCGCATTGATGGGTCGGGTGAACAGACGACGCCCGAAACCCTGCCCCTTCCAGTGATGGGCCCCACTCAACGCGGCGCGCAAGGCCATCGCCCGCACCCGTGGATGCCGGGCCTGCAGTGCCATCAGATCAAGGTGATCGTCCAACACAGGCGCGCGCAGTAGAAAGCCAAGCGTATTTGCCGCATCATCACCAGCATCATTCAGAACGCTATCTTTCAACCGTCGGGAAACATCCGAAACCTCAAGAAGTTTCAGGCGCGTGGCCTGAGTGTCCCCGGCACGCCGACCATATCGGTCTTCGTCAATGATCAATGGGATACAGGCCGGAATGGCGCGGGCCAACTGATCAGGTTGCGTCCGGATCAGCAGCCCCAGTGTTTCGATTGCAGCACGGCTGACGGGCAGAACCCAGTCATTCAACCGCAGCAACAAAAGCGCCAGGGTAAAGGGCTCGTGCACAGTCTTAATCGCACGCAATGCTTTTTCCCGCTGCCAACCAGACCCCGATGTTGTCATGGCATAATCCAGCCCTGCCACACTGATACCCTCGACGACAGTCTGGAAAAACCCCTGGGGCGAAACATGCCAGCGCATCTCACCGGCCAGTTTTGCCACGAAAAGCGGGTTATGCTGCTCTAGCACTTCGACCAGTCCGGGCTGGCCTGACTTTGCCCGCTCAAACGCGGGACCAAAGCCCGGGGCCAGCGATGCACGTGTCATCGCCGCCCCCGTTTCCTGTTTTTCCAGAACGGCGGGACGTCGCCGGCCATGATGCAGCCGTAGGGGTCGATATAGTCCTCGATCTCGGCCAAACCGTAGTCCTTGATCTGGCGCACGACCGCATCGGCCTTTTTATAGCTCGACGGCAGTTCGGACGCATCCACACCGCCCGCGTGGAACCGGATATCCAGCCCCTGCGTTTCGGCCTTCAGCATCTGATCGGCCGTCATCGACCCCATCCGACGCTTGTGTTCCGAGCGCGAGAAATTCCGCCCCGCGCCGTGCGGACTGAAACCCAGCCCGTGATCCGTATCCTGCCCGCGCACGACCAGAACTGGTTCGGACATATTCAACGGGATCAGCGTCAGACCCGTGGCATCGGCCGCATAATCGCCCCAGGCGGGCGTCGCGCCCTTGCCATGATAGAACAGATCACCCCGCTTGAAGACGAAGTTATGTTCGTTCCAGAACCGATCGTCCGAGTTCACGCGCGCGGCCTCAACCGTGGCCTGATGGATCGCGTTATGGTTGGCCTTGGTCCATTTGCGGATCAGCTGCAAGGCATCCCAATACTCGCGCCCATCCTCGGTATCGGCCGGAATCCAGGCGTTCTGCTTCAGCGTGTCTGGCGACAGTTCGCGGCGGTATTTCTGCGCCACGTCCATCCCCAGCTTGTACAGCACAGCCCCCGGGCCGCGCGACCCGTGGTGGGTGACAATCGCCGTGCGCCCCGTCTTGCGCGACCGGCCCACAAACAGAAAGTGGTTCCCGTCGCCCTGGGTGCCCATATGTTCCTGCCCCATGCGTAAGATCTTGGGATTGTTCAGAAAACGGTTTTCCCGAAACGCATCCAGCAGCTTCAGTGACGTCGTGAAGCGTTTGCCCTGTGGCCGCCCGCCGGGGCCGAAATGCGTGACCGACTGCGCCGCATCCAGCACAGCTTTGGGGTCCGCATCACCCAGGTCCGTCATCATGACCGAACAACAGATATCGGCCGAGTGCATGCCCGGATGGATCGCATTCCGCGCTGCCGCCACGCCGCCCACAGGGATCGTGCCGACAGGACCGGCGGGGCAGGCATCGGGCATGATCGCACCCGCCTCAATCGTGGGCGTCCGCATCAGCGCCGTCATGGTCTGGCGCACATCTTCGACGTTTTTCAGCTCGTCCTCATCCTGCGCTTCGATATTGACCTCAAACGGCACCTCACCGGTTGCGCGCAGGTCCAGCTTGGGCGGCAGGGGCACGATTTCGCCTTCCAGCATCTGGCGGATTTTGATCATGCCATAACCCTGATCCCGCGCCTCATTCGCGCGCACCAGCAGGGCCTTGAACTTCGGCCCCGGGGCGTGGCCCCATTCAATCAGATGGTCGCCCGTGATCGGGTCTTTTTTATCAGTCTCGGTCATTCTTGTTCTTTCCATTCGGTATTTTTTGTCTCGGACACAAAGTTGCGAAGCGTCCAGCAGTCCGAGCTTTCAGTGCCCACTTCCGCCCCGCATGTGCAAATACGGTTCGGTCCATCGATGCCAGAGGGTCCGCAACATCCGCTCAGTCGTCTGGTCAGCGTTGTATAGCAAACAGCATCGGTTAAATCAGAAAGGCTCAGCCAGATGCCCTCTTGTATGCGCGTGCCAGGCCACTCATCTTTTCGGGCCTGCAAGACCTTGTCCGCCATCACCAGACCATAGCCCGGTGGAACCGTGTCAACGGGTTCCGCGCCGGGGTCACATTCCTTGAAATGACATAGCGCCTGTGCCTGATCATCTGCCACAATGGGCACTAACCAGTGTGTCAGCCGGGTTTTACATTTCTTACAAAAAAGCGCGTGCTGTTTCATCATTTCAACTTTCTACAACAATATCGAACCCCCGCGACAAGGGGGTGAAACGGGAACTGCTCTACCAACTGAGCTACGCTAACCGATTGTCAGCGGCAGGATTCGAACCTGCGACACGATGTAGTTCCACCAGCATTCGCCGGGGTTTTGTCCTTTCTTTGTCTATCAGCGCTGAGGGCAGCGACCGACCTCGGGTGGGCGAGAAGCGCCCTCCCGTGGGGGAGGTCGGGCGCGGCCCGGTGGTGCCCACCGGGCGGGTAAGTCGTTCAAACAACATTTTCATTTCCATCCAGTATTCACTCAGTCAGGAGGACAAAAATTTGCAAGACAGCCCCTTTTGGAGGGGCGGGATCGTTAACAGCGATGTAGTCCTGCAGGCATTCCTCCTGACCTTTCTCTCATTCGGGTCCGGCGACAAGGTGGGGGTGAAACAAACCGCGCTCTGTCGTTTGAGCTACACCGCGGACGGTGGTGGGATTTTTACCCACATCTCGGGCGTTATAGGCATGTAGTTCCACCGGCATTCGCCGAAATTCCGTTCCAATCCAGATGGGCCAGGCGGACAAGAAATCCGTGAGACGGGACATGGTTCTGGATGTAGTCCCACAGGCATTCCGCCTGACCCTTTGTTATCTACAGCGCGATCTTATCGATCTCGCCCACCCAGTACTGCGGCCCCATCCGACCCGACGCGAACGCCGCGATCTGGTCAAAGACAGTGTCTGAAAACCCACCGATGTTCAGAACATCGGACCGGCTTTTGGCCTGGGTCGTGCCGTACGGCGCGATGTCGATGCAGACCAGTTTGGCCTGTGGGTTGCGCCGTTTCAGCACCTCCCACTGATACATCATATGCGTCGCCTGACCGCCGCCCTGGGCATCCACCCAGGACTGGTTGTCCGACACAAACACCACCAGATCAGGCGCCTGGTTGCGGTCGTTCAACCATTCCAGCGGCGCGGAACAGTTCGTTCCACCACCGGCCAGATCGGCCAGCCGTTCGGCGTTCGTCAGGATCGTATCCCGCGCCTGAAGACGCGATGTCCGAACCATCCGCTCAAACGGCAGAACGGTTGCCGCCGGATTACGACGCAGGATGCTGGCCGCCACAAGGGCTGCCACATCCACATGCCGCACGGCCGAGCTTGCGCCCGTCCGATACCCGGTCACAGGCCATGTCATCGACCCCGATACGTCCGGGCAGACGACAACCTGACCTTCGATCACCGGCACGTTCTGCACCGCGACTTCCATCGCATCATGCAGCGCGTCGCGGATTTCGCCCGGCATCTCGTCCGACACCGACTGCGCGGCCACCATCAGCTGGTACGGGAACACCCGTGCCTTGGCGATCCGGCTCGCGTCGCGCAGAACATCGGCCACATGGGTCACCATGCGCTGATGTTCAAACACGCCGTGACGCAGGAAGGTGTTCAGGTTCATCCGAACCATCTGCCACGATCCGTTCTGCGCAATCCGCATCCACTGCTTCTGCGTCAGCGGAAGCTGCGTCAGCATCTGAAACGGCACATCCGGGACCGGGCCCTTGCCCGTTTCCTTGAACGCCAGATAGTCCTGCACCGCCTGCGGCAACTGCTCCACATCACACGGACGCCCGATGATCCAGGCAAACAGAGCTTCCCGCGCGGCCGAACCCGGCTTGGGGTGCACCATCTTGATCACATCGGCCAGCGATGGGTCATTGCCCACGTTGGCATTCAGGATCGCCCGGTCAGACGCGCTGTTCAGCCAGTTCGCGACCATCGCCTTGGGCGCAGAGCCAAGCGATTTCCGCCCCGTCTGCCCCGACCGGATGATCTGCACGAACGTCCGCAGCATCTTGCCGTTGTCGACCACGCGACCGAAAGCCGCCCGGAACAACACCGGATCACGCCGCGCGAGAGTCGCCAGCAGAACCGCTGGCATATCCTTCATATGCCCCTTGGCCCGCGCATATATCGCGGTTTTGGCCAGGAACTCGGCATCCACCGCTTCGGCCAGATCAAGGGTATATTCCAGTTCATCCTGCGGCGACTGGTAATACATGTTGCCAAAGGTCCCCGTCACGGCAACCTGGGCCAGATAATGGGCATCGGTATAAGCGTAGGCCGGTGCTGCGTGGGCATTCTTGGTGTCTGCCCGTGGCAGCAACCGGCCTTTCATCGATGCAAACACGGATTTGTTTGCCATTGCTTTGCTTCCTTCTTGTTTACAAGGATGAATTTGGCTGATTCACGTTGCGGCAAACAGGAAAAAGTAAAAAACGCATAAGGCATTGATACGATTAGATTAATTAGCGTTTTGGCTATAGAGCTAAGAAATAATACTATTTACAGGGATAGTTTTTTATACAAAAAGATAATGTCATGAGAAACGTAGTCATCGGCTTCCTCGGAACCCAGCTTGATATGGGCAAAAAGCGGCGTTGGCGGCCGTCGGTGCAGCTGTGCGGCCACGACGATTTCCCCGTTGACCGGCTGGAATTGCTTTATGACGACGAATACCGCCGTCTGGCCCATTCGGTCGAACAGGCCATCGCCAGTGTCTCGCCCGAGACCGAAGTGCTGCTGCGCCGCATGGATTTGGCCGACCCTTGGGATTTTCAAGAGGTCTACGGCAAGCTGTTCGATTTCGCCCGCGATTATGGCTTTGATGAGGACCGCGAACGTTATCACGTGCATCTGACCACCGGCACCCATGTTGCGCAGATCTGTTGGTTTCTGCTGACAGAATCCCGCCACGTGCCCGCGCGCCTGCTGCAAACGGGGCCGCCGCGGGGCGAAGATATGCCCGCCGGAACGCTGGATGTCATTGACCTGGATCTCAGCAAATATAACGCGCTGCAGCAGCGGTTTGATCTGGCCTCACGCGAATATAACGCGCTGCTGAAGGCGGGGATTGAGACCCGCAATCCGGGCTTTAACGCGCTGATCGAACGGATTGAGTTGGTCGCCACGACATCAGACGCGCCAATGCTTTTGTTGGGGGCGACGGGCACGGGCAAGACCGATCTGGCCGAGCGTATCTATGAGCTGAAACTGCAGCGCCGCCGGGTGAAGGGACGGTTTGTGCAGGTCAACTGCGGCACGCTGAAGGGTGATCGTGCGATGCCCACTCTGTTTGGTCGACGCCGGGGCGAAATGGGCGGCGCGGGCAGCGAACGCCGGGGGCTGCTGCGCGAGGCCGACGGTGGCGTGCTGTTCCTGGATGAGGTGGATGAGCTGGGCGTGGACGAACAGGCGCTGATCCTGCATGCCATCGAAAGCGGGCGGTACTACCCGATGGGCGCTGATCATGAGGTCACCAGCCGCTTTCACGTCATCGCAGGCGCGAACCGCGATCTGGCCGCGCTGGTGGCCCAAGGCCGCTTTCGCCCCGATCTTTATGCGCGGCTGAATATGTGGACCTTCACCCTGCCCGCCCTGCGGGACCGGCGTGAGGATATCGAGCCGAATATCGAATATGAACTGTCCCGCGCGGAAAAAACGCTTGGGACGCAGGTGGGCTTCAACACCGACGCGGCGCAGAAATATATGCGGTTCGCCAAAGACCCCGCGACGCTGTGGCCGGGAAATTTTCGGGACCTTGGCGCCTCGGTCCAGCGGCTGTGTACTCTGGCGCCCCGCGGGCGGGTCACCGTGAAGATGGTGGAAGATGAGATCACCTGGCTGACCGCCCAATGGGCGCGGGCCAATGAAAACCAGGATGCGCAACTGGTGCGGGATGTGCTGGGGGACGCCGCCGACGGGATCGACGAATTCGACCTGGTCCAACTGGCCGCCGTCATCCGCGCCTGCCGCCAGTCCGCTAGTCTGAGTGCGGCCGGCCGCCGCCTGTTCGCCGCCAGCCGCGCACAAAAGGCCAGCCGCAACGATGCGGATCGGCTGCGGAAGTATCTGGATCGGTTCGGTCTGACATGGGCGGATGTCAGCGCCTGATTTTATCAATCATAAGGAGCGCGCAAAGGCGCGCATTATCTCTGGCACTTCGTGCGATTTTGGGGCTTTGCCCCAAGCCCCAGAGTATTTTTGGAACAATAATGATGGTCTTGTTAACCCAAAGCGTAACCCGCGCCGCGGACGGTGCGGATGGGGTCCTGGCCGTCGTGTTGGCAGAGCGCCTTGCGCAGGCGGCCGATGTGGACATCAACGGTGCGGGTGTCGACATAAATATCGCGACCCCAGACGCGGTCGAGCAGTTGTTCCCGGCTCCAGACGCGGCCCGGTTTTTCCATGAAGGTTGACAGCAGGCGAAATTCGGTCGGGCCCAGTTTCAGCGGCTGGCCGTCGCGGATCACGCGATGGGTTTCGGCATCCAGAACAATATCTTCGAATTCCAGCTTCAGCCCGATGGTCGCGGGACGCGTGCGGCGCAGTTGTGTGCGGACGCGGGCCATCAGTTCGACCACGGAATAGGGTTTGACCACATAGTCATCAGCGCCGGTTTCCAGGCCCCGCACACGGTCGACCTCTTCGCCGCGCGCCGACAGCATGATGATCGGCACACTGCGCGTATCGGTGCGCATCTTCAGGCGGCGGCAGACCTCGATCCCGCTGACATTGGGCAGCATCCAGTCCAGCACGATGATGTCGGGCGACAGTTCGTCGACCAGCAGCAGCGCCTCTTCCCCGTTTTCGGCCTTGGACACCAGAAACCCTTCGGCTTCCAGGTTATAGGCCAGAACTTCACGCTGTGCCGGTTCATCCTCAACCACCAGAACTGTGGGTTGATCTGCTGCCATCTGTCGTGCTCCTACGCGCCTGTTAGATCATAGGCGGTTTTGTCACCTTTGGGACGCGCATCTTCGGGCGCCTCGCCGGTGACGTAATAGATCACCTGTTCGCAAATCGACGTGACATGATCGCCCATCCGTTCGATGTTCTTGGCGATAAAGTGCAGATGCATGCAGGCGGTGATATTGCGGGGGTCTTCCATCATGAAGGTCAGGAATTCGCGGAAAAGCGCGTTGTACATCTGATCGACATCATGGTCGCGCATCCGTATATCCTGGGCCAGCTCGGCGTCACTGTGGATATAGGCATCCAGCGCGTCTTTCAGCATCGTTTCGACCTCTTTCGCCATGCGGCGCAGCGCAGCCGAGGTACCCTCGATCTGCTGCAGCTGCACCAGGACGCTGGTGCGTTTGGCAATGTTCTTGGCATAATCGCCGATGCGTTCCAGATTGGCGCTGATCTTCATCACGCTGAGGACCACGCGCAAATCGGTGCCCATGGGCGCGCGCAGGGCGATGACGCGGGCGACCTCTTCATTCGCCTGTTCTTCCAGCGCGTCAATGCGGGCATCATTGCGGCGCACCTGTTCGGCCAGCTCTTCGTCGCGCAACTCAAGCGATTTGGCGGCATCGATGATGGCCTGTTCGACCAGTCCGCCCATCTTGACGATCAGGGCCTGCACGGCCTCAAGATCGCGGTCGAACGAGGATACAATGTGACGTTCGTTCATTTCTGTTCTCCGATCAGCCAATCCGGCCGGTGATGTAACTTTCAGTCCGCGGGTCCTGAGGGTTGGTAAAGATGTCGCCGGTTGACCCATATTCGACCAGATTGCCCAGATGGAAAAACGCGGTTTTCTGGCTGACGCGCGCGGCCTGCTGCATGGAATGGGTGACGATCACCACTGAATAATTCTGGCGCAATTCGTCGATCAGTTCCTCGATCTGCGCGGTCGCGATCGGGTCCAGCGCCGAACAGGGTTCGTCCATCAGCAGAACCTCAGGCTCGGTCGCAACGGCCCGCGCGATGCACAAACGCTGCTGCTGTCCGCCCGACAACCCGGTGCCAGGTTCCTGCAAGCGGTCCTTGACCTCGTCCCAGATCGCGCCGCGCCGCAGGGCGTTTTCGACGATATCATCCAATTCGGCCTTGTTCTTGGCCAGCCCGTGGATCTTGGGACCGTAGGCTACGTTGTCATAGATTGATTTGGGAAAGGGATTGGGTTTCTGAAACACCATCCCCACCTTGGCGCGCAACTGCACCGGATCGACATTCTTGTCATAGATGTCTTCGTCGTCGATCTTGATCACCCCTTCGACGCGGGCGATGTCAATCGTGTCGTTCATCCGGTTCATACAGCGCAGGAATGTCGTCTTGCCGCAACCCGACGGACCGATAAAGGCCGTTACGGTGTTGTCGGCAATATCAACGTTCACGTCCTTGATCGCATGGGTATCGCCATAATAAACCTGCACGTCGCGGGCTGCGATCTTGATGTCGTTGGTGTCCACGTCTCTCTCCAGAAGTCTCATGTCGTTCATGTCGATCCCCTTACCAACGACGTTCAAAGCGACGACGCAAGATGATTGCGATCAAATTCATCGTCATCAGGAACACAAGAAGCACGATTATACCGCCCCAGGCCCTTTCGTAATAGGCCGGATCGGCGCGTTTGGCCCATTCAAAAATTTGCGCGGGCATGGCAGAATTCGGGTCAAGGAAGCCGCCGACAAAACCATCCGGATATTCCGAGGCGATAAAGCCCACCATTCCGATCAGCAAAAGCGGTGCGGTTTCACCCAGGGCCTGCGCCAGACCGATGATCGTCCCCGTCAGGATGCCAGGCATGGCCAGCGGCAGAACGTGGTGGAAGACCGACTGCATTTTCGACGCCCCAACACCCAGCGCCGCATCGCGGATCGACGGCGGCACGGCCTTTAGCGAGGCGCGCGTTGAAATGATGATCGTGGGCAGTGTCATCAGCGTCAGCACCAGCCCCCCCACAATGGGCGCTGACTGAGGCAGATGCGCGAACTGGATAAAGACCGCCAGCCCCAGAATACCAAAGACAATCGATGGCACAGCGGCCAGATTCGAGATATTGACCTCGATGAAATCGGTAAACAGGTTCTTGGGCGCGAATTCCTCAAGATAGATCGAGGCCGCAACACCAATGGGCAGCGACAGCGCCAGCACCACCAGCATCATGAAGAAGGAGCCGATCATCGATGCGCCGATACCGGCCTGTTCGGGGCGCGATTCCGAGGCATCAGTGCCAGTGATAAAGCCCAGGTTGAAACTGCGCTCGACCGTGCCCTGTTCCATCAGATCGTCGATCAGCAGCAGATGCGCGGACGAAATGTTGCGGTCGCGCGCAATCGACTCACGCGTCACACGGCCCTTCAGGTATCCATCCACACGGCTGGACGCCAGAAACTGAAATTCAACCGTTTCACCGATCTGATCAGGGTTGGACAGAACATAATCGCGCAGTTGGGCCGCTGCACTGGCTGACATGATCGCCCGCATGGCCGCGCCATCTTCCAGCAGTGTTTCTATGCCCAAATCCTGCACCTTGTTTTCAAGCGCGGCATTGATCAGCGGGGCGTAACCGAATGTCGACACGCGCCGGATATCGGCCAGATCGCGGTTGCCGTTCTTGTCCAGCACAGCTTCGTCCAGCGTGACCTCCATCGTGATGAAGGTCTGGGTAAAGGCGCGCGACCCGTTCGAGATGATCGTGATCAGCATGCCCATCAGAAACAGCAGACCGATGCTGATGGCGATGATGCCATAGATCTTGAAGCGGGTCTCAGCCGCATTGCGGCGCTTGGTGCGACCGTCCTGCGTCAGCAAAGACGTCTTTTCCCGACGCGGGCGCGCTGCGGGTTGTCCTGCGGTGGCGTCAGTCATTCGTACTGCTCCCGGTATTTGCGGACGATATAAAGGGCAAAGACATTCAGGCCCAGGGTGATCACAAACAGCGTCATCCCCAGGGCAAAGGCCACCAGAACCTCGGGCGATGCGAAATCGGCGTCACCGGTCAACTGACTGACGATCTTGGCAGTGATGGTTGTCATCGCGTCAAAGGGATTGGCGCTGATCCGTGCAGCGGCCCCTGCCCCCAGAACGACGATCATGGTTTCCCCGATCGCTCGGGATGCCGCCAGCAGAACCGCCCCGACAATACCCGGCAGCGCCGCGGGCAGGATCACCTGCCGCACAGTTTCCGAATGGGTGGCCCCCAAGCCCAGTGACCCGTCGCGCATCGCTTGCGGCACCGCGTTGATGATGTCATCGGACAGCGAACTGACAAAGGGGATCAGCATGATGCCCATGACCAGCCCCGCCGTCATCACGGCCGTTCCGCCCTGCATCCAGCCCAGACCCAGATAGCCGTCATCGCCGAAGGCATCGACCAGCATCGGCCCCACGGTCAGCAGTGCGAAAAGACCGTAAACGATGGTGGGGATACCGGCCAGAACCTCAAGCATCGGCTTGGCAACGGATCGCACGGCGGGTGAGGCATATTCAGACAGATAAATCGCCGAAAACAGCCCGATGGGCACCGCCACCAGCAGGGCAATCACTGAAATATACAGCGTGCCCCACAACAGCGGCCAGACGCCCAGATCGGATCCGCCACCAAAACTGGGACTCCAGGTCAGGCTGCCGAAGAAATCACCGATGGGATACAGGAAAAAGAATTCGATCGTGTTGAAGATCAGCGACAAAACGATGCCGATCGTGGTCAGAATGGCAATACTGGCCGCAACAATCAACAAAACGCGCACCGTGGCCTCAACAGTGTTTCGGGCGCGGAAATCCTTTTGGGTGCGCGACAGGGCATAGCCCAATCCGCCCAGTGCAATCAGAAGCACAACGATGGTTTTGATCAGATTGCCTGTGTTGGTCATCGACCGGAACCGTTGCGCAGCGATCATAATCTCGGATGTCAGGTTCGATCCAAGCGCGACGCCTGCCTCGCCCAGACGCGCCCGTATATCGGTCAGATCGACACGCACCGACCGGGCATAATCGTCGGTGATCACCCCTTGGCTGACGGCGGTATCCAGTCCATCTGCCAGACGGCGCACATCGCTCATGACCAGACCGATGGTGCTGCCCTCGGGCACAACGCTGTCGGGGATATTGGCCTGAACCGTAAGACTGATGAAAATCGGCTGAAGAACCAGCCAGATCAGCAAAATCAGAAAGGCCGGGACAAATGTAAAAATCGCAGCATTCGATCCGTAATAGGATGGCAAGGAATGCAGATTGCGCTGGTCCCCACCGGCCGAGGCCAGGGCGCGACCACGGCCCAGAACATATCCGGCAGCCGCCAGGCCAGTGATAATCACGAAAATCCAGAAAACGGGCATGGAAACTGCGCCTTTGAAGAAGTGCCGAAAGACTTGAAGGACGGGGGCCGCCCGCAGGCAGCCCCCATGCCTGTTTTACATGCTGCTGCCCATGGTGTTTTCGTCAGCAACCAGCTGTTGTGTGCTGGCCAGCTCTGGATCGGAAACCAGACCGTATTGGGCCAAAGGACCGCTTGGACCGGCAATCTCGTCCGATACGAAGAACTCAGCGAATTCTTTCAGACCGGGGATCACGCCGATGTGGGCCTTCTTGATGTAGAAGTACAGTGGGCGTGAAACGGGGTACTCACCGCTGGAAATCGTTGCAACGGTTGGCTCAACACCAGACATTGTCGCAACCTGCAGTGTGTCTGTGTTGTTTTCATAAAACGCCAGACCGAAAACACCGATGCCGTCTTTGTTGGCGTCGATACGGGCCAGAGTTTCTGTGTAGTCACCGTCGATGTCGACCGAACGACCGTCTGTGCGCAGGCTCATGCAGTTGCTTTCTGCAGTGTCTTCGTCAACACCGCTATCCAGCATCGCTTGCAGGAAGCCACCGTCTTCACAGCCCTGCAGGATCACCTTTTCTTCGAACACTTCACGTGTGCCGTGCTTGGTGCCTGGCACATAGGCCTGGATTTCCTGGTTTGGCAGATCGGCGCGAACCTGGTTCCAGGTGGTGAATTCGTTCGCAACCAACTGGCCGTCAATGAAATGCTCGGCTGCCAGCGCCTTGTACCAGTCTTCCGGTGTGAATTCGAAAGAATTGCCGTTCACGTCCGACGCAAAAACGATGCCGTCATAGCCGATGCGAACTTCGATGATGTCTGTGACACCGTTTTCGGCACAGGCCTGAACTTCACGTTCGCGGATCGCACGGGATGCGTTTGCGATATCGATTGTATTGGCGCCAACGCCTTCACAGAAACGCTTCAGACCGGCAGAGGACCCGCCCGATTCAACAACGGGGGTAGGGAATTCAAAGTTTTCGCCAAAGGCTTCAGCCACGATCGATGCATAGGGCAGAACGGTGGATGATCCTGCGACCTGCACCTGATCACGGGCAGAAGCAGCTGTTGCGGAAACGGCAGCGATCGCCACGGCAGAGGCGGTCAGTTTCACAAAAGACATAAGGAAAGCTCCCAGTGTAGTAGGTTGGTGGACCCCACTTTTGGGGACCTTGGTCGGATGGCTATCTATTGCGCACAATGCTTTTGTGACAGTTTCGTAACAGTTTCATGACATTGGCCGATTTTCTGAACCTATCGCGCGGCAGGCCCCGCGGGCTGACGGGCAATCGGCGCCTGATCGACCGGTAAAAGCACAGTAAAACAACTGCCTTTGCCCTTTTCGCTGTCGACGCGCATCCGCCCCCGGTGACGGCTGATGATATGCTTCACAATCGCAAGACCCAGCCCCGTGCCCCCCATCTCGCGCGACCGGTGGTTATCAACGCGATAGAAACGCTCGGTCAGACGCGGAATATGCAGGGGATCGATTCCGTCGCCCTGATCACGCACCTCGATCCGCACGGCCGGCCCGCGCAGCGATGGTTCGCGCGGACTGACCTGCACCGCAACAGTGATCGTCTGATCCGACCGGCCGTATTTGATGGCATTGTCGATCAGATTGGTCATCACCTGCATCAGCTGATCAGGATCACCCTGCACCCAGACCGGATCAGTCGTAGTGGCCAGCGTCAGCCGCCCGCCCCTGTCTTCGGCCATGGGACGCAGGGTATCAACGGCCGACCCGATGATGGCCGCAACATCGACCCGTTCGTTCGGGCGCATGCGTTCTTCGCCCTCGACGCGGCTGAGCGACAGCAGATCGCGCACCAGCCGGTTCATCCGCGTGGCTTCCCGCTCCATGATGCCTAGAAACCGGTCACGCGCGGCACTATCATCGCGCGCCGCCCCGCGCAGGGTTTCAATAAAGCCCAACAGTGCCGTTAGCGGCGTTTTCAGTTCGTGACTGACATTGGCCACAAAATCCCGCCGCATCTGCCCCAGTTCTTCCAGATGGGTTGTGTCTTCCAGCGCGACCAGCACCGCCGCCTCTCCGTCACCGATCACGGGCGAGCAGCGCACGGCAAAGGTCGTCTCGCGCCCCGCTTCCGATCCGAAAAACCGCGCATCGCGGGGCTGACCGGTGCTGAACACCCCTTCGACCGCGTCTAATATCGCAGGCTGACGCAGTACTGTGATGTAACTGCGCCCGATCAGCCCCTGCCCAAACAGTTCAACAGCCTTTTCGTTCAGCGTGATCACCTTTTCGTCGCGACCGATCATCACAACAGGCGTCGGAATAGCCGAAATAAGCGACTTGAGAAATTCAACTTGCATGTCTGCCCCGGTCCTTTGACGCGACTACAAGCGAAACAAATTGTTTTTGCCAAGTTATTTCTTGAATTTACAACTTTTAGGTTTGACAAATCGCCGCACACATCCACATGGTGAAATCAGTAGAGTAACAAAGTTACAATGTTATCCGGAGACACGACAGAATGTTACATAGTATTATTGCTGATACAATGATGAAACGCAAAACGCTTCTTATAAAGAACCTCGCTCCGATTGATTTCACGAATACGAAAGATATTGAACAGATCGATATCACAGACCTTCCGAAACACGCGCAGGGTCTTGGGGATGAAGATGTGATTGCCGCCCCCCTGTTCGGTACTTTTGATGCCTTTGAAATCGCGGGTATTTTGCAGGACAATCACTATCAGGGCACCTTCCTGGCCATCAGCCCCGTCCTGCCCGCCCGCGACCAGATCATACACGAAATCCGCAAACAGTTCCCGAAGGTGAAATTCGACATCGTCGAGGCGCAGGATCTTTAGGACAAGCCTTGCGCGAAGACTGTTCCGGCCACGCAGCCCTTGAAGCTCACTGCACAGTGTCGGTCAGCGAAGATCCAGTTTTGCTGCTTTGCCCCGCAGGCTGATGGCCAGGACAACGGCCAAAAGCCCCATAGCCGAGGACACAAGCATCAAGATCAAAAGCATCAGCGCAGGTCCCTCGGATGGCAGAAAAATGCTGGTAAGGGTCGTTAGAACGGCACCTCCTGTAACGGTCAATGCGCCATTCAGGCCTGCGGCACTGCCCGCCAAGGCCGGTCGAACCGACATCGCCGCGGCGTTGCTGCTTGGGGTCGTGATGCCATTGCCCAGACCGACGAACAGAGTGCTGCCAAAAAATAATAGTGGCGACACAAATCCCAAAAGCATGACCAGGATGCCCGCCACCAATCCGGCACAAGCAATCAGCCGCCCTGCCATCATCATGCCCGTCGGCTGATACCTGGATGCCAGACGACCCGCAATAAAGCTGCCCAGCAGGAACCCCACCGTTATGGTTCCGATCAAGACGCCCAGCCTGGCTGTTGTGACCCCAAACTGCGACTGCGCCGCCAATGGCGCCCCTGTCAGAAAGATATAAAACGCACCAACCGAAAAGGCGCTGCAAAAGGAATAGGACCAAAAAAGCGGATCCCGTATCAAATCAAGCGTCCCTTCGGCACGTGACCTGCCGCTTTTCAAAGCGACGGGCTTTGTCTCGACCAAATCCAGTTTGCAGACCGCAAACAGAATGGCGCCAAGGGCTGCATAAAGATAGAAATTCGCACGCCATCCGAAGACAGTATCCAGAACACCCCCCAGCATGGGCCCAATCATCGGCGCAATCGCCATCGCCATACTGATATAACCGATCACTGCTGCGGCCTGCTGTTCGGCGTTCGTGTCACGGACAATTGCCAGCGACAGGACATAGCCTGTGATCATCCCACCTTGCAGCATCCGGAATGCCAGAAAAGTCCATACATCTGTGGCAAAGGCACAGCCAATCGAAGCCATCGTGAAAACGATCAGAGCAGCCAATATCACCGGGCGCCGGCCAATACGATCCGACAAGGGTCCCACGATCATCTGGATGATCGCCGTCACCGCAAGATAACCCGCCACCGCAAGACTGACCGTGGCATAGTCCGCTTGAAGATCAACAGCAATATTGGCAAGCGATGGCAAAAACATGTTCAGCGACAGAACCGATACGGCCGTCAGAAGAATAAGCGTCAATAAGGCGGGCCGCGTTTCAGCTTTCATCGCTTTGGTTCGCTTTGTTTATAGACTTTCACATTCGGCACCGCTGGCGCGGGGCATTCTGTGACCTCAGTCAACAACCTGTGCGATGCCGGCACAATCGTTTTCTACGCCTTTCCTTTTTAGCCGACATGCGCGGGCCTGTGACGGTCTGAACTGAGGTGCCTCTAATTTCCTAGACAGCTGCCTTCTTCAGTTTCTGCTGTCTGTTTTTGAAGTCAACGGGCGACAACATGCCGTTGTTTGTGTGCTTGCGCTTCGGGTTGTAGAAGAGCTCAATATAATCGAAGACGTCGCGCCTAGCTTCCTAGGGTCAGGACACATAGCCAGTACATAACGATTGCCGCGAGGGCGATGGCCGACAGTAAGACCTTTGGACATCTGTCGTATCGCGTTGCCACCCGGCGCCAATCCTTGAGCCTGCCGAACGTGATCTCGATGCGGTTGCGGCGTTTGTACCGGCGCTTGTCGTACTTTACGGTTTTCTTCCGCTGCTTTCGGCCGGGGATACATGCGCGTATTCCTTTGTCTTTCAATGCTTCTCTGAACCAGTCGGCGTCGTAACCACGATCACCCAGTAGCCAATCGACCTGCGGCAGGCTGCTGAG
>NZ_JACNMP010000004.1 GCF_017592335.1 Pseudaestuariivita rosea | reverse complement strand
TCTCCCGAAGGTCCATCGAAAGTGCCTTACCCACTGCTCGCCCTCCATCTTGTGGTCGGCGACAGTGAATCAGCAAAATAAGCCTATGTGAATCCCCCTTGATTCAGGTCGATTTCATCACGCTCTAGAGGAAAAGGTCGTCCAAACTCCGGTTGGACCCATTCATTATCTTGAAGGCGGCAGCGGCCCGACCGTGGTCATGGTCCACGGTATATATGCCCGCAAGGAACACTGGATCGATTTCGCCGCCCCGCTGATGGATCGGTATCACGTCGTGCTGCTTGATTTGCCGGGTTTCGCGGACAATCAGGCTTTGCCAGCGGGCGACTATGCCCTGAACCGACAGGGTCAGCATCTGATGGCAGTGCTGGACGCGCTTGGGTTGGAACAGTTTCACATTGCGGCAAATTCGATGGGGGCCCAGATTTCCGGGCCACTTGCGCCTGTTCTGGGCGACCGCCTGCTCAGCCTAGCTTTTATCGGCAGCCCCCTTGGCGTCAAATCCCTAACGCCAAGCGATATGGAAATTGCAATGGCCGAGGGCGGCTCCCCACTGGTCGTTCAAAGCGAAGAGGATTTCTATGCCCGGATGGACTGGCTTTTCCCCGAAACGCCATTTCTGCCAGCCGTCATAGTTCAGACCTGGGCCAAAGACGAAGCCGCATTGGCCGCCCACAACATGCGCGTCTGGCAAGAGGTGCACGCCTCTTTCGATACTCCGCTGCTGACCATTGCCCCACAAATCCAGCAGCCGACCTTTACCGCCTGGTGCCGTGAAGACCGGATTTTCCACATCTCAGGCGCTCAGGTGCTGGCCGACGCATTACCCGACAACACCCTTCGCATCATGGATCACTGCGGCCATGTTCCGATGATGGACAAACCCACTGAAACCGCCGCGCTTTATCTGCAATTTCTGGACGGGCTGGGTCAGACTGAATAAACATCACATATGCCGAACAGGACAATGATGATGAGCAAACCCGCCGATCCGGAACAAGCATCCGAAACAGACGACAGCCCACAAACCCCTTGGGTGCCCGAGATGTCATTCACTCAGACAGTCTCAGCCGCGATCAGGGATTTCTATGACAATGCTGATACGATTCTGGAGTATGGCATGGGTGGGTCCACGGCCTATGCGGCGTCTCTGGCCGGTAAGACTATCTTTTCGGTGGAAAATGCCCAGGACTGGTACACGCAGATGGTGGACTATTTCGATAGAAACCCACCCAAAGCAAAACTGACCCTGCATCATCAGGATATCGGCCCGACCGGAAAATGGGGCAGGCCCCGCAATACCAGCGGCTGGCGGACGTATCACCTTTATCCGTTCGGCATATGGCAACACCCCGATTTCCAACACCCTGACCTGATCTTGATCGATGGCCGTGTCAGAACCGGATGTTTTCTGGCGTCATTGGTCAGTTGCCAGAAACCTGTGACCGTTCTGATGGACGACTACAAACGCCGACTGCATTACCATGTCGTCGAACAGTTCGCCCCCCTGAAAGAAATGATCGGCCGTCTGGGTGTTTTTGAGATAAAGCCAACAACGCTGAAACCCGAAGACTATCTGATTTTCTGCGAAGAGATGACGAAGACGGAATGATCCGCCGCTGCTCAGAAATCTGCACTGCCCCGAACCTACGCTGCCAACCCTAACGCCTCAACTCCCGCATCCCGCGGTCCAGGCCCTCTAGCGTCATGGGGACCATTTGGCCGTTGAAGATATCGCGGATCATGCTGATCGAGTGGGTGTATTCCCAGTATTTCTCGGGCAGGGGATTGATCCACAGGTTCCCCGGCCATTGGTCGCGGGCGCGGGTCAGCCAGACCTGGCCGGCCTCGGCGTTCCAGTGTTCGTTCGCGCCGCCGGGGTACAGGATCTCGTAGGGCGACATCGAGGCATCGCCTACGAAAATACACTTATAATCCGGGCCATATGTGCGCAGGACCTCATGCGTGGGGGTCTGAGCGTTCCAGCGGCGGCGGTTGTCGCGCCAGACACCCTCATACAGGCAGTTGTGGAAATAGTAGTATTCCAGATGCTTGAATTCGGCCCGCGCGGCGCTGAACAGTTCCTCAACCACCTTGATATGCGGGTCCATCGACCCGCCGACATCCAGAAACAGCAGCACCTTGACCGCGTTGCGCCGTTCGGGGCGCGTTTTCACATCCAGATAGCCGTGTTCGGCCGTTGCGCGGATCGTGCCATCCAGATCCAGCTCATCAGCCGCACCATCACGCGCCCACCGGCGCAGGCGCTTCAGCGCGACTTTGATATTACGCGTGCCCAGTTCGACCGTGTCGTCCAGATTGCGAAACTCGCGCTTGTCCCAGACCTTGACCGCGCGCTGATGACGGCTTTCCTTCTGACCGATGCGCACGCCTTCGGGGTTATAGCCATAGGCACCAAATGGCGAGGTGCCCGCGGTGCCGATCCACTTATTACCGCCCTGATGGCGGCCTTCCTGTTCTTTCAGCCGCTCTTTCAGCGTTTCCATCAGCTTGTCGAACCCGCCAAGCGCCTCAATCTCGGCCTTTTCTTCGTCGCTCAGGTGCTTTTCAGCCATCTTTTCCAGCCACTCAGCCGGCAGATCGACGGCCTGCAGCACCTGATCCAGCGAAATCTGTTCCAGCCCTTCGAAACTGACGGCAAAGGCGCGGTCAAATTTATCGATGTTGCGTTCATCTTTGACCATCGCGGCGCGGGCCAGATAATAAAACCCCTCAACATCATAGGTGACCAGGCCCGCTTTCATGCCCTCAAGAAAGCTAAGGTATTCGCGCAAGCTGACGGGAACGCCGGTTTTTCGCAAAGTCTCGAAAAACGGCAGGAACATGTGCCTAAATCCGGGCTACTGCGGTCAGAACGGCCGCACCCAGCACAAAAAAGATCACACCGAAGACCAGCGCATAATGCCCGATATCAAGCGTGCCACCCTTGCGAAAGACCGCCAGACCCGCGCCAAAAGCTATGCCCAGAACGGTCGACAGTAGAAGCCACCAATAGAAACTCACAGTCCGGTATCCTGTTTGCTTGCCTTCGTCAGGGACGCGATATCGTTCAGGCGGCCCCGAACATCGCGGTCCGAGCCGAACCCGTATCTGGCCCAGCCCAGGCTTTCAAGACGGATTTCGCGGGCCTGATCGGGTTTATTCTGTAAATCCAGCCCTTCGGCCTTCATCATCAGAAATGTCGCCAGAAGGGCCGCGTTTTCCGATTGCCGTACTGCGGGAATATGGCGGTCAGCCAGACGCACGGCGGTTTCCCCATCGCCCAGACGTAGGGCAAAGGCCGCCAGATTCACACCGACATGCGCCTGTTGCAGGCGGGTCGTCGTGCTGGCGCCATAGGCATCATCGGCCCTGCGAAAACTGTTGACCGACGCGGTGTTGGCTGACCCCATCTGCAGCCGGCCCAGAATGAAGTGGCTAAAGGCCAGACGGTTATCGTTCCAGCCGTTGCGTTCGGCGATGCTCAGCGCACGGCGGGCGCTGGACAGGCGGCTGGCGGGGCTGCGCCCGGGGCTAAGCGCGCTTTCGATGGCATTGATCCAGCTGCGCGGGGTTGCAGGGGCGCTGGCAATGCCGCGCGCGCGACCGGCGGGGTTCAGACGGTTCAGGATCGCGGGCAGGGCACGGGCCACCTGTTCCTGAGTCATACCGTTGCGCAGGTCACGGTCGTAATAGGCCCGCAGGATCAGCATATCAAAACCAGTCAGGACCGTATGAAAGTTATCGTCGTTAAAGACGCTGTCGGGCAGGCGATAGAGATCATTCAGTGGTCCAAGCCCCTGGGCAATTTCTTCGTGCAGGCAGTCGCGGATTTCCTGCGGGCTGGTGTCGGCGGGGATGAAAATCGCAATCCGTTCCCGCTTGGTCAGCGACGCCCAGTCGACGGTTACACTGCGACGTTTGCTGCGATACCCCGACCAGCTGTTCACACGTGGCACGACGAAACAGGCCGCATTTGGCACCGTGCGCTGAAGCTGGGCGCGGCTAATGATTTCAACGGTGATATTCGCATCCCGCGCGCTGGTCAGCTGAATTGGTATATCGGCCTCGGACCGCAGGCGTTCCAGCAAGGACTTCAGATCAGGCATCAGACTGGGCGGAGCAGGGCGCCCCGTCACACGTACGGAAATCTGCCCTTCGAACCGTGTTAGAAACGGCACCTTGCGGCCGCTTTCCAGCTGAAAGGTCAGATCCAGAAAATCGCGCGCAATTTCAGCATTAGAGCGTATGGGCGGGGCGGCCGGCACTGACTTGAAAACCCGCATGGGCGGCAATTGTTCATCAATCGGCACCGCGCGACCGGCGACGTCCTTTCCCCCCGGCGCACATGCCGCCAGAAGCAGGATCAGACCAATAAAGCTGTAACGAATCATTCCACGGGCCTTTGATATTTAACAAACGGGGTAACTTCCCCAACCTTATCATACAGATAGCGGGCGTTTGTGTTGAACTCTTGTGTTAACCAGTAAACACTCTGTGTCCCATGTGCATCAGCGGCCCGATAGACCGCTTCGATCAGTTTGCGCCCAATGCCCTGACCACGCACCTGCGGGTCGGCATAAAGATCCTGCAGATAACAGGTGTTTTCGACCCGCCAGCAATGACGGTGAAACAGGTAATGCACCAGACCCACCGGCTGACCGTCCAGCGTCGCAATCAGCCCGGAAAAATCCGCCGGATCATCGCCCAGAAGTCGCTGAAACGTGCTGTCATAAATGTGCTGCGGCAACTGGGTTTCATAAAACGCCAAATAGGCCGTCCACAGACGATCCCAATGTGGTCTGTCGTCGGCCCGCAGCGGGCGAATTTCGACCGTCATCTACCGTTGTCCGCGCGCCATAAAGGCCAGACGTTCGAACAGATGCACATCCTGTTCATTTTTCAACAGCGCGCCATGCAGTTTGGGCAGGGCATTCGCCCCGTCGCGCTTCAGGTCCTCGGCATTCAGATCCTCGGCCAGCAGCAGTTTCAGCCAATCCAGCACCTCGGACGTAGACGGTTTTTTCTTCAGCCCCGCAGTATCGCGCAGCTCGTAAAACTGAGTCAGGGCGGTGGTCAGAAGTGCGTCTTTGATGCCGGGGTGGTGCACCGCAACAATGCGTTTCATCGTGTCCATATCCGGAAAACGGATGTAGTGGAAAAAGCACCGGCGCAAAAACGCATCCGGCAGTTCTTTTTCGTTGTTCGACGTGATGATCACGATAGGCCGTTGTGCTGCGCGGATGGTGTCGCCGGTTTCATAAACATGAAACTCCATCCGGTCGAGTTCCTGAAGCAGATCGTTCGGGAATTCGATATCGGCCTTGTCGATTTCATCGATCAGCAGCACCGTCTTGCCGTCGGCCTCAAACGCCTGCCACAGCTTGCCCTTCTTGATGTAGTTCTTCACATCATGCACACGCGCGTCGCCCAACTGGCTGTCGCGCAACCGGCTGACGGCGTCGTATTCATAAAGCCCCTGCTGCGCGCGGGTCGTCGATTTGATGTGCCATTCCAGCATCGGCAGCCCAAGCGCGCTGGCCACCTGACGCGCCAGTTCCGTCTTGCCCGTGCCCGGTTCCCCCTTGACCAGCAGTGGCCGTTCCAGCGTGACGGCGGCATTGACGGCGACGGTCAGATCGTCTGTCGCCACATAGGTTTCTGTTCCGGTAAATCTCATCTGCCTCGGTCCTGGTTGTTATCTGTTTGCCAAATACTAGCGGACGAATGCAAACGCGCAACTGTGAACAATTGTCTGGCTTTTGCCTAGTGACAGTCGTGCCTGCCTGCGATAAATGGCGCGGTGGGAGGGTTACGGATGACCGATCACCTTGGTGACTCACAATCCGATCTGCATGAGGGAGCAGAGATGAAAGCTGAAGTTTTCTTGCCGGATGACTATCGTCCAGCCGAAGACGAACCGTTCATGAATGAACGTCAAGTCGAGTATTTCCGACGCAAGCTGCTGAATTGGAAAAACGAACTGTTGGCCGACAGCAAGGACACCATTGAAGGCTTGCAGGACAGCAGTCGTAATATTCCAGACATCGCCGACCGCGCCAGCGAAGAGACCGACCGCGCACTTGAGCTGCGCACCCGGGATCGTCAGCGCAAACTGGTGGCCAAGATTGATTCCGCCCTGCGTCGCATCGACGAAGGTGAATATGGATATTGCGAAGAAACGGGCGAACCGATTTCGCTGAAACGGCTGGACGCGCGGCCCATCGCGACGCTTAGCCTTGAGGCGCAGGAACGCCATGAACGGCGCGAAAAGGTCCATCGCGACGATTGATCTTTTGCAACGCAAGGGCATCTTGATATGCCGCTAAGGGGGTTGCAGGTCGCGGTTGTCGGCGCCGGCATTGCTGGCTTGGCCGTGGCGCGTGCCATGAATTTGCGTGGGGCGAATGTGACCGTGTTCGAACGGGCCTCTGCGGTGTCCGAAGTCGGCGCGGGGCTGCAGATCAGTCCCAATGGCCTGGCGGCGTTGCGCGCGCTCAATCTGAGTGATGACTTGGCAAAGGTCGCAACCCAGGCCCAGGCCGTTCAGCTTTGCGATTATAAAAAGGCGCGCCCTGTGCTGCGGCTTGATCTGACGCAACTTCCTGAAAACCAAATCTATTCCTTTGTTCTGCGCGCCGAACTGATTTCCATTCTTCTGCGCCGCGCCGAAGCCGCCGGTGTCGTTGTTCAAACCGATAGCCCGGTCGATCAGATCAAACCGGAAACAGGTGAGATCTGCATCAACGGCCAGTGGCACAGTTTCGGTCTGGTGATCGGTGCCGACGGTTTGCATTCAATGACGCGCAAAGCCTTGAACGGAACTCTGGCGCCGTTCTTCACCCGTCAGGTCGCCTGGCGTGCGTTGGTGTCGGCGACCGGCAATCCCGCGCCGCAGGCCACTGTCTATATGGGGCCGGGGCGCCATATTGTGACTTATCCGCTGCGCGATATGACGATGATGAACATCGTCGCGGTGGAAGAGCGGTGGGATTGGGCGGACGAAGGATGGTCGCACGAAGATGATCCTGACAACCTGCGCGCCGCCTTCGCCGATTTCACGCCCGAAATCCAAGAGCTTTTGTCGCGGGTGGGGCATGTGAATCTGTGGGGGCTGTTCCGTCATCCTGTCGCAAATGTCTGGCACGGGGGGCGGGCGGTTCTTTTGGGGGATGCGGCCCATCCGACGCTGCCGTTTCTGGCCCAGGGCGCGAATATGGCATTGGAAGATGCCTGGGTGCTGACGGACTGTCTGGACAAGGCCGGCGATCTTAATGCGGGTCTTGTGCAGTATCAGGCCCTGCGCAAACCCCGTGTCAGCCGCATTGTCGATGCCGCCACGAAAAACGCCCGCAACTATCATTTGCGCTGGCCACCTGTGCGGTGGGCTGCCCATTCCGCCCTGCGGCTCGGCGGGCGAATCGCGCCCGCGCTGCCACTCAGGAAATTCGACTGGCTATACGGACACGATGTGACCCGTCAGAAAGTGGCTGACGTCTGATTGGTCACATCCGCCAGGATCGTATGGCTTTTCCAATCCAGCCGATAAACATGAGTGCGGGTCCGAATGTAAACCCATCCGTCCCGAACCGGCGGCAATCCGTAGTAGCCGCTGTTCAACAACAAATCATACTGTCCGACCAAAACAGTATCACCGGGCTGGTAAAGCGATTCAGCTGAGGCGCTGGCGTAACGGTGTGTCTGGTCTGGCGCATTCCGTTCAAAACTTGAACCACATGAAGCGATGTCGACGACGTCACAAATTTCCTCTGACTGTGCTGTCAGTGGAACACAGATGACCATCGCCAAAAAGAGCATTCTTTTCAGCATTTTTCCGAGCTTTCTTTAAGTGCAACTATAACGCTAACGCGTCGTGTTGCGCTTAAGTTCCCAGATGAAATACTGACTTTATCTCTGATATTTCTGTTGGATCAGTGATCGCAAAGCGGTCGACATATTGGACTTTGTCATCCATCTTACCGCGCCGCTCCACCATGTTCTGCCCGTGGTTGATCATGTAAATCGCGGCCGGAAAGGGAAAGGGCTGCATCTCAAATCCAAACAGGCGCATTTTTGCGATGATGCGACCATGCGCCTTCATTTCGTTCAGCAATTGTCGGAAATTGCGGCCATTGCGGAAATCATAACGCACCGCGCAACAGGACCCGCAGCGTTGGTAAAATGCGATACCATCCGGGCCATCTGAGCCCACTGGCGCCACGCGGTCGTTGCTGACGTCGTACATATAGCCGTCGTCCACGTAATAGCCTGCGCCGTTGTTATCGCTGCACATATGTTCAACGGCATGAGGGTGCAGCAGATCATCTGCGTCAAAGCGCATATAATAGCCGTCGGTTTTCACGGTCTTTGCGACATGGGCGATGATCTGGCGGCGCTTGTCACCCTGGTCATTGAATTTGTCCGAGGTGTGGGATTTCAGAAATTGCACCTGTTCGTCAAACTCGATCCCGTCGGGCTTGTCCTGCCCACAGACAAAGGCGCGCCAGTTGGGGTTGGTCTGCCCGTGAAAACTGTCCAGCGTCATCTTCAGATTTGCGCAGGTTTCATCCCAATCGGGTGCGCGGCGCTTCGACACCAGATTGACTGCAAAGATCACCACAGGCTGGTCCGAGGGCGGTTCGATTTTCGTCCGCGCGCGCCACAGGCGGACCTTCAGGTCCATCTGCCACGCGGTTTTGCCGCGCCAGATGTCCTTGATTATATTGCTGCCGTCGCCCATCAGGCGGCCAGTTCGACCCAGACGGGCACGTGATCCGATGGTTTTTCGCGGCCGCGGATTTCGGCATCAATCCGGCAGTCCGTCATCAGATCGGCGCATTGCGGGGTCATCAGAATATGATCGATGCGGATGCCGTCGTTTTTGTTCCAGGCGCCCGCCTGATAATCCCAGAAACTGTATTGTTCAGGCGCCTGATTGCGCGCGCGGAAGGCATCGGTAAAGCCCAGGTTCACGATCCGGCGAAAGGCCGTGCGGCTTTCCAGGCGAAACAGCGCATCATCGCGCCAGGCATCGGGGCGTTTGGCATCCTCGGGCTGGGGAATGATGTTGTAGTCACCCGCCATCAGGGCCGTTTCTTCGCTGGCCAGCAGGTCCTGCGCGCGGGTGTAAAGCCGTTCCATCCAGGCCAGTTTATAGTCGTATTTCGGCCCCGGCGCCGGGTTGCCATTGGGCAGATAAAGCCCACAGAGCCGCACCGCACGGTCGCCCACCACGGTCGCCTCGATCCAGCGCGCCTGTTCGTCGCTGTCGTCACCCGGCAGACCGCGGCTGACGTCCTCAAGCGGCAGCTTCGACAGGATCGCGACGCCATTGAAGCTTTTCTGTCCGTGGGTTTCGACGTTATAGCCTTTGTCCTCAAACATCTCGCGCGGGAAATTTTCGTCGACCGACTTGATTTCCTGCAACAACGCAACATCGGGCTGCGCCTCGTCCAGCCAATCGCTCAGCGCCTGCGCCCGCGCCTTGATGCCGTTGATGTTGAACGTCGCAATCTTCATGACCTGCCCCCGTCGTTTGTATTGGGGTTTAGGCGGTTCGAAATGGCGATGCAATTGGCTTTGCCGGATTTGCCGGGCCTATAGCCCTAGTTCGGTCGAATAAGGCGGGCTTCCGTAGCGGTCAGGGACATGCGTGCCGTGTCACCATAGCGCGCCGGGTTATGGCGCAGTTGGGGAAAGAGGTGGTAAAGTTCATCGCGTGTATCATCGCCGATCGCCGACAAAGTATAATCATTCGGATGAAAGCTTTCACTAGGCACGCCGTTGGCGGTGATGATTTCGTGGTGATCAAACATGATATGGATGTATTCAACGGTGCCACCGGCTTTGCGGCGGATGGTCTGATCGTTGACCAAGGCTTTGGCGGGTACCAGAACTTCAGGCTCACCAAATAACAGCTCGGCCTGCCATCCGGTCAAAAGCATGCGGTGGTTCGGGGATACGCGCAAAGCGGCGGTGGCCCCCAAAACGCCCCTAGCAAATTCAATCGGGGCCAGATCACCGGTGGCAGGAACAATGCGCCGTCCGATCCAGCGGATAGGCTGCGGCCCGTGATCAAGTGTCAGAACCAGGTCGCCAACCGCCAGATCCCGCGCCGCCACTTCGCCAAGGGCGGTCATGATCCGACTGTCGGCGGTGAAACAGGTAACAAAATCCCCCGCAAACCGATCCGCCACAAGTGCTGTTTCGGTGTCGATCACGCTACCAAGCTGGATGGATTGAATGGGTTGCGCGTTCAGCGCCGCATCATCATCGGTTTCGATATATTCGGGCGCCAGATAGACACGGCCGTCGGTCAGCTGGATCACAACGGCTGTTATATCGGCGGTCGTGCCATCCACATAGGTGATCGTTGCATTATAGACGGTGGTCGAATCCAGAACGACGCTTTCGCTGACGCCATCGGTGGTCAGCGTCGAAACCTCGGACGTTTGGCCGGCGTTGTTCGTATCCCAGCGATTGTCGCCGTCGACGTCGTTGATACTGAATGTCACGATATCTTCGAACAGCGGATTTTCCGCACTGCCGGCCGAGCCCATAAATGACGTTTCGGTCCCGAAGGTCGACTCATCACTATCAATATCGTCCGCCGTTCCCAGCAGGATCGCATTCCACGTCAATGGCATCGGATTACCTGTGTCGTCTTTCGCACCTCAGTGCAGCCGAACACGACAGCTAAGCCCGAAATCTTATGATTTTCTTGCCTGCCTCTGACAGCAGGCCAAAGAAATATTTAAATTTGTTCCTATTTGCCCCTAAAGCTCAATGGGTATCATCACCTGGGGTTCGATCACATCCACATCGGGCAGGGCGTCGATCAAGGCCTTGGCCGATTGTTCCAGGATCGGAAATGTCTTGTAGTGGCAGGGGATTACAGTTTTGAATTGAAAGAAACGCTGCGCCGCAAAGGCCGCACGTTTCATATCCATCGTGAAATGTCCGCCACAGCTTAGAATGCCGATATCGGGGCTGTGCAGTTCCTGAAACAGCGCCATGTCAGACATCACATCCGTATCCCCGCTGATGTAAATGGTGTGACCTTCGCCCGCGATCATATATCCCGCCTCGGCCCCCGCATAGATCGGCCCCGCATCCCCGTTCAGCGATGAGGAATGCACCGCGTTAACCATCGTTACCGACACATTGCCCAGCTTGACGGTGCCGCCCTTGTTAAAGCCCACTGTTTCCAGCCCTTCGGTTTCTGACCAGAAATTCATCAGATCGAAAATACCGACGATGGACACCGATAATTCGCGGGCTATGGCCAGCACATCCTCGGCATGATCAAAATGACCATGGCTTAACAAAACATGCGTAACATCGGCCAGAGCCTCGGCACGGCGGGTCTGGTCAAACATCGGGTTATTGATCAGCCACGGGTCGATCAGCAGGACCTGATCTTCGATTTCAATGCGAAAGCCGGAATGGCCAAGCCAAGTGATCTTCATAACAGTGCCCCCCTATTCTGTCGCTGAGGGCAGGCTAGCGCGTCACGGACCGGTTTTACCAGTGTGCAGTTTGGCTTTGCGCGAAAACTCTGTGCAGGGGTGAAACGCTCGGACGATGTTCTAGCGGTCCTTGATCACACCCGCCGCCAGAATTGCGCCGTGGTCATCTTTCTGGACGATCACCACAACGGGGTCATCACCACTGGCCTGAATGGTTGTGCGATAGGGGTCTGCCCCGTTCCAGTTGGCGATCACGTCCCAGGATGTCACGATATTGGTATAGCGCAGCGTTTTGCCCCGGTTTTCGCCGCGCGTGATCTTGACCCGAGCACTTGGCGTATACCGGACCAATTGGACGATCATGGGCTGGTTGACCTCGGATATCGCCTCGATCGTGATTTGGCCGCCGTTGGGCTTAAGCGTCAGTTGCACAGGCGTTTCCGCCTCAAGATGTTTCCGGATCATATCCATGGCCTGCATCGGACGCGTGCCGATGACATGGTCGGACCCGCCAATGATCATCTGGGGGGTATAGACCGTGCGTGACCCGGCCACGCGGGCATAGGCCTTTTGCCGTTTGGTATGGGCGGGGTTTGCAAAGCTGTCTTTCCAGCCGATGTAATCCCAGTAATCGACATGCAGCGCCAGGGGGATGATATGATCACGCTCGGCCATTTCGTGCAGCAGCTTGTCGGCCGGCGGGCAGCTTGAGCAGCCCTGAGACGTATATAATTCGACAACCACGGGCCGGGTTTCGGCGTGAAGTGCAGCGGTCATGGCGATCCAC
This sequence comes from Pseudaestuariivita rosea, assembly GCF_017592335.1. GTDB lineage: Bacteria > Pseudomonadota > Alphaproteobacteria > Rhodobacterales > Rhodobacteraceae > Parasulfitobacter > Parasulfitobacter rosea. Next base: position 175,040 of record NZ_JACNMP010000004.1, on the reverse strand, counting down.
AGGCCCGCAATGCCCAGGAAAAATCTTTGCATCTGAATTGCATCCCTCATTGACGTCCCAGACTTAATGCAGAGCCTCTGTAACCTCCAATCAAGGTTTTGCGAGAAGAATTGCAAAGCGGGATTGTGGCAGATGGCCGCTTTTTGTGTGCAATTGTATACAAAAATGTCCTGACCCCCTTGATCGCGTTAAATTCTTGGTGCAGATAGCGCGCAGCGATACCCCGCATGAACCGATGTAAGGGAGGCCATATATGCCCATCACCGTTGGACAGGACACCGCAAAAACCCGCAAATCCCTGCAGGTTGGCGACAAGACCTATGCCTATTATTCGATACCCGCGGCCGAGGCGGCCGGTCTGGGTGACTTTTCGAAACTGCCAGCCGCTCTGAAAGTTGTGTTGGAAAACATGCTGCGGTTTGAAGACGGCAAGACGGTGCATGTGGATGATATCAAAGCCTTTTCCGAATGGGCCGCAAAGGGTGGGCAAAACCCCCGCGAAATCGCCTATCGCCCTGCCCGTGTGCTGATGCAGGATTTCACCGGCGTGCCTGCGGTCGTCGATCTGGCCGCGATGCGCGACGGGATCGTGGCTCTGGGCGGTGACGCAGAAAAGATTAATCCGCTGAACCCCGTTGATCTGGTCATCGACCATTCGGTCATGATCGACGAATTCGGCAATCCGCGCGCGTTTCAGATGAACGTCGACCGCGAATACGAACGGAATATGGAACGCTATACCTTCCTGAAATGGGGGCAATCGGCGTTCAATAACTTCCGCGTCGTGCCCCCCGGAACGGGTATCTGCCACCAGGTGAACCTGGAATATCTGGCCAAGACCGTCTGGTCGGACGAAGACCAGAACGGCGATATGGTTGCCTATCCCGATACGCTTGTGGGCACCGACAGCCACACAACCATGGTCAACGGCGCGGCCGTTCTGGGCTGGGGTGTCGGCGGGATTGAAGCCGAAGCCGCGATGCTGGGCCAGCCCATTTCCATGCTGATCCCCGAGGTCGTGGGCTTTAAACTGACCGGCCGGATGATCGAAGGCACAACCGCCACCGATCTGGTGCTGAAGGTCGTGCAGATGCTGCGCGAAAAGGGTGTTGTCGGCAAATTTGTCGAATTCTACGGCGAAGGTCTGGATCACCTGCCGCTGGCCGACCGTGCCACCATCGGCAACATGGCCCCCGAATACGGTGCCACCTGCGGCTTCTTCCCGATCGATCAGGAAACCCTGCGCTATCTGACCCAAACCGGTCGCGACGAAGACACAATCGCGCTGGTCGAAGCCTATGCCAAGGAAAACGGCATGTGGCGCGGCGCGGATTACAATCCAGTCTATACCGACACGCTGGAACTGGACATGGGCACGATTGTTCCCGCGATCTCGGGTCCCAAACGACCACAGGATTTCGTGGCGCTGACCGATGCAAAATCGGCCTTTGAAAGGGAAATGGCCGAAACCTTCAAGCGTCCGATGGACAAGGAAGTGCCGGTCAAGGGTGAAGACTATACCATGTCATCGGGCAAGGTTGTCATCGCCTCGATCACCTCCTGTACCAACACCTCGAACCCATATGTCATGATCGGCGCAGGCCTGGTCGCGCGCAAAGCCCACGAACTGGGGATGAACCGCAAACCATGGGTCAAGACATCTCTGGCCCCCGGATCGCAGGTGGTGTCTGAATATCTTGAGGCCGCCGGTCTTCAGGACGATCTGGATGCCCTTGGGTTCAACCTTGTGGGCTATGGCTGCACAACCTGCATCGGTAACTCGGGCCCGCTGCAACAGGAAATCAGCGACGCCATTGCCGAAGGCGATCTGGTCGCCACATCCGTCCTGTCCGGCAACCGTAACTTCGAGGGCCGCATCAGCCCCGACGTGCGCGCAAACTATCTGGCCTCGCCCCCCTTGGTGGTGGCCTATGCGCTGGCGGGCACGATGGATATCGATCTGACGTCCGAACCCCTGGGCCAGGACAAAGACGGCAGGGATGTGTACCTGAAAGACATCTGGCCCTCGTCCAAGGAAATCGCCGAACTGGTCGAAAAGACGGTCACGCGCGAAGCCTTCCAAAGCAAATATGCCGAGGTCTTTACCGGTGACGAAAAATGGCAATCGGTCGAAACCACCGACAGCCTGACCTACGATTGGCCTGCATCCTCGACCTATGTGCAAAATCCACCCTATTTCCAGGGCATGGGCGCACAACCCGGCAAGATCAGCAATGTCGAGGGCGCCAAGGTTCTGGCAATGCTGGGTGACATGATCACCACCGACCACATCAGCCCCGCGGGATCGTTCAAGGAAACAACGCCTGCCGGTCAGTATCTGGTTGAACGTCAGGTGCCCGTGCGCGAATTCAACAGCTACGGGTCGCGCCGCGGCAACCATCAGGTCATGATGCGCGGCACCTTCGCCAATATCCGCATCAAGAACGAAATGCTGGATGGGGTCGAGGGCGGCTATACCCTTGGGCCGGACGGCGAACAGACCTCGATCTTCGAGGCCGCGATGGCCTATCAGGCGCAAGGCACACCGCTGGTGATCTTTGCCGGTGAACAATACGGTGCCGGATCGTCGCGCGATTGGGCGGCCAAGGGCACAGCGCTTCTGGGCGTCAAAGCCGTGATCGCCGAAAGCTTCGAACGTATTCACCGATCGAACCTGGTTGGAATGGGTGTTATCCCGTTCGAATTCACCGGCGGCGACACACGCAACAGCCTGGGGCTTAAGGGCGACGAAACGGTTTCGATCACCGGGCTTGAAGGCGATATCAAACCGCTGATGACGGTGCCCGCCACGATCACCTATGGCGACGGATCAACCAAGGATATCGAGCTGAAATGCCGGATCGATACCGAGGTTGAGATCGAATACATCGAAAACGGCGGCGTTCTGCACTACGTGCTGCGCAACCTGGCCAAAGCCGCCTAAGCTAAAAAACAAGGACTGCGGCGCCTATTCATGCCGCAGTCCCTCTTATTTTTGTGACAGTTTTACCGCAGTATTTCCAAATTTAAGCTATGATCATAGAAAAAACCTCATATGCGCCATGTGCATACCTTGTAAATTAATTGTGAGGTCCTACCTCAAGTGTATACCAAAACATACAAACGGCTGAGGAGACGATGTTTGACCTTTTGCTGACGGGCCCCATGGTTCCGTTTACGATCGCGCTCGCCCTATTGATGGGCCTTTTGACACTGGAATTATTCTTCGCCCTTCTGGGCGGTACGCTTTTGGGCCTTGGGGCCGAACCCGAACTTGAACTCGATATTCCCGAATTCGACGCGCCCGATTTGTCAGGCGTCGATCTGGACGGGGTCGAACTGGACATGGTCGAACTCGATGGCCCCGAACTGGATGTCGAAGCCGCAGATGTGGCGCCTGCCGCGGGGCCGCTGGCCTGGCTTGGCCTGGGCAAAGTGCCGGTCATCATCTGGATCGCCGCGTTCTTGCTGGGCTTTGGGGTCACGGGCGTCGCCGCGCAATCGGTCACGTTGCAATCGCTGGGCTTTGCGCTGCCCGCCGGGTTGGTCGCCATCCCCGCCGCCGTTGCAGGCGCCTGGTTCGCGCGCAGCTTTGGCCGGGTGCTGGCCCGCCTGGTGCCGAAAACCGAAACCACCGCCCTGTCTGAACGCAGCCTGGGCCGTCGCATCGGCACTGTCACCCAGGGCACCGCACGCCGCGGCAGCCTGGCCGAGGTCCGCGTGATCGACCGATACGGAAATTTTCACTACCTGCGGGCCGAACCGTTGTCGGATGATGACGAAATCCCGCAAGGAACCGAGGTGCTGGTCCTTCGCCACAAACTGGGCGACGGATACCGACTGGTGCGGCTGACCTGACGCCCGCGCCATTTGAACAACGCAACATTTTGAAGGAGATATAGAATGGAGTTTCAGACTCTTCTCATCATTGTCGGCAGTGTGCTTGGCTTTTTCGTCTTTGTCGGGCTGGTGCTGGCCCGGCTCTACCGGCGCGCCACCCGCGAAGTCAGCCTGGTGAAAACCGGCGCCGGCGGCAAAAAGGTGATTATGGACGGCGGGACGGTCGTGATCCCGCTGCTGCATGAAATCAGCCCGGTGAACATGAAAACCCTGCGCCTTGAGGTGCAGCGCAACGGCGATGGTGCCCTGATCACCAAGGACCGGATGCGTGTGGATGTGGGCGTGGAATTCTACGTCTCGGTCAACGCCACCGAAGGCGGCATCAGCCGCGCGGCCCAAACCCTGGGCGACCGGACCTTCTATGTCGACCAACTGCGCGAGATGATCGAAGGTAAGCTGGTCGATGGCCTGCGCGCCGTGGCCGCACAGATGACCATGGACGAACTGCATGAAAACCGTGCCGAATTCGTACAAGAGGTGCAGAATGCCGTGTCCGAAGACCTGCTGAAAAACGGTCTGGAACTGGAATCGGTGTCTCTGACCGCGCTGGATCAGACCCCGTTTGAGGCGCTTGATGAAAACAACGCCTTTAACGCGGTCGGTATGCGCAAACTGGCCGAGGTCATCGCGACCTCGAAAAAGGAACGCGCTGAAATCGACGCCGAGGCCAACGTCGCCGTCCGCCGCGCCGCGATGGAGGCGGAACGCCAGCGCCTGCAGATCGAACGCGATGAACAAGAAGCCGCGATCGCCCAGGCACAACAGGTAGCAACCCTGCGCGCCGCCCAAGAGGCCGAGATCGCCAAGCAACAGGAAGAGGCGCAAAAGCAGAAAGAAGCCGCCCGGATTTCACGTGAAGAATCGATCCGCGCTGCCGACATCGCCCGCGAACGCGCTATTCGTGAGGCCGAGATCAACCGCGACCGCGAATTGGAAGTGGCCGATCAGGAACGCCAGATCATCATCGCCCAAAAGTCCGAGGAAGAAAGCCGCGCGCGTGCGTCGGCCGACACCGCCCGGGCCGAAGCCAAGAAAGCGTCCGAGGCGATTGAAACCGCACGATCCGTGGCCGCGGCCGAGCGTGAAAAGCAGATTGCCCTGATCGAAGCTGAGCGTGAGGCCGAGCGTGAGGCCACGAAAATCCGTCTGGCGGCGCAGGCCGAAAAAGACGCCGCCGAAGACCGCGCCGCCGCCCGGCGCGAGGAAGCTCAGGCCGATGCCGACGCCATCACCATCCGGGCTGCTGCGAAAAAGGCCGACCTGCTGGCCGAGGCCGAAGGTCGCCGCGCGATTGTCGATGCCGAAAACGCGACGGATGCGAATATCGTGTCGATGAAGGTCGACCTGGCCCGCCTGGAAGCGCTGCCCGGTATCGTGGCCGAAATGGTCAAACCGGCCGAAAAGATCGACTCGATCAGGATCCATCAGGTCACAGGTATGGCCGGGCCAAATGGCGGCGGGGCAGGGGGCGACAAACCCCCGGTGAACCAGGCGCTGGATTCCATCATGGGCATGGCCGTCCAACTGCCCGCGCTGAAAAAGCTGGGCGAAGAACTGGGCGTGTCCATGGAAAACGGCCTGACCAGCGTAGCGTCCTCGGCCCTGGGTCAAGACGATCAGCCCAAGGCGATCGAGGCCGACAACATCGACGAAACCCCGGACCCCGCGTCCGACCAACCCCCGCTGAACGCGGCGGAATAAGGCTTAGAAAGTCCCGGGCAAATGTCCGGGGCTTCCACATTGTGCGAGGCTACTAGAATTTTGCAAGCTCTTTGCAATGCGTCGCCTCTGCATTCCGTGCATCTTTGATTTGGTTTATTCTTGGCAAAGCTATAGTCTGATCATTGACCGAAAGATCGGAGCAGCGCGTTATGGCAGAAATTAACATCTGGATTGTGATCGGTGCGGCGTTGCTGACTGGGTTGACGCCGGGCCCTGTCATGCTGGCCATTGCGGGCACGGCCATGGCACGGGGGCGGCGGCATGGGTTTGCGGTTACCTATGGCATTACGGCGGGCGCCTCGGTCTGGGCGGTTTTGTCAGCCCTTGGGATGGGGGCATTGTTGACCGCCAATCAGTGGCTTTTCGAAACCCTGCGGTATGCTGGCGCGGCCTATCTGGCCTGGCTGGGGGTCAGGGCCGCGCGGTCTGCCTTTGGCCCCGACCGGCCGTTTGAGACCAAAGATCTGGGCGGGTCGTACAAAATGGCGGCATTGCGCGGCGCTTTGATCCATCTGACCAACCCAAAAGCCCTTTTCTTTTGGGGATCGATCTTTGCCATAGGTGCAAAGCCCGACGCATCGCCGTCGGCGGTCGTTTGGATCGTCGGCCTTAGCATGGCGGTGAACATCACCCTTGTGACGACCTGGGCCGTGTTGTTTTCGACACCGGCTTTGATGGCCGCCTATCTGCGCTTCCGACGCTGGATCGAAGGCATCTTCGCGGGGTTCTTTGGTGCCGCTGCGGTGTTCGTTGTCGCAAATCGTTCGGCGGATTAGAGTCCAAGGCGTTGTTCTAAAAAACGAATCTATTTCATGAGAGCTGAGGGCAGCGACCGGCCCGAGGGTGGGCGAGAAGCGCCCGCCCTGGGGGGCGGGTCGGGCGCTGCCCGGTGGTGCCCACCGGGCAGGACAAATAAACATGGTATCGCAGACTTTAAAACGATGATCTACGACATACGGGTTCAGCCTTTAGCATAGCAAAAACCACGCGAGATCAAGGCCAAAGGCCGCCGCGCATCGCCGTGCCGGGGGGCGGCCCGGCGATGTGCGTCTTTAGATCAATACGGCATCCCATATGCCTTGTGCGCGGCGGCGATGTCGGTCAGGACCTCGTCGCTCAACTCGACATCGACGCTGCCAAGCGCCACTTCTAGCTGGTCCATACTGGTCGCGCCGAAGATGGCCGAGCACATGAAGGGCCGGGTGCGGCACCAGGCCAGCGACATCTGCGTGACATCCAGCCCGTGCTTTTCGGCCACCGCGATATAAGCATCAACAGCCTTGAACGCGTTGTCGGTTTTGCGCCCGCCCAGATTGCCGTTCAGGTCCATCCGGCTGCCCTTGGGCACCGCGCCGCCCTGATATTTGCCCGTTAAAAGACCCGCGGCAAGGGGCGAATAGGCCAGAAGGCCCACGTCTTCGTTCACGCTGAGTTCCGACATATCGGTGTCGTAGTGACGGCAGAGCAGCGAATATTCATTCTGCATCGATACCACCCGCGGCAGGCCCTTGTCTTCGCTGATGCGCAGCCATTGCGAGGTGCCCCAGGCGCTGTCATTCGACAAGCCGAAATGGCGGATCGTGCCGCGATCGACCTCTTTTTGCAGGGCCTCAAGTGCCTCTTCTATATGGGCCAGAGTGTCGGCTTTGTTCTGGTTCGAGGGATCAAAGCCCCAGTTCTGGCGGAAGTGATATGATCCGCGGTTGGGCCAGTGAAACTGATACAGATCGATATAGTCGGTCTGCAGCCGTTTCAGGTTGCCCTCAATCACCTTGGGGATGCTGTCGCTGGTGATCGGTGCACCGTCGCGCACGGCCATCAGTCCTGCGCCGGAATGTTTGGTGGCCAGGATCACCTGATCGCGCCGTCCGGTTTTGGCAAACCAGTCGCCGATGATTTCCTCGGTCCGGCCAATGGTTTCAGCCTTGACCGGGTTGACGGGGTACATTTCTGCCGTGTCGATAAAGTTGATGCCCGCATCCAGCGATCGGTCGATCTGGGCGTGGCCTTCTTCAAGCGTATTCTGCGACCCCCAGGTCATTGATCCCAGGCATAATTCGCTGACTTTCAGACCGGTTCGGCCCAGTTCTTTCATTCGCATGGCATCTGCCCCTTATTCCGACTTTGACGGGACCTTAGTGGTTTGGCGGCGGGGGGCAAGGCGACAGGCCAGAAAAAACCTGTGCTTATAGGCGCAGGTGGCCTAGGGTCGGGATATGCGTTGGATATGGATTGTCTTTTGGTGCGTCGCGTGGCCGCTTTGGGCCGATCCACAGCGCTATGTCCTGGATGCTGAGCGATCGGATGTTGGTTTCGTCTATGCGTTTCAGGGGCAGCCCACGCAAGGCACGATGCCGGTGCGGTCGGCCGATATCACCCTTGATCTAAGGGATGTATCGCGCAGTCAGGTTGCCGTCGCGCTGGACCCGGCCCGAGCGCGGGCGGGCTTTGTCTTTGCCACGCAGACGATGAAGGGGCCCAGCATTCTGGACACCGCGCGGTTTCCCACGATCACCTTCCGGTCAACGCGTGTGACGGGCACGGTGAACGATGCGCGTCTGACGGGTGATATCACGATCCGCGGTGTGACTCGGCCCATTACGCTGACCGCGGGGCTGTTTCAGGAACAGGGCGTTGATCCGGCGCAGCGGGACAAGCTGCTGATCGTGATCAAGGGGTCAGTGAACCGCAATGATTTTGGCGCGGGTGGCTGGCCGAATTATGTGGATGAGCGGATTGATCTGAACATCCGTGCCTGGATCGACCGGGTGCAGTAGGCCGGTCTTGGACTGGGGCTTCGCCCGTTCGGGCCTGAAACGCTCCCCCAGAGCGTTTCCTAGACGGCCCTCACCCCACGGGAGTATTTTTCGAACAATAAAGAAAGTGTGGTGCTTGCATCAGGTCAGCGGGGGGCGTTAAACGGGTCGGACCACAGCAACAAAGGCACAGGATCATGGCCCGGCATCTAATTACCTCTGCCATTCCCTATATCAACGGCATCAAGCATCTGGGCAATCTGATCGGGTCCCAACTGCCTGCCGATCTGTTCGCCCGCTATCAGCGTGCGCGCGGGCATGAGGTGATGTTTCTGTGTGCCACCGATGAACACGGTACGCCGGCTGAGTTGGCGGCGGCCAAGGCGGGCAAGCCGGTGGATGAGTATTGCCGTGAGATGCACGCCATTCAGTCCGAAATTGCGGACGGGTTTCGGCTGTCGTTTGATCATTTCGGGCGATCGTCCAGCCCGCAGAACCATCGGCTGACCCAGCATTTCGCGGGGCGTCTGGCCCAGGCCGGGTTGATTGAGGAGGTCAGTGAAAAGCAGGTTTATTCGAACGCTGATGGGCGGTTCCTACCCGACCGGTATATCGAAGGCACATGTCCCAACTGCGGCTATGACAAGGCGCGGGGGGATCAGTGCGAAAACTGCACAATTCAGCTGAACCCCACCGACCTGATCAACCCGCGCAGTGCGGTTTCGGGGTCAAGTGACCTTGAGGTGCGCGAGACAAAGCATCTTCACCTGCGCCAGTCCGCCATGAAGGACAAGCTGGATCAGTGGATCGACAGCCAGGTGGATTGGCCAGTGCTGACGACCTCGATCGCCAAGAAGTGGCTGCACGACGGGGATGGTTTGCAGGATCGCGGCATCACCCGCGATCTGGACTGGGGCATTCCGGTGAAAAAGGGCGATCAGGATTGGCCGGGGATGGAGGACAAGGTCTTCTACGTCTGGTTCGACGCGCCCATTGAATATATCGCTTGCGGTGGCGAATGGGCCGAGGCGCATGGCAAGACGGATGCCGATTGGGAACGCTGGTGGCGTACCGACAAGGGCGCCGATGACGTGCGCTATACGCAGTTCATGGGCAAGGACAACGTGCCCTTCCACACGCTGTCGTTCCCGGCCACGATCATGGGGTCGGGCGAACCGTGGAAGCTGGTCGATTACATCAAATCGTTCAACTATCTGAACTACGACGGTGGCCAGTTCAGCACGTCGCAAGGGCGCGGGGTGTTCATGGATCAGGCGCTGGAAATTCTGCCTGCGGACTACTGGCGCTGGTGGCTGCTAAGTCATGCGCCCGAAAATTCAGACAGTGAGTTCACCTGGGAAAATTTCCAGGCCTCGGTGAACAAGGACCTGGCCGACGTTCTGGGCAATTTTGTCAGCCGCGTGACCAAGTTCTGCCGGTCGAAGTTCGGCGAAGAGGTCCCCGCGGGCGGTGACTACGGCCCGCAGGAACAGGCGCTGATCGACGACCTGACCCGCCGCATTCGCGCGTATGAGGCGCATATGGACGCGATTGAGATCCGCAAAGCCGCAGGCGAGTTGCGCGCGATCTGGGTAGCCGGGAATGAATACCTGCAATCGGCCGAGCCTTGGGCCAAATTCAAGACCGACCCAGATGCCGCCGCTGCCGTCGTACGCCTGTCGCTGAACCTGATCCGGCTTTATGCGGTGCTGTCGCAGCCCTTTATCCCCGATGCCGCGGCCACGCTGATGACGGCGATGAACACCGATGACGACAGCTGGCCCGATGATGTCGAACAGGCGCTGTCGGCTTTGCCCGCGGGTCATGGCTTTGCCGTTCCAGACGTGCTGTTTCGCAAGATCACGGATGAGGAACGCGAAGACTGGCAAACCCGATTTTCAGGCACGCGCGACGGATGAAGGCCATCCTGTTTCCATCGGCTGAGACACTGACCAAGTGGTTGGCCAGCCAAACCGATGCAGCCGAGCATGTCGTTGCTTTGCCCGAAGCCGAGGAATATTCAGCCAGTCTTGAAATCGAACATGCCATCATCGCCCATGGCTGGTGGCGCATTGGTCCTGCGATTTCCAGAAGTGGTAACAGTGTTGCGGTGATCCGTCCTGCGGAAAAGGGCACGGTACTAAGCGATCACATGACGGCGGCGGCAATGGGGGCCAGGGTGCGCGGCTGGATGATGCCCGCAGGAAACGCCCTCATCAAGGCTGACCCAATGGCCCAGGATGTAAAAGACATCCCCGAAGATTTGCGCAGTATTCTTGAGGATCACGATGTTTCGGATGTGTGGGAAATGGTGCCCGTCAGCATGCAGAACATCATGCTTGCAGGTCTGGCGTTGGCACCGCCGGATGAACGTCAGGGGGCCATGATATCGATCACAGATAACCTTGTGAAAATCAGGCAACGATATCAGTGATGTGGCGGGTTTTGCTTGCCTTGCCATTGGTAATTGCGGCCTGTGGCCCGGATGAAACGATCTCGGGCTATGCCGATCCTGCGGCGACCTATGGGTTGGTGCAGATGAATGGGGCCGACTTCGACGCCACGGCCACGATCCGCTTTCCGGCCAAGGGCGCTGTGCAGGGGCAGGGGCCGTGCAATGCCTATTTGGCGTCCCAGTCCGCGCCGTATCCATGGTTTGACCTTGGCCCGGTTCAAGCAACCAGAATGGCCTGTCCCGCCCTGGGGGATGAAACGCGCTTTTTCGAAAACCTGGTCCAGATGACATTGGCCGAGGTGTCGGGGGATGTGCTGATCCTATCGAATGACGCGGGCGACCAGATGGTGTTTCAGGCGCGCGACTGACGGTGCAGGATATCCAGAAATCTGGCACGCGCGGGTGGAACAGGCCGGTTGCCCAAGGCCGTGGCCAAGGCATGTTCGATGAAATATCCTGTTGTCTGAAGGGCTTGCGCGATTTCATCGTTGTGGGCATCACCGTGCCCCAGCATCACCGGCGGCAAGTGCAGCAGTTTGTCGGCCCAGTCGCCCGCGCCTTTTTCCGTGACCGCCCGGCCGGATTTGGGCGAGACATAGGTCAGCCCCTCGGTCGCACCGCTCACAGCGCAAGCGCTTAGGTCCAGACCAAAGCCCAGTTCCTGCAGCAGCGCCATTTCCCACCGAAGATAAGCCAGCGGCCACAGGTCATTCTGGCCCAGCAAATCCAGCAGGTTTTCAGTGCTTTGATAAAGCGGCGGATGCGGTTCGCGTTCGGGCAGGGCAAAGCAGATCAGGGCGCAGACCGCGTTCAGCCCCGCCAGCGCCAGCGCGTCGCCCATGACCTGCGCGGCGCGGCTGCGGATGGGTTCAACGGTGTAGCTGCCGATATGGTCTTCCAGCCGGGCTTTCCAGGTGACATCCAATTGCGCGCCCGGTTGCAGGATGGGCGCGACCTTGCGGCTGCTGGCCCCACGCACGACACCGGCGGTCAGACCGTGGGCCTTGGTGAAAACCTCGATTATCGCGGCGGTTTCCCCGTGTTTGCGCACCGCCATCAGAGCCCCGTCTTCGCGCCATTCGATCATGATGTATTTCGCAACAATGAGCGGAGGGCAGCGCCCGGCCCGAGGGTGGGCGAGAAGCGCCCGCCCAGGGGGGCGGGTCGGGCGCGGCCCGGTGGTGCCCACCGGGCGGGAATTGCGGCAAGAAGCATCACTCCAACCCCGGCTCATCCAGCAGGTGTCGCCCGGCGCGGTCTTCGACTTCGATCACCCACAGATCAGGGTCAAACCCGCGCTGTTTTTCGATGCTGGCGTCCACGTCCGCCTCGGCCCCTTCGACCAGCACGACCCATTTGCGGTCCCCTGTCATCAGGTCAAATGATCGCTGCCAGGTCACCGCCTGACCGTCCAATGTGTTCAGCTTGACCAGCACCGCGCCCGCCGTCGCATCACCGCGGCTGGTCACAAAGGCCGGTATCCCCGCCAGTTGCAGCCGCATCAGATAGGCCTGCACCCAAAACCCGGACGTCAGCCGCGTCATGCGTTTCCGTCGCGAAAATCAAGGCCCATCTCGGAATAGCGTTCCTTTTCCTCAAGCCAGCCGGGTCGCACTTTGACCTGCGTGAACAGATGCACCTTGCGGTCCAGAAACTCTTCCAGTTCTTCGCGCGCGGCCTTGCCCACAGCCTTGATCGTTTCGCCCTTGTTGCCCAGAACGATGCCCTTGTGCCCGTCACGCATCACATAGATCAACTGATCGATCCGGACCGAACCATCCTTGCGGTCTTCCCATTTTTCGGTCTCGACGGTCAGCTGATAGGGCAGTTCCTGATGCAGGCGCAGGGTCAGCTTTTCGCGGGTGATTTCAGCGGCGATCATGCGCAGCGGCAGGTCGGCAATCTGATCTTCGGGGTAAAGCCACGGGCTTTCAGGCAGTTGCGCGGCCAGCCAGGCCTTCAGATCATCAGCGCCGTAGCCCTTTTCGGCCGAGATCATGAAGGTTTCAGCAAAATCAAAGCGGTCGTTCAGGTCTTTGGACAGACCCAGCAAGACCTCGGACTGGACGCGGTCAATCTTGTTGATGGCCAGCGCGATTGTTTGACCTTCGGCGCGGTCCTGCAGACTGTCCAGAATGGCCTGAACCCCGTCGGTGATCCCGCGGTGCGCCTCGACCATCAGAACGACGATATCGGCATCCGCAGCCCCGCCCCAGGCGGCGGCGACCATGGCACGGTCCAACCGGCGGCGTGGGCGAAACAGGCCGGGCGTGTCGACAAAAACGATCTGCGCGTCCCCTTCCATCGCCACCCCGCGAATGCGCGCGCGCGTCGTCTGCACCTTATGCGTGACGATCGACACCTTGGCCCCCACCATCCGATTCAGCAACGTCGATTTGCCCGCATTCGGTTCGCCGATCAGGGCCACAAAACCCGCGCGTGTTGATGGTTTGGTCATCCTGTTGTCCCTAAAATTTGTGCAGCCGCGTGAACCAATGCGGCATTATCCCGTGCCGGGTCGCCGTTTGGCAACAGGATCGTGTCCTCAAACCCTATGCGCGTGGCGTGGCCGTCTTGTAGCGCGGCCATGGCGATGGGCCAAGCGCTGCGATCTTCGCCATGGGCCAGAACAGGAGTGCGCCCGTCAAGCTTTAAAACCATGGTGCGATACAGATCCAGCGCGGTATCGGCGTCCAGATCTGGAACTTCGATCAGAACCCGCAGAACCTGTGGCACTGACAGGCCAAGAAAACGGTCCACATCCGCCACAGACCACAACCCGGCCTCGATCCCGATCCCCTTGGCGCTGGCGATCTGCATGATGTCTGGTGCGTCGTCTTCGGACAGGTTTATGCTGACAAAATCGGGGGTTACGCCCCACGCCGCGATATCCGCATGGAGCGCAAGGCTAGCGGGTGTGATCCACGCACCCGTGCTGATACCAACCGGGGTTCCGGGGACAGCATCGCGAATGGCGTTTAGGCAGTCGGCAACGGGCGTTGGCGCAAGCGTTTCGATGCCATCTTGATAGGGATGAACATGCAGGCTTTCCGCCCCGGCCATAACAGCGCCCCTGGCGGCATCGGCCAATTCAGTCGCTGTGCGCGGGATATGCACGCCTTGGGTCGCAGGGCGCGCGCCGTTCAGGCAGGCTTGCAGCCTCATTGGCTGACCTTATCCAGCAGTGCTTTCGCGGCGGCCTGTTCGGCCTGGCGTTTGGATTTGGCGGTGGCGATTTCGGCCTGACCGTCATCCAGCCGCGCCTGAATGGTGAAAACCGGCGCGTGGTCGGGGCCGTCACGTTTCAGTTCGACATAATCGGGCGGGGTTTGGCCGCGGGCCTGGGCCCATTCCTGCAGGGCGGTTTTGGCGTCGCGGGCGTCAGCCTCGACGGTTGTTACGCGGTCACCCCACAGGCGCAGGATCATCGCTTTGGCTGCATCAAACCCCGCATCGCGGTAAACAGCGGCGATCACAGCCTCCATCGCGTCGGCCAGCAGCGCCTCTTTCCGCCGCCCACCTGAAATCATCTCGGACCGGCCCAGTTTCAGAACCTCGCCCAGTCCCACCTGACGGGCGACATCGGCGCAGGTTTCCTTGCGCACCAGCGCGTTGAAACGGGGGGCCAACTGCCCTTCGCTGGCGTTCACGTCGGCCTCAAGCAGTGCCTCGGCCATGACCAGCCCTAGCACCCGGTCGCCCAAGAATTCCAGCCGTTCATTGTCGTCGCGCGTGGCCGATGATATCGACGCATGGGTGACGGCGCGCAGCAAAAGGTCGGGGCGGTTGAATGAATGCCCGATCCGGTCGGCAAAGGCCTTCAGGTCGGCTGACAGTTTCACTCTAACCTCTTGAAGAACCGATCAGACCGCCATGTCCAGAAAAACAGGATCGAGCTGCCCTCGGCCGAAAAGACCACGCGATCCGCACGGCCGATCAGATATTCCTCGGACACCAGACCTACGCCGGGCTGACCCAGGGCGGATTGTGCAAAGCGGCTGTCGACGGAATTATCGCGGTTATCACCGATAAAGAAATAATGCCCATCGGGTACAAAAACGACCGGTGTGTTGTCTTGCCGTCTGTTGGCGGTGTTCAGGACGCTATGGCTGACGCCGCCAGGCAGCACTTCGGTGAATTTTTCCTTCAGGCAGGGGGCGCCGATTGCAGGCTGACCATTCATGCAGCTTGGAAAGTTTCGCGGGTCACGGGGGAAGCTGAAATCGCCCGTGCGGAGGCCGCGGCCGATCATCTGGAGGGTCCGCGGGATCACCATGGTTGTGCCCTGCAGTTCATAGGGTTCTTCAAAGGTGCCGTTGGCGATGGTCTGCACCGGCTGGCCGTTCAACTGCAGCCGTCCGTTTATCATCTGGACGCTGTCCCCGGGCATGCCGATCAGGCGCTTGATATAGTCCTGGTTGGTGACAGGGTGGCGAAAGACAACGATATCGCCGCGTTCTGGGTCAGACCCGAACAGGCGCCCTTCGATGGGGCACATGGAAAACGGGCAGGAATAGCGCGAATAGCCGTAAGCCATTTTATTGACGAACAGAAAATCACCGATCAGCAGGGTGTCTTTCATTGATCCAGAGGGAATCCAAAAGGGCTGAAAAAACAGTGTTCTAAAGACACCGGCAATCAGCAGGGCGTAAAACACTGTCTTCACTGTTTCGTAGAAACTGTCTTTTTTCTCTGCCTTTTCGGCCATTTCTATGATCTCCTGCAGGGGTCGGTGCTACATGCGCAGGCTTGACCGGGGTGTCAAGCGGGCAGGGCGTCTTTTGGCCGTGCCTCGATCACGACAAAGGCCTGCGCCCAGGGGTGATCGTCGGTCAGGGTGACATGGATAATGGCTTCATGGCCCGGAGGGGTCATCTGGTCCAGCCGGTCAGCGGCCCAGCCCGTGACATGCATGATGGGCTGGCCCGTGTGCAGGTTGCTGACGGCCATGTCTTTCCAAGAAATCCCCATGCGCAGGCCGGTGCCAAGCGCTTTGGAGCATGCCTCTTTCGCCGCCCATCGCTTGGCATAGGTGCCCGCCGTATCTTTGCGCCGTTCGGCCTTTTGCTGTTCGATATCGGTGAAAACGCGATTGCGAAACCTGTCGCCAAAGCGGTTCAAGGTGCCCTCGATCCGTTCAATATTCGCCAGATCGGTGCCGATGCCAAGGATCATGTGGACTGCTTTTCGTCATTGATTTTGGGGCAGGTTAGACTGGTTGGGAATGATGTGCAATTTCTGCATCTGCAGTGGCTATTAGCGTAAAGTGGCGATGAGGTCCCGGATCAAGTCCGGGACTGCGCCGGTGTGCATAGGCCCGGTGAACAGGCCGCAGGCCCCGGGCCATCGCCTGCCCACCCCATCGGGCTGGCGATTTGTCGATGCTTGGTTGGTAGCTGCCGCGATGCGCGGATTTGGCTGGGATAAAGCGCAGAAGCTTATCCATCCAACGCCATCCCGCGGGCAGACGATGGCCCTATGATTTGAGCCATTTCAGTTTTAAGAATGATACCTTAGAACCTAGTCCCGAAAATCTGCTCCATTACATCCACCCATCCCGCCCGGTGGGCACCACCGGGCAGCGCCCGACCCGCCCCACAGGGCGGGCGCTTCTCGCCCACCCTCGGGTCGGTCGCCGCCCTTTGTTGGTAGTCTTTAAGTTCAACACTTCTGGATTACGCGCTACACCAACCGCGAGTTTTCCACGGCGGCGCGGATGAAATCGGCGAATAGGGGGTGGGGGTCGAAGGGTTTGGACTTCAGTTCAGGGTGGAACTGGACGCCGATGAACCAGGGGTGGTCTTTAACCTCTACGATTTCAGGCAGGCGGCCGTCGGGGGACATGCCGGAAAAGATCAGCCCCTGCTTTTCCAGATCATCGCGGTATTCGATATCGACTTCATAGCGGTGGCGGTGGCGTTCTTCGATGGCGGTGGTGTTATAGACCTGCGCCACTTTCGATCCTTTGGTCAGCGTCGCGTCATACGCACCAAGGCGCATGGTGCCACCTTTGTCATCGGTGGCTTTTCGTTCGACCTTGTGGTTGCCCTGCACCCATTCTTTGAGGTGATAAACCACGGGCGTAAAACGCTTTTTCCCGGCTTCGTGATCAAATTCCTCGGACCCTGCGTTTTCCATTCCGGCCAGATTGCGCGCGGCCTCGATCACGGCCATCTGCATGCCCAGACAGATGCCCAGATAGGGGATCTTGCGGGTGCGGGCGAATTCGGCGGCTTTGATCTTGCCCTCGGTCCCGCGTTCGCCAAAACCGCCGGGGACCAGGATCGCATGATAGCCCTCAAGATAGGGCGCGGCATCTTCGCGGTCGAAAAGTTCCGCATCGACCCATTCGATGCTGACCTTGACGCGGTTGGCCATGCCGCCGTGGGTCAGGGCCTCGGCAATGGATTTATAGGCGTCCTCAAGCTGAGTGTATTTGCCGACGATGGCGATTTTGACCTCGCCCTCAGCGTTATAGATCCGGTCGGCGACGTCTTCCCATTTGCTCAGGTCCGGTTTCGGCGCGGGGCTGATGTTGAAGGCGTCCAGCACCGCCTGATCCAGCCCTTCGCGATGATAGGCCAGCGGGGCCTCATAGATCGATTTCAGGTCTTGCGCGGCGATCACGCTGTCGGGGCGAACGTTGCAGAACAGCGCCAGCTTTTCGCGTTCCTTGACCGGAATCGGGCCTTCCGACCGGCAGACCAGCACATCGGGGGCGATGCCGATGGACCGCAGTTCCTTGACGCTGTGCTGGGTTGGTTTGGTTTTCAATTCGCCACTGGCCTTGATATAGGGCAGCAGCGTCAGATGCATAAAGATACACTGGCCGCGCGGTTTGTCCTGACTGAACTGGCGGATCGCCTCAAAGAACGGCAGGCCTTCGATATCGCCCACAGTGCCGCCGATTTCGCACAGCATAAAGTCGACCTCGTCCTCGCCGATGCGGATGAAGTCTTTGATTTCGTTAGTCACATGGGGGATCACCTGGATGGTCTTGCCCAGATAATCGCCGCGCCGTTCCTTTTCCAGCACGTCGGAATAGATCCGCCCCGAGGATACAGAATCAGTCTTGCGCGCGGCCACGCCGGTGAAGCGTTCATAATGGCCCAGATCCAGATCGGTTTCGGCGCCGTCATCGGTCACAAAGACCTCGCCATGTTCAAAGGGCGACATGGTGCCGGGATCGACGTTCAGATAGGGATCCAGTTTGCGCAACCGGACGCTGAAGCCGCGGGCCTGCAGCAGCGATCCCAACGCGGCCGAGGCCAGCCCCTTGCCGAGAGACGAAACAACACCACCTGTGATAAAAATAAACCGCGCCATTGTCTGGCTGTCTCCCGTGATTATGACGTGCACATGGGCACGCAACTGCTGCCTTAAAACTGCTGCAACACGCCAAATTTGGCGCTGCATCACGGGATTTAAGCTATAGAAGATTCGGTGGCCGCTGACAACAGCACCTCTAGATCATGGGGTCAGAAAAATGTCGAACCCCAAGATTTGCGTCAGTCTGCGCGCGGAATCAGAGGCGCGTTGTCGTTTTCTGCGGGCGGCAGAAGATCGTCAGATGGCACCGATGGGACAAGTGGCGCGTCATCGGTCGTGCCTTCGGCCGGGGGTGGGGCCAGGTCAAAGACCGAACTGCCTGACGAATTCTGCGCCGAAATGATCGTCAGCGCCAGCGACGTGGCCATAAAGGCAATGCCCAGCACCCATGTCAGCTTGCTAAGCGCCGTGGCAGCCCCGCGTGCACTGACCAGGCCACCGCCGCCACCGCCGCCGCCCAGACCCAGCCCACCGCTTTCGGACCGTTGCAGAAGAACGACCGCAATCAGCGCAAGCGCAAGGATCAGAAGGACGATAAGAAGGACGTTTTGCATCGGTTTGCCTGTTCATTCGGGTTAGGGGGCTGTTTAGGCCCCTTGGCGGCCGGTCGCAAGCACTGAAATGCGCCAATTTAAGTGTTTCACCCACCGTCATGGCCCTATATACCGGCGCGGGTTCAGATTCTGGGAAAGGTCAGTCATGGCAAATGTGGTGGTCGTCGGCGCGCAGTGGGGCGATGAGGGCAAGGGCAAGATCGTCGACTGGCTGAGCGAGCGGGCCGATGTCATCGCGCGATTTCAGGGCGGGCACAACGCGGGCCACACGCTGGTGATCGATGGGCAGGTCTATAAGCTTAGCCTGCTGCCCTCGGGGATTTTGCGGCAGGGCAAGCTAGCGGTGATCGGCAACGGCGTGGTGCTGGACCCCTGGGCGTTGATTGATGAGATCGCCAAGATCGAAAGGCAGGGGGTCAGCGTGGGCACCCATAATCTGATGATCGCCGAAAACACGCCACTGATCCTGCCGGTGCATGGCGAATTGGATCGCGCCCGCGAAAGCCAGAACTCGGTCGCCAAGATCGGTACAACCGGGCGCGGTATCGGTCCGGCCTATGAGGATAAGGTGGGCCGCCGTGTGATCCGCGTGGCCGATCTGGCGGATGAGGCGACGCTGGACACGCGCATCGGGCGGCTGTTGGTTCATCATAATGCGTTGCGCAAGGGACTGGGGCTGCCCGAGGTGGACGGCGCCGCGCTGAAAGCGTCACTGTTGGAAATCGCGCCCAAGATCCTGCCCTATGCCGCACCGGTCTGGAAAGTGCTGAACGAACGCCGCCGCGCCGGGCAACGGATTTTGTTCGAAGGCGCGCAAGGGTCGCTGCTGGACGTCGATTTCGGGACGTACCCTTATGTGACGTCATCGACGACCCTGTCCGGTATGGCCGCGACGGGCACCGGGCTTGGGCCGGGCGCTGTGGATTTCGTTCTGGGTATTGTGAAGGCCTACACCACCCGCGTGGGCGAGGGGCCGTTTCCGTGCGAGTTGTTCGATGACGTGGGCGAACACCTGGCGACCGTGGGTCGCGAAAAGGGCACGGTGACGGGCCGATCGCGCCGCTGCGGCTGGTTCGATGCGGTGCTGGTGCGTCAGACCTGTGTCTTGTCTGGGGTCAATGGAATCGCGCTGACCAAGATGGACGTGCTGGACGGTCTTGAGGAACTGAAGATCTGCGTTGGCTACGATCTGGATGGTGAACGGCTGGATTACCTGCCCACCGCCGCCGATCAACAGGCGCGCGTGACCCCAATCTATGAGGTGATCGAGGGCTGGTCGGAGTCCACCGCAGGCGCGCGCAGCTGGGCCGATCTGCCCGCACAAGCCATCAAATACGTCCGCCGCATCGAAGAGTTGATCCAGTGCCCGGTCGCGCTAGTTTCCACCTCACCTGAACGCGATGATACAATCCTTGTCACGGACCCTTTTGCTGATTGATGCCCCTGTCTTACAAAACACGCAAACGCCTTTCCCTGTTTATTCTGGTCGTGGGCATCCCGGCCTATATCGTGATTTGCGTCAGTATCATCAACTGGCTTTACCCTGATCCGCTGACGCTGCCGCCCTGGTGGGCGCAACTGTTGGTCTATGTCACTTTAGGCGTAGTCTGGGCGTTCCCGCTGAAGTTTATCTTCAAAGGAATCGGGCGCGAAGACCCTGATGCCCCGCCGCAGGATCAGGTCTGAAACGCCCTTTGCCCCGCATCACCTTTTGATGGCAGGGTTTAAGGTTCTGATCTGATAAGAAAGGTGGCGCCACCGTCTTGATAGTTGGTTTGGCCAGAAAGAGGTCGCAACGCCCCCGCTTTCAATTCTCATGCATGATCTTTCAGGCGGCTTGTGGTTTGGGGTTCCAAGCCAAAACACAAGTTCTGGAAAACCATTTCTGTACGATATCGTGGGGGCCGTTCTACGCCTCAAATGCTAACAGCAGCTTATAGTTACGAACGGTGGGATTTGAGTATTTGGGGAACAATAAAGTGCGGGCATATGCTTTATTGTTCCTAAAATACTCCGGGGGTGAGGGCCGAAGGCACGAGGGGGCAGAGCCCCCTATCTTTTCCGTTTTTCGAACCTGGGTAGCATAGCACTGAAATCACGGCCTGTTCCGTCTTCATGCTCAACGAATTGTTCGTACAATTCCGTCGCCCGCTGGCCCATAGGGGTATCGGCGGCGACGGCTTCGGCGGCTTGCTGGCTGAGGCGCAGGTCTTTCAGCATCAGATCAGCGGCAAATCCCGGTTTATAGTCGTTATCCGCAGGGCTTTGCGGGCCGATACCGGGGGCGGGGCAATAGGCGTTCATCGACCATGAATAGCCCGACGACGTGCTGACCACATCGAACATTGCCTGCCGGTCCAGCCCCAGTTTATCGGCCAGGGCGAAGGCCTCGCAGGTCGCGATCATCGTGGCCCCCAGGATCATGTTGTTGCAGATTTTCGCTGCCTGCCCGTTGCCCGAACCACCACAATGAACGGCCTTTTGACCCATGATGTCGAACAGCGGGGCGGCCTTGGCGAAGGCTTCGTCGGACCCACCCACCATAAACGTCAACGTCCCCGCCTGTGCGCCGCCGATGCCGCCGCTGACCGGCGCGTCCAGCGCCATCAGGCCAGCAGCCTGCGCCTGATCCGCCACGGCGCGGGCGCTTTCGACGTCGACGGTTGAGCAATCCAACAGCACGGCACCCGGCTGCATGGCCGGGATCACCTGATCGGCGACCGACCGCAGAATCGCCCCGTTTGGTAGCATCGTGATCACCACGTCGGCACCGCGTGCAGCCTCGGCGGCTGAGGGCGCAGCGCGGATGCCATCGGGGGTGCCCGCGGGGTCGAAGCCTGTCACATCGTGGCCCGCCTTGATCAGGTTTGCCGCCATCGGCCCGCCCATATTGCCCAAGCCGATAAATCCGATTTTCATGACGTGCCTCCCTCAAAGCTCAAACTGTCTTTTCTCAATGGCATCAGCATCTTGCTGACCGCACTGCCTGGAATGTCATCCAGATCATGCCGCCATTTCGGGCTGCGATCCTTATCAATAATCGCCGCGCGGATGCCTTCCAGAAAATCGCCATGTTCCATCGCACGGAAGGTGAAGCGGTATTCCAGTTCCAGCGCGCGTCGGATGTCGGCCGTGCCGCGCAGACGGTGGACCATCTCAACCGCGCAAGCCATGGACAGGGGCGCGTTGCGCGATAGTGCCTTGAGCGCCTGGGCTGTGAACTCAGTCTCTTCCGCACGCAAGGCGCGTAGGATGTCGCCCAGGGTTTCGCCCCCGAAAAAACTGTTGATCTGGTCGAGTTGCGCGGCCAACTGACCCTGCGGCGGTTGCTGCGCGGCACGATCAACGGCAGTCCAATCGCCGGTTTCGACCAAAGCGCCTTTTAATGCAGGCCAATCCGCCTGAGGCACGAAATAATCCGCAAACCCCGCATAAATCGCATCTGCGGGTCCCATGCGCGCGGCCGTCGTGCCCAGATATTCGCCCAACCGTCCGGGGGCCTGCGACAGCAGAAGCGACCCGCCTACATCGGGGATCAGGCCTATGCCGACCTCGGGCATCGCAATCTGGCTGCTCTCGCACACGATCCGGTGCGAGCCATGGCAGCCCACGCCCACGCCGCCGCCCATCGTAAACCCCTGCAGAAAGCTGACGACGGGCTTGGGGAATTCGAACAGCTTGGCGTTCATGCGGTATTCGTCGCGCCAGAAGCGGCGGCCGTAGTCGTAATCGCCCGCGGTCCCGGTCGCGTACATCTCGGCTATGTCACCGCCCGCGCAGAAGGCCTTATCACCCGTCGCATCGATCAACAGCAGCTTGACCTGATCGTCCCCGGCCCAACGGTCCAACGCCTGTTCGATATCTAGGCACATCTGATAGGTCAGCGCATTCAGCGCCTTGGGGCGGTTCAGCGTGATGCGACCCGCGGCGCCCTCTTTGCGGATCAGAATATCGCTCATCGCGCCGCCAGCATCTGACGGGCGACGATCAGGCGCATGATTTCGTTGGTGCCTTCCAGTATCTGATGCACCCGCAGGTCGCGTACGATCTTTTCGACGCCATAATCGGCCAGATAGCCATAGCCGCCGTGCAGTTGCAGGCATTGATCGGCAACCTTTGATCCGGCCTCGGTCACGAATTTCTTGGCCATGGCGCAGAATTGCGTGGCGTCGGGTGTGCCGTGGTCCAGTTTCCACGCGGCTTGACGCAGAAAGGTGCGGGCGGCCTGCAGTTCGATCTCCATGTCGGCCAGACGGAATTGCAGCGCCTGGAACTGGTCGATCGGTTTGCCGAAGGCCTGCCGTTCGCCCATATAGGCCAGTGTCGCGGTCAGGGCGGCCTGCGCGGCCCCAAGCGAACAGGCCGCGATGTTCAACCGCCCGCCGTCCAGGCCCATCATGGCGTAGCGAAATCCGTGACCTTCGTCGCCCAAAAGGTTCTCGGTCGGGACGCTGCAGTCATCAAGCTGGACTTGACGGGTGGGTTGGCTGCGCCAGCCCATCTTATCTTCAAGCCCGCCAAAGCTAAGACCCGGTGTGCCGTCCTCAACAATCAGGGCGCTGATGCCCTTGGGGCCAGCGTCACCGGTGCGGGCCATCACGATATAGGCGTCCGAATATCCCCCGCCCGAGATAAACGCCTTGGTCCCGTTCAGGGTATAGCCTGCGTTGGTGCGGTCCGCGCGGGTTTTCAGGGCGGCGGCGTCGGACCCGGACCCGGGTTCGGTCAGGCAGTAGGAAAAGAAGGTCTGCATCGTCAGCGCATCGGGCAGAAGCCGCGCTTTCAGGTCGTCGCTGCCGAAATTGTCCAGCATCTTGGCGCACATATTGTGGATCGACAGGAACGCCGCGACGGACGGGCAGGCGTGGCTGAGTGCCTCGAACACCAGGGTCGCGTCCAGCCGCGACAGACCCGCCCCGCCGCTGTCTTCGCTGACGTAAAGCCCCCCAAAGCCCAGTTCGGCCAGTTTCGGCCACAGGTCTTTCGGGATCGTGCCCTGTTTTTCCCATTCGGTGGCATGGGGCGCGATGTGGTCGTCGCCGAACGCCTTGGCCATATCGAAAATGGCGGTTTGTTCTTCGGTCATTGCGAAGTCCATGTTGCGTCGCTCCCCTCCCTGAATTGAACGCTTGTTTAGTTATTGCGATCCGAAGGGGTATTGCAAGTTATTTAGAGTTTGAGGGCAGCGCCCGGCCCGAGGGTGGGCAATCTGAGGCTAAGTCTATTCCCTGCCCCAACCATCCGCCTGCATTTCGCGCAGACGGCTGGCAGTGCGTTCGAATTCGAAACTGCCTTCGCCCTCAAGATACAGCAATTCGGGCACCGCCTCGGCTGACGCAATCAGCTTCACACGCGCCTCATAAAGCGCGTCGATCAGTGTGACAAAGCGCTTGGCCTCATTAAAATTGAACCGCCCCAGGCAGGGTATGTTTTCCAGGATCAGCACCCGCGCATTGCGCGCCAGTTCCAGATAATCGGCGGCGCCCAGGGGTTGGCCGCACAGATCATAAAACGACGCCCGCGCGACCCCGTTGTGAAAGGCGGGGATATGCACCTTGCGCCCCTTGACCGTCAGGTCCAGCGATCCCGTGGCACCACCGGTCAGATCCTGCCAGACCGCCTCGATCTGCGCGCGCGCGGTGGCATCAACGGGGGTGAAATAGACGGGCGAGCCCGCCAGTCGGTCCTGCCGGTAATCTGTGGGCGAGGTCAGTTCCCAGATCACAAGCCGGTCTTTCAGCATGTCGATAAAGGGCAGGAAAAGCTGGCGGTTCAGGCCGTCTTTGTACAGATCATCGGGCACACGGTTCGATGTCGTGACGATCACGACGCCTGCTTCAAACAGCTTTTCAAACAGCCGCCCGACGATCATCGCGTCGGTGATATCGGTGATCTGCATTTCGTCAAAGGCCAGGCAGCGGACCTGAGACATCACATCCTGCGCCACCGGCAGGATCGCATCATCGACACCGGTCTGACGGGCCTTGTGCATCGCTTCGTGGATTTCCTGCATGAATTCGTGAAAATGCACGCGGCGGCAGGGCACGGTGACGTTGGCCGCGAACAGATCCATCAGCATCGACTTGCCACGCCCCACGCCGCCCCACAGGTAAAGCCCCTTAGGCGGTTCGGGTGCCTTGCGAAACAGGCCTTTTTTCACAGGCTCGGCCAGGGCGGTGCGGATGCGGTCCAACTCTGGCAGCACGGCTTCCTGCGCGGGGTCGGCAGTCAGATCACCGGCGGCGACCTTGTTGCGGTATATTTCCATCAGTTCCATCGTCATCCGCCTTAAAGCATTGTTGTTAAAGGCTGCAACACAGGAATGAAGGCGCAGAGGGCAGCGACCGGCCGAGGTGGACGTGAAGCGCCCGCCGTCGTGCTGTAAGCACGCCTTTGGCGTGACGGGGCGGTCGGGCGCTGCCCGGTGGTGCCCACCGGGCGGATTGGTTGGGCAGAGCGTTCCAAATACAGACACAGCGTAGGGTTTTCTGCACGTGCGAAAGGTTCTGCTTGAACAATCCGGTCAAAATATGCCAGCTCTGCGCAAGATTGTTGCGGAAAGGCCAGAATCATGACAGCGCGCCCCTATCGTTCGGTTCTTTACATCCCAGCCTCGAAAGAGCGGGCGTTGGAAAAGGCCAAGACGCTGCCCGTCGATGCGATCATCTTTGATCTGGAAGACGCGGTGGCGGTGGATGAAAAGGAAAATGCGCGGGCGCTGCTGACCGATACTCTGAAAACCACCGACTATGGCCCGCGCGCCCGGATTGCCCGGATCAATGGGCTGGATACGGAATGGGGGCAGGCGGATGCCGCCGCCGTGGGCGATGCCGATGCGGTGCTATTGCCCAAGGTGAACAGTGCCGCGGACGTGCAGGCGCTGGCCGATCTGCTGCCCGCGGGCAAGCCCATATGGGCGATGATGGAAACGCCCCTGGGCGTGCTGAACGCCGCCGAGATTGCCGCACATCCTCAGCTGCAGGGCTTCGTTCTGGGCACCAATGATCTGGCCAAGGACCTGAACACGCGCTTTCGGCCGGATCGCGAACCTTTGCTGACCTCACTTCAACTGTGCCTGCTAGCCGCGCGGGCCTATGGGGTTGTGGCGATTGACGGGGTTTACAACGCCTTCAAGGATGCCGATGGTCTGCGGGCGGAATGTGATCAGGGGCGAGACATGGGATTTGACGGCAAAACGCTGATCCACCCGGCGCAGGTGGATATTGCGAATGCGGCCTTTGCGCCGACCGCAGCTGAAATTGACCTGGCCGAACGGCAAATCGCGGCCTTTGAAGAAGCCGAGGCCGCCGGGCAAGGCGTCGCGGTGGTCGATGGCAAGATCGTCGAAAACCTGCATATCGTGACGGCGCGGGCCACGCTGGCCAAGGCCGAAGCGATTGCAGCTTTAGAGGCCGACTGATGCCCTGGGTTTTGCTGATCGGCGGCATTACGATCTGGTGGGGTGTCCATCTGTTCAAACGCTGGATGCCCGAGACGCGGGCGAAACTGGGCGATCCGGGCAAGGGGCTGGTGGCAGTCGGCGTACTGATCAGCCTGGCGCTGATTATCATCGGATATAGCCGCGTCGAGTTCATTCCGCTGTGGTATCCGCCGGAATTCCTGACGCATGTGAACAACCTGCTGATGGTCATTGCGTTCTACATCTATGGCGCGGGGGCGGCCAAGGGGGCCAAGGTCTGGTTGGGCACGAAAATCCGGCACCCTCAGCTGACCGCGGTCAAGGTCTGGGCGCTGGCGCATTTGCTGGTCAATGGCGACCTGGCGTCGGTCATTTTGTTCGGCGCGATGCTGGCCTGGGCCGTCGTGTCGGTCATCGTGATCAACCGGGCCGAAGGTGCGTGGGACCGCCCGCCGCAAGCGCCCGTGAAGAAAGAAATCATCCATGTGACGATCAGCGTCGTGCTGTTCATCATCGTGGCGCTGATCCACAACTGGCTGGGCGTATATCCGTTTGGGGGATAGCATGAAACTTTACCGTTTTCTGACCGAGGATGACACCTCGGCCTTTTGTCACAAGGTCACCGATGCGCTGAACAAGGGCTGGGTGTTGCACGGCGATCCGACCTATGCCTTTGATCAGGCCAACGGCGTGATGCGCTGCGGTCAGGCCGTCGTGAAAGAGGTCGAGGGCACCTATACCCCGGACATAAAGCTGGGGCAGCAGTGATGGGCAAAACCAACGCCGGTCGTTTCTTCGAGGATTATGCCGTTGGCGATGTGATCGATCACGCGGTGCCACGGACGGTTTCGGGCGGGGAACGCGCGCTGTATCATGCGCTTTATCCTGCGCGGCATGCGATTTATTCGTCGGACGAATTCGCGCGGGGCTGTGGATTGGCGGCGTCGCCTATCGATGATCTGGCGGCGTTTCATGTGGTCTTTGGCAAGACGGTGCCTGATATCTCGCTGAATGCCGTGGCCAATCTGGGCTATGCCGAGGGGCGGTTTTTGCAGCCCGTTTACCCCGGTGACACCCTGCGGTCGGTGTCCGAGGTGATCGGGGTCAAGCAGAATTCAAACGGTAAAACCGGCGTGGTCTGGGTGCGCACCAAGGGGCTGAACCAGCGTGATCAGATTGTGCTGGAGTACGTGCGCTGGGTCATGGTGCGCAAAAACGATCTTGATGCGCCTGCACCGGAAACCGTGGTGCCGGATCTGGCCGACGTCGTGGCGCCCGGTCAGCTGGCCATTCCCGAAGGCCTGGATTTTTCGGATTATGATTTCACATTGGCCGGCGAGCCGCATTGCTGGCGCGATTATGAGATCGGCGAAAAGATCGACCATGTGGACGGCGTGACGATCGAAGAGGC
The DNA here is from genome assembly GCF_017592335.1 of Pseudaestuariivita rosea. GTDB lineage: Bacteria > Pseudomonadota > Alphaproteobacteria > Rhodobacterales > Rhodobacteraceae > Parasulfitobacter > Parasulfitobacter rosea. The sequence continues at coordinate 147,493 of NZ_JACNMP010000004.1, read as the reverse complement.
CGAACATATGATGGCCACCCGCCTGTGGCAGAACACCGCGAAGGTGCATTTCGATGCGACCTTCCGGCCAGACGGACAGCGGCTGATCTATGGCGGGCATGTCATTTCGATGGCGCGGGCGCTGTCGTTCAACGGCCTGGCGAATGCGCAGATGATCATCGGGCTGAACGCGGGCGCGCACGCGAACCCCTGTTTCAGTGGCGATACCATATGCGCCTGGTCCGAGGTGCTGGACAAGGCCGAAACCAGCGCCCCCGGCATCGCCGCCCTGCGCCTGCGCCTGGTCGCCACCAAAGGCGCCCCGTTTGAGCTGCGGGGGGATGACGGCAAGTACCTGCCCGATGTTCTGCTGGATCTGGACTACTGGGCACTGATGCCGATTTAGCTTTGATTTGAATGGCCCTGCGCAGTCCCGGACCTGATCCGGGACCTCATTGATCAATAATGGCCGATGATTTCTTGAGCACTCTAAAGTAGTCAGCTGAGGGCGGCGACCGGCCCGAGGGTGGGTGCAAAGCGCCCGCCGTCGGGCTGGAAGCACGCCTTTGGCGTGACGGGGCGGGTCGGGCGCTGCCCGGTGGTGCCCACCGGGCGGGGGGTTATCCAAGATCAGGCAGGTTTAGGAAACCACTTTTGATGCTCTTATGTTATCAAAATACCTCTTCATCCGCGGGGGCCAGCGGGTCGGGGCCATAGCGGTTGGGGCCGGGTGTGCCGGGCAGGCAGTAGAAGACCAGCAGCACGATGCCACCGAACGGGATCAGGGCGATGAAATACCACCAGCCGGATTTATTCTGATCATGCAAGCGGCGGATTGATACGCAGATCTGTGCAAGTGCCATCCAACCAAGCAGCATATACAGGACCGACAGCAGGATAAAACCGAATATACCGCCAATTGCCGCCCCAACGGCCGCCGCGTCCGACCCTGAAGCCGCAGCTACAGCCATAGGTCCGCCGATCAAGACAACAAGCAAAAGCGTGCCGCCTATTGCAACAATGATGAACCACAGAAAAAACCACCAGAATTCGGATCGCGACGCGCGGCCTTCGAAGGGTTTAACCATATTGTGCTTGAATGCTTCCATAAATCCCATGGATCAAATCTCCTTTGACTATGACAAAACAGGCGGGAAAGCCCGAACTGGTGGCTTTGCTAAATTCTTTCCCGACGTCAGTCCAGCGTTTTGGTCTGCAATTCACTGCCTTGTAGCATTTTGACCTCACGCTGTGGGAAGGGGATGGAAATTTCGTTTTCCTGAAACGCGTCCCACAGCGCCAGATAGACCTGACCGCGCACGTTGGTCAGACCGCCGGTAGGGTCCGATATCCAGAACCGCAGGATATAGTCGACCGAACTGTCGCCAAAGCCCACGATATGACACACGGGCTTGCGTGGGTGGCTGAGCACGCGGTCAACGCTAAGGGCTGCGTCAATCGCGATCTGGCGGACTTTGTGGGGGTCATCGGCGTAGGCGGTGCCGAAATAGATATCCAGCCGCACGAATTCGTTGGAATGTGACCAGTTCACGACCTGGCCGGTGATCAGGTCTTCGTTCGGGATCAGGTATTCGCGCCCGTCCCGCGTGACGACCGACACATAGCGCGCGCCCAGTGAATTGATCCAGCCGAACGTATCGCCCAGGCTGATGACATCGCCGGGCTTGATCGATTTATCCAGCAGGATGATGATGCCCGACACCAGGTTCGACACGACCTTTTGCAGACCAAAACCCAGGCCCACGCCGATGGCACCTGACAACACCGCAAGGCCCGTCAGATCGACCCCGATCGATCGCAGCCCGATGACAAAAGCCGCACCATACAGCAGGACCTGAATGAATTTGACCGTCAGCACCTGCATCGAGGGCGAGATGTTTTCGTTCTTGCGGATCCGGTCAGCCGTTGTGCGCGATATGAACCGCGCACCAATGAAAAACAGCCCCAGAACGATGATGGCCTGAATGACCAGCCACATCGAAATGCGCATTTCGCCAAAGGTCAGCGCCAGACTGTCCAGCAGTTCCTGCGTCTGGTCGGTCAGGTTCAGAATGCTGAGCGTCACCCAGATCCAGGCGCCATAGCGCACGACCTGCCGCAAAAAGACATTACTGATCAATCGCGTCGCAAAGGCAACGACCAACCATGCGGTTGCCAGGTTGGCGAAGATGGCGATCAGAAAGGATCGGCTGGGCCAGGTGACTTCACGCATCACACCAACGACAATCCAGATCAGGATCACCAGGAAAATCGCGCGCAGGCGTTTGTGGATGACGACCAGAACGCGCAGACGCCATTTGGGCCAGCCTTCGCGGGTGCGCATCCAATCGTGCAGGCGCGGCCCGACGAACATGTTCAGCACATAGGCCACCGCAACGGTGCCCAATATGATCAGAAGCTGATATGCCCCCCAGGGCCGCAACATAAATGACAGCAGGCTTTCGATATTCGTAAGCAGGCTTTGACCGATCTCAAGCATATCGGCCTGTTGCGGCTGCAGCTCTTCTCCGTCCAGGAAATCCATATGCTCGGGCGCCCCTTTTTTCCATTATACTGCACTGACTTGGCGTTTGAGACAAGTTGCGCCCTTGCGAGGCGGGGCAGGCCGCTGTATCTGACGCCCTATGAGACGAATTTTTGATATGGATGATCGCGCACGCCTGCCTTGGCGGTTCTTTGGTGCGGCGCGAAGGGCGCTGGCGCGACTACGGATGCAGGCCGCCTGAAGCCCATCCACTGTCCGTTCATTTCAAGGGAGAGGACCCATGTCCCCCAAAACACTCTATGATAAAATCTGGGATGCCCACGTCGCGCATGAAGCCGAGGATGGCACCTGTCTGCTATATATCGACCGCCATCTGGTGCATGAGGTCACAAGCCCGCAAGCCTTTGAGGGGCTGCGCATGGCGGGCCGCAAGGTGCATGCGCCGGATAAAACGATCGCTGTGCCCGATCACAACGTGCCCACCACGCTGGACCGCGCGAATGGGATCGAGAACGAGGAAAGCCGCATTCAGGTCGAGGCGCTGGATAAGAACGCCAAGGACTTTGGCATTCATTATTATCCGGTGAACGACGTCCGTCAGGGGATCGTGCATATTGTGGGCCCAGAACAGGGATGGACACTGCCCGGCATGACCGTAGTCTGCGGCGATAGTCACACCGCGACGCATGGGGCGTTCGGGGCGCTGGCCCATGGGATCGGCACGTCTGAGGTCGAACATGTGCTGGCCACGCAGACGCTGATCCAGAAGAAGTCCAAGAACATGAAGGTCGAGATCACCGGCAAACTGCGCCCCGGTGTGACGGCCAAGGATATCACGCTTTCGGTGATTGGTGAAACCGGCACCGCGGGCGGTACAGGTTATGTCATTGAATATTGTGGTGAGGCGATCCGCGATCTGAGCATGGAAGGCCGCATGACCGTCTGCAACATGGCGATTGAAGGTGGCGCGCGCGCCGGGCTGATTGCCCCGGATGAAAAGACCTTTGACTATGTTCAGGGTCGTCCGCATGCGCCGAAGGGTGCCCAGTGGGAGGCTGCGCTGGCCTGGTGGAAGACGCTTTATTCCGATGACGATGCGCAGTGGGACAAGGTCGTGACGATCCGCGGCGAAGACATTGCGCCGGTTGTCACATGGGGCACCAGCCCCGAAGACGTGCTGCCGATCACCGCGGCGGTCCCTGCGGCCAGCGATTTTGAGGGCGGCAAGGTTGGGGCGGCGGAACGGTCGCTGGAATATATGGGGCTGACGCCCGGTACCCCGCTGAGCGAGATCGAGATCGACACGGTCTTTATCGGATCCTGCACCAATGGCCGGATCGAGGATTTGCGCGCTGCGGCCGAAATCCTGCGCGGCAAGAAGATCAAGGAAGGTCTGCGCGCGATGGTCGTGCCGGGATCAGGTTTGGTGCGGGCGCAGGCCGAGGAAGAGGGGCTGGCCGATGTCTTTAAGGAGGCCGGGTTTGAGTGGCGCCTGGCGGGCTGTTCGATGTGTCTGGCCATGAACCCAGATCAGCTGTCACCCGGTGAGCGCTGCGCGGCGACGTCAAACCGGAATTTCGAGGGCCGCCAGGGCCGTGGCGGGCGCACGCATCTGATGTCACCGGCGATGGCGGCGGCGGCGGCGGTGACGGGCCGGTTGACCGATGTTCGGGATCTGATGTGATTTTACTGTTAAGCGGAGGCGCGCTGACGCGCGCCACGTTTTTTGTTTTGCGCCGCGTTTCACGCGTCGCGGTGCCTTCGGCGAGAGTATTTTTGCCAAGAAGAAGGGGCTTTTGTGCGGATTTATAAGATATTCAGGTCCTCGGAATGGGACGGGTTTCAGGCCGCCGGTGAGACCGTGGGTGCGCCGGTGGATTTGGCGGATGGGTTTATTCATTTTTCGACCGCTGAACAGGTGCGAGAGACAGCGGCCAAGCATTTTGCGGGTGTGGGTGGGCTTTGGCTGGTGGCGTTTGATGCGGATACCATGGGGGATGCGATGAAGTGGGAACCGTCGCGCGGCGGCGCGCTGTTCCCGCATCTTTATCGCGTTTTGCGGATGGATGAGGTGCTTTGGGCGAAGCCACTGCCCCTGGACGGTGACGTGCATCAGTTTCCGGACGATCTGGCATGAGCCTGCTGGAAAAGGCGGGGCTGGGCCTGTTACGCCAGATGGACCCCGAGCGTGCGCATGGGCTGTCTATCCGGGCGCTGAACATGGGGCTGGCGCCGACGCCGGGGGTTGTGACCTCGGACCGGTTGCGGACCACCGTTGCCGGGTTGCAGCTGCCCAATTCGGTTGGGTTGGCGGCGGGGTTTGATAAGAATGCTGAGGCTTTGGGGCCTTTGTCGCGCGCAGGCTTTGGCTTTATCGAGGTGGGTGCCGTCACGCCGCGCCCGCAGCCCGGCAACCCTAAGCCGCGGTTGTTTCGCCTGACAGAAGATTATGCGGCCATCAATCGGTTTGGGTTCAACAACGATGGGATGCACGTGGTGGCCGAACGGCTGGCGCAGCGGCCCAAGGATGCCGTGATCGGGCTGAACCTGGGGGCCAACAAGGACAGCGACAATCGCGCGGCGGATTTTGCGACGGTTCTGGCGCATTGCGGGCCGCACGTGGATTTTGCGACGGTCAATGTCAGCAGTCCGAACACCGAAAAACTGCGCGATCTGCAGGGGAGCGAGGCGCTGGGTGCGTTGTTGGCAGGCGTGCTGGACGCGCGCGCGGGGCTGGCGCGGCAGATCCCGATTTTCCTGAAAATCGCCCCCGATCTTAACCCCGCAGAGATCAGCGAGATTGCCGAGGTCGCCGGGACATCCGGCATCGATGGCATCATTGCGACCAACACGACGCTTGGCCGTGATGGCATCGGCGGCCAGCCGCTTGACAGTCCGCATCGTGATCAGGCGGGCGGTCTGTCGGGGGCGCCCTTGTTTGGGCGGTCGACCGAGGTTCTGGCCCAACTTGCCGGGCAAACCGATCTGCCATTGATCGGCGTGGGCGGCATTTTCACGGCCGAAGATGCCTATGATAAGATCAAGGCGGGGGCCAGCGCCGTGCAGTTTTACACCGCGATGGTCTATCAGGGCCTGTCGATGGCCGCCCGTCTGCCCACTGAACTGGATCAGCTTCTGGCGCGCGATGGCTATGCGACGGTGGCCGATGCAGTGGGTGCCGAACGCCACAGGTGGGCGTGATCCGACACAAGGCCACTGTTCAAACCGGCATCGATCCGCTACCCCTGTGCCCCTAGGGTACGTTTGAAGATGTTGAGATGAAAGCATTTCTGGCGCTTGTGACAGGTGAGGCAATTTTGCTGTTTGCCCGCTTTATGACAGCGGTCCGCGGGATATGGGAGGGGATCGAGCCCGTTCCCCGTCAGCGCGTTTACTTTGCAAACCACACCAGCAACGGCGATTTTGTCCTAATCTGGACGGTGCTGCCCAGCTATCTGCGCCGTAAAACCCGGCCCGTGGCCGCCGCCGATTACTGGCTGTCGTCGAAGCTGAAGACATTTATCGGGCGTGAGGTTTTTAACGCAGTGCTGATCGACCGCCGCCCCGACGAACGCGACCATGACCCGATGGAACGGATTATCGAAGCCGTGGACGAAGGATCGTCGCTGATCATTTTCCCCGAAGGCAAACGGAACAACACCGATGAATTTCTGCTGCCCTTCAAGGCGGGGGTTTATAATCTGGCGCAGGCGCGGCCGGATGTTGATCTGATCCCGGTCTGGATCGAAAACCTGAACAGCGTCATGCCCAAGGGTGAGGTCGTGCCGATCCCGTTGATCTGTACTGTCACCTTTGGCGCGCCCATTCATGTGCAGGAAGATGAGGATAAGGATGCCTTTCTGACCCGCGCCCGCAGCGCGTTGATCGATCTGTCGGAAACCGTGAAGGGGGCGCAGTGATGGGACTTCACGCGGAATTCGTGACATTGCTGGCGGGTATTCTGACCGTGCTGATCGTGGCCTCGGGCGTTGGGTATGTGTTGCGCCAGCGGATCGCGCCCGACGGGTCGAATGCGATGATCGAAAACCTGAACGCGCGCATCATCGCGTGGTGGGGCATGGTTATTCTGATGTCATTGGCGTTCTTGTTTGGGCGTGGCGGCGTGATCTTGTTGTTTGCCTTCTGCTCCTTCGCCGCCTTGCGGGAATTTCTGACGCTGACGACCAAATCGCGTGCGGATCACTGGGCGCTGGTGGGGGCGTTTTTTGTGGTCTTGCCGATTCAGTATATTCTGATTTGGATCGACTGGTATGGGCTTTATTCGGTGTTTATCCCAGTCTATGCCTTTTTGCTGATGCCGATTGTCGCCGCAATGCGCGGTGATACGCAGGATTTCCTGGTGCGTACGGCTGAAACGCAATACGGGCTGATGATCGCGGTTTTTTGCGTGTCGCATGTCCCGGCGCTGCTTTACCTGCAAATTCCGGGGTTTGAGGGCAAAAACGTCTTGTTGATCGCGTTTCTGGTGGTGGTCGTACAATCCAGCGACGTCCTGCAATATGTCTGGGGCAAGCTGTTGGGCAAACATCCCGTCGCGCCGAAACTGTCGCCGTCCAAAACATGGGAAGGTCTGATTGGCGGTGTTCTCAGCGCCACGCTGATCGGCGCCGGTCTGTGGTGGATGACACCCTTTACCATGTTTGAGGCCGCCGTTCTGTCGCTGATCATCACAACGCTTGGCTTTTTCGGCGGGCTGGTGATGTCGGCCATCAAGCGCGATCGGGGGGTCAAGGACTGGGGACATCTGATCGCAGGCCACGGCGGGTTTATCGACCGGCTGGATTCAGTGGTCTTTTCGGCCCCGATCTTTTTCCATCTGGTGCGGTTCTGGTGGTCGGTGACGTGACTGATCCGCCCGCAAAAGGGCGCAGTCTGATCCATATGGGCGCAGGCTTTGCGCTGATGGGAAGCTGGGCCGTTTTTGCCAATCGATATCACCCGATGCCCAACCCGATTATCGCGGGACTTGTGCAGGGAACGCTTAGTGCAACCATCACCCTGGTCATGAAAATCGCACTTGAGGCAATGGTGCAACGGTTTTCCGGGCGTTTCGGCTTATTCCTGCCGCCTTTGGTGGCTGCGCTGATTTCCGCCAGCGTTCTTTCTGTCGTACACATGATAGTACGAACGCCCGAGGTTTTGGCAACCATTGCCGTGCCGGTGACTGTGGCCACGACCTATGCCAGCGTTTACACGTATGCCTTATGGGCGAGAGGGAGGTCCTGAAGTATGAGTGAAGACGTATCGCGTCGCCCAATTGCCAGCCGTCAATCGGCCTGGGCCAAGAAGCTGGCGGTCAAACTGGCCGATGCCCAAATCTCACCCAATCAGATTTCACAGGCCAGTATCGCGTTCGCGGCACTCGCGGGTGTCGCCTTTGCCTTATCCGGGCTGGCATCGGGGTTTGGGTTGCGGGCGTTTCTGCTGATCTTGGCAATGCTGTGTTGTGGGCTGCGGTTGATCTGTAATCTGCTGGATGGGATGGTCGCCGACGAAAGCGGGCAGCCCGAACCCGATGGTGCCCTGTGGAATGAGGTGCCCGATCGCGTGTCGGATACGCTGATTCTGGTGGGTGCCGGTCTGGGCGCCGGGGTGCCTGTCTTGGGATGGGCGGCTGCGGTCTTTGCAGTGATGACAGCCTATGTGCGCGAATTCGGGCGGGCCGAGGGCTTTGCCCAGGATTTCAGCGGCCCCTTCGCCAAACCGCACCGCATGATCGCCTTATGCGTCGGCGCGCTGGTCGCCATTTTCTGGAGCAACACAGCGCTTTTGATCGCCCTTTTGATCGTGGCCCTTGGCACGTTGGGCACAGCCGGATGGCGGGCCTATAAGATCATGACGCAGATGCAGCAAAAACGCCCATCCCGCGTTGTGAAGCCGCGTAAGGTTGTGGACGAGGCCACCGGTGAGGAAACGGAAGAATTGACCGAAGACGAAGAAGACGAGGCGCTGATGCGTCGTCTGAAGAAGATGTCGAAGGCGTAAGGTCTAATCGGGCTTATCGAGGATCGTTCGCAAAGCAGTATTGATCCGGATACATGGTTTGGAAAACAGACCGGAATCAAGGCGAAGCCGCCGGTCTGATCGCCGCCCCTCGGTCCGGCGATCCGACCGGTTTCAGATCATGGTGCATGGCATTAAAGTCAGGAATTTAGCTGCAACAGATCCCATTTGTTGCCGAAAGGGTCCTGAAAAACGACGACGGTTCCATAGGGCTCATGCCGCGGGTCTTCCAGAAATGTGACCCCGGCCTGACTCAGACGCTCGTAATCGCGATCAAAATCATCACTATGCAAAAACAAAAACACACGGCCCCCTGTCTGATTGCCGATGGCCTGGTTTTGCGCATCGCCCGCGGCTTTGGCCAGTAACAGCCGTGTCTGACCGCTGCCCGGCGGAGCCACCAGAACCCATCGCTTGTCAGGTGACAGCACCGTGTCCTGGATCAGGTCAAAGTCCATTGTGCCGACATAAAACTCAATCGCCTGATCATAATCCGGTACGACCAGCGATACGGCATGGATGAACTGCGCCATCAGCTGCCGCGATAGGTCGAGTATCCGTAAGGCGAAAGCAGAAGCGGCACGTGGTAATGGGTATCCTCGCTGATGCCGAAACGGATCGGTATAATATCCAGAAACAGCGGTTCGGTCCCTGCCTGACTGGTTTGACGCAGATAGTCGCCTGCGTGAAACAGCAGCTCATATGTGCCCGTGACGAACTGATCGGCTGGCAAGATGGGGCTGTCGGTGCGACCATCGGCGTTGGTGATCATGCTGGCCACTTCCTCGGTCGCGGCGATGCTGACGCGGAACAGCCCGATCCGCAGACCCGCCGCTGGTTGACCGCGGCCTGTGTCCAGAACATGTGTCGTCAGAAATCCGTTTGCCATCATCGTCCCCTTTAATCCGCGTTGCCCAAGACTTGGGCGTTTGGCGGGCGCGTGGCAAGTCAAAAGCGGCTATGGTCTTGCCTTTATTATATTTTCGGCGTCTATTGGCGGCAGTTTCTGAAAGGTTCTGATGACACCGCCCGCCCGCTATCCACGCGACATGATCGGCTATGGCCCCACGCCCCCTGACCCGAAATGGCCCGGCGGCGCGAAAATCGCTGTGCAGATCGTGCTGAATTACGAAGAAGGCAGCGAAAACTGCCTGCTGCACGGCGATGCCGCGTCCGAGGCGTTTTTGTCCGAAATCGTGGGCGCCGCCGCTTGGCCCGATCAGCGGCATTGGAACATGGAGTCGATCTATGACTACGGCGCGCGGGTGGGGTTCTGGCGGTTGCATCGCCTGATGCGCGATCTGCCGGTGACGGTTTACGGCGTCGCCACGGCGCTGGCCCGCAGCCCCGAACAGGTCGCCGCGATGCAAGACGCGGGGTGGGAAATTGCCAGCCACGGCCTGAAATGGATCGACTATAAGGACTTCAGCGAAAGTGACGAACGTGCCCATATGCAGCAGGCCATCGCCCTGCATGCGCAGGTCACCGGCACCCGGCCGCGCGGCTGGTACATCGGTCGCTGTTCGATGAATACGGTTCGTTTGGCGGCGGAAGAGGGCGGTTTCGATTATATCTCAGACAGTTACGCCGATGATCTGCCCTATTGGATGCGCTTTGGGACCCGTGATCAGCTAATCATCCCCTATACGCTGGACGCCAACGACATGCGCTTTGCGACGCCGCAGGGGTTCAACGCGGGCGATCAGTTTTTCAGCTATCTGAAAGACAGCTTCGATGCGCTTTATGATGAAGGGCATGCGGGTAAAGCAAAGATGATGTCGGTCGGTCTGCACTGCCGCCTGATCGGAAGACCCGGCCGCGTGCAAGCTCTGCGCCGGTTTCTGGACTATGCGCGGGGGCACAGCGGCGTCTGGTTCGCCACCCGCCAGCAGATTGCCGACCACTGGGCGCGGGTGCATCCGCCGGTGTCGTTCGAACGTCCCAGCCAGATGGATCAGGCGCGGTTTATTGAGCGGTTCGGCGGCGTTTTCGAACACTCCCCCTGGATCGCCGAACGCGCCCATGGGTTGGAACTTGGCCCCGCCCATGACACCGCCGCGGGGCTGCACAACGCACTGGCACGCGTGTTTCGCAGCGCGTCCGACGACGAACGTCTGGGCGTTCTGCGCGCGCACCCCAACCTGGCCGGTAAGCTTGCGGCGGCCAGGCGGCTGACGGCGGAAAGTACTGCCGAACAGGCGTCGGCCGGGCTGGACGCGCTGACCGACCCCGAACGTGAGACCTTTACGAAACTGAACGCCGATTACACCGCCAAACATGGCTTCCCTTTCATCATCGCCGTGCGCGATCATGACAAAGCCGGTATTCTGACGGCTTTTCACCAGCGCCTTGAAAATGACCACACAACCGAATTTACCCATGCCTGTCAACAGGTTGAGCGGATCGCCCGCCTGCGCCTGAACGACATGCTGCCATAAGGATCAACCGATGCCGACGATCGAAAGCCTGAACCCCGATGTCCCGCTGTTCGCGCGCACCGGCATCAACCTGGCCTCGGCGGGGTTGGGGGCCAGGGCGATCTCGGCCACCAATGAATTCTTCGCGCCTTTGGGCCGGATGTTGCAGGATTCCGACCCGATCTTCATCCCCGAAAAGTTCGATGACCATGGCAAATGGATGGACGGCTGGGAAACGCAGCGCCGCCGCGATGGCGGGCATGATCACGCGATCATACAGCTGGCCGGGCCGGGGCGTATTTTGGGGTTCAACGTCGATACCTCACACTTCACCGGTAACTATGCGCCTGCCTGCCGGATTGAGGCGGCGGCACCTGTTGGCGGTGAGCTGAGCGATGAGACCCTATGGGTCGAAGTCCTGCCGCACAGCCCCCTTGGCCCAAGCGCGCAGCATTTTTTCAAGTGCAAAAGCTTCGAAAGTTGGAGCCACCTGCGCATTCACATCTATCCAGACGGCGGCATCGCGCGGTTGCGGGTTTACGGTGTGCCCGAACTGGCCGAGGCGGATACAAAGGGCGAAATCGATCTGGCCGCAGCGCTGAATGGCGGGCGTATCCTGGCATTTTCCGACGCGCATTACGGCGATTATATGCGATTGTTGGCGCCTGGGCGGGGCATCAATATGGGCGACGGCTGGGAAACGCGGCGGCGGCGCGAACCGGGATATGACTGGATGGTGATCGCTTTGGGCGCGCGCGGACGCATCGAAAAGGCGCTGATCGACACGGCGCATTTCAAGGGTAATTTTCCCGATGGCGCCTCTCTGCAAGCCGCTGATTTATTAAGCTTTGGCGATGGTCTGACCGACGCGCTGGTGACAGATTCGATGTTCTGGCGTGATCTGCTGCCGCGGCAAAAACTGCAGGCGGATTTTGAACACCGCTTTCGGGATGAGCTGATTGATCTGGGGCCCGTCACGCATGTGCGGTTCAATATCTATCCCGATGGGGGGGTTAGTCGTCTGAGATTGTTCGGAAAACCGGAATGACCACGATCCGGGTGCAACCGCTGACGGCCAAAGATTTTGCGCCTTATGGTGACGTGCTGCAGGCTGACGGGGACCCGGACGTGATGATCAACCAGAGCCTTTGCGGGCGGTACCACGATTGCGCCGGGCTTGATTTTTCAGGCGGCCGAGCGGGTATCAGCATCTTTAACGCCGAACCTCGGGCGCTGCCGCTGCCGCTTGAGATGATGGAACGCCACCCGCTGGGGTCGCAGGCCTTTATCCCCATGACGCAACATCCGTTTCTGGTGATTGTTGCAGCCGATGACGCTGGGCAACCCGCTGATATCAAAGCGTTTCTGACGGTGCCAGGGCAAGGTGTGAACTATCATCGCGGCACGTGGCACGGCGTTCTGACCCCATTGCACACTCCGGGACTATTCGCTGTGGTCGACCGGATCGGACAGGGCGAAAATCTGCAGGAACACTGGTTCGAAACACCGGTGCAGATTGTGGAATAAAAGGCGCTCTAATCTATGAGGTCCCGGATTAAATCCGGGACGTCGCTAGGTGTCGAACGACAGCAATGTCAGTTTTGGGCCTGATACGGGGCGGACCGGTTTTTGCACCTGGGGGCGTTCGACCGCCGGAGCGGACCGTTGGACCGGGCGGTCTGACAGTGCGGTGCATTGGGCGTCGCTGATTTCAAAACGGCGGGGGGTACGACCGACGGTGCCGTGTGACACAAGGCAGCCCAGTGCGCGGCTGACGTCACCCAGGTCGCTTTTCAGCGGCAACAGAACCATATTGGCGAACAGGGCCGGCCTGCGAAACCCATCGGGCGCGGTCAACGAAAGGCTAATGATTTCAGGCGTATCGAACAGGCGTTCGATATATTGCCCCATGTCTTTGCGCGCCTCGGGCATGAACAGGCTGGTCATGGGCATGCCGCGCACATCCATGCCCATCAGGTCCGTCAGATGCGATCCCGTCAGACGAAACCGCGCCAGACCCGGCGCAATCCGTTCCAGAATAAAGGCATACTCCAGCGAATTTTCGATCCCGCGCGGATCGACATCGGACCTGCTGGGCAACATCCGGTTGCCGCGGATTTTATGCCAATAGGCTTCAACCTCGGTGGTTGAAGGGAAAACGCGCTCGGGCTGGAAATCAAAGATCGAAACAACGTTACTGCCCTGCTGCACGATATCTGTATGACCTGTCATTGTTCTGACCGCTTACCTTTTGTTGGGGTCCCGCCAAGCGATGTTAACACCCGATTCACACTTCTTAACATTTCATTAAAATGCGCCAGTTAAAGTCAAATGTAACTAAAATTGTACCCAATTGGTTAACCGAACCGATGCGTGCCTTTCGGCTGCATGCTTTGCTGAAATTGACGGCGTGATAAGAACTGCGTGATGCGGCGTCTTGTTCGGCGGTCGGTAAGTCGTTTAAATGGCGCAACATAATTCGAGGGGAAAGTGATGCAGTCGATGACCGGGTTCGCCACGCGCGCGGGGCAGGGGAATGGCTATTCCTGGCAGTGGGACATGCGGGGCGTTAACTCAAAAGGTCTGGATCTGCGTCTGCGTATGCCCGACTGGATCGATGGTCTTGAACAGGATGTGCGCGGCGCCACTGTCAAAAAACTGGCCCGCGGCAGCGTCACGATCAGCCTGCGGGTCACGCGCGAAGACTCCGAGGTGCCGATCGCGCTGAATGATGATCAGCTTGACCGGGTGCTGGCCGCCCTGTCGCACATCAAGGCCCGCGCCGATTGGGTTGGGCTTGAGATGGCCAAGCCTTCCCCCATGGACATCCTGCAGCACAAGGGCGTCTCAAACGGCACTATGGCGGCCGAAGACACTCAGGCCCTGAAAAAGCTGTTGCTGTCCGATCTGGATCATCTGATCACAGAATTCCAGCAGGTGCGTCAGATCGAAGGGCAGGCGCTGCAATCGGTGCTGCAGGGGCATATCGCGCGCATTGGTGATCTGACAAAAGACGCAGGCGACACCGCCGAAGCGCAGCGCCCGAAAGCCGCCGAAAGCCTGCGCGCGGCCATGGCCCGCGTCATTGAAAACACCGATAATGTGGACGGAGCCCGCGTGATGCAGGAACTGGCGTTGCTGGCTGTCAAATCCGACGTGACCGAAGAAATCGACCGCCTGAACGCCCATGTCGCCGCCGCGCAGGACCTGTTGCAGTCTGACGGCCCCATCGGCCGCCGCCTGGATTTTCTGGCCCAGGAATTCAACCGAGAGTCGAACACAATCTGTTCCAAATCGAATTCCGTCGAATTGACCCGCATCGGGCTTGACCTTAAGGCCACCATCGATCAGATGCGCGAACAGGTTCAAAATGTTGAATAATATGCCACAGCGTCGCGGTCTTCTTATCATCCTGTCTTCGCCCTCGGGCGCTGGAAAATCCACACTGGCCAAGCGTCTTATGGCCTGGGATCCGGACATCCGCTTTTCGATCTCGGCCACCACCCGCGCGCCCCGCCCCGATGAGGTCGACGGCAAGGATTATCATTTCACGACCGAAGCGGGCTTTAAAAATCAGGTCGCGACCGGCGACATGCTGGAACACGCCCATGTGTTCGGCAATTTCTATGGCTCGCCTCGTGCGCCCGTTGAGACTGCCATCAGCGCCGGACAGGATGTGTTGTTCGATATTGATTGGCAGGGCGCGCAGCAAATCCGCAACTCGGCCCTTGGGCAGAACACCCTGTCGATCTTTCTGCTGCCCCCCTCGATCGAGGAACTGCACCGCCGCCTGATTTCCCGCGGTCAGGACGCCGCTGATGTCATTGATCGCCGCATGCAAAAAAGCTGGGACGAAATAAGCCACTGGGACGGTTACGATTTCGTTCTGGTCAACGACGATCTGGACAAGACCGAGGCGCAGCTGAAAACCATCCTGCAGGCCACCCGTCTGCGCCGGTCGCAGCAACCCGGCCTGACCGACCATGTGCGCGCCCTGCAACAACAGTTTGAGGATCTGCCATGACCCTTTACGCCCTGGGCGACAGCCAGCCTGACATCGCCGAAGACACCTGGATCGCCCCCGACGCGAATGTGATCGGCAAGGTGCGTGTGGAAGCCGGTGGGTCTGTCTGGTTTGGTTGCACCCTGCGGGGCGACAACGAATGGATCACTGTGGGGCAGGGCACCAATGTGCAGGAAAACACCATCATGCACACCGATATGGGCTATCCGCTGACCATCGGCAAAAATTGCACTATCGGGCATAAGGCGATGCTGCACGGCTGCACCATCGGCGATCAGACCCTGATCGGCATGGGCGCCACCGTGCTGAACGGTGCAAAAATCGGCAACAACTGCCTGATTGGCGCCAAAGCCCTGATCACCGAAGGCAAAGAGATCCCCGACGGCAGTCTGGTCATGGGATCGCCGGGCAAGATTGTCCGACAGCTGGATGATCCCACCATTCAGATGCTGCTGGCCTCGGCCATCCATTACCAGGACAACATGCGCCGTTTCCGCGCCGATCTGAAAGAGCTTTAGATGAAACAGACCTTTGTCCGCCGCACCGCCGCGCCCCGGTCAGACAGCCGCCCGCTGGTGACCCCCTTGCAGCCGTCGGTCGTCTATACTTCGGACAGCCCTGATATGCTGGATGCGCAATATGACGGCGATGTGCCGGGCTTTGTCTATTCCCGCGAAGGTCACCCTAACGCCACCGGTCTGGCCCGCCTGATCGACGGGCTTGAGGGCGCCGAGGGCGGTATCGTCGTGGGCTCTGGCATGGCCGCTGTTACCGCGACCATGATGGGCGTGCTGCAACAGGGCGATCACGTCATCGGGGGCAATCAGCTGTATGGCCGGTCCCTGCGCATGCTGCAGGAAGAACTGCCGCGCATGGGCGTCGAGGTATCGCTGGTCGATGCAACCGATGCCGCCGATGTGGCCCGCGCCATCCGCCCAAATACGAAACTGATGCTGGTTGAGGTCGTCTCAAACCCCACGATCCGTGTGGCCGATATGTCCGCCATCCTGCAAATCTGTCGCGACAATAATGTGCTGGTCGCTGTCGATAACACCTTCACCACCCCGCGCGGCTATCGGCCATTCGACCATGGCGCCGATATCATCATCCATTCGGTGACCAAGCTGCTGTCGGGGCATTCCGACGCCATGCTGGGCTATGTCGCAGTGCGTGATGCGGAACTGCGTGACCGGATCGAAACCGTGACCATGACGCTGGGCCTGACCGCCAGCCCCTTTGACTGCTGGCTGGCCGAACGCGGGCTTTACAGCTTTGACCTGCGCTATCAGCGGGCCAGTGAAAACGCCCGGTTGCTGGCCGACCATCTGGCAGGTCACCCCGCCGTCAAGCGTGTGCTTTACCCCACGCGGCCCGACCACCCCGACCACAACCGCGCCGTGGATATCCTGCAGGATCGGGGCGGCAATATGCTCAGCTTCGAAATCGCAGGCGACCGTGCCCAGGCCAACGCATTCGTCCGTGCCTGTAATAATCTACCCTTTGCCCCGACCCTGGGCGACATCGGCACCACAATCTCGCACCCCGCGTCATCGTCCCACCGCGCCCTGACCCCAGAAGCCCGCGCGCAGATGGGCGTCAGCGAAGGCTTCTTCCGCCTGTCCATCGGCGTCGAGGATATCCAGACGCTGAAAACCGAACTGACCACCGGTTTAGACACCACCGCCTGATCGCCTATGTGATGCAGATCAAAGCAACCGCTGCCCCCTACGACTAACGGTCGTGTCATGGAGCTTGCCGGATTTCTCGTGACGCTGGGCGTTCTTTTCCTCGCCGGGCTGGTGGCCGATCAGGTCGGCCGCGCCACCCGCCTGCCGCGGGTCACGATGCTGTTGCTGCTGGGTCTGATCGCCGGAAGCGCAGGGTTTGACCTGATCCCGACCGATATCGCCGAATGGTTTGACGAACTGTCCATCGTGGCCCTGACCATGGTCGCCTTCCTGCTGGGCGGGTCACTGTCGAAAAAGAACCTGACCCAACATGGGCGCGCGATCTTTGTGCTATCGGTCGCCATTGTCATCTGCACCGTCCTGATCGTCGCCCTGGGCCTGTCTGCCGCGGGGTTGCCATGGGGGCTGTCACTGCTGCTGGGGGCCATCGCAACCGCAACCGCCCCGGCGGCGATGACCGACGTGATCCGGCAATCGGGCATCGACAATGACTTCACCGACACACTGAAGGGGATCGTCGCCATCGATGACGCCTGGGGCCTGATCGTCTTCAGCATCACGCTGGTTCTGGTCAGCCAAACCGATGGTGATTACCGGCGCGGCCTGGGACCTGGGCGGTGCCATAGCACTGGGATGCGCCATCGGGGCGCCCGCCGCGTTTCTGACCGGGCGCATCAAGCCCGGCGAACCGATGCAGGCCGAAGCCATGGGCCTGGTCTTTCTGTCCGCGGGCCTTGCGCTCTGGCTTGAGGTATCGTTCCTTGTTGCCGGCATGACCGCAGGCGCCGTCATCGCCAACTTCGCACGCCATCACGACCGCGCCTTTCACGAAATCGAACATATTCAGTGGCCCTTCATGATCCTGTTCTTCCTGCTGGCTGGCGCCACGCTTGAGGTCGAGGCGCTGCAATTGATGGGCTGGGCCGGTCTGCTGTTTCTTGCCCTACGAACAGTCGCACGGATTTTGGGCGGATACATCGGCGGCAAAATCGGCAATGTCCCACGCGAGGAAATCACCTGGTACGGCCCCGCATTGCTGCCTCAGGCCGGGGTCGCCGTGGGCATGGCCCTGGTCGCCGCCGAAGAGCTTGTGCAATGGGGGCCGGTGATCATGGCCTTTACGATCTCCAGCACTGTGGTGTTCGAAATCATCGGCCCCCCGGTCACATTATTCGCAATCCGGCGGGTCGAGGCGCTGCGGCAGAGAACTATTTGATTTTTGTCAGATGCTATCGGCCTTTGACGGCATCGCTCCTTCAGATTTACAAAACCGTCGCTTTTTTGTGCAGAACGGCTTGCAATTCACTGCGCAATAATGTTGCGTGCGACTGACGACAGTCGGAGTTTACGATGCGCATTGCCCTTTACCCCGGAACCTTTGATCCCCTCACATTGGGCCATATCGACATCATCCGCCGCGCCGCGGCCCTGGTCGACCGCCTGGTCATCGGCGTTGCCATCAACCGCGACAAGGGCCCGATGTTCACGCTGGAAGAACGCGTCGCCATGATCGAAGCCGAATGCGCCAACCTGTCGGCACAAACCGGGACCGAAATCGTGGCCCACCCTTTTGAGAACCTTCTGATCGACTGCGCCCGCGATGTCGGCGCACAACTGATCGTCCGTGGCCTGCGCGCCGTTGCTGATTTTGAGTATGAATTTCAAATGGTTGGCATGAACCGCAAACTGGATGACAGTATCGAAACCGTCTTCCTGATGGCCGAGGCCGAACATCAGGCCATCGCCTCAAAACTGGTCAAGGAAATCGCGCGCCTTGGCGGTGACGTCTCAAAATTCGTGACGCCGCCCGTGGTCAAAGCCTTGCACGACAAACTCGGGTAACCCCTTCTTCTTGGCCAAAATACTCCGGGGTGAGGCCCGCCAGGGCCGAGGGGCAGCGCCCCTCAACATTCTTTTGACCTTAGGTAAATAAATTGCTACCCTAAGAACATATCATGAACATGGATTGGAGAAATCAATGCCCGATATGTCCCTGCAAGACATTGCCAACGAACTGGTCTCCGGCTGCCGCGAAGGGCGCGATGTTGAAAATATCGATAAACTGTACGACGCCAACGTCGTTTCAGTCGAAGCCGCCGATTTTTCCGGTATGGGCCGCGAAACCCATGGAATCCAAGGATTAAAAGGCAAACACGATTGGTGGAATACCAACTTCGAGGTCAAGGATTTCAAAGTCGACGGCCCCTTTCTGCACGGTGACGATCGCTTTTCCGTGATCTTCGAAATGGACACCGTCCAGAAAGACACCGGCGAACGCACCCAGGGAAAAGAGGTCGCCGTCTACCACGTCGCAAACGGCAAAATCACGCGCGAAGAGTTCTTTTACGCGTCCTGAACAATAATCGGCCGCGCGATCAGCACGTCACAGGGCGGGTCGCGCATCAGGTCATTGGCCAAACTGCCCAGGACCGCCGGCATGCTGCCCACGCGCCCATGCGCCCCTACAGCCACCAGATCAGCTTGTGATTTAAGCACCCGATCACATAAGACTGGATAGACAGATCCATCAACGATTTCAATGTCTTGTTCGTCAATTGGCAAATCGGTCTGACCCAGCCAGGTCGCCGCATTCTGCTTGGCTTCTTTGATGAACGCACCGGCTAGCGCTTCAGAGCTTTGATCACCGGTCGCCAGCCGACCCTGATACGGGACATGTACAACATGAAGCCCCTTCAGCAGACCGCCGGGCGACATATCATGCGCCAGCCGCAGCGCCGCGGTCGAGGATGGCGAAAAATCAACCGCCGCCAGGATCGTGTCATAATCATCCTCACCGCCATCCTTGACCAGCAAAACAGGGCAGGCCGTCTGGCGCACGATACGTTGCATCGTCGTTTCACGTAGCAGATCCATAAAGGGGCGCGGCCGGTGCGTGCCCATGACCAATAGATCAACGGCTTCGTCATCAACCTTCCTCAGAATATCGACAGTGGGATCGCCAGGATGAATATCGATTGTATAATCAACCCCATCAGCGGCCAGCGAATGATCAATGACATCCTGAAGTGTTTTCTGCGCTTTGCCCGTCAGTACCTGCACCATGTCGTCAGGCATGGCGTTATCCAGAACAGACAGGACCGTCAGCTTAGCCATACGCGATTTTGCAATCTGGCACGCCCGACGAACCGCCCGATCAGATCGCGCCGATAAATCCGTTGCCACCAAAACGTGACTGATCATGTGCCCCTCCTCTTTATGATCTATTGGCTCTGCCGTTCAAATATGTAATCGAATGGTCCGATCTGCAATCGATTGCAAAGGGTTATGGCATGGATTTAGGAATTTCGGGCAAAAAAGCGTTGGTTTGCGCGTCTAGCAAGGGGCTTGGCTTTGGATGCGCCCAGGCGCTGGCGGCGGCGGGCGTCGATCTGGTCATGAACGCACGATCAGAGGGCCCGCTTGAACAGGCCGCCGAACGGCTGCGTCAGGAACACGGCGTCATGATCAAGGCGATTGCGGCGGATATCACCACCGATAAGGGCCGAGACCAGGTTTTGAACGCACTTCCCGATCCCGATATTCTGGTCTCCAACGCCGGTGGCCCACCCCCTGGACTCTGGAGCGATTGGGACCGCGACGATTTCATTGCCGCACTCGATGCCAACATGCTGACCCCGATCGCGCTGATGAAAGCGCTGTTGCCCGGCATGATCGACCGAAAATGGGGCAGGGTGGTCAACATCACCAGCCAATCCGTCAAATCACCGATCCCCGTGCTGGGCTTGTCCAACGCAGCAAGGGCCGGACTGACCGGCTATGTCGCCGGAACCGCGCGTCAGGTCGCAGGCCACGGTGTGACGATCAACAACCTGCTGCCGGGTATCCACGCCACAGACCGCGCCGACGCGCTTGATCAGGCAGTCTGCGACGCACAGGGCATCACCATGGATCAGGCCCGCGACCAACGCAGCGCGACAATCCCCGCAGGCCGATATGGAACCGCCCAGGAATTCGGCGCCGCCTGCGCCTTCCTATGCTCACAACACGCAGGCTTCATCATCGGGCAGAACATCCTGCTGGACGGTGGGGCGGTCAACACAACCCTGTAAACCCAGGCCCCCACCTTCTTCTTGGCAAAAATACTCAATCCCAAACGCGCGATCCGATACCCCATTCGAATTGACGCCCCAAGCTGCCACCGATGTCCTCAACTACAGTTCAGCCGAACTTCGACCGGGTTGGGGACCAAGTCCTGAGTTGCGCCTGTCGCGGCATCAACCCCCAGGCCGATCACGCCGCCAAGCAATATATTACCTGCCGCCCCGACAGCCCCACGGTCCGAGGTCTGGTTGGTAACGCGTATCTGTTTTGTTTCGCATCCCGGTTTCGAAACCGTTACGATGAATTCAGATCTTCTCGGAATATCAATCTGGCACGGTGTCGGACCGCAACTATAGCCATTTGTTGTCTCAACTGTCGCACCGCTTGGTGTCGAGATGATCTGAAGGGTGTCATCAGACCCACGTGTAATTGTCGCGCATCCTGACGTCAGCAAAAGTGCTCCTGAAAACAGCAATCTACAAATGAATGATTTAGATATCATATTGAAACTCCGTATTTATTTTCCCACTGACACTATGAGATAACGGGTCATTTGCCACCACTTCCGGAATAATTCTTAAGATGTGATGTCTTAACAACAGCATTATCGAAGACCTTCTTCTTGGTAAAAATACTCAATCCCGAACAGGCGGCCGGATAAACCGTTTGGATTGACGTCCAAGGCCGCAAGCTATTCCCAACCGCACGCAGTGCCAGAGGAAACGCGCCGCAGGCGCACCTCTGAATTAAAATAAAAACGGGGGGCGCAAGGCCCCCCAGTTTCGCCGTTCAAGCTCATCGTTGTTACCGCTCGGTTATCGTTTTCTGCCTGCGGCCTGAACGTCGTCAGGGGCGAGCGCACCCGCCCCGGATCCTTTTAGCTACACCCGCTCGTTGCGCCGCAGGTATTGCATTTCATGCAGGTGCCGTTGCGCACCAGCGTGTAGTTTCCGCAGTCGCCACAGGGGTCGCCCTCATAGCCCTGCATCTTGGCCTTGGCGCGGGCGTCCATGCCGACGGTACCGGTGGCCATGGCCGTTGTGGTGGTCGTGGTCTGGGCCACCGCGGTGGCGGGGACCAGTGTTTGCAGAACGGTGTCGGCATCAACCGATCCATCCAGCGCCACAGCGCCCATATTGCCGCCTTGCAGCACGACCAGTTCTTGTGGGACCCGCTTGCGCAAATACCCGGTTGAGCTGATCTGTTTCAGCACTTCCAGCGACTTGGTGGCGGCAAATTCGCTGACCTCGGTGAAGTTGCGCTTGCCTTCCTCTTCGCCGCGGCCCAGGTCATCGAAGCTTTGACCATCGGGCTTCACATGGGCCAGATCGGTGCGGTCCAGATAGGACACGGCCAGTTCGCGGAAGATGTAGTCCAGGATCGACGTCGCATTCTTGATGCTGTCGTTGCCCTGCACCATGCCCGCGGGTTCGAATTTGGTAAAGGTGAAGGCCTCGACAAATTCCTCAAGCGGCACCCCATATTGCAGGCCGACCGACACGGAGATGGCGAAGTTGTTCATCATTGCGCGGAACCCGGCACCTTCTTTGTGCATGTCGATGAATATCTCGCCAAGCGATCCGTCCTGATATTCGCCGGTACGCAGATACACCTTGTGGCCGCCGACGATTGCCTTCTGGGTATAGCCCTTGCGGCGCTCGGGCAGTTTTTCGCGGCCGCGGGCGATCTCTTTGACAACCACCTTCTCGATGATCTTCTCGGCCAGGACCTGCGCCTTTTCCTGCTGCGATCCGGTGGCCAGGATTTCTTCGGCTTCCTCGTCATCCTCCACCAGCGCTGCCGCCAAGGGCTGAGACAGTTTCGATCCGTCGCGATAGAGCGCATTGGCCTTGATCCCAAGCGACCAGGACAGCTCATAGGCCTTCTGGCAGTCTTCGATCGTGGCGTCGTTCGGCATATTGATCGTTTTCGAAATCGCGCCCGAGATAAAGGATTGCGCGGCGGCCATCATATAGATGTGGCTGTCCACACTCAGGAACCGCTTGCCTTTCTTGCCGCACGGATTGGCACAGTCGAAAACGCTGTAGTGCTCTTTCTTCAGATACGGCGCGCCTTCCAGCGTCATGGTCCCGCAGACGTGATCGTTGGCAGCGTCGATATCGGCTTTGGTAAAGCCAAGATGACGCAGCAGATCAAAGGTCGGATCGTTCAGCTTATCGGCAGGGATGCCCAGAACATTGGTGCAGAATTCCTCGCCCAGGGTCCACTGGTTGAAGACAAACCGGATGTCAAAGGCGCTTGGCAGGGCGGCTTCGATTTTCTCTAGCTCATTGGAACCAAACCCGTGCCCGATCAGCGAGGTGTGGTTGATGCCAGGGGCATTGCCCAACGTGCCGTGACCGACAGCATAGCTGATGATCTCTTCTATCTGCGCACTGCCATAGCCCATTTTTTCAAGTGCTGCCGGGACGGACCGGTTGATGATCTTGAAGTACCCGCCACCAGCAAGCTTTTTGAATTTGACCAGCGCGAAATCCGGTTCAATCCCTGTGGTATCGCAGTCCATGACCAGACCGATGGTGCCTGTGGGCGCGATCACGGTGGATTGAGCGTTGCGGTAGCCATGCTTTTCACCCAGCTTCAGGGCCTCGTCCCAGCTCGATTTCGCCAGAGAGATCAGGCGCTTGTCGGGGCAGTTGGCGTGATCGAGGGCAACGGGCTTTACGGCCAGATCCTCATACCCATCCGTCTTGCCATAGGCGGCGGTGCGGTGGTTGCGGATGACCCGCAGCATGTGGTTCGCGTTGCGCTTGTAGCCGGGGAAGGGACCCAGTTCGCCTGCAATCTCGGCCGAGGTCGCATAGCTGACGCCAGTCATGATGGCGGTCAGTGCACCGCAGATTGCACGCCCCTCGTCACTGTCATAGCCTAGGCCCATGTTCATCAAAAGGCCACCGATATTGGCATAGCCCAGACCCAAGGTGCGGAAATCGTAAGACAATTGCGCGATTTCCTTGGATGGGAACTGCGCCATCATCACGCTGATTTCCAGCGTCAGCGTCCAGAGGCGGGTGGCGTGCATGTAATCTTCGACCTGGAATTCCCCGTCCTTATAGAAGGTCAGCAGGTTCATCGAGGCCAGGTTACAGGCCGTGTCATCCAGGAACATGTACTCAGAACACGGGTTCGACCCGCGGATCTGACCGTCTTCGGGGCAGGTGTGCCAGGCGTTGACGGTGTCATGGTACTGGATGCCGGGATCGGCACAGGCCCAAGCGGCGTGGCCCACCTGTTCCCACAGATCGCGCGCTTTGATCGTCTTGGCGACAGACCCGTCACGGCGGTTCAGCAGTTCCCAGTCGTCGTCATTTTTGACAGCTTTCAGGAAGGCATCTGTGACGCGGATCGAATTGTTCGAATTCTGGCCCGACACGCTGGAATAGGCTTCACTGTCCCAATCGGTGTTATACGTCGGGAATTCGATGCTGCTGTATCCCTGACGCGCATAGTCCAGAACGCGCTTGATGTAAGTTTCGGGGATCGATACCTTTTTCGCGGCTTTCACTGCCGCCTTCAGCGCGTCGTTTGCTTTGGGATCATAGGCGTCGGCCTCGGCACCATCCCATGTGCGGATGGCTTCAAAGATGCCGTTCAGCTTTTCTTCGTGCATCTTGGAACCGGCGACGATGGACGCGACTTTCTGTTCCTCGATGACCTTCCAGTTCACGAATTCTTCGATATCGGGGTGATCGGCATCACAGATCACCATCTTGGCGGCCCTGCGGGTTGTGCCGCCCGATTTAATGGCACCGGCGGCCCGGTCGCCGATTTTCAGAAAACCCATCAGGCCCGAGGATTTGCCGCCGCCTGACAGTGCCTCGCCATCAGCGCGCAGGCTTGAGAAATTGGTGCCCGTGCCCGAGCCATATTTGAACAAACGCGCCTCACGCACCCACAGGTCCATGATGCCGCCTTCGTTCACCAGATCGTCAGCAACGGACTGGATAAAGCAGGCATGCGGCTGCGGATGTTCATAGGCGGATTTGGATTTGGTCAGTTTGCCGGTTTTGTAGTCGACGTAATAGTGCCCCTGGCTGGGGCCATCGATGCCATAAGCCCAATGCAGACCAGTGTTGAACCACTGCGGGCTGTTCGGGGCCGCGCGTTGCGTGGCCAGCATATAGCGCATTTCGTCGAAATAGGTGCGGGCATCTTTTTCGGTGGTGAAATAGCCACCCTTCCAACCCCAATAGGTCCAAGCGCCGGCCAGACGATCAAAGACCTGCTTCGCCGATGTCTCGCCAATGATACGCTCATCCTCTGGCAGTTCCTCCAGGGCTTTTTCATCGGCAACCGAACGCCAAAGAAATTCGGGCACGCCCTTTTCCTTGACCTTCTTCAGGCGGGCAGGGACACCGGCCTTGCGGAAATATTTCTGGGCTATGACGTCTGAGGCCACCTGGCTCCAACTATCTGGAACTTCCAGATTGTCCTGACGGAAAACCACTGTGCCGTCAGGATTTCGGATTTCTGAAACTGTTGTGTTAAACGCGACCTGTGCATATGCGTCCTGTCCAGCTTCTGTGAATGTGCGATCAATTTTCATGTCCCGGCCCTATTTATCCTTTTACACTGCCCCCCACGCCTGCGTGATCGCAGGTGTGGCATTCCAACGAACGGTCAAAGACAATTCCGCAGAACGCTGTTCTGCAGTGATAAAAGGACCAAGTGGCGTGATCCTTTGATGATACTGTCTGTATGCGACCTGCCACTACATATTGTGGCACCCCCGTCGGCCCGCACAACTTTGCGTATCTACCCATAGGTGGTCAACGATTAAATTTGGATTTTAGTACTTTTTTTACGGTTGACGGGGTGCTTTTCGCGGCGCGGGTGATTCACGGGGTTGTCATATCCACATGTGCCACCCACATTGCTGCGGCGCGGCGTAAAACATTCGCCCATAAAGCGAAAAAATCAGGCAGGAAGCACTATATGTTGTGCCTGCGCCGCGCGGTGACCGCGAATCTATGGCGCAACATATATGACGCTTTTATGTCGAGGTGGTTTACGCTTGTGCCCGTGCCTGCCGTTTGCGTTCATGCGGATCAAGATGGCGTTTGCGCAGGCGGATCGCATTTGGCGTGACTTCAACCAACTCGTCATCGTCGATATAGGCGATGGCTTCCTCAAGCGACATCTTGACCGGCGTTGTCAGGCGCACGTTTTCATCAGACCCCGATGCGCGCACGTTGGTCAGTTTTTTGCCTTTCAGCGGGTTCACTTCCAGATCGTTTTCCCGGTTGTGTTCACCGATGATCATGCCCTGATAGACATCTTCCTGCGCGCCGATGAAAAACTTGCCGCGGTCTTCCAGGTTGAAGATCGCATAGGCGACCGAGGTGCCGTTTTCCATCGAAATCAGAACGCCCGCGCGCCGGCCCGGGATCGACCCCTTGTGCGGCGCCCAGTCATGAAAGACGCGGTTCAGTACGCCAGTGCCTCGGGTATCGGTCAGAAATTCGCCGTGATAGCCGATCAACCCGCGTGATGGCACGTGCGCGATGATCCGCGTTTTCCCTGCGTTTTGCTTCATTTCGACCAGATCGCCTTTGCGCGGGCCGGTGATCTTTTCGATCACCGCACCTGAATATTCATCGTCGACATCAATGGTGACCTCTTCAATGGGTTCCAGACGCTGGCCGTTTTCTTCGCGAAACAACACCTGGGGCCGACTGATCGACAGCTCAAACCCCTCGCGGCGCATATTTTCGATCAGAACACCCATCTGCAGTTCGCCGCGACCTGCGACCTCGAACGCTTCGCCGCCAGGGGTGTCGGTGACGCGGATGGCGACGTTCGATTCGGCCTCTTTCATCAACCGGTCGCGGATCACGCGGGATTGGACCTTTTTCCCGTCACGGCCCGCTAGGGGGCTGTCGTTGATGCCGAAGGTCACCGTGATGGTCGGCGGATCGATGGGTTGCGCGGGGATTGGGGCGTCGACCTCGGGCGCGCAGATCGTGTCTGCCACCGTCGCCTTGGTCATACCGGCCAGACTGACGATATCGCCCGCCTCGGCCACATCAATCGGTTGCTGGGCCAGACCACGGAAGGCCAGAATTTTGGTGACACGAAACTGTTCCACCCGGTCGCCTTCGCGCGATAGCGCCTTCACTGTTTCGCCCGTTTTCAGCGTGCCGCTTTCAACACGACCCGTCAGAATACGCCCGATAAACGGGTCTGAACCCAGGGTCGTGGCCAGCATGCGGAAGGGCTCTGTCTTGGCCTCAATCTGTTTGGGGGCAGGCACGTGACGCACGATCAGATCAAAAAGCGCCGACAGATCCTTTCGCGGACCATCCAGCGCCTCATCCGCCCAACCGGACCGGCCCGAGGCATATAGGGCCGGGAAATCAAGCTGTTCGTCGTTGGCGTCCAGACTGGCGAACAGGTCAAAGACTTCGTCCAGTGCGCGGTCGGGTTCGGCATCGGGCTTGTCGACCTTGTTCAGCACCACAATCGGGCGCAAGCCAAGGGCCAGCGCCTTGGAGGTCACGAACTTGGTCTGCGGCATCGGGCCTTCGGCTGCGTCAACCAGCAGCACAACGCCATCAACCATCGACAGAATGCGCTCAACCTCGGCCCCGAAATCGGCGTGGCCGGGGGTGTCGACGATATTGATCCGTGTGTCGTTCCATTCCACACTGGTCGCCTTGGCCAGAATGGTGATGCCTCGCTCGCGTTCCAGATCGTTTGAATCCATCGCGCGTTCAGCCACCGCCTGATTTTCCCGGAATGCCCCGGATTGTTTCAGCAATTCATCCACCAGGGTGGTCTTGCCGTGGTCGACGTGGGCGATGATTGCGATATTGCGAAGGTCCATTTTCACTGCCTTATTCATAAGTTGCGCAGGCGTTAGCGTGCAACTGCAGAAAAGGCCAGCAGAAAGCAAAGTGACATTACGAAAAAGGATACTTATGAACATAGAGATTGAAGAAACGGGCAGTGGGATAGGGATTTGAACGAAGAGAACAATGCCGATCTTGAGTTTGCGTTGCAGGATTACTGGCCCGAGTTGAAACACACCCGTAACCGTATCTGGCGCTATGTGGCGATCTGGTTTGGTATTCTGATTGGGATTATTGTCGGTGCGCATGTGGTGTTTGGTGGCATGCATTTGATGTTGTGGGTCTTTATTATGATTTTTCTTTGGATAGGTTTCAGGTTCGCCAACAAGTATCTGACCGGTCTGGCCAGCGATCGTCTGATGCCCGCGCTGGCAAAGGTCACGGGGCTGGACTACGCCAAGGAATTCGATGACATCAAATCACTGATGCGGCGGGGCATGCTGCCGAATGAGGACTATTATGCGACGGAAGATGTGTTTTCAAACCAGGATGACAGTCTGAAATTTACTCTGGCCGAAGTCAGGATCAGCGGGTCGCCAAAGCGCGAATCGGGAAAGAAAAGTGTTTTATTTGATGGGGTTGTGATTGCCGTGAAACGCAATTCCCCCGAAGGTCAGGTCCTGGTTGTGCCTGCGAACGGCCGTCCGGCGCAATCAATCGCGCGCAGCCTGCGCGGCAAGGTGCAGTATCGCCACGCCGATCCGCAGCGCCGTAGAATTGGGGGCTATCAGGTGAATGTCCACACCAGCAAACGGGTGAAGGATGCTTCGGGTTTTTTGACCAAGCTGGAACAGATCAACGGCATGCTGCCCGCAGGATATACGTTTTTTTCGGCCTATCAGGACCCGACCGATACGTATGTGGGGCTGTATCACACGCGGGATCTGCATCGATTGGGTGGGTTGTTCATGACACAACGGGGGATACGCGACCGCATGGGCCGCGCGCTGTGGGATATCAAGGTGCAGTTGAAGCTGGTCGGTGTGCTGTTTGAGGACCCGTCTGATGCTGAGTCAGTCAAAAGCGCTTCGACTGTGTAAAAGCTGCTGATCGCGGGTTATGCCTTGGGCGACCATGACAGATGTTATCATTGAAGTGAAAAGCGATATGATCAGTATTGCTACCGAAATAATAAGGGCCAAAATGTTGATGAGACTGGTGGAAGTCCAAATAAATTCCGACATCAATAGACTAGCAATAAGACAAATGTACGTAGTGAATAATAGAAATGATGTAATCCACCAGATGTAAAAAACCAACGGTATTTCTGATTGCCGCCATTCATTTAGTTTTCTTGATACTTTCCAAATGTTTCGTAAAGCCATAAATGGTATCCAAAGATGTAAAATAGGGATTAGTTTTGATCCTGTAACAAAAACAGGCATTACTTTGAAATCATCCGCGCCCAAAGCCAAAGCATTATTGGCGGCACGATACATCCACATCATAAAACTGATGAAAGATGCGATTAAAAGAATAGTTGCTGCTATTGAGAGGTATTCTGGAATTAAGACGATCAAGATCATTACAGTATCTGTGGACAGAAATAGGTCTAATAATAAAAAACCCATAACCGCTTCTATAATAAAACTTAATGTCCCGCAGAAAAGCGTCAGATAAGTCGTCCATTTGACCCAAGCCAGTCGGGTTGAAGGGTCGCGGAACTCAGGGTGTTTATCTGTCATCGGTTCAATTGATCAAAAGAAAAATGGGCCACCCTTGATCGGGCGGCCCGTCTGGTTTTACATCGCGGCGTTCAGGTTTTCGTCGATTTTCTCAAGGAACCCTTCGGTCGTCAGCCATTTCTGATCGGGGCCGACCAGAAGGGCCAGGTCTTTTGTCATGTGACCGCTTTCGACCGTGTCGACGATGACCTTTTCCAGCGTTTCGGCGAATTTGGTCAGTTCCGCGTTGCCGTCCAGTTTCGCGCGGTGTTTCAACCCGCCGGTCCAGGCAAAAATGGACGCGATTGAGTTGGTCGAGGTCGCTTCGCCCTTCTGGTGCTGGCGGTAGTGGCGGGTGACGGTGCCGTGGGCGGCCTCGGCCTCGACAATCTTCCCATCGGGGGTCATCAGTTGCGATGTCATCAGGCCAAGCGAGCCAAAGCCCTGCGCCACGGTGTCGGACTGCACGTCACCGTCGTAGTTCTTACAGGCCCAGACAAAGCCACCATTCCATTTCATCGCACAGGCAACCATGTCATCGATCAGGCGGTGTTCGTAGTGGATGCCTTTGGCTTTGAACTTGTCTTCGAATTCTTCCTCGTAAACCTTCTGGAACAGCTCAAGGAAGCGGCCGTCGTATTGCTTCAGGATGGTGTTCTTGGTCGAGAGGTACACAGGCCAACCCAGGTTCAGGCCGTAGTTCATCGACGCGCGCGCAAAGTCGATGATTGAGGCGTCCAGGTTGTACATGCCCATTGCGATCCCGGCGGCGGGGGCCTGGAACACCTCGTGTTCGATCACATTGCCGTCGTCGCCCACGAATTTCATCGATAGTGTCCCCGCAGTGGGGAATTTGAAATCGGTGGCGCGGTATTGGTCGCCAAAAGCGTGACGACCGATGACGATGGGCTGAGTCCAGCCGGGCACAAGACGGGGGACGTTTTTACAGATGATCGGCGCGCGGAAGACAACACCGCCCAGAATGTTACGGATCGTGCCATTGGGGCTGCGCCACATCTTCTTCAGGCCGAATTCCTCAACCCGCGCCTCATCCGGCGTGATGGTCGCACATTTCACCCCGACACCAACTTCCTTGATCTTTTCGGCGGCATCGATGGTGATCTGGTCATCGGTACGGTCGCGTTCTTCGATCCCCAAGTCATAATAGAGCAGGTCGACATCCAGATAGGGCAGGATGAGCTTTTTCTTGATGAAATCCCAGATGATCCGGGTCATTTCATCGCCGTCAAGCTCGACAACCGGATTTTCAACTTTGATCTTTGACATGGGGTCCCCCTTGTTGCGTGAATCGGTCTTTGGCGTCGTCTAGCCTAATTTGCCACGCGGGGGAAGGTATGCCGTTGTATACGAAAGTGGTTGAGGGCTATTCGGGGTCTTGTTCCTGAGACTTCTGATAGGCATGCAGTTTGTCGGCAAGGAAGTGGCGGGCCTTGTCAAAAGCCAGTTTGGTTCGTACGGCGCTCAGAAAAGCTTCTTCCAGTGTTTGTGACGACGCACCGATCACTGTGCCCATTTTAACAAATAGGCGATCATCGCCTATCTCTTCCTGAACAGCGATACATTCATCGGCCAGCTGTTCGGCCATTTCTTCCAGTTTGGACATAATCAGCGTGTGTTTTCGGTCATCCTACGTTGGACGTATTCTGTGACATTTCCGATCATCGTGTCCATATGCGGGTCTTCGAAAAAGTGACCGGCGCCTTCGATTTCCTGGTGGGTGATCGTGATGCCCTTTTGTTCATGCAGCTTTTCGACCAGCGAATGTGTATCGGCGGGTGGCGCCACGCGGTCGTTTGTACCGTTGATGATCAAACCCGAACTGGGGCAGGGCGCCAGGAACGAAAAGTCGTACATATTGGCAGGTGGTGACACACTGATGAACCCCGTGATTTCAGGCCGGCGCATCAAAAGCTGCATACCGATCCATGCGCCGAAGGAAAAGCCTGCGACCCAGCAATGCTTTGAGTTGTTGTTCATCGACTGCAGGTAATCTAGGGCCGAGGCTGCATCGGACAGCTCACCAATCCCCTGATCATATTCGCCCTGGCTGCGTCCGACACCACGGAAGTTGAAGCGCAGCACGGTAAAGCCCATGTTGTAAAAGGCGTAGTGCAGGTTATAGACCACGCGATTGTTCATCGTGCCGCCGAACTGCGGATGTGGATGCAGGATAATCGCGATAGGGGCGTCTTTTTCTTTTTGCGGGTGATAACGGCCTTCTAGCCGGCCTTCGGGGCCGGGGAATATCACTTCGGGCATGGGCGTCCCTGTCTTTTTGCAGTTCTTTGGTTCGGTATTCTTGACGAATTCACTCGATTACCTTAGAACAATTCTAAACTACTGTATCGGGCACGGAATGTGCTGGAATAAGGCAACTAAGCAATCTGCCTTGGGACGTCAATGCAAATGCGGGTAGAGCAACGATGAAGCTAAGTACAAAGGGCAGATATGCAATGGTGGCGTTGGCCGATCTTGCGTTGCAGCCTTCGGATGCGCTGGTATCTCTGGGTGAGATTTCCAAACGCCAGGATATCTCGCTGCCATATCTGGAACAGCTGTTTGTCAAACTGCGCCGAGCCGAACTGGTCGATAGTGTCCGCGGGCCTGGCGGCGGATATCGGTTGGCGCGTCCGGCGTCCGAGATTCGTGTGGTGGATATATTGGCCGCTGTGGATGAAACGGTGGATGCGATGCACACCGGGGCCGGGGCCTCGGGTGGGGTGTCGGGCAGCCGGGCGCAGTCGATGACGAACCGGTTATGGGAAAGCCTGTCGGCGCATGTTTATGTGTTCTTGCACCAGACACGGTTGTCGGATGTGGTGAAAAACGATCTGACGCCGTGTCCCGCTGTTCCGAACCTTTTTGAGGTCGTGGACGGATGAACTGGTCAACGGAAACGCCTGCGGCGTTACGCCTTCTGGCACTTCGTGCGGTTTGCGCCTGCGGCGCGAGTGTGAGGACCGTCTCGGAAACGCTCTGGGGGAGCGTTTCAGGTCCGAACGGGCGGAGCCCAGCCAAGAAGAAGGTGGGGGTATGAGCCGGGTTTATCTGGATTATAATGCCACCGCTCCGCTGCGGGTCGAGGCGCGTGAGGCGATGTTGGCGGCCATGGATGTGGTCGGTAACCCGTCTTCGGTTCATGCCGAGGGTCGCGCGGCGAAGGCGATTGTTGAGAAGGCCCGTGGCCAGGTAGCGGCGCTGGTGGGCTGTGATCCACAGGAGGTGATTTTTACCAGTGGTGCGACTGAGGCGGTCGCCATGGCGGCCTATGACTCGGACGAGATTTTTGCTGCTCCTGTGGAGCATGATTGCGTGATCGCGAATGAGACCCTTCCGGAAGATTCTGCAAAGGTTTTCGATGTCTCGAAAGATGGGATCGTCAGCTTTACCGGCTATGCGCATCCGAGCTGGTTCTGCGGCGGTAATGAGCTGTTCTTTTTCCAGCGCGCAAACAGTGAAACAGGTGTACTGCAGGATGTATCGATGCCGCAAACAGCGCGCGATATTGGCATTGACGGTTTCAACGTGTTCCGGGATGTCGCACAGGCTTTGGGTAAGATTGCCGATCTAGGGCGTATACCTCCAAGGGAAGAGGCTAGTATTGGCAGTAGTTTAGCGGTGTCCGCACACAAGATCGGGGGCCCCAAAGGTGTCGGCGCTTTGATTGCCGGTCCTGGTTATACTCCTGGTCCGTTCAACATGCTGATTGAAGGCGGCGGGCAAGAGATGGGGCGGCGCTCGGGGACTGAGAATGTCATCGGGATTGCTGGATTTGGGGCTGCGGCAGAGGCTGCGGCACGAGATCTTGAGGCGGGCGTCTGGGAAAAAATTGAGAAACTTAGAAATATTCTAGAAAGTGCTATTGAGGCCCGCTCAAATGATACTATTTTTGTCGGGAAAGGGGCCGAACGGCTTCCCAATACCTCATGCTTTGCGACCCCCGGTTGGAAGGGCGAAACGCAGGTGATGCAGATGGACCTGGCAGGTTTTGCGATCAGCGCAGGCAGCGCCTGTTCCAGCGGTAAGGTGAAGTCAAGCCGCGTCTTGCGCGCGATGGGATATGACGAAGATGTGGCCGCCAGCGCGATCCGCGTGTCGCTTGGGCCCGAGACGACAGAACAGCAAGTCATGGCTTTTGCAGAAGCCTGGCTGAAAGCAAGAGATAAACAGCGCGCCCGCGCTGCATAAACAAAGAGAGAGGAACCCGAGATGGCGGCATTGGATGTTGATGTCAAAGAAGGCGTCGAAGCGGAAACCGTTGAGGCCGTTCAAAAGCTGGCGGGTAAGTACAAGCACGGTTGGGAAACCGAGATTGAGATGGAATATGCCCCCAAGGGGCTGACGCCGGATATCGTCAAACTGATCTCGGAACGTAATGAAGAACCTGAGTGGATGACCGAATGGCGTCTGCAGGCCTATGACCGTTGGCTGCAGATGAAAGAGCCTGAGTGGGCGATGGTGGATTACCCTGAAATCGACTTTCAGGATCAGTATTACTATGCCCGTCCAAAAAGCATGATTGAAAAGCCCAAGTCATTGGACGAGGTCGATCCGAAACTGCTGGAGACCTATGCAAAGCTGGGCATCCCTTTGAAAGAGCAGATGATCCTGGCCGGTGTCGAAGGGGCTGAGGATATGCCTGCCGAGGGGCGCAAGGTGGCCGTGGATGCGGTGTTTGACTCGGTTTCCGTGGGCACAACGTTTCAGGCCGAATTGAAAAAGGCCGGTGTGATCTTCTGTTCCATTTCTGAGGCAATCCGGGAACATCCTGAACTTGTGAAGAAATACCTGGGCTCGGTCGTGCCGGTTTCGGACAACTTTTATGCCACGCTGAACTCGGCGGTTTTCTCAGACGGGTCGTTTGTTTATGTGCCGCCAGGCGTGCGCTGCCCGATGGAGCTGAGTACATATTTCCGGATCAATGCGGAAAACACAGGGCAGTTTGAACGCACACTGATCATCGCCGACAAGGGATCTTATGTCAGCTATCTGGAAGGCTGCACTGCGCCGCAACGCGATACGTCACAGTTGCATGCCGCCGTTGTTGAACTGGTTGCCTTGGAAGATGCTGAAATCAAGTATTCCACCGTTCAGAATTGGTACCCCGGTGATGAGGACGGCAAAGGCGGCATCTATAATTTTGTGACCAAGCGTGCCGATTGCCGTGGGGATCGATCCAAGGTGATGTGGACGCAAGTGGAAACCGGATCGGCTGTGACCTGGAAGTACCCAAGCTGTATTCTGCGTGGTGATGACAGTCAGGGCGAATTCTATTCGATCGCGATCACCAATAACATGCAGCAGGCCGACACCGGCACTAAGATGGTGCATCTTGGTAAGAACACCAAGTCCCGGATTGTGTCCAAAGGGATCAGTGCGGGCAAGGCGCAGAACACTTATAGGGGGCTTGTATCGATGCACCCCAAGGCTAAGAACAGCCGAAATTATACGCAATGCGACAGTCTTTTGATCGGTGACAAATGCGGCGCACACACGGTGCCCTATATCGAGGTCAAGAATAACTCCAGTCGCGTTGAGCACGAAGCCACGACATCCAAAGTGGATGACGACCAGCTTTTCTATTGTCGCCAGCGCGGTATGGACGAAGAAGAGGCCGTGGCCCTTGTCGTGAACGGGTTCTGCAAGGAAGTGCTGCAGGCGCTTCCGATGGAATTCGCGATGGAAGCACAACAGCTTGTCGCAATTTCCCTTGAAGGATCAGTGGGTTAAAACCTGATTTGCGCGTTATGAAATACAGTGAAAGGGGGCGCCCTTTCACATAGGCTTCTTTGAAACTGAGATCTTCATCAAAATGAACACAGGACATGCGTTGAAAATCGATCCTTTGCGTGACACCGGTTCGTATGGAATCAGTCATGATAAAGGCGCTTTTGGCAGGGGGTGTGGCGTTTATTTTTCGCGTGATACTCAATCTGAAAGACCCCGCGCCGGTATTAGCCAAAAGATTTGGCATAACCGCAATGATCGGGTTTTTGTATATCCAAACCCGGCGCTTTTCACGTTTATTTTCAGAGACTTGAAAGGATTTAGTCATAAGAGCAAAAACGGTAAATTTAGTTCTTATGGGTCCGGCAAAATTTGCGTTCGGCTCGTAAAACCAGCGGCAATTCGCCATAATAGTGCTAAGCCTATCAATCTTTCGCCAAAGAACTGCCCAATTTGCTACGTAACCTGGAATGAAAGTGGAGGGTTGTATGTCAATTGGTCAATCATCGTTCAACAGTCGGGTCAGCCGCATCGAGGGGTCCGATGGTCTTATTCCATCCGGGGCACGTGGGGCACGGAAACCGCATTTCCTGACTGGCATCGCAACCGGTCTATTTGCTTATATCCTATTTGTACTGGGCGCATGGCATCTGGAAGAGTGGCCTGTTGTGAACTTTACCACAGCCGAAGAACTGGGCTGGATTGCACTTGGAACGATCATCGTCGGCTGGATCGTCCGATCCCTGTTGAAGATCGAGGGCAAAGGCGTCATTCGCAATCACCTGATCGGTATCATTCTGGCATTCGGTGTCTTTCACATGGGCGTTCACGCCTATCCCGAACAGTTCGAGATGGCCTTTGCCCCCGAGTGGGTCGAACAGACGATCACTACGACCAGTGCGGAGTTTCTGACACCAGACGCGGGCTTTCTTGCAGCGCGCGACGTACTGATGACGCGCTTGGAAAGCGTCGAGGGCTATCAGGAACTGGTATCTCAGCTGACCGAAGATCTGGAAGGCGAATAAGCCGCACCACAAATTCACTTAACCTAATACAAGGCTCCGCGCTTGCGCGGAAGCCTTTGTTGTCGTTTGTCTAAGAGGAAATCATGCTAGAAATCAAAAACCTGCACGTCAAACTTGAAGAAGAAGACAAGCAAATCCTGAAGGGTGTTGATCTGAAGGTCGAACCCGGCAAGGTGCATGCGATCATGGGGCCGAATGGCTCGGGCAAATCGACGCTATCGTACGTCCTGTCTGGTCGCGATGGCTATGAGGTAACCGACGGCAGCGCTGAACTGGAAGGCGAAGACATTCTTGAGATGGAGCCGGAAGAGCGTGCCGCGGCCGGTCTGTTCCTTGCATTCCAATATCCCGTCGAAATACCCGGTGTCGGCAACATGACATTCCTGCGTACGGCGGTAAATTCCCAACGTAAGGCCCGTGGTGAGGAAGAAATCAGCGCCGCAGATTTCCTGAAACTGATCCGTGAAAAGGCCAAAAGCCTTAAGATTGACGCCGATATGCTGAAGCGCCCTGTGAATGTCGGTTTTTCGGGTGGTGAGAAAAAGCGCAATGAAATACTGCAGATGGCCATGCTGGAACCCAAGATGTGCATTCTGGATGAAACAGACTCGGGCCTGGATGTAGATGCGATGAAGCTGGTGGCCGAAGGTGTGAATGCACTGCGCGATGCAGGTCGCGCGTTTCTGGTGATCACCCATTATCAGCGCCTGCTGGATCACATCAAGCCTGACGTCGTGCACATCATGGCTGATGGCAAGATCGTGAAAACTGGCGGACCCGAACTGGCGCTTGAGGTTGAAAACAATGGCTATGCCGACATTCTGGCTGAGGTAGCATGATGGCGCTTCCCAAGATCAAACAGGATACGACCGACACGCTTTTGTCGTCCATGGCGATGCCGGACGGTGCCGGTTGGTCAGCTGCTGCACGGGCGGATGCGCTGGCGCGTGTTCAGAAGATGGGCCTGCCGACGCGGCGCGATGAATATTGGAAATACACCGATCCTGCGACGTTGACGACGGTCGCGGCACCACCCGCCGCCACCTTTGATGTGGGCGACGAGACACCGCTTTATGATGCTATCGACAGGCTGAAGATTGTTTTTGTGGACGGTGTTTTCGATGCTGCTGCGTCTGATGACCTGACCATGGCCGGTGTCACAATCTCGCGTCTGGCCGAGGCCGGCGAAAAGGATATCCACTGGGCCAAGGATCTTTACGGCACTTTGGAAGCCAAGGGTCAACATCCGGTCGAACGGCCCATGGCCGCGCTGAACACGGCCTATGCGACTGATGGTATTCTGATCCATGCAACGGCCAAGGCTGAAAAGCCTATCAGCCTGATTTATCATCATAAATCGGAAGAGTCTGACGCTATCCTGCACCACTGCGTGAAGCTCGACAAAGGTGCTGAGCTAACCATTCTGGAAAACGGACCTGCGGCGGCGCGGTTTAACAAATGCATGGAAATCGATGTGGCCGATGGTGCAGCCTTTCATCATATCCGGGCGCAGGGGCGCGATCATGAACGCCGCGCAGTCACGCATATGTTTGCGCGTCTTGGGACCGAAAGCGTCTACAAAAGCTTTACGCTGACGGCAAACGGTGTGCTGACCCGCAATGAAACTGTGCTGGAATTGACGGGTGATGATGCTGTTGCCCATGTCGCAGGTGCGGCCATGGGTGATGGTGATTTTCACCATGACGATACCGTTTTCATTACCCATGATGCGGTCAACTGCGAAAGCCGGCAGGTTTTCAAGAAAGTGCTGCGCAATGGCGCAGTGGGGGTATTTCAGGGAAAAATTCTGGTACAGCCCGGTGCGCAAAAGACCGATGGCTATCAGATCAGCCAATCGCTGCTGCTGGATGAAGACAGTCAATTCCTGGCAAAGCCCGAACTTGAAATCTATGCAGATGATGTGGCCTGTTCGCATGGCTCAACCTCTGGTGCGATTGATGAAGAGGCGCTTTTCTATCTTCGTTCGCGCGGTGTCCCCAAAGGGCCAGCGCAGGATCTTCTGGTGCTGGCGTTCCTGGCCGAGGCAATCGAGGAAATCGATGATGAAGATATCGCCGCTGATATCCTGACGCGTCTGGAAGGCTGGCTGGCCCGACGTCGTTAGTATGGCTGTCAGTTCGGATATCATCGCCACCTACAAAGGACCGGCGCGTGTGATGCGCAAGCTTATGTCGGCTGGTCAGCGGGAAGACCGTGCCCTGGCCGTTCTGATGGGCGCCTGCGTGCTGGTCTTTGTCGCGCAATGGCCGCGACTTGCGCGTGAGGCGCATCTGAACACCGAAGCTGAATTCGCGCAATTGATGGCCGGCGCCTTGATGGGATGGATTTTTATCATGCCGCTGGTGCTTTATGGTCTGGCCGCGCTGACGCACCTGATCGCCGGACTGTTTGGCGGGCGCGGGACTTGGTACAGGGCGCGCCTGGCTCTGTTCTGGAGCCTTCTGGCCTCAACACCTTTGCTCTTCTTACACGGTCTGGTGGCGGGTTTTATTGGGCCGGGCACGCAGTTATCCGTCGTCGGCGCACTTTGGCTGCTGGCCTTTGGTATATTCTGGATCTCGGGCCTGCGCGTGGCAGAGCTTGAGGCCCCGGTGAAAGCGGACTAAGTACCCAGTATGACCTTGACCGCACAATCCATAATTGCGCTGTTTCAGCTGTCCTTCGCTAACCCCAAAGAGGGGGCCGAGAAAATTTTAGCGCTAGGTATTCCGCGCGAAGCCAATTGGCTGATTGTGGCGATCGTGGCTGTTCTTAGCGGACTGCTTAGCGCAGTATTTCAGATGGTGACACCGGAAAATCCGCAGCCGATGTTCATGATGCCATCGTCCCCCGGCGGGCTGGTCGCAATAAGTGCCGCGACGTTGCTGTCGATGATCTTTGCTGTTCATTTGGCCGGTCGCGCGTTCAGCAGCCAGGGCAGTTTCGATGATTGCATGGTGCTAATCTGCTGGTGGCAGTTCATCTGGATCATTGTTCAGTCCGCCAGTGTGCTGCTGATCATGATGATACCGGCCATCGGGGCGTTGTTTTTCCTGATCATGGGGGGCTATTGCCTGTGGCTTTTGGTCAGCTTTACGGACGTGATCTATCGGTTTAATTCGCCAGGTAAATCAGCGTTGTTGCTGGTGCTGGCGTTTCTGGGTGTGGTCTTCACCCTTGGGTTTGTATTGTCAATTCTGGGTATCGTCCCCAATGAGGGTCCACAAAGTGCTTGATATCGAAAAAATTCGCGCCGATTTCCCGATCTTGTCGCGCCAGGTGAATGGCAAGCCACTGGTTTATCTGGACAACGGCGCTTCGGCCCAAAAACCCAAGGCTGTGATTGACGCGATTACTACCGCCTATTCCCATGAATATTCCAATGTTCACAGGGGCTTGCATTATCTTTCCAATCTGGCGACCGAAAAATACGAAAGTGTTCGTGGCACTGTCGCACGATTTCTCAACGCCCCGTCCGAGGACGAGATTGTACTGAATTCCGGCACGACCGAAGGCATAAATACCGTCGCCTACGGGTGGGCCATGCCACGTCTGAAGGCCGGTGATGAAATTGTGCTAAGCGTCATGGAACACCACGCTAACATCGTCCCCTGGCATTTCCTGCGCGAACGGCAGGGTGTTGTGCTGAAGTGGATTGATGTTGACGTCAGCGGTGCGCTGGACCCGCAAAAGGTGATTGATGCGATTGGCCCTAAAACGAAACTGATTGCGCTGTCGCATTTATCGAATGTTTTGGGCACCAAGGTCGACATCAAAACGATCACAGCCGCGGCGCATGAAAAGGGCGTGCCGGTTCTGGTCGACGGATCGCAGGCCGCCGTTCATATGCCGGTTGATCTGACCGATCTGGATTGTGATTTCTATGCGATCACAGGGCATAAGCTGTATGGTCCCAGTGGATCAGGCGCGATTTTTATCAAGCGTGAACGGATGGAAGAAATGCGCCCCTTTATGGGCGGGGGTGATATGATCCGTGAAGTGCATCGCGATCACGTGACATATAACGATCCACCCATGAAGTTTGAGGCAGGAACGCCCGGTATCGTGCAAACCATCGGTCTGGGCGCGGCGCTGGAATACATGATGACCCTTGGCATGCAGAACATTGCAGATCACGAGGACCGCCTGCGCGATTACGCCCGCTCAAAACTGGATGGTTTGAACTGGCTGACGGTTCAGGGGCAAACGCCCGATAAGGCCGCAATATTTTCGTTTACACTGGATGGTGCGGCCCACGCGCATGATATCTCGACCGTTCTGGACAAAAAGGGTGTTGCCGTGCGCGCGGGTCACCACTGCGCTCAGCCACTGATGGATCACATGGGCGTTTCGGCCACGTGCCGCGCGTCATTTGGCCTTTATAACACCACACACGAGGTGGATGTTTTGGTGGAAGCGCTTGAATTCTGCCACGAGCTTTTTGCCTGACCGGTCGCTTTCCCGCTGTATCTGAAAGACCCGTGTTGTGCCGACCCCGGCATAATGCCATGAATGCTATAAAAGCAGGGGGCATACATGCGGTGGTTGGTTTTACTATTGGTCGTGTCGGGATGCGCAGCCGTTGCGCCCAGTTACCGCAATGACAGTGTGCCGATTTCGTCGACCACCCGGTTTCAGGCCGAACGATACGCTGGCCTTTGGTATGAGGTCGCGCGCTTTCCCGTCGTTTTTCAGCGTGGGTGCGTTGGCACGACAGCGGAATACACGCTGCAATCCGATGGCAGTCTGTCCGTCAAAAACACCTGCCGCGATGGCGCGCTGGATGGTCCTATCCGGTCGATCGAAGGACGCGCACGCGTCGTCGGACCGGGCCGTTTGGATGTGCGGCTGAATGGTGTGCCCTTTGGCGCGCCTTACTGGGTGCTATGGGTCGACGCCGACTATAGAACCGCCGTCGTGGGAACGCCGAACGGACGCGCCGGTTGGATTTTGAACCGTACCCCTGATATTCCGCAGGACCGTCTGCGTGCGGCGCTTGAGGTGCTTGATTTCAATGGCTATGACACCAGCCAATTGATCCGCGTGCCGCACTCACCTGATCTGATCGCGCAGGGCCGATAGAAATTCCGGCAGATGTCTGGAAGATACCTCGGCCTCTCGAACCAGACCATCGAAATGCCGCGTAAAGGCCTGTACGCGTTCGGTGTCGCGAAAGGCCAGATAGTTGCGGCCCAGATAAATGACCGACAGCAGTGGCCCAAAGATCGTGATGGGGGCCGAATAAAGCTTGCGTGCATTATATAAAAAGATGCGCAGTGATGGGTAAAGCTGATCATGCAGGTCGATCAGCCAATCAATCTGCGCCAGTCGAATATCAGCAGGAAGACCCGTATAATAGCCTTCGGCCGTTGCAAAAACCTCAAGTTCGTGTTGCGGCAGGGCAATTTCATAGTCTGACCGCAGGCTTCGCATCCAACTCAGACGATCTTCCGACGCGCCGATGGCCTGATCGGTCGTTCGCCCTAGTGACGGCTGATATTCCCACTGCAAGGTCTCTCGGGTTTTCAGCATATCCGGCAGCCCTGCGGGCACGTGGCGAATTTTGTAGCCTGCGGCCTCTTTATGCCAAGCAAAGATTTGTTCATCGACCAGGGCGCGGGGCGCGCGCGTCATGGTCATCGATGCCGCCAACAGGTCAGCCGCCCGTTCCGGCCGTTCTGTCAAACCCAACAACCAGTCGGTTGAAATACCCAGTGCACTGGCGCATTCCCCGACCACCTGAGCATTCGGTAGGCGTGTTCCATCATCGTTCAGCAATTGGCTGATCGTCGACCTATCAACGCCTATGGCCCGCGCCAGCTGGCTTTGGTTCATCTGTTTGTCCGTCATGGCATCGGCCAAACGATCCCGGAATAGCTTTGCACGATTACGCTTGTCTAATTTATCCTGCATATGTGACTATTATCACCATTATTGACTATATGCTGCGTATATTCAGAATTCTGAACATCGTTGGCAAGTGTTACATTATGGCAAAACAAGAAAAGTTTGGGGAATACATGCCATTACATGAAAAACTGCGCGGGTTTGAATGGCCCACGCTAGTGCTTCTATTTTCTACATATCTGCTTTGGGCGCTGGCCACGACGATTATTTACACCTGGTCACCGGTTCTGGCGGTTATTCTGGCCAGCATCGCTATCGTCCAATTTGCATCGCTTCAGCATGAAATAATCCACGGTCACCCTTTCGAAAACCGGAAACTGAACGAACTGTTGGTCTTTCCGGCGCTGACTTTGGTTATCCCCTATCAGCGCTTTCGCGACACACATATGGCCCACCATCAGGACAGCATTCTGACCGACCCCTATGACGACCCCGAAAGCAACTATCTGGATGCCGGTGTCTGGGAAAAGCTGCCTGCCCCTGCGAAAGCCGTGCTGAATTTCAACAATTGCATGCTGGGGCGACTGCTTTTGGGGCCAGTCATATCGCAGATCGCCTTTATGCGAAGTGATCTACGGGCGATCCGGCGTGGCGACAGATCCGTTTTGATCGGTTGGTTATGGCATATTCCTGCAGTCACGATTGTGCTGCTTTGGATCACATGGGCCGGGATGCCCTTGGTCTGGTATGTCGTTGCGGTCTATCTAGGGCTGTCTATCCTGAAGATCAGGACGTTTCTGGAACATCAGGCCCATGAAAAAGCGCGCGGTCGTACTGTGATTATCGAGGACCGCGGTCCGCTGGCCTTTCTGTTTTTGAACAACAACCTGCATGTCGTTCATCATATGCACCCCAAGGTGCCCTGGTACCGTCTGCCGTCGCTTTATCGCAGCAACAGTGCGAAATATCTGCGGCGCAATGAAGGATACCGCTTTGCGTCTTATACCGAGGTCTTTCGGCGGTATTTCTGGCAGGCCAAAGATACGGTTCCGCACCCCATCTGGCGGCGTTAACCCCTTAGGCGCAGGAAAAGGCTTTCTTCGTCGTCATTCTTAAAAAATGGAACCGTTGCGGGCGGGTCCAGATTGGGAAGGCGGGCCGAGACTTCGGCCAGGACGACCTCGGTTATAAAGGGCAGATCGTAGTCCCGCGCCGCCTGCAGGGGGACCCATTGCAGATGCGAAAGCTCATCACAGGCCCGCGAAAAGTCATCCAGATCGCCCATCAGATGCCGCGCATCCAAAAGGAAAAAGCGGGCATCGAACCGCCGCGGCCGGCCGGGTGGCGTAATCGCGCGAAAAACAAATCGAAGGGGTGCCGCGGATGGCAAGTATCCCATGGCTGCAAACCGTCGCCATCCCTTGGGCGGCTCTGACCAGACACCAGGCTGCCCCAGGATCAATCCGCTTTCTTCCCAAAGTTCGCGGATGCCAGCGGCCGCCAGGGCTTTGGCCGACACATTGCTTTGATCCTGCAAACGGTCTGCACAGGGGGGTAGTATATCATCGGTCAAAACCACCTGTTGATCAGTTTCGTCAACAGCACCGCCCGGAAATACGAATTTATTCGGCATGAACGCGGCCGACTGACCGCGTTGGCCCATCAAAATTCTGGGATTTGCTTCAAGATCACGGACAACGATAATTGTGGCCGCATCCTGGATGCGGTCATGCGCCATCGTGCAGGCCGCCAAATCCATGCATGCGGCGTGACCATTGAATTGCAACAATGACGCCCTTTAGCCGCGGCAGCAGATAAAGCGACAGCGCCAGACATCCTACACAGAACACACCAGCCAGAACCAGCGGATGCGGTCTGAACGCTACGAAGACAATATGTAAAAGCGGCGCCATCAAGTGCCCGACAATCAAGATCGTCAGATAGGCAGGCCCATCATCCGCGCGGTGATGGTGCAGATCCTGCCCACACTGCGTACATTGGTCACTGACCTTCAGATAACCATTTAGCAAAGCGCCTTTGCCGCAGTTCGGGCAACGCTTGCGCCAGCCATTCCACATTGCGGGCCGCAGTGGTCGATCTGATGTTGCTGTATTGGTCATACTATCCAGTCAAATGATCCCGTTCGGTATGTTTGGCAAGCCGCATTGTTGCACCGCGCGCGAATGTCGCAAAATTTTTCCAGGTTTTGCGACGGAAATATCGCGGACGCCCGTTTGATATATATTCGCAACAATCGGAATGACAAAAATGACTAGGATCTTTTTTACAGCGGG
Source organism: Pseudaestuariivita rosea (assembly GCF_017592335.1). Lineage (GTDB taxonomy): Bacteria > Pseudomonadota > Alphaproteobacteria > Rhodobacterales > Rhodobacteraceae > Parasulfitobacter > Parasulfitobacter rosea. The sequence goes on along the minus strand of NZ_JACNMP010000004.1, from coordinate 103,343 downwards.
TTTCATCATCGTCGGTGCCGTGGTCAATGCATCAGGGCAGGGTGTCTCTTTCGAAATTCTTGACACAAACGGCGACGGCCAACTGACCCAAGCCGAACTGCAGGCGCAGCACGAACGACGCTTTGAAGCCGCAGATCAGGATGGCAACGGTGTATTGTCTGAAAGCGAACTGCAGGCAATGTCAGCGCAGCGTTCGTCCCGACTATTGGACCGATTTGATCGCGATAATGATGGTCAGCTTAGCCTGGCTGAGATGCCCAATCGCGGGAACGGTCGTATGTTTCGCCGTATTGATCAGGACGGTGATGGCACCTTGTCCAAGGCTGAGTATCAGGCCGCACAGGACCGTTTTCGTGACCGTCAGAACAGATAGGGGTCAGCGTCTGGCAGCGACAGGTTTTCTTGTCACGGCCAATGTGATTTCTTGATGTATGATGGATCCGACGCCTGATGGCATGATGAGTGATGAGAGTGATGAAGCCTTGCTGGTGCGATATATATCCGGCGATACAGCGGCTGCGCGGTTGCTGACGATGCGTCTGACACCGGTCATATACGCATATGCTTATCGCATGCTGGGCCGATCGTCCGACGTCGACGACATCGTGCAAGATGCGATGCTTCGACTTTGGAAACATGCCCCGAAGTGGCGACAGGACGAGGCGAAGGTCTCAACATGGTTGTATCGGGTGACTTCGAATTTATGCATTGATCATATGCGCAAGAAAAAACATGACACGATAGATCAGATGCCTGAAATCGAAGATGACCAACCACTGGCCGAGGATCGCCTGCAAAGTCGGCACCAATCGCAGGCCCTGCATCAGGCGTTGCTTGAATTGCCCGGCAGGCAACGTCAGGCTGTCATTTTGCGGCACTTGGATGGGCTGGCAAACCCGCAGATCGCCGACATCATGGATATCAGTGTCGATGCCGTCGAAAGCCTGACGTCGCGCGGAAAACGCAGGTTGGCAGAACTGCTATCAGACAAGAAAGAGGTCTTGGGATATGTCCGATAAACCTGGTCAGAAAGACGATCTTGAGGATATGTTTCGTGCGGCGCGGCAGCATGCGCCCCAACCGTCCCAAGATCTGGTGGCGCGGATCATGCAAGACGCTATGGCCGTACAGCCAGGTCACCGCCGGCCGCTTCAATGGTTGCGTCGCAGTCTGATACAAAAACAAGGATTGTCCATTGCGGCGGGGCTTACTGCGGCGGCTATTGCCGGATTTTACATTGGTTTCATGTCACCTGATTTGTTTGGGTGGACCGTATTGTCGGGGTTCGAAAACGCTGACTATGAAATCTCCTATGGATTTTCGTCTGGACTAAACATGTTTTGGGAAGAGGTCTGATGGCTGAACAGACGAAACCATCGCGCTGGATCCGATTTGCTTTCATCGGCTCGGTTGCACTGAATGTTTTGATTATTGGCGCCGTTATTGGAGCAATTATATCGGGTGTGCCACAGAGACGGAACTTTCAGCCTGATATGTTCATGGCCTATGCACGTGCGCTTGAACCTGCGGATCGCAGGGCCATTGGGCGGCAATTATTTCAGGATCGTGACAGCATGATCATTGAACGTCGTCGTCAGTTTGCGCAGATGTTCAGCTTGCTTCGGGATGAAACATTTGATGCTGAAGCCGTGCGATCATTGCTAATGGACCAGCATGCTTTTGCGACTGAAAGACAGTTCGTGGCGCGGGAATTGTTGCTGGAACGGCTTCAGCAAATGACGTTCGATGAACGTCAGACCTTTGCCAATCGTTTGCAGGATATCGTCAATCAACGTCGTCGGGCTAACTGACGGACGGATGCAGTTTGCAGGATTGTAGATCAAACCTAGCTGCTGTTAAGCTGCACTTTGGCTAACGGTGACCTGATTTCGACCGTCTGACTTCGCCTCATAAAGGGCCTTGTCCGCATTCTGAAGTGTGTCCTGAACGGTTTTCTCGGGCTGCCCGCCTTGGCCGCCCATCGCAACGCCGATGCTGACGCTGACGTGAAGAGGTTCAGTGTAACCTGTAACACGGATTGGCATTTCATGGATAACACGACACAGCCGTTTTGCTGCACCCTTGGCCGCCTGAAGCGAGGTGTCCGGCATCGCAATCAGAAACTCTTCCCCGCCGATGCGTGCAATCAGGTCAACTGCACGCAGGTTTTCCTGAAGACACTTGGCCACATCAATCAGAACATCATCACCTGCGGCATGCCCATATCGGTCATTGATGCTTTTGAAGTAGTCAAGATCCAGCAGCATCACCGCAAAAGGCTTTTCACTGCTTTGCGCACGTTCGGCTATGCGGGTCAGATGCGGCATGGCGTACCGACGATTGTAAAGCCCCGTCAATGGATCAGTGACTGCCGCCTGCAACCCATCACGGACTTTAGCGCGAAGACGATCAGAGTGTCGCTTGTGTTTGATCTGTGTCCGTAAGCGCAGCGCCAGTTCCATCGACTCGAAGTCGTCATTGATCAGATCATTCGCGCCCAGGTCCAGCGCAATCGCGCTTAGATATCCGGCATCAGATGGCAGTACGATCAGTATTGATGAATGTCGGGTGGCGGCCCGGCTTCGAAGATCCGTTAACAGCCGCAATCCTTCCTGCGGTGTCGAAAGATGTGCCGAGATTACAAAAACATCAGGGGCCTTTTGCGGGCTGTCTTGATCCAATGCCCGATCTTTATCCAGTATTTCGACTTTGTCGCGAAGTTTGTCTTTTAAGCCATTCTGCCAAGCCTTGGCGGTGGTGTCATCAGCGGCGATCAGAGCGACCTTCGCTGGTGCGATGAATCCCGTCTCATCTTCAGCAAATCCAAGTGCGCGGCTGGTTCCATCGCGCAGCCGAAGTTCTTCGGCTGCGTCACGGGCGCGCAACAGGCTGCGAACCCGTGCCAATAGGGTCATATCATCGATAGGTTTGCATAAGAATTCTTCTGCGCCCGCCTCTAATGCGCCCATTTTTTCCCTTACATCGTCATCAGATGTGATAACGATGATTGGGATCTGCGCTGTTTTTGTATTTTCTTTCAGAGCTTTGCACAGCATACGCCCTGTCATGTCCGGCAACTTGGTGTCGACCAGAACCAGATCCGGCCTTTCGTTTTGGGCCGCTGAAATGGCATCCTCACCAGACGACGCCACCAGGACCTGATAGCGCGCAGCTTCCAGCTTGACCTGCATTACGATGCGGTTTGTTGCAACATCGTCTACTATCAGGATGCGACCGGGCATTGATCACCTTTTGTGCTTATAATCAGTTACTTTATGTTTTTACGTACAAAGGTTAATAAAGCATTGCGTGGCGCATAAAGGATGACAGGGATGCGGCGGGATTATGCCGAAACGGTCGCATTGAAGGCACTCAGCTGGTTGGTCGGAAACGATGAACTGATGCCTGTATTTATGGGCGCCACCGGTGTATCCGAAAGTGATATGCGTCAGCGCGCGACCGAGCCCGAATTTCTGGCCTCGGTCCTTGATTTTCTTATGATGGATGACCGATGGGTGACCGAGTTCTGCGATGCGGAACAGTTGCCATACGAAGACATAATCCGCGTGCGGTCCGCGTTGCCAGGTGGCGAGCAAATGCATTGGACGTGATCAGCGGCAGTTGTGAAAGACGGGGAAGAAATGAGTGAAGAAGTTCTGGCATGCGTCGAACCATCCAAGGCACGCCGCTGGTTTGGCGTTGGCTGTTTTGTGGTACTGGCCTTTATACTTGTACTTATCGCAATAAACGCACCATCGCGAAACCTGTGGGCAAGCGGTTTCTTAGCCGTGGTGGGGTTGTGCGCGCTGTGGATGGCATGGAAAATGTATCATGAAACGGCGGTTGATATCGAACTGACAGAAACCGAACTGAAAGATACTCGTGGGCATAGACTGACCGCACTCAGCAATATTGCGCGTGTAGAAAAGGGAATGTTTGCGTTCAAGCCGACAGGTGGCTTTATTTTGCATCTTAAACAGCCGATCCCCAGAAAATGGGCCCCTGGTCTATGGTGGTCAACCGGTCGTAAAATCGGGGTAGGGGGAATAACACACCGCCACCAGACAAAACTGATGGCGGAGTTGATAGATGCGAAGAAAGATGTGCGGGATTAACCGCACTCACCTTCCCAGCAAACCTGAGCGACAAAGCGCATTGGAACGATGGAACGATTAAGTAAGTCCATTTCGGGCAACGCAAAGTTTGCAATCGGAGTAAATTTCATCTCGGTTTCAACAATAGCTAACCGCTCTCCTGTTCCCATTGATGGTAATAACGGTTCTACATCCTCTATTCCTGAATAACCCGTGAGTGTGCCTGATGCTTCGGATCTGATAAATACACGTTCAGTATTTCCAGCTGCATCAACTACTTCCTGCTTCACCCATGTCACTCTAAGGCCAGTCGGTTCACCAGTATAGCTCAGCCAGGCAAAGACATCGTTTAAGCCATCCAGATAGGCCTGATCGAAGTCACTTTGATGCCGGGAAATGACATCAGCAGCAGTGTATGTCGCTTTTGATATAACCAATTCGTTTTTGTACGCGTCCCAAAAAACGATCATAGCCAAGTAGGTCCATATCAACAAAGGTACAGCCAATACTGCCTCAATCGTGATTGCACCCGAGGTGTCTTTCCAGAAACTCCGTATTGTTTTCTTCATACTCATGTCCGTGGCTCATTCACAAATGCAGTCGTTGCGATGATATTGAAGTCCGCTCCAGCCGGCCTGATTTCACCCAAACCAAAAGCTGTCGCATTCCCAAAAAAGGGTTTGATCTTTACGCAAACTCGAACAAACATAAGCTCATTGCTTGCGCCAGAGTCAAAAGTTGGCTGTAATAGCGGTACAATTTCTTCATTACGTTGCCGACATGGTATATTGGTTGGCCTTGGACTCCAGGTTGCTGTGTCAACGGATTGCAAAGCGACCTCAATTGATTCATCGCAGTCAGCGACAATAGACAATTGGCTGCAGATAAAGCCTTCCAAGTCTTCCGCATTTGTCAGATTTGGATTTCCCAACCGCAACTGCCTGACCGCGATATCAGTGGATCTTTCAAGAAACACGCCTTTCAACATGGTAAAGCTTGCTTCATATGAGGCCAAGAAGATCGTCATGATAAGCGGGAACGCAAGCACGAACTCAAGTGTTGCAGTGCCCTGTTCATCTTTCCCAAACTGTCTGAGATGCCTTTTAAGCTTAGTTATCATCGCAATCATTGGGTCAGCCTCAGTTGTTTAATGCTTTCGCTAATAGCGCTAAATGCATCACGCAGTTCTTTGTTATCGTTTGCAGGGAAGTAAAAGTCTTCTCGAGTTGCACAATACTGCAGAACTCCCCTGGCTATTGCGTCAGGCACTGCAAAAGCAATGGTATAAATTTCAACTTTGTCGTCTTTTGCGGCGTCACAGATGTCTTTAAGACGTTCGTTGGCCTCGCCCGCGGACACTGATGTGTAGTAAGGATTACGAACTGCGTTATAGTCATCTGCAGATATGCGTCTATTATTGCGTGGACGTTCAAAGAAAAACCGCGCTACGGTACGATTACCATCTTCAACAGGATACTGCGCAAACAGCTCTTGCCAACTCAGTTGCTCCATCTCAAAAACAGCTTCGTCTTCCTCTTCTTGATCTATTGCAGGACCATACTTTTGATGAGTTCCATCGCTCCATCGATGATAAAACTCAGGTGTATCCTCGTAAGCATCATCCGTTTTATGATCTAGCCATGCCTGGATTGCGCCAGCAAATTGACCATCAGTCATTTTGGGCAAGTCTGAAACGTCAACATCGATGTCATCATCATTAAGTGCGGCCAGCACATTTTGTTCATATGGACTTAGCTCTGATGCAGGTTTGTCTCTGGCATCAATAGCTACGCGTAAAAACAGTTGAAATTTTTCAAGGTCAAAGTCACCATCTACAACGACGCTATAGCGGGCACCCTGTTCTGGCGCGGGATTGAAGATGACTGGCGACGGCTGACCCTTAAAGCCGTTAGGCACCATTGGGCTTTGGTAATCTGTTCGCAAATCCCGTTGTGCAGTATTTTTACCGTCACTCATGATCACAAGGATCTTTTTCGCCTCTTCCGAAGCTGTGTGCAAATTACCGGTTAGATAGTTGGCGGGTAAATTATCACCTATCACCTCGTCGATAGCCTGAGGCGTTTTATTACCAAGGATAACACTTCCCGTATAACGGTAGCTTAGTTGCGGTCCTGCACGGAAGGTATCCTCGTTATCAATCTGCTCAGGTTCCTGGCTAAAATTATCCCGCAGGCCTTGCACTACGGGCCGGAATGAGGGATCCAGCAAGGCGGCACCCCATTTTGCGCCAAGGTCAGTCGCCGTGTTTCCGCTAGGTTTATATGCAGCGATGGCGGCTTTTAGCAGGTCTGCATCTATGCTGTGGGGAATAATCTGATTACGTCCCCCAAAATGACACTCACCAATATTAATCGCCCGAGAACTGTTATTACGGCGGTTGAAATGGGCCTGTTGTTTCAAGATATCTGGGGTCTCAGCTGTTTTGGACTGAATACCGTTTTTTGTGAAATCAGCATCGTCTATATAGACACAATGGGAAAACGGATGCTCTGTTTTAGGATCAATATTATAGTGACTTAGCAATGCCGCCCCAACGTTCACAGACGCGTTGTAAGGAACAAGTGAAATTGTAGAAAAGCGCGCTTGCCCGCTCTCAATTTGATCACGTGTAACTTTATATTTTGGTGGGTCGGTTTCTTGCAAGAGTATGTCATCGACAAAAGTAGATGCTGAATCCTTTAGCACTTCTATTTTACTCTCACTATCACTTATCGAGTCACTCATCGATCCTGAGATATCCAAGACCAGAACAATTTCGCGGTTCCAGTCAATCACTTCTTCTGCCTTACTTGCGGCTGGTGCCAGCATTTTATTGACATCCAAAAGGGTCATAAACGCAGTGGGTACGACCAATTCGACAGCAACCTCAACACTACGTCTTGTTTGGTTGCCGAATTCATCTTCTTCGCCGGATGTAACCGTGATGTCGTCATCCCCAACGATATCGCCATAGCCCGAAACTTTGAAATAGCTTTTTACAACCTCCTCAGGTGTTGCATTACTTGTCAGTTTTGCTGCGGCTAGAACCGCGGAGTCAGACGTATTCTGAAGCCCAACCCGAATAGACTCGTGCCGCATTACATCCACTGCCATACCTGCCGTGAAAAGCATGATGAAGAAGATGAAAAGCGTGAAGATAAGCATGTTGCCGTCTTCGTTTCTCCAAAACGACTTCACGTTCTGTGTTGCGTCGGTTTCAACACGATCGGGTTTCAGTTCCATTCGTTCCGCCTCCAGGCATAATCAGCAACGAGTTGGCAAGCAGACCTGCCAATGACATTCAAATCAGTTCAGTTTTCTGTTGGGGTATGGTGTCGAAGCAGGTTTTCAGATTTGGCGAAGTACCTGTCGGCATAAAAAAACTATCGATATGTGACAGCATATCGATATATTGTTCCTTGGCCGTCGCGCCCATGAAATCACAAACCTTTAACAACTCGGTATCTCCCCAAAAGAAACCTAGTACATGCGACGGATAACGCGCAATCCGTCTTGAGTTAATAAACTGTCAACTTGTGGCAAAAATGGGGCATGGGTTTCCGGTTTGGCGACAGTCAATGGGCGCTTTTTCAAATAATTCGCAAAATAAAGGGTAATCGGTGTCGCAAAAAGGTTCATTGGCAGAAAAGCGCTGCTTGCTTCGGGCACCGTATGGGTGTTCTGTCACAACTGACGTTACATTCATCCAGGGAATCCGAATCGGAATGCGACTGTTTTACAGTAATAAAAACGCAGAACCGTATCGCTGAGTGGACGCTAAAGATACAAAGACGGGAGGATCAGGTGACTGTTCAGCAAGGTATCCAGCAGGCCGAACCCAGCTTTCGCGAAAGTGTCGATCTGATGTTCAATCGGGCGGTGGCCCTGATGGATTTGCCGCCGGGGCTTGAGGAAAAGATCCGCGTTTGCAATGCTACATATACCGTGCGGTTCGGTGTGCGGCTGCGCGGGCAGATTCATACGTTTACCGGATATCGTTCGGTTCATTCCGAACACATGGAACCGGTCAAGGGCGGAATTCGCTATGCGATGGGTGTGAACCAGGACGAGGTCGAGGCGCTGGCTGCGCTGATGACCTATAAGTGCGCTTTGGTTGAAACGCCCTTTGGCGGGTCGAAAGGTGGGTTGCGCATCGATCCGCGTGAGTATGACGAGCACGAGCTGGAACGCATCACCCGCCGCTTTGCTTATGAACTGATCAAGCGCGACCTGATTAATCCGTCCCAGAACGTGCCGGCACCCGATATGGGCACGGGCGAGCGTGAAATGGCCTGGATCGTTGATCAATACGCCCGCATGAACACGACCGACATCAATGCACGGGCCTGTGTGACCGGCAAACCCCTGAATTCAGGCGGTATTGCCGGGCGGGTCGAGGCAACAGGCCGCGGCGTTCAATACGCTCTGCGCGAATTTTTCCGTGACCCCCGCGACGTTGAAAAGGCGGGTTTGTCCGGATCATTGGATGGCAAGCGTGTCATCGTTCAGGGGCTTGGCAACGTTGGTTATCATGCTGCCAAGTTTCTGCAAGAAGAAGACGGGGCGGTTATCGTGGGCATCATCGAACGTGATGGCGCGCTTTACGATGAAAGCGGCCTGGATGTGAATGCCGTACATGACTGGCTGGTCAAACATGGCGGCGTGACAGGCTACCCTGACGCGGGCCACACGGCTGAGGGCGCGGTGGTTCTTGAACAAGAATGCGATATTCTTATTCCTGCCGCGCTGGAAGGTGTGATCAACCTGCAAAATGCGGATCGGATCAAAGCCCCTTTGATCATTGAGGCCGCGAACGGCCCGATCACAGCGGGTGCCGACGATGTGCTGCGCAAAAAGGGTACGATTATCATTCCTGATATGTATGCCAATGCAGGTGGCGTGACCGTCAGTTATTTTGAGTGGGTCAAGAACCTTAGTCATATCCGTTTCGGTCGGATGCAGCGTCGCCAGGAAGAAACGCGCCACCAGCTGCTGATTGATGAACTGGAACGGCTGTCGTCTGACCGTGGTCTGGGCTGGCAGCTTAGCCCCGGGTTCAAGGAAAAATATCTGCGTGGCGCGGACGAGCTTGAACTGGTCCGGTCCGGTCTGGATGACACGATGCGCATAGCCTATCAGGCGATGCGAGAGGTCTGGCATGGCCGTGACGATGTCGATGATCTTCGAACGGCGGCTTATCTGGTTGCGATTGAACGTGTTGCGGCCAGCTATCGGGCCAAGGGGCTATGATATCTGACGGGCAGTGGGGGCGTTTATCAGCGTCCCCAGGTGCGGACAGGGCCGCAATCCATATGAACAAAGTTTGATTTCGAATAGCGTCCAACACCACCTGCGGCACATGCCGCGGCGGCTTTTGCGATTTGTGTCACACTGCGCGAATTCAGACGCAAGTCCGCAGCCTGACCTTTCATATGAAGCGATTGCTTGGCCACACCGCCCGAACGCGATCGCAGCATAGCGTTTGTCTGGGGGGTGCGGTAGCCGGACAAAAGCATATAGGGTTCATCGGCCTGCATCAGATTATGCGCAGCCGTCATAATATCAATAGTCCGGGTATCGATGCCAATTGCCCTGTCCTGGCGCCAATCGCGCATGAAGTGGCTGACCTCTTTCAGCGCTTCTTTCACGTATTTGCCATCAATCCAGTAGATCATGTCGATGCTTTCGCCAGTCCGACCCGAATACATCTTCAGACGTCTGATATCACCGGCACCCCGCAGAAATCCTGCGGCTGAGCTATATGTCGGTGCTGCCACGACTGCTGTTGCTGCAAACGCAGCCAATAGGCCGCGCCTTGTAAAGCCCGAAGAACTGGAAAGTGTCATGTCCCGTCGCCCGTCCCATTCTTATAGCCTGCGCATTCTGCGCAGTCCTGCCCAATCATCCCCACATACAATCGTATGCCATAAGTCGAATCAGCAACCAAGTCTTGTTTGCCTCGTATGTGAAATTAGTCACAAAAACTGGCAAAAATTTGCTAAATAAACCTTTATTTTATTGCCTTAACGTCAATTTCGTTGTCGATGTGCATCGCGTAGCCCTTATTTATAAAGGTTCTTAAATGTGAGTGGACTCTTGCCGACAAGTAAAACACAACAGAATTAAAATCGTATTAGAAGTCAAAAAATCAGAGGCCAGAGATGCAATTAACGCTGACCCGACCTTCCTTAATTCTTTCCTTTATCACCTTGCTTTTCATGATTTTGTCTGCTGTACCGTCCAGTGCAAGCAACCTGAAATTCAAGCAGGCTCTGGCTGAAGCCGCTGCCAGTGATCGCGATATCGCAGCCTTCTATAAATCCCGTGGATATGAACCGATCTGGGTCGGGTCCGGCAGCAAGGATCGCCAGCGTAGGCAGGCGTTTCTGAAGGCGCTGCAAGCCGCCGATGACCATGGATTGCCCGAAAAGGCCTATCCAATTGACACAATTCGGTCAAATTTGCGGGCGGCCAATACCATTCGTGAACGTGCCAAGGTTGAGGTGCAGCTGAGCAAACTATTCCTTGACTACGCCCGCGACATTCAGACCGGTGTTGTGACACCATCCCGCGTCGACGGTGATATTGTCCGAAAAATCCCGTATCGCAGTCGTACTGACCTTTTACAGGTGTTTTCAAAAACATCAGCCAACCGTTTTATCCGCGCCCTGCCGCCGCAGACCGCCGAATATAATCGTCTGATGAAGGAAAAACTGGAATTTGAAAAGTTGGTCGCACGCGGCGGGTGGGGGCCGGAGGTGCGTGCGTCAGAACTTAAACTGGGACAATCGGGTGCTCAGGTCGTCGCGCTGCGCGATCGTTTGCGGGCCATGGGGTACTTGCGCCGGTCCTCGACCCAGACCTATGACGATACGATCCGCAAAGCGGTGGCCCTGTTTCAGCATGACCACGGGTTACGCCCCGATGGTGTCGCGGGCCGTGGCACGATGGCGGAAATCAACAAATCGGCTGAAACACGTCTGAAATCGATCATTGTCGCGATGGAGCGGGAACGCTGGACCAACATGGACCGCGGCCAGCGCCATATCTTGGTAAACCTGACCGATTTCAGCGCCAAGATTATGGATAACGACAAGGTCACCTTCTCAACCCGCTCAGTCATTGGTAAAAATGTCCATGACCAGCGCAGTCCTGAATTTTCCGACGTGATGGAATTCATGGTGATCAATCCCAGCTGGTATGTGCCCCGGTCGATCGCTGTTAAGGAATACCTGCCGCTTTTGCGTCAGGACCCCTATGCCGTCCGCCATCTGGAAATCACAGACCGCAGTGGCCGTAAAATCAACCGTTCAACTGTTGATTTTGCATCCTACAGTCAGGACAGCTTCCCCTATAGCCTGCGCGAACCGCCAAGTCAGGGCAATGCCCTTGGACTGGTCAAGTTCATGTTCCCCAATCGCTATAACATCTATTTGCATGACACGCCGGCCAAAAGCCTGTTCAATCGCGAAGTCCGGGCCTATAGCCACGGCTGCATCCGGTTGGCGGACCCGTTCGACTTTGCCTATGAACTGCTGTCAAAACAGACCCGCGACCCCGAGGACTTTTTTAAGTCAAAACTGGCCACGGGCCGTGAGGTCTATGTCGATCTGAAAGATCCGGTGCCTGTGCACATAATATACCGCACCGCCTTCACTCAGGCCAAAGGGCGCACCCAGTTCCGGCGTGACGTCTACGGACGTGATGCAAAAATCTGGAACGCGCTGGCACGGCAAGGGGTGGTGTTGCGCGCAGTTCGGGGGTAACTAATCCTCCGATAAGATCGGGGGTCATATGGGTTATACCGTCAAGCAGATTGCAACGGCTTTGGGGGCGAAGGCTTTTGGTGCTGTTGACATTATGATCGAAGGGGCTGCCGAACCCGCCATGGCGGCGCCCGATCAGCTGGCGCTTGCGATGGACCCCAAGTACGGTGAGGGTCTGGCACAGGGTGCGGCACAGGCTGCGATCCTTTGGGCCGGGGCTGATTGGCAGGAATTGGGACTTAAGGCCGCGATATTCGTGCCGCGCCCCCGATACGCCATGTCAGGCCTGACGCAAATGCTGGACGACGGCCCCGACATCGCCCCCGGTATCCACCCAACCGCCGTTATCGATCCCTCAGCCCTGATCGGCGAAGGTGCTGCCATCGGCCCGTTCGTCGTGATCGGGCGCCGTGTGACCATCGGCCCAAACGCACGTATCGCATCGCATGTCTCAATCGCTGAAAATACTACGATCGGCCCCGGCGCCCTTCTGCATGCCGGGGTCAAGATCGGGGCGCGCGTGCAGATCGGTGACCGTTTCATTGCGCAGCCGGGTGCGGCCATCGGATCAGACGGGTTTTCCTTTGTCACGCCCGAAAAATCAGGCGTCGAAAACGTGCGCGAAACCTTGGGCGATCAGGGCGACGCCCAGGCGCAAAGCTGGACGCGCATCCATTCCCTGGGCGGTGTGGACATCGGCGACGATGTCGAAATCGGCGCAAATACGGCTATTGACCGCGGCACCATTCGTTCGACCAAGATCGGCAATGGCACCAAACTGGATAACCTTGTTCACATCGGGCACAACGTCCAGATCGGCGAAGACTGCCTGATCTGCGGTCAGGTCGGTATGGCCGGGTCCTCGGTCATTGGCAACCGGGTCGTCATGGCCGGCCAATGCGGCGTGAATGATAATATCTTTGTGGGCGACGACGTCATCGCAGGCGGCGCGACCAAGATTTTCACCAACGCACCTGCAGGTCGTGTGCTGTTGGGATACCCCGCGATGAAGATGGAAAGCCATGTTGAGGCCTACAAAGGCCTGCGCCGTCTGCCCCGACTTTTCCGTGACGTCGCAGAGCTGAAGAAAGCTATTTCAAACCGTGATCAGAGTGACTAAATCTTTGGCAACAAAAAAACGGGGGCCCATGATGAGTGTCAAGGACAAGGTCATCAAAATCATCGCCGAGCAGGCCGTGCTGGATGTCGAAGACGTCAAGATGGACAGCACGTTGGAAGATCTGGGCATAGACAGTCTTGGCCTGGTCGAAAGCATCTTCGCGATTGAGGAAGAGTTCGACATTCAGGTGCCGTTCAACGCCAATGACCCTGCCGAAAGCGATTTTGACATTTCAAGTGTGGCCTCGATCATCGATGCGGTCCAAGGCCTGATCGCGGAACAGTCGTGACACGATCCGCATGACCAGGGTTGTCATCACCGGGGCCGGAACGATCAACGCGCTTGGCCATTCAGTGTCGCAGACGTTCGAGGCGATGCGCGAAGGGCGCTGCGGCATCGGCGCGCTGGATATTCGTGATGTGGATCGTCTGGGCGTAAAGATCGGCGGGCAGGTTCGTGACTTTGATGAAACGGCGCATTTCAACCGCCAACAGATCGCCCTTTATGATCGTTTCACCCAGTTCACCCTGCTGGCTGCGGGCGAGGCGATCGCGCAGTCAGGCATCCATTTCAACGGTGAACTGTCGAACACGTCCGGTGTCGTCCTTGGCACCGCGGGTGGGGGCGTCAACACCTGGGATGAAAACTATCGCACCGTCTATGAAGACGGCAAAAACCGCGTGCATCCCTTTGTGATCCCCAAGCTGATGAACAATGCCGCCGCCAGCCACGTGTCGATGGAATACAACCTGAAAGGTCCCAGTTTTACGGTTGCCACGGCCTGTTCGTCGTCAAACCACGCCATGGGGCAGGCCTTTCATATGATCCGGTCCGGTATAGCCAAGGCCATGATCACCGGCGGGACCGAGTCCATGCTGTGCTTTGGTGGCGTCAAAGCCTGGGAAGGTCTGCGCGTAATGTCCAAAGACGCCTGCCGCCCGTTTTCCGCCAATCGCAACGGCATGGTTCAGGGCGAAGGCGCTGCGGTGTTCGTTTTTGAAAGCTATGATCACGCCAAGGCCCGTGGTGCCGACATTCTGGCCGAGGTCGTCGGATTTGCCATGACCTCCGATGCCTCAGACATTGTTATGCCCTCGAAAAAGGGGGCCGCACGGGCGATCAGCGGGGCCTTGGCCGATGGCCAGATCGCACCCGAGGAAGTCGGTTATATTAACGCCCATGGCACTGGTACTGCTGCCAATGACAAAACCGAATGCGCTGCCGTGGCAGATGTTTTTGGCCGCCACGCTGACCGGCTTATGATTTCGTCAACCAAATCCATGCACGGCCACCTGATCGGCGGCACGGGCGCGGTTGAACTGCTGGCCTGCATCATGGCGCTGAGGGACGGTGTGATTGCGCCGACCATCGGCTACGAAGAACCCGATCCCGAATGCGCGCTGGACGTCGTGCCCAACCAAGCGCGCGAGGCAAAGGTTGATGTGGCGCTGTCCAACGCCTTTGCTTTCGGCGGCCTGAACGCCGTTCTGGCCCTGCGTCGGGTTTGACAGGGGCCGAACCGATGCTACACCGGCAAAGATCGCAGCCTTGAACGGGACACGTCCTTTATGAACCGAGAACAAACAAACCGCATTCGCTACGTGTTGGAAGAAATCCTGCCGCCCGCGCTGCGTAATACGAAACTCTATCTTTTCCTGGCCAAGCATGTCTGGGGCGACCACGTCGTTCGGTTGGCCGAATTTCGGCAAAACGCACCCTTTCTGACGCCCAAGGAATACGAAACGCTCTATCGCGACCACCCGCGGGTCCATGACGAAACGGATAACTCGCAAGGCTGCATCGACAAGATCACCGCAGATATCGTGGGCGATACCGTTTGCGATGTCGGCTGCGGCACGGGTGCGCTGCTGATGCGGATTGCGGACAAACGCGATGATATCAAGGAAATGACCGGCGTCGATTTCGTGATCGAAGACGCCAAAAGCCTGGACCGCGTGAATTATGTCGCCGCCCACATCGAGGATTTACCGTTTAAAGACAACGCCTTTGACACGGCCATCTGCACCCACGTCATCGAACATATTCTGGAATACCGCGTCGCCCTGGCTGAATTGCGCAGTGTTGCGAAAAAGCGGTTGATCATCGTCGTCCCGCGCGAACGCGAGGCGCTTTATACCTTTAATCCGCATTTCAATTTCTTCTCCTACAAGCATTCACTGCTGCGCGCGCTGCATCCGATTCCGGAAAATACGAATGCATCGATATCGGGCGCGATATCTACTATCGGTAAGACTATTGATTGGGCTATTGCGTCGCAATCAGCTTACTGTGGTGGCGGTGCGGGTTCTTCTGTGTTGACGATCTTATCCATCTCGTTGAAAGCCGCTGTAAACCCGCTCAGAGACAGGTTCAGAACAACTTCCTGATCCGGTGCTACAGCTGGAACGATACGCACACGTGCTGCATTGCCCGCTTTCAGACTGTTGATGTAGTCTTCGTCAATGCCAAACTGCGCTAGACAACCAATCTGTGCACATTGCTTGAACTGATAGCGCCGCGCCGCAGCGCCATCAATCGATATGGTCACCCCTTCGGTCAACAATGTCTCTAGCGGGGCCATAAAATTGATAACAGCGCGCGCGCGTTGGCCTTCTTCGAGGGGCAACATATTGACCTCGGCGACAGAATTGCCGGAGTCATCTTCCAAGGTCTGATGCAACTCGCAAGCTTCGCGGTCCTGCGGCAGGCGGACGCAGCGTATCACCCAGTCGTTAAACTCGGCCTTGATAAAGGTTGACCCGACCTGATCACCTGGCGTGACCTCTTCGCCCATTTGCAGCCCATCCACCGGCTGCTCGGCAGGGGCCTCGGGCGCCACCTCATTCGTCGTCTCTTGTCCAAAGGCCGGCAGCGCCAGAACGCAGGCCACACCAACAGCTTTCAGAACATTCAGCTTGATCATCGTTTTCTTGCCTCTTTCTTTGTTCACGCTGTTAGCACGACCCTTTTGCAGAGTCAGGCCCAATCACCGTACCAAACGGCGTAAAATTGCCGTGAGACAAAAATAGAAAAAGGGCCCCCAAGGAACCCTTTTTCTGATCAAGTTCTCTCCCTGTCGGACAGGCCGACTTAGTATTATGTCAATGCTAGGCACTTTCGTCGCATAGGTCAATATAGTTTTAACGATGTTTTGCGGCAGAAGCGCTGTCCTAACGGTGATTTGATCAAGACTGGCGCTTTTTGCTGCAAAGCTGTAATTCTTCAAATCTGTAAAACGACGTTTATGGGGGATCGGTATGGGTGACGTTATTTTCGTGGGCGGTGGTGGCGAAAACTACGCGGACCACCAGACGCTGAAACTGGGCTACGCAAACCGGCACGGTCTGATCGCGGGGGCCACGGGAACCGGTAAAACCGTCACCCTGCAAATCCTGGCCGAGGGCTTTTCGAACGCAGGCGTCCCCGTCTTTATGGCCGACATCAAGGGCGATCTGTCGGGGCTGGCCAAGCCCGGCAGCGCGGATTTCAAACTGCACGATGCTTTCATGTCGCGGGCCGAAAAGATCGGGTTTGGCGACTATACCTATCAGGTTTTCCCCGTCACCTTCTGGGACCTTTTCGGCAAATCCGGCCACCCCGTTCGAACCACAGTGGCCGAGATGGGCCCGCTGCTGATTTCCCGCCTTCTGGAACTGTCCGAAGCGCAGGAAGGTGTGCTGAATATCGCCTTCCGCGTTGCCGATGAAGAAGGCATGCCTTTGTTAGATCTCAAAGACTTACAGGCCCTTCTTGTCTGGATCGGCGAAAACGGCAGCGATCTGGGGCTGCGCTATGGCAATGTCTCCAAAGCCTCGATCGGGGCCATCCAGCGGCGACTTCTGGTGCTGGAAAATCAGGGGGGTGCCAAGCTCTTTGGGGAACCCGCGCTGGATCTGTCCGACATCATGATGACCGACGATCAGGGCAGGGGGCGCATCAACATTCTGGCCTCTGACGAACTGATGTCCTCACCCCGTCTATACGCCACCTTCCTGCTGTGGCTGCTGTCAGAACTTTTCGAAGATCTGCCCGAGGTCGGCGACCCCGACAAACCCAAACTGGTCTTCTTCTTTGACGAAGCGCATCTGCTGTTTGACGACGCGCCCAAAGCTCTGGTCGACAAGGTCGAACAGGTCGCCCGACTGATCCGGTCCAAGGGCGTCGGCGTCTATTTCATCACCCAGAACCCCGCTGATATTCCCGAAGATATCCTGGGCCAGCTTGGCAACCGCGTCCAACATGCCCTGCGCGCTTTTACCGCAAAAGACAAAAAGCAATTGCGCGCTGCGGCCGAAACGTATCGTGAAAATCCGCGCTTCGACACCGAAAAAACGATCCGAGAGGTCGGCGTCGGCGAAGCTGTGACCTCAATGCTGGAAAAGAAGGGCGTGCCCGGTGTCGTCGAACGCACCCTGATCCGCCCGCCCTCGTCGCAACTGGGCCCGATCACTGATCTTGAACGCAAGGGCGTCATCGCCATGTCCCCCATCGCAGGCAAATATGAGGCCTTGCAGGACCGCACGTCGGCCTTCGAGATGCTGAAAAAACGCGCCGAAACGGCGGCCAAAGCCGCAGAACAGGCCGAGGCACAGGAAGAAGAACTGGCCATGGCCGAACGCGAATACCGCTCGGCCCGCCGCTATTCCGGCGCCCGCGTCAGCCGCTCGACCTCACGCCGAACCCGCAAAACCGAAAGCTTTGGCGAGGCGATGACGGGTATGGTCATCAAAGAGCTCAAAGGCACCACCGGCCGCCGCATCGTCCGCGGCATCCTGGGCGGCCTGTTCAAGGGGCGCTAAACCTACGGCCCGCGCAGTCCCGGACCCGATCCGGGACCTCTCGCCTCCCCGGGTCAGCTGTCCCCCAAAAACGACGTACACAGACGCTTTGGTAAGTAAATATCGTCCATTTTGCGGGACACTTTGCGATCATTCACATTGCCCGCGGTGATGACGGGTTCAAGGCCAGTCACCTTGAAGCATTATTTTTTTCACCGTCCCACTGTCGTCCACAAAGATAAGAAATGACCAAGCCAGTTCAGCCTGTGTCTGGTCTTGGCAGGGTGGAATTTCGTATATTAACTCTGATGGTAAGTCGCTCCGAATTTCAGGTACCTGGCCCAGAACATTGATAAGTTCGGCCCTCGTTAGCCCAACACGTAAACCTGAAGGGCTCTGCCACGCTGGGTCGGTTATAGTTAATTCAGCGACCTGATTTTGGAATAAATAAACAATCAATCCCTGATAGACGATGCTGTTAAATGGTAGGTCGCTGCCAGGTGGGATGGGTCGCCGCTCTTGTGGTTCTCCTAGTCGGTCAAGGACTATGGACTCTGGTGCGCCCTGAGTCACCCCATTCACGCTAAATTCCTCGTCCAGAATACAAGCATCGCCGTTTGAATCGGTGTTCGCCATTAAGGCAACACCCGATGAAACCGCCTCTGCGTCGCGCTGTACCGGCGAAGTGGCGCAACCAATCAAAACACCGAATGCTAAACCACACAGAAGCATTCGCACTATTCCAAAGGGTGAGCGTATGAATGCATTCATAGTATTTGTGCCTCTAAACCAATCAGACATACGATTAACTAATCGGCCCAAAACGTGCAACATGGTCTCCTTCAGGGTCCTCACCGTTCCCCAAAAAGCATGACAGACACTTGGTGATACTGCAGCATCGTACACTCCGGACTCTCAACCGACGTCCCAGATTTTGCTACCAAAACCTTAACGCTGCAAACCTTGCAAAGTTTTCGATTCGATTTTTGTAAAGTTGCGAAGTTTGGCACCGTGCCGTGCGATTTATGATGCGTTAATGGCCTCGGAAATGGTTAATTCCGCCATTTTATTAAAGATGTCTGATAGGAAAGGGCGCATTGACGGCCTGTTTTGTACGCCCGGGAATCGTATAAACCTGCGTACGAAACGTACGTTTTGTCACAAACGCATATGTCGAAGATCTCGAAAATACCAAAAATGTGCAGTCTGCACATTTATTTTGGCCCAAAACCGATACGCACGGCGCGTTTACTTTCATGACGTTGCGTCGGATTTGGCGACGGGTCAAAAGAACGCTGAAACCCCGCCGCCAAGACCAATGTCAGAACCGAAATTACAAATTATTTTCAACAGCTTAAAGCGGCCTGATCCGCAACTGTGTCAACCGATTGGCATCGCGGGCCATGACCTCGAACCGGAACCCGTGAAAGCTGAACACTTGCCCCACCGTCGGGATCGTCTGCGCCTCGTGAATGACCAGCCCGGCCACTGTGTTCGCCTCTTCATCGGGCAGGTTCCAGTCGGTTGCGCGGTTCAGGTCGCGGATCGTCATTGACCCGTCGATGATGTAATGCCCGTCCGAGGATTTCAGCAGCGGTTCTTCGGCGTCTGGGTCGAATTCGTCGGTAATCTCACCCACGATTTCTTCCAGAATATCTTCCAGCGTGATCAGCCCCTGTAGCGATCCGTATTCGTCCACCACCAGCGCAAAATGGGTGCTGCGGCGCAGGAATTCGCGCATCTGATCGTCCAGCGTTGTGGTTTCGGGTACGAAATAGGGTTTCATTGCCACATCCGTAACCTTGAATGATTTCAAGGCGTTGGGCGAGGCTTCGGGCCCCCGCATCAGCTTATCGATCGCGCGCAGCAGGTCCTTGGCATGGATGACACCCACGATATTTTCCGGCTCGTCCCGAAAGATCGGCAGCCGTGTGTGATTGCTTTCCAGACATTGCGACAGGATCTTTTCGGGCTCATCATCGGCATTGATCATCTCGATCCCCGACCTGTGCAACATGATCTCTTCTACTGTCCGGTCGCTTAGGTCCAGCGCCCCCAGAATGCGGTCGCGGTCCTCTTTTTCGACCACACCTTCGGAGTGGCCCAGTTGAAGCGCACCGGCGATTTCTTCCCGCACTGCCAGGATATGACTGTCCGGGTCGGTTTTGACACCGAACACCGCCAGAATGGCGCGCACCAGCATTCGCACAGCCCCCACGATGGGGGCAAACAGCATAATCACGACCGAAATCGCGCCCGCCACACTTGAAGCCGCTTTTTCCGCATTGGTGATGGCGTAGGTCTTGGGCAAAACCTCGGCAAAGATCAACACCAACAGGGTCATCACCAGCGTGGCGACGGCAACGCCGCCTTCGCCCAGAACACGGGTGAACAGTGCGGTTGCCAGCGAGGCCGCCAGAATATTGACCAGGTTGTTGCCCAACAGGACCGAACCGATCAGCCGTTCGTTATCTTCTGTGATGGTCAGCGCGCGTTCGGCCCCTTTTGACCCTTTGTCGGCTTGTGTCCGCAGCTTGCCGCGTGACGCAGCGGTCAGTGCGGTTTCCGAGCCCGAGAAAAAGCCTGACATGATCAGCAATACAACAATCGATCCGGATGTGATCCAGAAAGAAGCGTCGAAGATAGAGGGGTCCATTCCGTGTCACCTTGCAAGTTATGCGCTGGTTATGGGCTTTGAAGCACTGGCAATCAAGCGCTGTCGCTGTCCTGGGCCAAGGGATGATGCGTCAGAACCAGATCTTTCAACCGTTCTTCCAGAACATGGGTATAGATTTCGGTCGTGCCGACATCGGCGTGACCCAGAAGTGCCTGGATCGACCGCAGATCGGCACCGTTGGCCAAAAGATGAGTGGCAAAGGCGTGCCGCAATGTATGGGGGGTAACAAGGTTGGGCGAAACACCGGCAGCCACCGCTAAGTCTTTGATCAATAGATAAAATCGGGTCCGCGTAAGATAGCCCGTCTTGCCGCCCGATGGAAACAGAAAGCGTGACACGGGGCGGCCGTTTTCCCGCGCCTTGTCCTGTTGCTGATCCCACAGCTTGATCCAATCAGCCAGGGCCTGACGTGCGGTTCCGGTCAGCGGCACCATACGCTCTTTGTCGCCCTTGCCGCGGATCAGCAGCATTTTCGGATTGCCCCGCACGGCCGCAATGGGCAATGACACCAATTCGGTGACACGCATGCCCGTCGCATAAAGCACCTCAAGCAGACAGGTGTTACGCACCCGGTCCGCCTCCGACCGGCCAAAGCTGCGCACGGTCTGCAAAAGCCGGTCGACATCCGCCTCGCTCAGTGTCTTGGGCAGTCGTTTGTTGCGCCCTGGCCCCTTGATCTGAATGGCTGGATTTTCACTGCGCCAGCCTTCTTCAAATGCAAAGCGATAAAGCTGTTTGATCGCGGACAACCGTCTGGCCCGTGTCGATTGCGATAACCCCTGCGCGTCACAGTCGATCAGATAGTCTTCCACATCGGACCGGCTAGCTATTTTAAACTGCGAATGCTGGCGTTCAAGCCAATTTGCGAAGTCCTTCAAATCACGGGCATAAGCCAGCTGAGTGTTGTGCGCGATGTCCAATTCGGCCGCTTGCGCCTCGATAAATGCTGAAATCCAGTTCAGGTCGCTCATCAGCCGCGCTCAAGCAGCATCAATTGCAATGACGCCTGCCGCGCCGCGTCTTCCAGCCCGACGGCCCGCAGAATTTGCAAACCTTGGGTGACCTGCGCCATATCACCACCGGCACCCTTATCCAGCAAGGCGATGCCGCGCAGGATGGCTTCGCCAATTCGACCGTTTTGCAACATATCGCGAAACTTTTCGGGGGGCATATTATCGGTAAAGGCGTCTTTGATCGCAGCCGCAGTGTTTGTCGGTGCCGTGATACCGTCAAGATTACCGCGGGCCAGTGCAGCCAAAAAACGGTCCTCCGGGCTTTGCGTGGACAAGCGATTGCCCGCAGTTTCATACATGGGTGAGATCAGCGCAATTCGCAGTGCAAGGGCTTCGGTTTCGGGCAGAAGACGCACATTCATAAGCCGACTTGCAAACAGTCTGGCAAAAGGCACTTCAAGGTCCGCGCTCTGCATTTCACGCCAAATCTGCGGCAGGGCTGTCGCTATGGCGCTGCGGTCGCGATTTTCAAGCGCGCGGTCAAGGGCCTGTATCCCCTGGACCCGTTCCCATACACCGCCCGAAGCCGACGCGCGCCGTGCGCTGTATAGGCCTAAAAGCTGATTTTCCGAAATCGCACCTGCCTTGGCCAGGCGTTCAGCCGCCTCTAGCTGTGCTTTCCATCCGGCGTTCGCGCGCAGGTCAGACGCCGCGAAAGCGCGGGGCAAACGCACCGTAGGCAGCGGCTCACCGATGGCTTCCCGAATGCGGAACTCTAAGGGTGTGATGCGTGATTGCGGGGCAAGCGACAGGACATCGTCAACGGCTTCCGGTTCAAGAAACTGGATCAGCAGCTCGGCCTCGGACGGATTGATCTGTTCCAGTGCAATGCCTGTTTCCAGTGTCAGGGCTGCTGCCGACCAATCGCCGTTGCGCGCCAGGCAAAATATCCGCGTAGGAAAGCTGGGCGTCAGACCCGGTTGGTCGCGCAGGGTTTCGCAGGCTATATCTTCGGTTCCGGTCAGCAGCGCCAGATCGAACCAGCGGCGAAACAGATCGGGGTTTTCAACACCCGCCCGTTCCAGCAGGGCCTGGGCCGGTTCAATCGCACCGATGTCCAGCAGCGCATCAACGCGCGCCAACAAAAGCTGTGGTTCCGGACCTGATCCGATTGGCGGGTTGACCTCGGCCAACAGAACCATTTGCATCAGATCCTGCAAAGCAGGCAGGCGCGGGGTAGGGGTCAGAACGATCAGTTGCGACAAGGTCTGCGCATCGCTGTCGCCCCAAAGATCCGCGGGCAAGCCCGTCACCGTGCCGGGCAGCAGCCCGACCCCATCCGGTGTCGGCAGGTTCAGAGGCATGACCGTGATGTTTTCGATGGTGGCGCTATCGGTCACCGGCGGTTCGATGGTCGCACTGGTCAGTTCAGGCGGTGGCGCGGCCAAACTGTCAGACAGCCAGTCAATGGCCGACAACGGTGCCTCGGCCAGAGCCGTCGTCGTCATCAGGGCAGTTGCGCATAGGGCTCTAATCAACATCCAGCGTTACCGGTTTTGTCACCTCGACCTGTTCGGGGCTGAAATCTGCGCCCAGAAAAGGTCCAAGATAAGCATACGCGACCAATGCCAGAAAACCCAGCACCACAAGGTATCCAATATATTTGAAAATGCGCCCTATCATTATGGCTCTTGTCCTTGTCCCCGCTTGCCTGCCTGATATCGGCCTCTGATGGACCGATTTCCCCTATTTTATATATGGCCTTTTCGGCAACTTCACGCCATTGAAGATATGATGCAAGACATAAGCGGCCCTGTGCCGATATTTCACGAGGTCATTGTGATTAACCAGTTGAAAAAAACCGTCGTTCTGGTCGGGATGATGGGGGCCGGTAAAACGGCGGTTGGCCGGGCGTTGGCCGCGCGTTTGAATGTGCCATTCCGCGACAGCGATGCCGAGATGGTCGCGGCGTCGAACATGACCATCCCTGAAATCTTTGAACGTGACGGCGAAAGCTTCTTTCGTCAGAAGGAAACGCAAGTGATTGATCGCCTGCTGAATGACACCCCCGGCATTCTGTCGACGGGTGGGGGGGCGTTTCTAAGCGAAAGCAATCGTGCACTGATGTCGCGTCATGGCATTTCAGTTTGGTTGCGGGCTGATCTGGATTTGCTGTGGGAACGGGTGCGCCACAAGGACACCCGCCCGCTGTTGCGCACGGCGGACCCGTATAAGACGCTTTCCGATCTTTTCCATCAGCGCCAGCCGATCTATCAGTTGGCCGAATTGCATGTTCAGGCGCGCCCCGAGTTCGAGATCGAGGATATGGCCAAAGCCGTCGAACAGGTTTTGTTGACCCGAAAAGATGTATTGGAAACAGTGCAATGATGGATAAGGTGAATGTGGATCTGGGCGATCGGTCCTACGATATTCTGATCCAGTCAGGATTGCTGAAGGCAGCGGGTCAGGTGATCAAGCCCTTTCTGACGCGCCCGCGTGTGGTCGTGATCACTGATGAAACAGTCGCGGCCTTGCATCTTTATACCTTGGGAAATGCATTGGCCCAGGACGGCATCGAAATGACAGCTTTGGCCCTGCCGGCTGGTGAAGAAACAAAAGGCTGGCCGCAGTTTACACGCACCGTGGAATGGCTGTTGGACCAGAAAGTTGAACGGCAGGATATCGTTGTGGCGCTGGGCGGTGGCGTCATCGGCGATCTGGTAGGTTTTGCTGCAGCTGTTCTGCGCCGTGGTGTGCGTTTTGTTCAGATCCCGACGACCCTTCTGGCGCAGGTCGACAGCTCGGTCGGGGGAAAAACCGGCATCAACGCACCGCAGGGCAAGAACCTGATCGGCGCGTTTCATCAGCCGTCACTGGTGTTGATCGACATCGATATCCTGCAGACCCTGCCAAGGCGCGCCTTTCTGGCGGGATATGGCGAGGTCGTGAAATACGGGCTGTTGGGGGACGCTGATTTCTTCGAATGGCTTGAACAGAACGGCCCCGATATGGCGCTTGGCGACACTGCGGCCCGAGGTGCGGCTATAAAGCGGTGCTGCCAGATGAAAGCTGACATCGTCGCCCGTGATGAAACCGAACAGGGTGACCGTGCCCTATTGAACCTGGGCCATACCTTTTGCCACGCGCTTGAGGCCGCAACCGGATATTCAGACCGGCTTCTGCATGGCGAGGGTGTCGCGATCGGCTGCGCCCTGGCAACAGACCTGTCGGCCCGTCTGGGTCTTTGCAGTCAGGAAAGCCCAGGCCGTTTGCGGGCGCATCTGCGGGCCATGGGTATGAAGGTCGATCTAAGCGATATCCCAGGTGATCTGCCCACATCTGACAAATTGGTTGAGCTGATGGGGCAGGACAAAAAGGTAGTCGCAGGCCAGTTGCGCTTTGTCTTGCTGCGCGAAATCGGTGATGCCTTTGTGACCGCAGACGTCGATCCAGCACTTGTCAAAGCCGTGCTGGATGACGCGCGTTAGCTTCCGTGTATTAGAACGGAATTTCGTCGTCCAGATCAGTGTTTGCAGGGGCCGGGCTGCCGTAGCTATCCTGCGGGCCGCCACCATAGCCGCCACCGGACTGCTGGTTGCTGACATAGCCACCGCCGCCACCGCCATCGCGACCATCCAGCATCGTTAGCTCGGACTTATAGGGGCGCAGCACGACCTCGGTTGAATAGCGATCCTGACCATTCTGATCTTGCCATTTGCGGGTTTCCAACTGGCCTTCGATATAAACCTTGGACCCCTTTTTCAGATACTGCTCGGCCACCCGCGCCAAGGGTTCTGAAAAGATTGCCACCCGATGCCATTCAGTCCGTTCGCGTCGTTCGCCGGTGTTGCGATCTTTCCATGTTTCCGAGGTCGCCACGCTAAGATTGCACACCTTGCCACCATTCTGAAATGTCCGCACTTCGGGGTCCTGACCCAGATTGCCTATCAGAATGACCTTGTTAACCGAACCTGCCATGACATCCTCCTGCCGAATCTTTATGCTGTGCGACAGTACATCATTTGCCGACAGGAATTAAAATAAGCTTCATGTCTGGCCTTGCCGTCATAAATGCATATATTGCAGCCGATCCACCAAAGAGGAATACCCATGCGTTCCTTTATATTTCTTTTGTTTGGTTTTTGTTTATTCGTCTCCGGCCCTCTTTTCGCCAATGATGGCGTTTTGTCATCAAAATCGCGGGCTGGCCTGTTCAAATCGCAAACCGATGTGTTGGACCGCCGGGCCGCCACACAGTATGCGAATTCGGTCCGGCTGCAGCCTGACCGGGTTGCGATACCGACCGGAACGGCCTTGCGCTACACGGGCAAATATCGCGGCCCGTATCTGGACATGGCACGTTCCGCCGCCCGCCGCCATGGCGTGCCCGAGGATCTGTTTTTGCGACTGGTTCAGCAGGAAAGCGCCTGGAAATCCAACGCACTTTCGCACAAAGGGGCGATTGGCCTGGCACAACTGATGCCTCAGACAGCCCGGATGCTGCGGGTTGATCCCCATGATCCCAAGGAAAATCTGGACGGTGGCGCGCGCTATCTGCGGATGCAATACGACGAATTCGGGTCGTGGCGTATGGCCCTGGCGGCCTATAACGCTGGTCCCGGAGCCGTCAAGAAACATGGCGGCATCCCCCCGTTTCGCGAGACACAAAATTACGTAAAAGTGATTTATGGGGGGTGAGAGTTAGCGGACAATCATCAGAATAGCCGCGCCCCACACCAACAGCCCTACGATCACTGCAGGCAAGGCCCACCAGCCGCTTGGAAAGCGTTTTTGTTTTGGGGTCTTGTCCAAATCATCGGTCATCTGGCTGTCATACTCCGTGCCCCTAGCGTGCCCGAAGTCAGCCGTCAGAAAAAGCGCCTATTCGGCGGCCAGCTCGATGACCGGCTCCATCTCGCTTAGCTCTTTATCGCTTAGGTGACATTTCATCTGATGCCCATCCGCCAGCGCGCGCATGGGCGGCATTTCTGTTTCACACAAATTCCCATCGACGCGCGTTTTCCAGCGGCAGCGGGTCTGGAACGGGCAGCCGGGTGGCGGGTTCACGGCCGAGGGCACGTCGCCTTCCAGCACGATCCGCTTCTTGCTGATCTTCGTGTCGGCAATCGGCACCGCAGACAGCAGTGCCTCGGTATAGGGATGATAGGGCGGGCTGAAGACCTGTGCTGTTGTGCCCAGTTCCACGACATGGCCCAGATACATCACCATCACCCGATCAGACAAGTATCGCACGATACTAAGATCATGGGAAATAAAGAGAAGTGTCGTCTTATGTTCACGCTGGATTTCCATCAACAGGTCGGTCACAGCGGCCTGAACCGACACATCCAGCGCCGACACGGGTTCATCGGCAACAACAATTCGCGCGTCACCGGCAAAGGCGCGGGCTATCCCCACGCGCTGTTTCTGACCGCCTGACAACTGCCGTGGCATCCGGTTGGCAAAGGCGCGGGGCAGCTTGACCAGATCAAGCAATTGCAGCATGCGATCACGTCGTTCAGCTGTATTTTTACCAACGCCAAAAATCTCAAGCGCCCGGATGATCTGGCGACCCACTGTCATCGACGGGTTCAGCGTGTCGAACGGGTTCTGAAACACCATCTGAACATCGGCGATGGTCTTGGTGTCGCGCGATTCAATCGGGATATCCTGGATGGACTTATTGTCGATCAGAATCTGCCCTTCAGTCGCCGTCTCCAGCCCCATCAGCACCTTGGCAAAGGTCGACTTGCCGCAGCCAGATTCCCCCACGATTGCCAGCGTTTCGCCTTCACGCGCTTCAAAACTTAACGTTTCATTGGCTTTGACGACACGGGGTTGTCCGCCGCCGAACATGCCTTTCCCGCCAATTTCATAGTATTTTTTCAGCTGATCGACTTTGACGACCACATCGCCCATGTCGGATTTTTCTTTTTTGTCGCTAAGAATGGGGGGTTCATCCCAGTCGATTTCCTGAAACTTCAGGCAGCGTGTTGCGTGGCGGTCATCGCCCGGCACGGTGTGCATGGAAATGTCCTGTGCGTTGCAGCGGCCTTCCTCAAAATAATCGCAGCGCGGGCCGAAGTTACAGCCCGGCGGGCGTTCGTGGGGCAGGGGGAAGTTGCCCGGAATGGCGATCAGGGGCCGCGCGTTTTTGTCGGCACCGGGCAGGGGGATCGATCGGAACAGCGCCTGCGTATAGGGGTGCTGCATCTTGTCGAATACATCCGCGACGGACCCCGTTTCGACGGCCTCACCCGAATACATCACGCAAATGCGGTCGCAGGTTTCCAGGACCAGCCCAAGGTTGTGGCTGATAAACAGCATCGACGTGCCGTATTTCTTGCCCAATTCCTTGACCAGTTCCACGATCCCGGCCTCGACCGTCACATCCAGCGCCGTCGTCGGTTCGTCCAAAATCAGCAAGGATGGCTTTGACATCAACGCCATCGCAATCACGATGCGCTGCTGCTGACCGCCAGACAACTGATGCGGAAAGCTTTTCATAATGCGTTCAGGATCGGGTAAACCCACGTCGGCCACCACTTGCAAGGCCAGATCCCAGGCCTCTTTCTTTGACGCGCCTTCGTGGATCATTGGCACCTCGATCAGCTGTTTGCCGATCTTCATCGCGGGGTTCAGGCTGGCCATGGGTTCCTGATAGATCATCGCAATTTCGGACCCGCGCAGGTCGCGCAGCTCTTCATCGCTCATCTCGGTCAGTTCACGGCCCTTGAACTTGATCGATCCGCCAACGACCTTGCCGTTGACGCCAAGGTCCTGCATCACGCCAAGGGCAACGGTGGATTTACCGCAGCCGGATTCGCCGACCAGTCCCATCGCCTCGCCCGGTTGCACGACGCAGGAAAAATCCATGACGGCCGGAATTTCCCGAAGACGGGTGAAGAATGAAATGGACAGGCTGTCAATCTCAAGGATCGGGCCGTCATAGTCCCATTTTGCCATCAGATTATCCTTTCACTCTTGTATCCGCGCCGCATCAGTCTTTCAGACTTTCTTCGCGCAATCCGTCCGCCAGCATGTTCAGTCCCAAAACCAGTGTCAGCAGTGCCAGGGCAGGCACGACGGCTGGGTGCGCCGCACGACGAAGTAGATCGCTACCCGCACTTATGGTGGCACCCCAATTTGAGCTCTCGGGCGACAGGCCCAAGCCGAAAAAGCCCAATGTTCCAAGAAGGATCGTTGTGTAACCGATGCGCAGGCAGAAATCGACGATCAGTGGGCCGCGGACATTGGGCAGGATTTCCCACAACATAATGTACCAATTGCCCTCTCCTCGTGTTTGAGCCGCCGCCACATAGTCGCGTGTTTTGATGTCGAATGTTAGACCACGTACAATACGAAACACCGTCGGCGAGTTAACGAAGACAACTGCAACAAATACGATCAGAATATTGGCCGGAAATACAATCACACCCAGAGGATCGGCATTCCAAGCTGTTCCCAGATATATCCAACCGCCAAACAAAACCGTAACAGCAAGCAGAATATTTCGCTTTGTTGGTTGAGTGTAGAAACGGGAATTCAGCAATATGATCAGAAAGATGATTGGGAACAGAAAAAGTATTCCAGCCATGACACGCGGTAAAGCTGAGTCTGTTATTTCGGGTGTGACCAGTAAGTAGAACAGCAGGATGACAGGAAATGACAATACAAGGTTGGCCAGAAATGTCAGCACTGTATCCAGCCGTCCGCCATAGTAGCCTGCTGGCAGTCCAAGGATAATACCCGCCATGAATGCAAACAATGTTGCGCAGGGTGCAATTAGAATGACCGTCCAGGCGCCGTCTACCATCCTTGAAAATACGTCGCGCCCCTGATGATCTCCGCCCAGAAGATAGTAGGGGTACTCGCCGCTATTAGCTGTGAAAGGCGTCCCGGGCAGAGCGTTCTGCAGTCTTCGTGCCTCAATCTGATCTCCCGGTATGCTCAACGGATCATGCGTCATGATCAGATCAAAAGCGCCAAACAGTCCGGTGAAAACCCAGAACATAACAAGCGTGAAGCCGATTATGCCAATCCAGCTATCATAAAGCTTGCCGTAGAGGCCAAGTTTGCGTTTGAAAAGAAATGAAATCGCAAGCAGTGCGGCAAGGGTTATCAAGACAGGCGTAAGCTGCGCGAGCAGACGTGTGATGATTTCAATCCAGCCAATCGGTTCCATCTGCCGGTCCTCTTTATGATATTCTTATGCGTGGGTTCAGCAGGACGTAACCCACATCAGAAATCAATTGCGTGGTCAAAACGACCAGCACAGCGATGACTGAGATACCCATCAGTAACTCGATGTCGTTGTTTGAGGCGGCATCGACCAGCGTTGCGCCAAAGCCTGGATAGCTGAAGATTGTCTCGACAATTACAACTCCGGTCAAAAGCCACGGGATTTGCAGCATGATCACTGTAAAGGGTGCAATCAAGGCGTTGCGCAGCGCATGTTTGACGACGATCGCGCGGAAATTTAGACCCTTTAGCCGGGCGGTGCGGATATACTGCGACGTCATAACCTCGGCCATCGAGGCGCGGGTCATGCGGGCGATGTAGCCCATGCCATAAAGTGCCATAGTTAAAACAGGCAACGTGAAATTCATTAATGTTGGGCCTTGACTATATGCACTGCGTGCCGAGCCGGATAAAAAAATACTCCGATCTATCAGCCCCCATTCCCGTAGAACAGGGGAAAGACCGTAGCTTGACGAGGCGAAAAGAGCAATAAACAGCACGGCCGAAACATATTCAGGGGTTGCTGTGGCTGCAATTGAAGCAGTTGACAATGTTCTGTCAGTTCTTGAACCCTCCCGCATTCCGGCAAGAATGCCGATGATCAGGGCAGAGGGGATCATAACGACCAAGACCCAAAACATAAGAACGCCAGTTGCCTCCAATCGACGGACCAGCACGTCTAGCACCTCTTCGCGTGACGACCGGGAATAGCCCCAGTCACCCTGTATAATCCCGCAGTATCTCACTGCATCCTCAGGCGCGGTGCCCGCCGGATTGCAATAGCCTGATACCGTTCCATCCTCGGCCGTTGTGGTCCAACCCGGTACGACGCCCAGCCATTGCCCATAGCGCAGGGGCATCGGTTCCAGATAGCCGCGCGCCTCAAGCCATGTGTCGACCTGTTCGTCCGTGATACGCGATCCAGCTTCTGTTCTTGCAATTTTTTCCAGATTGGGGCGCAGGTTGGTCAGTGAGAAGACAATCATTGTCAGACAGATTGCCGTCAGGATCATAACGCCGATGCGGCGCAGGATGAACAGTATCATTCCGGTCCCTGTTTTTTATCCCGCCAAGGGGCGGTCTTTAAAGATCAAAACACATTTTCAGCAATGCACAATGCGATGACCGTAATAAACTGGGGCCAGCATATAAATCGCTGGCCCCGATGATTTTTAGGCTTTCAACGCCAGATCTGCCGGGTTGATGAAATAGCTTGGGTGCATTTCAGCGCCCAGAACATCATCGGTGTAGTGGCGATAGATCGACCGCCAGTATGGCTGCAGCGTGACGCCTTCATCCAGCATGATCTGCTGCAGTTCTGCCATCACCTCGCGGCGGCTGTCAGCATCGGCAATTGCCATGGCGTCGGCCAGTTTGGCGTCAAACTCTTCACTTGAAAAGCCGCTTTCATTCCAGGCCTCGCCTGAGCGATAAGCCAGCGCCAAAACCTGCACACCCAAGGGGCGACCGGACCAGTCGGTCGAGCTGAACGGATACTTCGTCCAGTCGTTCCAGAACGTATTGCCCGGCAGGATCGTGCGGGTGACGTTGATGCCCGCATCGCGCAACTGCGCCGCCACAGCGTCGGTGGTGTTCTTGCGCCAGTCATCGTCGATCGAAATCAGTTCGTGTTCATAATCCGCCATCCCGGCCTCTTCCATCAGGGCGCGTGCCTGATCGGGGTCATGGGGTACGCGTGGGATTTCGGCATATTCAGGATGGATCGGGGCGACGTGGTGGTTTTCAGCCACCGTGCCCAGTCCGGCCACACCCAGTTCCAGGCAGACGGCGTTGTCGACTGCCAGTTGCAATGCGCGCCGCACGCGGGCGTCTTCATAGGGCTTCACGCCATTCACTTCAGCGTTGTGATTGGGGCGAATGACGATGGTGTTCGCCGTTCCGACCTCGGACTTGTTCCATCCGATGGCATCCATGATATCGACAAAATCGGTCACTGTTTCATACAGCATGTCGATTTCACCAGATTCAGCTGCAGCAACCCAAGAGGATGCATCGGTGCCGTAATCGATATATTCAACACGATCCAGCGTCGCACCTTCGCCCCACCATTCGTGATCGGGGTTTTTAACCAGAACGCCCTTGACGCCAACTTCATATTCCGCGGGCAGATAGGGGCCCGTGCCGATTGGGTTATCCATAGGGTTGCCGTTGTCGAACGACGGGTGAACAACCGCTGCCGGATAGTCC
The DNA here is from genome assembly GCF_017592335.1 of Pseudaestuariivita rosea. Classification (GTDB taxonomy): domain Bacteria; phylum Pseudomonadota; class Alphaproteobacteria; order Rhodobacterales; family Rhodobacteraceae; genus Parasulfitobacter; species Parasulfitobacter rosea. The sequence goes on along the minus strand of NZ_JACNMP010000004.1, from coordinate 71,506 downwards.
GACAGGCCCGGAATAATCGTGATATCGGGGTTGGGCAGGCTGAGGCGTACAGTCAGCGGATCGATAGCCGTAATCGCGCCCTCGATGGCCTTGTTGGTCGCAGGATCAACCAGAGTATTCATACGGGCGGCCATCGAATTACCTTCAACCGTCTTGTCGCACCATCTTTCGAAGTTCACTGCCACGTCCTCGGCCGTGAAGTCATCGCCGTTGTTCCATTTGACGCCGGGCCGAACGCGAAGTGTGTATTCGGTCGCATCATCGTTGACTTCCCATCCCTCAAGCAGGGCGGGTTCAAACGCGCCATCGCGCGTATAGGTCACAAGATACTCCAACCATCCGCGGCTGATGTTTGAAATCTGGGGCCAGTCATAGGTGCGCGGGTCTTTCAGCGGGCGCACATCCATCTGAATACGAAGAGTGCCGCCCTGTTGCGCGTGCGCTGCCGCCTTGGCGGGGGCACTGGCGCCGATCAATCCATAGGCCGCAGTTGCCGTCACCCCAAGTGCTGTCGCACGGCTTAGAAATTCACGACGGCTCAGCTTGCCGGCTTTTGCCTCGTCGGCATACATCTTAACGGCCGGATGCATTGGTTTACCAGTTAGGGTCGGTTGCGTCATCGTATTCTCCCTGTGACACGAGTGTCTTATCATTTTTGTCGTCCGATCACGTCACCGCAATCATTTTGGGGCGCTTTCATCGGTTGACGGTTATTCGGCACCAGATTATCCGCTGCGTCAATGTCCGCTTTCGCCATTTCAAAGTCTAAAAGCGGCATTTGCCTATAACAAAAACGACACCGACGCCGAACGCAACCGGAAATAACAAAATTTGAACACTTTGGAAAAAGGAATGAATCCGATAACCTGCGGGCCTCGGATGTCGTGATCCGACCGTCAGTCGGTCAGGGATCAGATGTGTTTTGCGCTGCGATAGGCCGATGGGGTCAGATCAGAGTGGTTCTGAAACGCCCGTGTAAAGTAAGCAGGGGTTGAAAACCCAAGATTTTTTGCAATCTGACCAACGGGTTCTTTGGTGTCACGCAAAAGGCGGCGTGCTTCGTACATGACCCGTTCGTTCAGCACTTGGGACGCGGGCTTGCCGCTGACCTGATTGCAGACCCGTGTCAGATGCGTTGCTGTCACGCCAAGGGCTGTCGCGTAATGCCGCACACCGTGATGTGTGGGAAAGAGATGTTCGATCAGATCGGTATAGCGGGCGACCAATCGCGTGGCGGCGTCGTTGTATTGTGCGCCGGGTTCTTCGCCGCTTTGACGTTCCAGCCAAACGCCAAGCAGCGCGGCATGGGCAAACGCCGCACGATTGCGCCCCGGACCTTCGTCAGCCAGTTCGCGCTGCAGGTTTTCCAGGTGGGTCGAAAATTGCTTCTGCGCGGCGACATCTCGTATGCGCAAGTGGACCGGCGCTTCGGGCAGCCCCATCCGTTCATCAGCAGGTAAAAAGATGACCGAACCGAATGTGCCGTTCATCAGCTCTAAAGCGAACATGGTGCCTGCGGGGACAAAGATCGCGTTGTGCACGCCAAAACCGCTGCGCCGCCCGGCCAGCGTGATCCGTCCCTGACCGCGCGTTGTCCAAACCAGCACATGCTGCTTTTCACTATGGGGCAAGGCCGTACGCCATGCCTCGCGCTTGGCTATATTGGCCAAGGGAATGATCTGGATCTGATCTAGTGTCTCGTTTGAAACCACAGGTTTATCCCAACTCTCGCTCGCACCCCATCTTTTTGAAAAGACGGCGGACGCATTTCAAGTCCGCATTACGGTGGGGAAAGCGGGCAAGCGTAAGATTGCCATTTCTGCATCCGTGCGCGGAACCAGGTTCGCTGTCTTTTCGCATACTGTCGGGACGAAATTATGGCCGCTTCACGGGCCTGATCCAGTGACATTTTTCCTTGTAAATAAGCAATCAGTTCGGGTGCGCCGATGGCCCGTGCCCAAAGCGCTGAGGGGTCCCAGTGGGGCATGTTTTGCCGCGCTTCCTCGATGGCACCATTTTGCAACATATGGTCAAATCGGTGAACAATTCTCTGGTTCAGCCAGTCTTTGTTCGCGTTTGTGACGATAGGTTGCGTTTGTGATAGTGGTAAAAATGGCGCAGGTGTTATGTCTTGCCATGTGACAATTCCCCTTCCTGTTGTTTTGAAAACTTCCCACGCACGCTGGACGCGCATTGGATTTAGCTTATCGATGCGTTTTGCCGACTCAGTATCAAGTTCGGCCAGCATGGCCTCGCGTCCTTCGGTGGCCATCTTGCGGTCGGCCTGCGCCCGGATCTTGGCCGGTGTGGCGGGAATATCAACCAGCCCTTCGGTCAGGGCTTTGAAATAAAGTCCCGTCCCCCCCACAATGATCGGCCGTTGGTCACTGCTCAAAAGGGGCTGTACCTGACGCAACCAATGCCCCACGGAATAGTCCGCGCCAGGGTCGATATGGCCGTAAAGCGCATGATCAGCCTGGGCCATGTCATCAGACGTGGGGCGGGCTGTCAGAATGTGCCAATTCGAAAAGACCTGCAAGGCGTCGGCATTGATGATCCGCCCGCCTTGGCGGGCAGCGATCTCAAGCGCCAGGGCCGATTTTCCAGCAGCCGTTGGCCCTGCAATCAGAACAGGCAACTCGGGCGAGATTTTATCGATAATCGACAACAGCTTATATGAATGCCCGGACGCGGCATGCGTGCAGTTTTTGTGCAGCCATAAACATCTTTTTGCGCACCACGTCTTTGATCATTGAACCTTGGGCGCATTTACGACATTTTGCAGCGCAACGCAAAGGTGGCTTCGGGGGCAGCAGGCATGGACGCATCAGATGGACAGACGGCAACGAAATTCAATCGCGTTCTTCTGAAAATATCGGGCGAGGCCTTGATGGGGGATCAGGGCTTTGGCCTGCATCCCCCAACCGTCCTGCGGATCGCGGAAGAGGTCAAATCGGTTCACGATCTGGGCGTTGAAATCTGTATGGTCATCGGCGGCGGCAATATCTTCCGCGGCCTTCAGGGGAGCGCGCAGGGGATGGAGCGCACGACAGCGGATTACATGGGCATGCTGGCCACGGTGATGAATGCCCTTGCCATGCAAAGTTCACTCGAAGGGTTGGGCATCCACACCCGTGTCATCAGCGCGATCCCGATGGATCAGGTCTGCGAACCCTACATCCGACGCCGCGCCGTTCGTCACCTGGAAAAGAAACGCGTCTGCATCTTTGCCGCCGGCACCGGCAACCCCTATTTCACCACTGACACCGCCGCCACCCTGCGCGCGACCGAGATGAGTTGCGAGGCGATCTTTATGGGCAAGCAGGTCGATGGCGTTTATGACAAAGACCCCAAGAAACACGACGACGCAAAACGGTATGAGGCGATCACCTATGATGAGGTGCTTCAGCAACATCTGGGCGTCATGGATGCCTCGGCCATTGCTTTGGCGCGCGACAACCATATTCCTATAATTGTATTTTCACTGCATGAACCCGGCGGTTTCCGGGGCATTCTGGCTGGCGAAGGCACCTATACAAGGGTCCATGGCTGACGCTATAGGAAGCAAAACCCAAAGTAAGACAAGAAAAAGAGGTGCGCGATGTCGGACGATTTTGAACTGGATACAGATGACCTTCAGCGTCGGATGGATGGGGCAATGGCCGCCCTGCGGACGGAATTTGCCTCGCTTCGGACGGGGCGTGCGTCGGCCAGTATGCTGGAACCCGTGATGGTCGATGCCTATGGCAGCCCGACGCCGATCAATCAGGTGGGCACTGTAAACGTCCCTGAACCCCGGATGGTGACCGTGAATGTGTGGGACAAGGGTCTGGTCGGCAAGGTTGAAAAGGCAATCCGCGAAAGTGGCCTTGGCATCAACCCGCAGCTGAACGGTACAATCATAATGTTGCCGATCCCCGAGTTGAACGAAGAACGCCGCCGCGAACTGACCAAGGTCGCCGCGCAATATGCTGAAAGCGCCCGCGTGGCCATTCGCAACGTGCGCCGTGATGGTATGGATCAGATCAAGAAAGCCAAGGCCGATGGATTATCGGAAGATGACCAGAAGCTTTGGGAAGGTGAAGTGCAGGATCTGACCGACAAGATGATTGCAGCCGTCGATCAGGCCCTTGAAACCAAACAGTCCGAAATCATGCAAGTATAGGCGTTTTTGCCGGAAAGGGCCCTGGTATGGCCAAAGATCTTTCGCAGACGGGTCCGCATCATGTGGCCATCATCATGGATGGCAACGGCCGTTGGGCCACGCAACGGGGTCGCCCGCGGCTGTTCGGGCACCACGCCGGGGCGAAACGCGTGCGTGAAATTGTCGAAGCCTGTCCCGATCTGGGTGTGAAGTACCTGACGATCTTTGCCTTCTCGACCGAAAACTGGAAACGAACCCAGACCGAAGTCGCGGGCCTGATGAGCCTTTTCCGCCGTTATATCCAGCGTGAGGCCCACGCCCTGTTTGAAGAGGGCGTGCGGGTCCGGTTCATAGGCGACCGGATCAAACTGGATGATAAACTTGTCACGCTGATGGATGAACTTGAACTGCTGACCGCTGACAACGACAAGGTTCACCTGACCATCGCGCTGAATTACGGCGGCCGGGATGAGGTCGCGCGCGCAACCAAACGCCTGGCTTACGAAGTGGCGGCAGGTCGGCTTGACCCCAAAGATGTCAATGATGAAACGCTGGCGCGCTTTCTGGACACCTATGTTCTGCCCGATCCCGATCTGGTCATCCGCACCAGTGGCGAGGCACGGATATCAAACTTTCTGCTGTGGCAGTCGGCCTATGCGGAATATGAATTTATCGATACACTCTGGCCCGATTTCAGTGCTCATGAATTTGCCGGCCTGATTGACAACTATTCTCAACGCGACCGTAGGTTTGGCGCAGTTAACACATGACCAATAATCCCAAGTGGGGCGATCTGAAAGACCGGATGGTCTATGGCGCAGTCATGGCGCTGATTGGTGTGGCTGGCATCTGGTTTGGGGGTATCTGGTTTCAGATGCTGGCGGTTTTCGTCACGGCCGTCATGATTTGGGAACTGACGCTGATGATCCGGCTGGATGCACCGACCCACGGTATGCTTCTGGCCGCGCTGACCGCAAGTGTGCTGTCGGGCCTTCTGGCGACCGAACAGACCGGTCTGATCCTGTCACTTTTGTTTGTGCCTGCCCTGATCGGCGCGGCCATCATGCCGCGTGAACGCCTGACGTATTTCTGCTTTGCTCTGGCCATTGTAATCGCAGGCTGGGGACTGGTGACCTTCCGCGAAAACTACGGCGTTTTGTGGCTGTTCTGGCTGGTGTTGGTCGTGATTGCCACAGATGTCTTCGGGTATTTCGCGGGGCGTCTGATCGGGGGGCCAAAGTTCTGGCCCGCAGTCAGCCCCAAGAAAACCTGGTCGGGCACCATTGCGGGCTGGGTATCGTCTGCCGCGATCGGGTTCATCTTTCTGGGTTTCACCAATGCCGGGCCTGACCTGCCGTGGATTTCGGTGGCCCTGTCCTTTGCCAGCCAAATGGGCGATATTGCCGAAAGCGCACTAAAGCGGCGGATGAATGTGAAAGACAGCTCAACCCTGATCCCCGGCCACGGCGGATTGTTTGACCGATTTGACGGGCTTTTGGGGGCGTCGTTGGTCATGCTGCTCGTGGCACTGGTCGTCGATATTCCAGAGGTGCGGTTCTGAAGCGCAAGATCACCATATTCGGGGCCACGGGATCAATCGGGCAAAATACCATTGATCTGATCCGCCGCGCGCCGGATGACTATGATGTCGTAGCTCTGACGGGCGGACGCAACATTGCGCAATTGGCCAGCGATGCCAAAGCCTTACGCGCCGAAATCGCAGTCACCGCTTACGATGATTGCCTGGCCGATCTGAAACAGGCCCTTGCGGGCACCGGGATCGAAGCGGCCAGTGGTGAACAGGCGTTAGAGGACGCAGCCACGCGGCCCGCCGATTGGATCATGTCTGCCATCGTTGGGGCAGCGGGTCTGAAACCCGGGCTGTGCGCATTGGAACAGGGTAGTACGCTTGCGCTGGCCAACAAGGAATCGCTGGTGACAGCCGGACCGCTGCTGATGGAAACCGCACGTCGGAACAGCGCCACAGTCTTACCGGTCGACAGCGAACATTCGGCGGTTTTTCAGGCCCTTGTCGGCGAAGACATTGCCGCCGTCGAACGCATCATCATCACAGCTTCGGGCGGGGCCTTCCGCGACTGGCCGCTGGAAAAGCTGTCAAAGGCGACCTTGGCGCAGGCGTCTAACCATCCGAATTGGGACATGGGGCAGCGCATCACGATCGACAGTGCGTCCATGTTCAACAAGTCGCTTGAACTGATTGAGACCAAAGAATTTTTCGGCGTCACGCCCGATCAGATCGAAACGGTTATCCACCCCGAAAGCCTGATCCACGCGCTGGTTGGGTTCCGCGATGGCGCCCTGATGGCCCATATCGGCCCGCCCGATATGCGCCACGCCATCGGTTTTGCCCTGCACTGGCCGGATCGCAAGCACCTGCCTGTCGAACGGCTTGATCTGGCCCGGATCGGCGCACTGACCTTCCGCGCGCCCGAAGATGCGCGGTATCCCGCCCTGCGTCTGGCGCGCAATGTGATGGAAACCGGCGGTCTGTCAGGCGCGGCCTTCAACGCGGCCAAGGAACGCGCGCTTGACGGGTTCATCGCAGGCGAAATCGGATTTCTGCAGATGGCTCAGGTCGTTGACGCCACGTTGGACAAATTGTTTGCCGAGCAGAGCCTTATAAATAACGAAATAAGCCTTGATAATGTGCTGCAAACGGACCATTTGGCTCGGGTGCGGGCAGATGAGATCATCCGTGCGCGATAAGGAGCAGTTTAGATGGATTTAACCAGTTTGATCGCAAGCTTCGGCAGTTTGACGCATGTGATCGTCTTCTTTGTGATTGCACTGTCCATCATCGTCGCGATCCACGAATACGGCCACTATATCGTGGGGCGCTGGTGCGGTATCCATGCCGAGGTCTTCTCGATCGGGTTTGGCCCGGTTCTGTTTTCCCGCCACGACAAACGCGGCACAAAATGGCAGGTCGCAGCGCTGCCCCTGGGTGGATATGTCAAATTTCTGGGCGATGCCGATGCCGCCAGCGGCAAAGACGGCGCGGCCGTCCGCACAATGACCGCCGAAGAACGCCGCCGCACGATGCACGGCGCACCGCTATGGGCGCGCGCCGCGACTGTGGTTGCAGGGCCGATGTTTAACTTTATCTCGGCCATTCTGATCTTTGCGGGGCTTGTTTTGTATAACGGTCGTGCAACCGATGATCTGGTGATCGACGAATTGCTTTCGCTACCGGATGTTTTTGTGAACGAACTGCAGCCTGGCGATCAGATCGTTGCGATTGACGGGAACACTTTTGAAGACGACAGCAGTGCCGTTATTGATCTGGTGCCCGAACAGCGTGTGATTGAATACGACATCCTGCGTGACGGTCAACCGATGACGGTCCGCGGGCCGCATCCCGTGCCTCCGGTTGTGGGCTTTCTGATCCCGCGTCATCCGGCTGCTGACATCGATATGCGTGTTGGTGATGTCATAATGGCTGTGAACGGCGAAGACGTTTTTACATTCATGCAGATGCGCGAATTGATCGTCGCCGAACAGGGTAATCCTGTGTTGTTGGACGTCTGGCGCGAAGGGCAGATGTTGAAATTTACGTTGCGCCCGCAGCCGACAGATCGTGAACAGGCCGACGGCACATTCAGACAAGAATACCTTATTGGTGTCCAGTCCAGCCTGTTTTTCACCCCCCAGACCGAGGCAGTTGGTCCGTGGACCGCCTTGACGACCGGGACGCAGCGCGTTTGGGATATTATTGTCGGCACTGTTCGCGGCCTTTGGAACATGGCGACCGGCGTGATCAGCACATGCAATCTGAACAGCCCGGTCGGCATTGCCCAGGCATCGTCGCAACTGGCCAGCCAGGGCACGACCACCTTTATCAGCTTTATCGGTATTCTTTCGGTTGCAATCGGCTTTTTGAACCTGCTGCCGATACCGGTTCTGGACGGCGGTCACCTGCTGTTTCACGCCTATGAGGCTGTGCGTGGCAAGCCGCCGAACGACAAGGTTTTGAATATCATGATGATGGCTGGCTTGACGATCATGTTGTCGTTCATGCTCTTTGCACTATTCCATGATTTGTTCTGCCCTTGATTGGTCGAAACCATTGACCGCCGACACATCATAGAGTGTTTCGGCAATAAAATAACTCTAGGTTTTGACATCGGCCGCCCAAATCGTTAACTGCAATGCAACAGGGGCAGCAGTGGCAAGGAAGAATCATGGCCGCGTTTTCAGGGTGTAATTCATTGTTTACAAAATTTCGTGTAGTTCTGGCTGTTTTTGCCACATTGTTGATCGTTTCGGGCGCCGCTTTTGCCCAATCCTATACTTTCAGCACGGTCCAGATTGAAGGCAACCAGCGTGTTGAACCTGCGACCATCCTGACCTTTGCCGGCATCGCGCGTGGCGAGCGTGTCACAGCCGGTCAGCTGAATGACGCCGTGCAAAACCTGCAACGTTCGGGCCTTTTTGAACAGGTTGAGGTCATCCCCCGCGGCTCGACCCTGATCATTCGTGTGCAGGAATTTCCCACAATCAACCTCATCAGTATCGAAGGCAACCGTCGCATCCGGGACGAAGATCTGTTGGGCCTTTTGCAATCGCAACCCCGTCGCGTCTACAGCCCCACCGTGGCTGAACAGGACGCCGAACTGATCACCAATGCCTATGCGCAGGCAGGCCGGTTTGCGGCGACTGTGACGCCATCGATTATCCGTCGGTCCGATAACCGTGTCGATCTTGTCTTTGACGTGACCGAATCCAGCGTGATTGAGATTGAACGCATCAGCTTCACCGGCAACCGTGCCTATTCCGACCGGCGCCTGCGTCGGATTCTTGGCACCAAACAGGCAGGTCTGTTCCGTCAGCTGATCGGTCGGGATACCTTTGTCGAAGATCGGATAGAATTCGACCGTCAGGTTCTGCGCGATTTCTATCTGTCACGCGGGTATGTCGACTTTCAGATCCTTGGTGTGTCATCGGAACTGACGCGCGAACGCGACGCTTTCCTGATCACCTTCAACATCCGCGAAGGGCAGCAGTTCCGCTTTGGCCAGGTGCGCGCCGTCAGCCTGATTGATCAGGTCGATGCCGAGGATTTCGAACGTGCTATCAACATTCGGCCCGGTGTTGTCTATTCCCCCACGCTGGTCGAAACCGTCATCGCCCGGATGGAGCGTCTGGCCATCGACCGGGGCCTCAATTTCGTTCGCGTCGAACCGCGGGTCACGCGCAATGACCGCAATCAGACACTGGACATCGATTTTGAAATCATCCGTGGCCCCCGTGTCTTTGTCGAACGGATTGATATCGAGGGCAACGCGACGACGCTTGACCGTGTCATCCGCCGCCAGTTTCGGATCGTCGAAGGTGATCCCTTTAACCCTCGTGAAATCCGTCAAAGTGCCGAACGTATCCGCGCGCTTGGCTTTTTCCGCAATGCCGATGTGAACGCCCGCGAAGGCACCCGGCCCGATACCGTGATCATCGACGTCGATGTCGAAGAACAACCCACCGGGTCATTGAACTTCGGTGCCAACTTCAACCAGAACGACGGTGTCGGCATCGCCATCAGCTTTAGCGAACGCAACTTCCTGGGCCGTGGTCAGCTGCTGTCGTTCGGCTTCAACACTGCCAGCGAAAGCGAAAGCTATAACTTCAGTTTTGCAGAACCGGCCTTTTTGGGGCGTGATCTGCGGTTCGGGATCAGTGCACGTTATGCTACAACCGACGGCCGCTTTTCCGACTATGCCACAACGCAAACCCGCATCAGCCCGTCGCTGTCCTTCCCCGTCAGCGAAAACGGGCGTCTGGGTGTGCGGTACACCGTGCAGCGCGACGAAATTTCGGATGTCGAGGATGACTCATCCGAACTGGTAAAACTGGACGAAGAACAGGGCGCGCTGACAACCAGTTCACTTGGCTATACCTATTCATTCGACAATCGACGCACCGGTCTGAACCCTAACGCCGGCATTTTGCTGCGCTTCAGCCAGGATTTCGCCGGTCTGGGCGGCGATCGTGAATACATCCGTACCACGGCCTTCCTGGGGGCCGAAACGGCCGTACTGAACGAAGAGGTTACGTTACGGGCCATCTTCGAAGGTGGTGCGATCAACATGCTGGATGGCGACAGCCGGATCACCGACCGCTTCAGCGGCAACGGCCAGATCCGCGGGTTTGAACCCAATGGCTATGGTCCCCGTGATCTGAGTGTGGAAAATGAAGACGCCGTTTACGGTAATTTCTTTACCGCGGCTCGGTTTGAGGTCGATTTCCCCCTGCCGCTGCCCGAAGAGTACGGGATTTCCGGCGGGGCTTTCTTTGATGTCGGATCGGTCTGGGGTCTGGATAACGATCTGGGCGGCACGATTGATGACGATCTGATCTGGAGATCTTCTGTCGGTCTGTCGTTCCTATGGACTACGCCGCTTGGCCCGTTACGGTTCAATTTCGCCCAACCCCTGTCCATCGAAGACTTCGATAATCCACAGTATTTCGATGTCTCGATTTCAACCAGCTTCTGATGCGGTGGATTGCGGCGGTTTTATGCGTTTGGCTTGGGGCGGCTGCCCTGGCCACTGCGCAGGATGCCCCGCCCCAGCTTCCATTAGGCAGTATTCTAGTCGTCGATCTGGATCAACTGTATAACGGCACCCGCTATGGCCAACGCCTGCAACAGATCATCGCGTCGGAAAGGGCTGCTCTTTTATCGGAAAACCGCACCAAGGAACGGGAATTCGAAACGCAGGAATTGCTTTTGACACAACAGCGCGATGCCATGTTACCCGAAGAATTCCGCGAACTGGCCACGCAATTCGATCAGAATGTCAGGCGTGTGCGCCGCGAGCAGGACGCAAAACAGGCCGCCTTGTTGCGCCAGAACGAACTATTCCGTGTCCGGTTTAATGAACAGATCAACCCGATTCTGACCGATGTTGTCACCGAACTTGGCGGGGCTGTACTGCTGAACCGAAGCGCAACAATTACCTATGCAACCGAGGTCGACATCACCGAAATTGCCATAGACCGTATTGATGCCGCGATCGGCGATGGCCCCGACCTGTAACCCCTGATCTTGTACTGACGCACCGCAGGTGTTAGCGACATCTTAACGATAATACTGGCGAGGGCCCGATGACTGACCAGCTTAAGTCTGCCGACATTGATGTTATTCAACGTATTCTTCCGCACCGTTATCCATTCCTGTTGGTTGACAAGGTCGTTGACATTGATGGTGCGAAATCCGCACGCGGCATTAAGAACGTGACCTTCAACGAACCCCATTTTCAGGGCCATTTCCCCGGCGCGCCCATTATGCCCGGTGTCACGATTGTCGAAGCCATGGCACAAACCGCCGCGATCATGGTTGGCGTGGATCAGGACATGCTGGATCAGAATTTCCTCGTCTACTTCATGGGCATCGACAAGTGCAAATTCCGCCGCAAGGTCATCCCGGGCGACGTTCTGGAACTGGTGATCGAAACCAAGCGCGGCGGATCAAAGATCTGGAAATTCGACGGCCGCGCCACCGTTGACGGCGAACTGGCGGCCGAGGCTGAATTTACCGCGATGATCGATTTGTCTGAGGGTAACTGATGCGCATCCACCCCAGTGCCGAAATCCACAGCAGCGCCGTCATTGAAGATGGCGCCACCATTGACCAAGGCTGCATCGTCGGCCCTTTCTGTCACGTGGGCGCGGACGTTCAACTGGGGAAAAGCGTCGAATTGAAATCCCATGTCGTTGTACAAGGTCAGACGACCATCGGGGATGAGACGATTGTTTTCCCTTTTGCAGTCGTCGGTGAAATCCCGCAGGATCTGAAATTCAAGGGTGAACAGACCAAACTGGCCATCGGTAAACGCAACCGTATCCGCGAACATGTCACCATGAACACAGGAACCGATGGCGGCGGTGGTGTGACCCGCGTGGGCGATGACTGTCTGTTCATGGCGGGGGCCCATGTGGCCCATGATGCCCAGGTCGGTGATCGTGTGATCATGGTTAATAACTCGGCCCTGGCGGGGCATTGTGTGATCGGTGATGATGTCATCATAGGTGGCCTGTCGGGCATTCACCAATGGGTTCGCATCGGCAAGGGTGCAATTATCGGCGCGGTCACGATGGTCACAAACGACGTCATTCCGCACGGTCTGGTGCAGGCCCCACGGGGCGAACTGGATGGTCTCAATCTGGTGGGCCTGAAACGTAAAGGTGTCGCGCGCAGCGATATCACCGCCTTGCGCGCAGCCTTCCAGATGCTGGCGCAGGGCGAAGGCAATTTTGCCGACCGCGCGCGCCGGCTGAGCGAAGAAACCGAAAGCGCATATGTCAAGGAAGTTGTCGACTTTATCCTTGGCGACAGCGATCGGTCCTTCCTGACCCCGCGCTGATGCTGGCGCTGATCGCAGGGCAGGGGCATCTGCCCATGGTCCTGATCAAGGCGCTGCGTCTGCAGGGCACAGATTTTCAGCTTTGTCAGATGGCGGATTTCCCCGCGAATGTCTTCATCGATCAGGATGTTCTGGAATTCCGCATCGAACACCTGGGCAGTTTCCTGCAGCAGCTGAAAGATCGCGGTGTCACCCAGGTCGTCTTTGCCGGCGCCGTTCACCGGCCCAAGATCGATCCGACCGCGATTGATGCCGCCACTATGCCCCTTGTCCCGCGCATGATGCAGGCGCTGCAACAGGGGGACGATGCCGCGCTGCGCACCGTGATCGAGATTTTTGAAGAGGCCGGCCTGACCATCTGTGCCGCCCATCAGATCATGCCCGACCTGATGCTGCCCGAAGGCGTTCTGACCGCCGTCAAACCGGGGGACCAGCACCTGCGCGATGCCGACCGGGGCGAACAGGTAATCGGCGCGCTGTCTGCCGCGGATATCGGGCAGGCCTGTGTCGTGGCCCGCGGTCAGGTCATCGCGGTTGAAACGCTGCCCGGCACCGACTGGATGCTGTCGTCGCTTGACCCCGCGCGGCTGCCCCAATCCGATGCTCGCCCCACCGGCGGGCTGATGTATAAGGCCCCGAAAACCGGCCAGGACCGCCGCATCGATATGCCCACCATCGGCCCAGACACGATCCATGGCATCGCCGCCGCCGGTCTGGATGGTCTGGTGATCGAAGCAGGTGGCGTTCAGGTCCTGGACCGTGCCAAAGTCATCCTTTTGGCGGATGAAAAGGGCCTGTTCCTGTGGGCGCGTAAGAGGTCATCGTGAAGCTTTTCCTGATCGCGGGCGAACCCTCGGGCGATAAGCTGGGTGCTGCGCTGATGCAGGGGCTAAAAACCCTGCGCGATGACATCGAATTTCACGGCGTCGGCGGTCCGTTAATGCAGGCGCAGGGCCTGATCAGCCTGTTCCCGATGGACGAACTGAGCGTCATGGGCATCGCCGAGGTGCTGCCAAAATACAGGCACCTGAAACGCCGCATTGCCGAGACGGCCGATCACGTGTTGCACCTGCAACCCGATGCCCTGATCACCATCGACAGCCCTGATTTCTGCATGCGGGTCGCCAAACGGGTCAAAGCCGTCAGCACCCTCCGCACCATCCACTATGTCGCCCCGACTGTTTGGGCCTGGCGACCAAAACGGGCCGACAAGATGGCGAAGGTCATCGACCAGGTTCTGGCCCTTTTCCCGTTTGAGCCCCCCTACATGCAGGCCGCCGGAATGCGCTGTGATTTCGTCGGTCACCCTGTGGTCGCCGACCCCCAGGCGACGCCTGCCGACGCCGATGCCTTCCGATCCCGCCATAACATCGCGAAAGACGCGCCGCTTGTCCTGGCCTTGCCCGGCTCAAGAAAGGGCGAGGTTTCGCGGCTGGCCGATCGCTTTGGTCAGGCTTTGCGCCTGCTTCTGAACACCCATCCTAATGCCCGTATCGTCGTGCCCGCGACAGAACCCGTCGCCGACCTTGTCCAGCAAAAGCTGGCAGACTGGCCGGGCGCCCCCATCATCCTTGACCCCCGCGCGCAGCCGCCCGATCAGGCCCAGTCCGAAAAACGCGCCGCTTTCCGCGCGGCCGACGTCGCACTGGCGGCCTCGGGTACCGTCTCACTGGAACTGGCCGCCGCTGAAACGCCCATGGTCATTGCCTATGACATGAACTGGCTGTCCCGCACCCTGATCGCGCGGATGCTGCAGATCGATACCGTGACATTGGTCAATCTGGTGTCCGACACCCGTGTCGTGCCTGAATTTCTGGGCCGCAACTGCCAACCGCCGCCCATCGCCCGCGCCCTGTCAGATGTCCTGACCAACCCGACCCCGCAGACAGAGGCCATGCAACTGACCATGCAAAGACTGGGGCAGGGCGGCACACCCCCCGGCCTACGCGCGGCCCAAGCAGTGCTGGATGGGTTGAACACAGCTTGACACAGTTTCTTAATAAACTAATAAGTTAATTAGTTATAAAGGTATTAAGTTATGCAAGACCTTACCGCAACAGATCGCATCAAGCCTAAACCTGATAGCTCGGCCACAGAAGGCCATGTCGTCTGGGCCCCGGTGAAATCCATCTGGTATACCACCATGCTGGTTGGGGGTCTGATCGGCATTCTGTTCTTTCCGTCGATACAAGCCGCAGTGCTGACATTTGCACTTATGCTTCTGACGCTGTGTCTTGGCCATTCAGTGGGCATGCACAGGCTGCTGGTCCACCGCGCTTTTGAAACGCCAAGATGGCTGGAATACAGTCTGGTCTATCTGGGCACATTGGTCGGCATGGCTGGCCCCATCGGCATGTTCCGCATTCATGAAATCCGCGACTGGCAACAGCAACAACCCGATTGCCACTCCTTTGCCAAACACGATGTAGGCTTCTGGAAAGACGCCATCTGGCAAATGCATTGCGACCAAATCCTGACCCAGCCCCCGGAACTGATCATCGAAGACCGCGTCACACAGGACCGCTTCTATCAGTGGCTGGAACGCACATGGCACTGGCAGCAACTTCCCCTTGCTGGGCTGCTGTTTCTGGCAGGCGGGATCGGCTTTGTGCTGTGGGGCATCTGCCTGCGTATCGCGGTGTCGCTGACCGGGCACTGGTGCACCGTCCATTTCGCCCACACCATGGGCCAGCGCCCCTTTGTCCGCGATGATCTGGCCGTCGACGGTCGCAACCTGCCAGCCTGGGGTCTGTTCACCTTTGGCGAGGCGTTTCATAACAACCATCACGCTTTTCCGCGGTCGGCCAGAATGGGCCATACGGCGCAGCAGATTGACCCCGGCTGGTGGGTGATCCGCGGATTGAAGACCATTGGTCTGGCGTGGGATATTCAGGTGCCCGATCTGACCGAACCGGGGCAGGGCAGGGTGATAACACTTTGTGCAGATAGTGATGCAGTCGAACGATCCTTGATGCAGGATGATGCCAAAGCCTCATCCTGAAATCTGTAACGCCCAATCTCGGAGTGGCCTCAGATTTATGACGTTAGGATCGATACCTGGTTACGCTGGCTTGTACCGAATTCAAAGATCAAGCTTTTCCGAAAGAGCTTTGAAAATATTTCGTTTTTCGTCCGTCCATTGATCGCCGCGTGACTTGAAAAGTGTCGCTTGGGATTTGTGGATCAGCCCGTCTTTCAGTATCTTCAGATGGTTCGCGCGTAGGGTTTCGCCCGTTGATGTGATATCTGCAATGGCCTCGGCTGTCAGGTTTTTCACTGTGCCCTCTGTCGCCCCCTGACTGTCGACCAGCTGATAATCCGCGACGCCTTTGTCGCGCAGGAATTCCCGCACAAGTCTATGATATTTCGTTGCAATTCGCAGCCGGAACCCATGCGCCCGCCGAAAAGCCGCAGCTGCGGCATCCAGATCGTCCAGTGTTCTGACGTCAGTCCAGGCCTGCGGAACAGCAATGATCAGATCGGCGTGACCGAAGCCAAGATGGGTCAGTTCCAGGACCTGACGATCCCAGACTGCCAGCTGTTCGCGTACCAGATCTGACCCCGTCACGCCCAGATCAATCCGCCTCGCGGCCATCTCACGCGGGATCTCACCGGCGGACAAAAGAACCAGTTCCAAACCGTTGACCCCATGGGCGGCACCGGCATATTCTCGTTCAGAACCAGTACGTTGTAGGGTAACATCCCGCGCGCCGAACCAGTCGAACGTTTTCTCCATCAGCCGCCCTTTTGAAGGCACGCCAAGTTTCAGCGTCATGAAGTACCCTCCAATTCTGTCACGATACCGGGGCGGATCACACCGCCCACCGCCGGAATTTCGCGTCCGTTGCCCAGCACCCGTGTCAGCGCGTCATAACGCCCGCCTGTGGCTATGGGGGGCAGATCAGGGCGCTGATCGGAGTAAAACCCAAAGACGAAACCGTCATAGTATTCCAGCGTCGTGCGGCCATAACTTGCTTCGAAATCAAGGGCTTCAACATCGATTCCCATTTTTTGCATCTGCTCTGCACGTGCCTCGAAGCGGTGCAAAGCTGTTGCGATCTGCGGCAGGTCAACTGCAATGTCCCGCAGCGCGGCCAACACGTTTGGAACTGTTTCACGCAGGGATAACAACTCTTCTATCAGGTCGACTTCCATTGACGAAATCGGATCGGTGGCTGCGTCTTTTTCCAATGCCATCAAACGGGTATCGATTTCTTTCTGGGTGCGCAGCCCGATCAGGGGGGCCTCTGACGGTTCGGGGATCACATGTGTCGAGGGTTTTGAAAAACGCTCTAACAAGGCACGGAAACGTTTGGGACGCCAGATGTGCCGCATCAGCGCGGCCTTGCGATCATCTGTTGTGCGCAGACCTGTAACTGCAGCGGTCAGCAGTCCGATATCACCCGTCGCAACACGGGGGGCAAGGGGCGCCAAAGCCTTGGAAAACAGTGCAAAAACCTCGGCATCGGCGCGGGCGCTGTCGCGGGAAAAGACCTCATACCCCACTTGCATATACTCTGTGGCGCGGTCGGGGTCATTTTCCTGTTTGCGAAAGATTTCGCCCGAATAGGTATAGCGTGCAGGTTCAGCCCCGTTTTGCATATGCATCTGCACGATGGGCACGGTGAAATCCGGTCGCAGCATCTGTTCCCCGCGCATCGGGTCTTGCGTGACATAGGCGCGCGCGCGAATATCTTCGCCGTAAAGGTCAAGCAGAACCTCGGCCGGTTGCAGGATATCTGCCTCAGCCGGAACAGCGCCGGCGTCCAGAAAAAACGACTGTAGACGCGCGGCGCAGGCTTTCACATTGGCCTTGGGTGGCATGGTTTAGTCCTGCCCGTCCAGAATTTGGCGCACCTTGGCGACCAGCTGATCGCGCGGCACTTCGAACTGGCTGGGGCGTTCCTTCCATTCTTCATGGGTCGCGCTTTCGGCGATTTTGGCGCCCAGGATCAGGTCCTTGATCTGAACGATGCCCTTTTCATGTTCGTCACTGCCCTGGATCACTGCGATGGGAGAGTTCCGTTTATCCGCATATTTCAACTGGTTACCGAAGTTTTTGGGATTACCCAGGTACACTTCAGCCCGGATACCAGCATTGCGCAGCTCAGCCACCATGGTCTGATAATCCGCCATGCGGGCACGGTCCATGACGGTGACGACAACGGGACCCTTGGACGTTTGTCCCATCCGCCCCTTAGCGTGCAGAGCGGCCAGCAGGCGATCGACTCCAACCGACACGCCGGTTGCTGGCACCTCTTGCCCGGTGAAGCGCTTGACCAGATCGTCATAACGCCCACCCCCGGCGACCGAACCGAACTGACGGATACGGCCTTTTTCATCGGTGATATCAAAGGTCAATTCAGCCTCAAAGACGGGGCCGGTGTAGTAGCCAAGACCACGGACGACGGATGGGTCGATGATAATGCGGTCGGGGCCGTAACCTTGGGCGTCTAGGAGAGTTGCGATCTGTTCGAGTTCATCAAGGCCGTTACTGCCGACCTGATCTGTCCCGACAACAGCACGCAAATTCTCAAGAGTTTCGTCATTGCTAGTTCCACGACTCGTAAGGAATTCGACGATCCTATCTTCTGTCGCTTCAGAAAGCTGAAGTCCAGGAATATAAGCTCCAGAAGCGTCCAAACGACCTCCACCAAGCAGTTCACGAACTCCGGTTTCACCCACTTTGTCATACTTGTCGATTGTCCTAAGGACGTCGTCACGCATCACGTCGAACGTATTTTGTGTCGACCGCATTATCTCTTGAAGGCCCCGCGATCGGATTACCTCATCGAAATCAATCGATCTAAGCACACCGTCGACTATTTTACGATTGTTCAACCTTACAACGTAGTCCCCGCGAGGGATCCCCACCGCCTCCAGGGCGTCAGCCAGCATCGCACAAATCTCCGCATCGGCGGCCATTGACGCAGTGCCGACGGTATCCGCATCACATTGATAAAACTGCCGAAACCGCCCAGGCCCCGGCTTTTCGTTGCGCCAGACCGGGCCCATCGCATAGCGGCGATAGGGGGTGGGCAGGTCGTTGCGGTGTTGGGCGAAAACGCGGGCCAAGGGCGCGGTCAGGTCATAGCGCAGGGCCAGCCAGTCGTCGTCCTCTTGCCAGGCGAACACACCTTCGTTCGGGCGGTCGACGTCGGGCAGGAATTTCCCCAACGCCTCGACCGTTTCGACGGCTGAACTTTCCAGCGCGTCAAAGCCATAGCGATGATAAACCCCGGCGATCTTTTGCAGCATCTCGGCGCGCTCTGTCACCTCGGTGCCGAAATAGTCGCGAAAGCCCTTTGGCGTGATGGCCTTGGGGCGGGGTTGTTTTTTTTGCTTGGCCATGATCGGTCCCTTTGCTTATCGCGCCTGCCTTTACCGCGCGGGACGGGCGGGGGCAACAGTGGCCAAGCCGATCAGGATGGCTTATGTGACCCCCATGACGGATCATCGCCTGACACAGCTGGAAGAAACCGCAGCCCATCTGACCCAAGTGGTCGATGACCTGTCAGACATCGTCGCCCGGCAAGAACGTGAGATTGCCGTGCTGAAACGGCGGCTTCAGGTGCTGTTGGAACGTGAAGCCGAGCGGCAATATGAGGCAGGCGGATCCATGCCGCTGGCCGATCAGAAACCGCCCCACTGGTAAGCTAACCAAGACTGTTCCAGATTTCGTATTCCTTGGTAAGAAATGCGCGGACGCGGGTTTCGATCTCAGGATCAAGTGTCAGATTAAGCACTGGTGAGACATTCATTTGGGGCAGAGTGATTTCCATCTGCAACCGGTCTTCCAGAAAGGTGATGACATCGGGCATTGATTCGTATCGGAACAGGTGATCGATGGTCATATCGCCCTTGCCGCCCGTTAGAAACTTGGCCTGCGATCCGACCTCGGCAAAGGCCGGGCGGGGGCGTTGCATATAAGCCTCGACAAAGGCATCAAAACTGATGCCAACCGTGCTGTTTGCGCTGCTTGCAAGCGACGGTCGCAGCCGGTACCGGTACCAGCTGTTCAGCCAGTCAATCGGTTCGCGGATCAGCGCCATGGTTTCGATATCCTCGGCGCCTGCTACGGTGAACATCGGCCGCAAAAAGCGATTATAGCGCTGAATCGTCGCGTGTTTCAGTTGCGGCGGGCTGGTGATGACAATATCCGCATGGGGGGTCAAGGCGGCCTCAAACGCTTCGCTTGCTGTTTTGGATTGGGACAAAAAGGCAAGTTTTTCTTTCCAGAAAACAAGCATTTACACAGCAAACCTTATGCGAAATTCAGTTATTTGAACACTGTAAACGACCCATTAACCCTAATCAACAAAAGCTGCTTTCGCGAAAAACTATTGCAATGTTCACGTTTTGATCTATTGGTTAACGGAACAAGAGGCGAACATCAGCAGTGATTGCCGCACCCGGCCGGGTGTGAAATAAGGAACGAAAGCGATGGCAATGGCAGATCTTCTTAGTATGGACAATAAACGAAACGCGGATAAGCAAAAGGCCCTGGACAGCGCACTGGCCCAGATCGAACGGCAGTTCGGTAAGGGGTCGATTATGAAGCTGGGCGATGGTGCCGTTCAGGAAATCGAATCGACCTCAACGGGATCGTTGGGTTTGGACATCGCGCTTGGGATTGGCGGTCTGCCCAAGGGGCGGATTATTGAAATCTATGGGCCTGAAAGTTCGGGCAAGACCACGCTGACGCTGCATTGTGTGGCCGAAGAGCAGAAAAAAGGTGGCGTTTGTGCCTTTGTCGATGCCGAACACGCGCTGGACCCGCAATATGCCAAAAAGCTGGGCGTGAACCTGGATGAACTGCTGATTTCGCAACCCGATACAGGCGAACAGGCGCTTGAGATTACAGACACGCTGGTGCGATCCGGTGCCGTCAGCATGGTTGTCGTCGATTCGGTCGCAGCCCTGACGCCCAAGTCCGAACTGGAAGGCGATATGGGCGACAGCAGCGTCGGTGTCCATGCCCGTCTGATGAGCCAGGCGATGCGTAAACTGACCGGCTCGATCGCGCGATCGAACTGTATGGTGATCTTCATTAACCAGATTCGGATGAAGATCGGCGTGATGTTCGGCAGCCCTGAAACGACAACGGGCGGCAACGCGCTGAAATTCTATTCTTCGGTCCGTTTGGACATCCGTCGCATCGGCGCGATCAAGGACCGCGACGAAGTTGTGGGCAACCAGACCCGCGTCAAGGTCGTGAAAAACAAGGTGGCCCCACCTTTTAAGCAGGTGGAATTCGATATCATGTACGGCGAAGGTATTTCCAAGACCGGCGAGCTGCTGGACCTGGGCGTCAAAGCCGGTGTGGTCGAAAAATCCGGGGCCTGGTTCAGCTATGGTGACGAACGGATCGGGCAGGGGCGTGAAAATGCCAAAACCTATCTGAAGGAAAATCCGCAGACCGCCTATGAAATCGAAGACAAGATCAGGGCGGCCCATGGTTTGGATTTCGACATGCCGCCGGGTGAAGTGGACAAGGACGACGACGTTCTTGAGGCGTAAGCGCTGCTTTGATGCGTGCGCCCCGGACCTGATCCGGGGCCTCTGACAGGAATATGAGGTCCCGGATCGCGTCCGGGACTTTTTTCTGGGTACATCTAACGGGTTCTTACGGTGGACAGTGGTTTCGTCGGGCGATAAACCAACCCGACCTGACAGTCTTTGCGGAAGACCACCATGCCCACGCTGAACGAAATACGATCAACCTTTTTGAACTACTTTGAAAAGCAGGGACACCAGGTTGTGGCGTCCTCGCCGCTGGTGCCACGCAATGACCCGACGCTGATGTTCGCCAATTCCGGCATGGTGCAGTTCAAGAACCTGTTCACCGGAGTTGAGACCCGCGACTACAAACGTGCCACCACCGCCCAGAAATGTGTCCGTGCGGGGGGCAAGCATAACGATCTGGACAATGTGGGATACACAGCCCGGCACCATACGTTCTTTGAAATGCTGGGGAATTTCAGCTTTGGTGACTACTTCAAATCCGACGCGATCCCCTTCGCATGGGAGGTCGTGACAAAAGAACTCGACATCCCCAAAGACCGTCTTGTCGTGACCGTTTACCATGACGATGATGAGGCTGCGGATCTATGGAAAAAGGTTGCCGGTCTAAGCGATGACCGAATTATTCGCATCGCCACGGATGACAATTTCTGGATGATGGGGCCGACCGGGCCTTGCGGGCCGTCTTCCGAGATTTTCTTTGATCACGGGGATCACATCTGGGGCGGTCCCCCCGGCTCCCCTGAGGAAGACGGTGACCGGTTCGTCGAAATCTGGAACCTGGTTTTCATGCAGTATGAGCAGTTCGAAGACGGCACGCGCAAACCGCTGCCCAACCAGTCGATCGATACCGGCATGGGCATCGAACGGGTGGCCGCGCTGTTGCAGGGCACGAATGATAATTATGCGACTGACCTGATCCGCAGCCTGATCGAGGCCTCGGCCAACGAAACCTCGACCGATCCGGATGGCCCTGACAAGATGCATCACCGCGTCATAGCGGACCATCTGCGGTCAACGGCCTTTCTGATTGCCGATGGTGTGATGCCGTCGAAGGATGGTCGCGGCTATGTATTGCGGCGGATCATGCGGCGCGCGATGCGGCATGCCCATCTGATTGGGGCCAAAGACCCGCTGATGCACCGTCTGGTGCCCGCGCTGGTCACGCAAATGGGCGCGGCCTATCCCGAGTTGACGCAGGCGAAATCCCTAATTGAAGAGACACTGAAACAGGAAGAAACCCGTTTCCGTCAAACGCTTGAGCGTGGCTTGCGTCTGCTGGACGATGAACTGGATGGCTTGGCAGATGATGTGCCGTTGTCCGGTCGTGCGGCCTTTAAGCTTTATGACACATATGGTTTCCCGCTGGACCTGACACAGGACGCTTTGCGCGAAAAAGGCCGCACCGTTGATGTCGCGGGCTTTGATGAGGCAATGGCCGAACAAAAGGCGCAGGCGCGTGCGGCCTGGGCCGGATCAGGTGAAACGGCGGATGCGACTGTTTGGTTCGATATTGCAGATGAACACGGCGCCACAGACTTTCTGGGCTACGATACCGAGGCCGCCGAGGGCCAGATTTTGGCCATCGTTAAGGATGGTGCGGCGGTGACATCGCTGTCAGACGGCGAAAGTGGCTGGCTGGTGATGAACCAAACCCCATTTTACGCTGAATCCGGCGGCCAGGTGGCCGATCACGGGTTTGTCCGCCGCCTGGATGACGAAGACATGATTGCCGAATGTACCGACGTCCAAAAGATGGGCGGCAGATCGATTTATGCGCATCATGTGACTGTTAAGGCGGGCAGTTTCACGACCGGCGACGCAGTCGGGCTTGAGGTCGACCATAATCGCCGCACGGCGATCCGGGCCAATCACTCGGCCACGCACCTGCTGCACGAGGCATTGCGTCAGGCCTTGGGCGATCACGTCGCACAGCGCGGGTCATTGAATGCCTCGGATCGTTTGCGGTTTGACTTCAGCCACGGCAAGGCGATGACGCCTGCTGAAATCAATCAGGTCGAAACCGAAGTTAACGATTTCATTCGACAAAATACCCCCGTGCAGACCCGCATCATGACACCCGATGATGCGCGTGCCATGGGCGCGCAGGCCCTTTTCGGTGAAAAATATGGCGATGAGGTGCGCGTGGTGTCGATGGGCCGTGCGACGACGGGTAAAGGTGCAGACGGCCAGACCTATTCGATCGAACTTTGCGGCGGAACCCATGTCAGGCAAACCGGTGATATCGGGGTCTTTGCCCTGATGTCCGAGACGGCGTCCTCGGCCGGCGTGCGCCGGATTGAGGCCGTGACGGGGGCTGACGCAATGGCAATGTTGCGGGATCGCGATATGCAACTTTCCAATGCCGAACAATTGCTGAAAGCCAGCGGGGATGAGGTCGCCGTACGGATCAAGGCGCTGATGGACGAACGAAAGACGCTGCAGAACGAAGTCGCCCAGTTGCGCCGCGAACTGGCCGTTGGTGGCGGGGGGCAAAAGGCTGCAGCGGACAGGAACATCAATGGGATAGCCTTTGCCGCTCAGGTCCTGTCTGGCGTGACGGGTAAGGACCTGCCTGCGCTGGTGGATGACCACAAGGCGCGCATGGGATCAGGCGCGGTGCTGTTGATCGCGGATGCCGATGGCAAGGCGGCTGTCGCGGCCGGTGTTACCGGGGATCTGACGGATCAAGTATCAGCCGTCGATCTGGTCAAGGCCGCGGTTGCCGAATTGGGCGGCAAGGGTGGCGGCGGTCGACCGGATCTGGCGCAAGGTGGTGCCAAAGATGCAAGAAATGCCGAAGCCGCGATCAAGGCGGCAGAAGCAATTTTGGGGGGATAGCAGGATGAGCGCGCTTTGGATTGCCCATGTAACGGTGACGGATGATGAGGCTTATGGGAAATATGCGGCCATCGCGACCGAGGCGATTGCCGCGCATGGCGGGGTTTTCCTGGCCCGTGGTGGACGGCATATTTCGTTAGAGGGTACAGATAGGCCGCGAAATGTTGTGGCGCGCTTCCCCTCAGTCGAGGCAGCCGAGGCCTGTTACCGGTCCGAGCTGTATCAAGAGGCGCTCAGTCATGCCAAAGGCGCGTCCGAGCGCGATCTGATGATTGTAGAAGAACTGGAATAGTGCGCGATGTGCTGTCCCAAATTCGGTCAGGGACTTCTAAGTATCTGATAATAAAAAAATTCAAGTTTCTGTCAAATGTCGACCTGATTGGTTGTCCGATGGGTAACTCGTTATATTTACCGTCTATTGCGGCCCTGAAAATAAATGTGCAAATTACACATTTTCTCTACTTTAGTTCGAAATAAATGTGTAAATTGCACATTTTCATGGGGTTTAAATGAATTACATGTGCAATTTGCACATTTTTAAAAAGAGTAACGCGATCCGTCATCGGTCATCCGTCATCCGTTGAACTTACCTAGGCCACCTTGCGTTCGAATGCGACCGGGCTTTTCCAGCCCAGTGCTGAGTGTCGGCGGCGCGGAGTGTAGAAGCCGTTGATGTACTGGAAGATTGCGACTTCAACCAATGACGCGACGTGAATGCAGATCGAGGAGCGAGCCTTTGTCCGCCATTGGTCCGAGGACAATGGCGAGCGCTAGGTAGAGCCATCCTTCGCGGGTCCAGACATAGCTGATATTACCCGCCCATTTCTGGTTGGGCGCATCCGCGTTGAAGTCGCGGTTCAGCAAATTCGGCGCGATGTTGAACAAATGGTTGCTGTCAGTCTTGCATCGGGGACTTTGATCCACTGGATCAAAGCCTGATCCCCCCTCACCTTGTATTTCTTCGAGCGTTCGACGTGGATGCCGTTCTCGCGCATCACCCTCATAGCTTTAGGCCCGCGAAGACCTGGGTGGCCTTCCACTGGGAAAACGCCCCACCGAGGCCTTTTCTGATCCGGTTTCAATTTAAAATCGCCCTCTCCTCCTTGAGCATACGGTTCTCTCGCCGCAGCCGTTCATTCTTACGCGCAAAGTCGAGGTCCTTGTCAGACACAAAATCACTGTCACGATGCGCCGTCACCCACTTGTTCAGCGTCGACAGGCCAACGCCCAAATCAGATGCCACCTGCTTCCTGCTCAGCCCGCTCGTCCGCGCGATCCGAACCGCATCAGCACGGAACTCGCCCGTCCGCTTCTGTCCCATAATCCGTCTCCTTTGTTGCAGTAAATGCTATCAAAGGAGCGGCATCAAAACAGGAAAGGTCCACATTGCGACCACCATGCCCAGCGAGCTTAGTCGATCGCATAGGTGACCAGGGCCATGCTAAAGAACAGATCAGAGAGGCCAATGAACTATAGGAAATACTCGATTGTTCTGGCACAGGGCTGATCCAGACCCTTGTGACGACATAAAAATCAAGAGGAAAGTTAAGAATCCTGCACCGAGGAGCAAAGAAGTATAATTGGGCTGTGATAGTCTCTTCATGATCTAGACGTCATTCCCCTTAGGTGATCAAAAAGATGGGTTTCTAAGGTGACCCGAAGGGTGCATCGGCAGTTTGTGGTTGTGGAATACTTATGATCAAACCACCGTCGCAGAGACGGCAATCATCCAAAAGTGCATCACACTGACCGCGGCCGAGATGACGCAGGCCAATGCTACCGACCACCATGCCCATTTCCCCACAAAAACTCTGTACCCGATCAATGCCAGAGGAAAGGCGACACCTGATACGCAGATGACCCAGAGGAAATATCCGAATGAGAAAAACAAGCCATAACTCAACTGCGTCACTGCGAAAAATATGGCGATGTTTAAAACGGCAAAACCGCCAGCCAGAAATAAAGGGTTAAGATTTGAATTTGGCGAAATCTTCAACATGCTGGGTCCACGCGGCGTCTAACCCGCCACCCGTGTCCAACGCCGCGGAATGGCCTGCATCTGATAGACCTGTGGTGGCTGCATGAAGATGAGATCTGTTTCAGAACACGTATAGGTGCCGGTTGATATCTCGGGTCCCAGTTCTGAAGGGCGCGGGGGGACCACTGACACCTGACCATTCATATTCACCTCTGTCACCACATCAAATGTCGTCGCGGTGATGGTAAAGGTGTCACCTTCGGTCTCGATCGTGGCCTCATTCTTGCCGGCCATGGTGACAGAGACGTTCATTCCGTCCATGTCCATCGATATCGTCATGCCCTCCATATTGCTAAGCACGCTGCCGTCGGCACTGATGTCCATGACCGGGCCTGACCCAGTGACCTCACCGCCATCAATGGGCATGCCACCCTGTGCCATCATTTCCGTCATATCGTTCAGGTCGGCGCTCCACTGCCCGATCAAGCAATCATCAAGTGCAAGCGCGCTTTGAGCGGTACAGGTCATGAGGGCCGTAGCCAGGATGGTTGGTCTTATAGATGTCATCTGTTTGGTCTTTTTCTATTGGGTAGTTCTGTCGTGCATGTCTGGCATTTGCACGCTTCAGAAACAGCTTGCGAGCGCTACGGCTGTTTCGGCCATGCGTTCGGCGAAAGCATCGGCGATTTCAAGCAGCTGCGCTTGCTGCTCATCTTCAAAGAGAACGGTAAAATACGTGTCGAGGTCCGGGTGTGCGTCCAGCTGCGCATTCAGATCATCCAGCCGGTCCTGCATCGCCGCTGCATCAGGGGCGGCGGCAACCCATGCGGCGCGATCTTCATCGGTCCAATTGAATGCGGTATGTGCTTCCAGCGTGTTCAGGCGGGCCGGATCCGTTTCCCAGATCCATTCACGCAGGGCCCGTGTCATCGTCAGGTTCTGCTTGGCCACCGCGGCGGATAGTTCCGAAACCTGCTGCAGGTCGGGGTGCGCGGCAACCACCATGTCGGTGATGTCGTCTTGAAAAGCCACTTGCACCTGTGTTTCGCGGCCCCATGCGGGCGCCAGACAGGTCAGGTCGGGGCTGGCGGCAAGTGATGCCGGGATGGTCACAAGGGCGAATGATGCTAGTGTGAGCTTTTTCATAAAGAGAGGTTTTCCTACCAAGAAGATTGATGGCACATGCCGATGTGAAAGAAAGTCAGACAGACGGTGCCAAGGGTGATAAAACATGGCGTACCCTTTGTGGCCCCCAATAGATGTAGCAAGATGCGCTTTTGCTAGCCGATCCGCGCAGCTCTGATTGCCGGCCCTGCGCCAAACGTATGCAATAGCACGCCAAAGCTTTCCTTTCTTTTCAAAGTGTTGCTAATGAATGCTCGCATCTTTATATATGTATACAACTTATTTTCAAGGAGTCATCATGCATCGTTCATTTCATCTGGCTTTACCACTTCTTGCACTGGGGCATATGGCCAGCGCCCAGGACGCGTCCACGAATGCAGATGTGCTGTTTATCCTCGATGGCTCAGGTTCCATGTGGGGGCGGGTCAATGAGGTGGAAAAGATCGTCATCGCCAAGGATGTGATGAGCGGGCTGATCGATGGTCTGCCAGAGAGCGTTGATGCAGGGCTGATCACCTATGGCCACCGCGAACGCGGCTCTTGCGCGGATATCGAGGTGATCGCGACGCCCGGGCAGACCGATCGCGCCGACCTGCTGGCGTCCCTTGCAGGCGTGACACCGCTGGGCAAGACACCGATTTCCGACAGCTTGCTGCGAGCAGGCGAAGTCATGCGCCAGACTGAGGATCCGGTGTCGATTGTGCTGGTATCGGATGGGATCGAAAGCTGTGAAGGCGATCCTTGTGCAACGGCCGCGCTCTTGCGCGAACAGGATATCGATGTGCGCATTCATGTCGTGGGCTTTGATGTAGACGCAGAAGCCAAGGAACAGCTCAGCTGCATCGCAGAGGCCGGAGGCGGTGAATACTACGACGCCAGTTCGGCAGACGCGCTTGATGCCGCGCTGGCTGATGTGCGGGTAAGCATTGTGGAAGAGCCGGTTGTCACTATAGTAGAGCCGACGATTGCGAATGTCTTTCTTGGAGATGACGTTCTTAACGCTGTCAGCGTCGTGAACGAAAAGACCGGCGAAGAACTTGATACTTTGTATAGCAGTGGCGGCGCAGGCATCGAAGTACCAGCTGGAACCTACCGCTACGCATTCCGGCATTTTACGTCGCCGCCGGTTGAGATCGTCGCGGGGCAGGACTACATCATCAGGGCTGCCGATTATGGTTTGGCGACCTTAAGTGTGTCGGAGGACGTATTCTTTGCGGTAGATATCGTTGAGCATGCGACTGATACGCAACTCACCGATCTTTACGCGAACAGGCAGCGTATCCAGGTTGCGCCGACCGACTACCGCTTTGCCTTTCGGCATTTCACGTCACCGCCGGTGAGTATCGCGCCAAGCGCCGACTATGAGATTTCAGCCCGCACCTTTGGTTTGGCCGATATCTATATTGATGAGGACGAACCCTATTCGGTGGATATTCTGGATGATACCAACGGGCAGCAACTGGCCGAGGTTAGCGCGGTATCCGAGCGTACGCAAGTTCCACCGGGAGACTACCGGTTTGAATTTTTCGATTTCACATCGCCAACGGTTACGATCGCACCAAACGAAACGGTGACGATCTCATCTGCGGATTATGGCTTGGCAGACGTTTTTCTTGCCGATGACGTACTTTTCACCGTCAACATCGTCAACGCAGAGTCAGCTGAAAGACTCACAGAAATTCACAGATCTTTCAACAGGCGACAGATACCACCGGGGACGTATATCTTTGAATTCAAAAACTTTACATCCCCTCCATTGACGGTAGCACCGGGCAGTGAACACATGATTTCCGCCGCCAACTATGGTCTGGCGCGTGTGGAGCTGGCCGATGATGTTTTTCTTAATGTCGATATCGTTGATGATGTCACTGGCCAGAAACTGGACTTTATCAGTGGATCAAGTTCTGTCAGGCAAATTCCTGCGGGGCGCTACCGGTTCGAGTTCAGCAATTTCACGTCACCACCTATGGATGTTGTGGCGAATGCAGACATCACAATCGCAGCTGCTGATTATGGGCTAGCCGACATTAGACTATCTGACGACGTGATTGGGCAAGTCAGCATCATCATTGACGAAACGGATCGGCGACTTACCAACATCAGTCGATCATCATCGCGACGTCAAATTCCACCGGGCACTTACCATTTCGCATTTGCAGATTTTGTCAGCCCCCCAATTGTGATCGCACCCGGTGAGCAGCGCGTTCTCTCAGCCGCCGATTTCAATTTGGCGACCGTCAGTCTGTCGGAACGCGTGCGCGGTGACTTTCTGCTGTTGCAGGGTGATCAGGACCCGATCAATCTGAAAAATGGCCGCGAGCGGCAAATTCTACCGGGCCCTTACGCAATGGTCTATCAGGGTGAAGAACTTGGGATCATCAACATTGATGCGAACGAAACCCGCATGATTGAAGTATCGCAGTAGTCAGTTTCTCTGCACCGGAGGCACCTATGAAGGTCGTTGAAAACACGTCAGACCGCCTATTCTTGCGGGACGCACCGTGGTTCATGAGCAGTCTGCTGACCGGTGCGATTGTGCTGATGTGTTATGTCACTTGGCAACGTTATCTTGAGGTCGGGTTTCAACAAGCTGCTCTTATGGGGGTTTTCGCAATAGGGCTTCCCGCCTTGGGTTTCGTTTTGCTTGTCAGGCGAGATGAGTTGATCCTTGATCGCGCAACGGGTGTGATGGAAATCAGGCATACGACCTTGTTCGGATATCAACGAGAAGAGGAACCGCTTGATCGGCTCGAACAGGCGTCCACACAAACCCACCACACATCAAATGGTAACACTCGGCACCGGGTTGCGCTGATCCTGTCGGGTGACCCTAAGAAAGACATCCGAAACATATCACCAGCATATGGCGCCGGACCGCATTCGAAGGACGCCGCCGACATCATCAATCGCTGGCTAAAGGAAGGCGTCTCTTAGTGAAGTATGTCCTGAACCTGTGGATGCTGCTCTTGTCCGTCACGCTTTGGACACCGCAACCCACGCACGAACCATTGCGTGACCTGCCACGTCTATTGGTTGGAACATCACAAGCGGCTGTGGTTGACCGATGTGAACGAGTGCAATTCAGACGATCGGGCGGTGTCGGGAGCAGTGCAACAAATAGCGTTACGATCTTTGACGACATCCCAATTGCGATCAGTGCCGAAGGGATAGAGGCGCATGGCTCGTACAGACTGGGCAAGGAATGGTGTGATGACCAAGTCGGTAAGTCCGTCAACATATTGGTTCATCCCGATGACCCACAACGAAGTATGATCAACAGCTACGTGCAGCTTTGGTTGCTGCCCGTTCATCTTTTGGTGGTTTTGGTCCTTTTTGTCCTGAGCGCAGTATACCCACCCGCATGGCGCTTTGTTTTCTTTGGATATCTGGCGTGTGCTTCGGGATCTGTCTTGTTGGAGCTTTATTTATGACGCCGACATTAGCCACAGAAACTACCTGCTTCTTACCCCCCCATTCAACTTTGACCACAAGAGATCAATGATCAGATGCGCAATTGCTCTTACCGCGCTATGCACAGGTGCAGCAGCCAATGAACTGACCCAGGACTTTCTAGAGGCGCCGGGCATGGTCTGGGTCAGGACAGATTTTCCCGCGTTCAGCAAAGAAGGGAAAATGGACAGTCTGATCCCATATCTGCAATTTACAGATGGAGAGTTTGAAAGCGGTCTGCTGGCCGGATATCCCAGCATCTACCCAAATAGCTGCGCAGAGCCTTTTAATTGTGATGCACGGACGACACGCGGAGACGTTTTAAGTGGACCCTAAACCGTGGTCGCGACCGGCATTCCGGCACAAGAAGGCACCACGCTCAGCGATTGGCAATTCGGTGAGGGTACGCGCCATGATTGGGCGCTTGCTGCAGATGGCATGTATGGCGGTTATGCCGCGATTAGCCGACGTGATGATCAGCTGTACCAGGAAACCAAAGCCGGCCCCCGCACGTATCTGCGTCTGCCCGAACACCTTATCCATTCAGCGTTCTACTTGGCCGAATTTACGGACGCACTTCGGAAAGGTCAAAGAACCGATCAATGTCGCGCAACGCATGATCGCACGGCACAAACTCTTCAATCGAAAACTCGTAAAACAGCGCCTTGCGCCACCTGTTTTGGTCCCATCATCACCGCACTTCCACTCTCAAAAAGAGTGAGTCAGCGGCAGACCAACCAATCAATGGATTTTTTCAACACTATCCGGATGTCTTGGCGATTGAAGTAAGAAAGGATCTCACTTCCTGTTGCAGTTCCTGCAGCGCCGGTTGTTCCAAAGGCAGATGTGAGCCATTTGTCATTTCGCGCAGTCGCTTATCGCCCCTCACCCGGTCGAATGCCAGTTTGCTGAGTGGCGTAGGAGTCCAGGCGTCAGCACCGGGATGAACAAGCAACAATGGGCAACGCAGGCGTATTGAAACCGCTTTTCGCGCGTATATCTTTCGGAAGAACCGCGATGGTATCCGAAGCCGTCCAAGCAGTCGGTCAGTTGAGAAATAGTCACGCATTGCGGCGCCACCTGTCATCTTATTCATTGGCGCAATCAGCCAGAGAGGCATTGCCACACGGTCAACAATCCAAGGCATCAAGTGAAAGCCCAACAACGTTGC
The DNA here is from genome assembly GCF_017592335.1 of Pseudaestuariivita rosea. Classification (GTDB taxonomy): domain Bacteria; phylum Pseudomonadota; class Alphaproteobacteria; order Rhodobacterales; family Rhodobacteraceae; genus Parasulfitobacter; species Parasulfitobacter rosea. The sequence continues at coordinate 39,896 of NZ_JACNMP010000004.1, read as the reverse complement.
GAGGCCGAGCCAACGCCAGCGCGCGGCACGGATGAAGATGCCTGGATCACCCATATCCAGAAGTGTTGTGGCAATGATGCCGGACACGTTCCGCGTTGCTTCGGCGGCGAAAACCGCTGTCATTCCGCCCAATGAGAGACCCATAAGGACCACGTGGCCGGTACATTCGTCTGCCAAATCCGCAACAACAGCCGGCCATTCTTCATACTCCCACCGAAAACCTTTTGCAGGTTGTGTCAAGCCGTAACCCGGCAGATCTGGCGCAAGGACATGCCATCCCTGTTTTGCAGCGAACGCTGCAAAGGGGGCAAGGACACGGCCATTCCCGCCCGCGCCATGGACTAGGATAAATGTGCCCTTCTTGGGTTCTTCCGGCTGCCACTCATCAATGTGAATATCATGACCGCGGATGGAGCGCCAAGTTTCGACAGGTTCGCATTCGAAATTAATATCAAACTGCTCGGCAAGGATTTCCCGATACTGCAACCATGATGCAGAGCCTTGGTAAGTGTTCATAATCTAGGTTCCTTCGTTTTGATACTCATGATATTGAGTATTTGCTCAGGTTTTCTACTCGGGTTCAGAGATTGGTACATGACGGCAACACAGAGACGCCAAGCCATTGTCCGCAAACCAAAACAAAGCCGCTCAAAGGCGACCGTTGCGGCTATTTTGGAAGCTGCGGCTCAGATTCTCGCCAAAGACGGTTGGGATGGGTTCAACACCAACGTGATTGCAAAACGCGCCGGTGTATCCATCGGATCGCTTTATGAATATTTTCCGAACAAACAAGCGCTCGTGGATGCGATCGCAGAAGACCATCTGTCAAAAGGTGAGGCGCTTGTGTCTGCTGCCTCGTCTTTACTTGTACCCACGGTCGCGCCAGACGATATTGTAAAAATCCTTGTCAGTGGGATTGTCGAGTTACACAAAGACGATCCCGAACTGCATCGCATGCTATCCTCTGAGGTGCCGATATCACCTATGCTCCGCAAAAGGGTCGACAAGCTACGCGCGACAGTGATCGAACGTTTGGCAGATGCACTTAAGCATCACATCAGTCAGAACCGGATTGCCGCCCAGCTGCTTTTTGACGTAGCCGATGCGGCCGTTCATCGATGGTTTATTGAAGATGATGGTACATTGGCCGCCCCGGAACGACTTGCCGAACAACTTCAGTGCATGATGCGCGCGTACTTAGATGGTTTGAGGGAGCGTGCCTGAACAGGAATTGATCGGCAGCAATGCTTTGATCTCGCGTCATTCGATCACAACTCAGCATCGTTCGCGGCCGGTTGGGGCGGCGATGATTTGCCGGTTCTTTGCGGAACGTGGAAAAAAATATCTGCCTATAAGCTATTGTTACAATTGGGCGTCAGCTGGGGATCACACATTCAGGAGTATCCCCTATGACATTCATTTCGCCCCTCAGACGGGTTTTGGTTTTGGCCGGTTTATCGGTCACGGCCGCCTTGCCCGGTTTCGCCGATCCGATCCTTGAGGCGACCATCGATTTGCGCGCCAGGCTGGTGCAGGATTTGGGACCTGAGGGCGTGGTCGACATGGCGCCCGGCACGGTTGAGGCTAATCTGACGGATGCGGAAAGGGACTTGTTTTCAACGGGCTATATCACATTCACCGTTGATCAGCCGGTCACGGTCCATATTTATCGCGATGATCGTCTGGCCCGCGTGGATGAGCCATTCTGGCTGGACGATCAGGGGTTTCAGCTGACAGAGTATTCCGCCGAAGCCTATGGCAAGGATTTCGATGTCTGGGCCAAGGATTTTCCCGCCGGTCAGATCGGTTTGGGCATCCATGCGTTTCGTGTGGTGCGTGAGCATTACTTTATCTCAGTCGCGCCGCAGCAGGGGGATGACCCCGTCACGATCACAGATTTGATGCCCCAGGCGCTGCAGACCGAAACGGTCGAATTGGGCGCGCGCACCTATGTCGACCGGTCAGTGACTCTGGACGCGGTATCGGATGCGTTGCTGGGCCATACGCTGATCAAGACACAGTCTGATCGCCGTCCTGTGGCTGCGGTTTATCGGTATTTCCGGCTGACCGATCACCCCGCAGCACCACGGCCTGATCAGATCATTCTGACAATGACCGACGATCCGTCGTCGTCGATGGCCGTGCAGTGGCGGACGGATACCAGCGTAACGGCAAGTGAAATCGCGCTTTGGCCCGAGGAAGACTATCTGCGCCCCGACCGGCCCGAGCCCAAGGTGATTCTGGCCGATACAGTCGTTGCGCCGTCTGAACGGACGGTGAACCAACCTGCGGTCCACCGGCATAGTGTGCTGTTGACTGGTTTGATGCCGGATACCCCTTATATTTACGCCGTCCGCCCGGCCGAGGGCATCTGGTCGGCCACAGCGCGCTTTACCACCGCGCCCGCGGGCGATGCGCCTGTCAGTTTTATGTATTTCGGAGACGTGCAGGAAGGCTTCGACCGGTTTGAAAGCGTTCTGGATCAGGCCATGCGCACCCGTCCGGATGTCGATTTCATCGCGATTGCCGGGGATTTGGTGTCGCGCGGCGGGGATGCGGACAATTGGGACGATTTTTTGAATGTGATCAGCCCCGTGGCGCGCAGCATTCCATTGGTGCCTGCCGTGGGCAATCACGAACTGCAGACCGGGAAATCGGTCGATTACTATCGCAGTCTGTTTCGATTGCCTGAAAATGGCCCCAAGGGCATCGAACCCGAGCGCGCTTATTCTTTTGGCTATGGCGGCGTCAATTTCATCGTGATGGACAGCAATCTTGGGGCCGACAGTCAGACCGACTGGCTGCGTCAGACGCTGGCGGGCAAGGATGATGATTTCACCTTTGTCATGTTGCACCATGCGGCGTTTACGTCGCGGCCAGGGCGGTATTACGAAAAAGTGACCGAGGTCTGGGCCCCGGTGATCGAAGACAGCGAAAAGGTCGCGATGGTTCTGCAGGGCCATGATCACGCTTATCTGCGCACACCGCCGATGCGCGGTGGGCAGCCTGATCCAGAGGGGCAGGGGCCGTATTATGTGATCTCAAGCGCGGGCGAGAAGTTCTATGATCAGGACGATCACGCCTATATCGATGTGGGTATCACGCGGACACAGATGTATCAGGTGATCGATGTTCTGCGGGACGATGATCGGATGGTCTATCGGGCGTTTGATGTTTACGGGGATGAGCGGGACCGTGTGGTGATTGATCGGGATTAGATCACCGTCCAATACACTTGTAGTGTATTTGATGAGAATCGAGGGCAGCGCCCGCCCTCGGGTCGGGCGCTGCCCGGTGGTACCCACCGGGCGAGGGGGGGGGGATATAGTGTCGCAGATTTCTGTTATGATATCCTGAATGACCATCACTCGAACACAAAAACGGATGTAGAGCAGGCGGCCCGCGGCGGGCGTACCCTAGGCAAATTCCGCACGGTCCGCGGCCACGGCGTTCAGCATGTCGCGCATCAGGTCGGGGTCGGCGGCGTGGACGCGGTTCCAGGTGGGGATAAACGGGGTCTCGGACGGGTTATCCAGAAAGATCGACCCGGCCCGCATGATGTTGTCGGCGAACAGTTCGATCGACCGTTCCTCGCGGTGGCGGTCGATGGACAGGCCGTTCATCTTGGCGTCGTTATAGTAGCAATCCAGCAAATCCAGCGCGGTGCGATAGTAAGTGGCCTTTAGCGTGCGGAACACATGTGTCGTAAAGACGGTACCATCGGCAGCAAGCTTGCGAAAAATCGCCTTGCAGATGTCAGTCGACATACGGCTAAGCCCGGTTGAGGCGTCTTCCACCGACAAATCCTGATGCTTGTGGTCGTAAGCATCCGAAATTTCGACCTGACAGACCGATTTCGGGGCCAGATTGCGCCAGGCCTCGGACAACACACCAATCTCAAGCCCCCAGTCGGACGGGATGCGCAGGTCGGGCAGGATACCGGTGCGCATGGCGAATTCACCCGACAGCGGATAGCGAAAGCTGCGCAGGTAATCCAGATAATCACGGTCGCCTATGACACGCTTCAGGGCGATCAGCAGCGGGCTGACCAGCAGGCGCGTGACCCGGCCGTTGATCTTGCCTTCGCCGATGCGGGGATAATAGCCCTTGGCGACCTGATAGGGGAACGACGGGTTGGCGACCGGATAGACAAGACGCGCCAGCATTTCGCGGTGATAGGTGACGATATCGCAGTCATGGATCGCCACAACAGCACTGTCCTGACGGGCCATCAGATAACCCAGGCAGCCCCAGACGTTTTTGCCCTTGCCCGGTTCTTCGGTATAAAGGCCCAGCTTCTTCAGACGCTCGCCCAGCTCTTTCTGGCGGGGGCTGTCGTTCCAGATCACGACGTGATCCTGCGGCAGCCGGGCAAAAAATGCGCGGGCGTGGCGATACTGATCGGCATCGGCACGGTCCAGCCCGATGACGATGCGGTTCAGATAAGGGACCTGCGACAGCTCATCTATGATTTTCGGCAGCGCCTCGCCCTCAAGTTCGGAAAATAGCGACGGCAGGATCAGGCTGATCTTGCGGGTCTGGGCAAAGGTGACAAGTTCATGTGTCATCGCCTCAAGACTGGTGGTGCGCAGATTGTGCAGGGTTGCGATATTTCCGTTCTGGTGAAAATCGGCCAAGATCAGGTTCCTTCAGTCGATGCCATGGTCTGACAGTAGCTGCTGCATCGCAGCATTCCAACCGGCCGGACCAGATAATTTCGTGCGCTGAATGCGGCCTTTGTCTTCGCCGGCCAGCGGGGGCAGGGGGGCGCGGTGCGGATTGTGGATGATGACGCCGTGATCGGCAGTCTCTAGCATTTCGATATCGTTTGGGGCATCGCCCAAGGCGATCGATTTGGGGCTGTTGTACCGAGCCAGGATTGTCTGCATTTGGTCAGCCTTCGTTTGTCCGAACGACAGGGTCAGATATCGCCCGCCCTGCCGCGCGGTTATGCTGTGCGTCGACAGGTGATCAAGGAACGCTGCTATCTGATCATCCGTTCCGTGCCAGCGGCCGGGTTCGGAAAATTTGCGTTTGCCTGCATTGGCTGCATCACGCAAGGGCAGACTGGTGTCTTGTGCGATCTGGTCCGCAGTCATGTCGCCGAAGCCGGTAAACAGGGTGCGCAGGGTGTTGGGTATTTCTTCCAACGCGGCACGAAGCCTGACGTAATCGTCGCCCTCGATATCATCGGCCCCGGCGGGCAAAAGCCCCGCGCCGTTTTCCACAATCGCAGGGCAGTCGGAAAAGCCAAGCGTCGCGCGCAACGGCGCGATCTCGGCCGCGGTCTTTGAGCTGGCCAGAATAACGGGAATCTGCGCCGCCCTCAGCCTGTCCAAAGCGGGTTCGGCGGGGCCATGGGAATAGCTGTCATGATCCAGAAGTGTGCCGTCAAGGTCGGTAAAAACGATCAAAGCGGGTGTCTGGTTCATCGGCTTTCGGGGCAGGCGCGAATCTGTCATCTGCCTTCATGTCTAGCCTGCTGTGATCCGGGGTCAATCATATCTGTCTAAGCCAAAGGACAAGTGATCATGGACTAAAATAATAAAGTCAAAACAGCATCTTAATTGTTATGATTGATATATCGCGCTTCAGTGTCGTTGACCGACCCGCGCAACAAGTGTATTATTCAGGCATTATTTTTGAATTTATATTTAAGGTGATTTATGACGACAGCATCCCCGCGGATGCCGGTATCCAGTTATATCTGGGTCGGTATCATTGCACTTGTAGTACTCTTTGAAATCATACTGTTCTTCGGCTCAGATCCCGACAAGACGTTTTCGACCATCATGCGCAGCTGGGCCGTTGTTGGCTTGGCAGCGCCCTTTGGCTGGGGCACATTGGCGGGCCATTTCTTTCACCCATCCGACAGCTGGAAAGGCATCTGGCAAAGCGTCTTTGGCGTGGGTTCATTCTGGGTGATCATCGTCACCGCCGGATTGATCCTGTTGCTGGCCGGTGTCGATGTGATCGTTGCATTGGCCACAGACGGTTTTGTTTATCCCGATATCGTATCCCCGATAATGCTGCTGGTCGGCTTTGTCTGGGGCGCGGTGTCCTGGCCTGTGTGATCGGAGGGTGTGATGGGAATTATCGTTACAGCCGAAGTTCTGCTGGTTCTGACAATAATAATCGGCGTCATCGTGTCGGATATCTTTCTGGCCGTCTCTGAGGATGGAAACAGGCATCCGTCGGGCCTGACGGGCGACACCTACAGCGAAGTTACGCGGTATTGGGCCAAGTTCACGCCGGTGATGCCTTGGGTCTGGGGCCTGTTGGCCGGGCGCTTCTTTCACTGGGGGCAAGAGCCGCTGTTGCCTGACCCATTCTGGCTGGGCGTGGTGATCATGCTGGGGATTACAGCCGTGGTATTCGCCATTGTCATCCCAATTAGAAAGTGGATCTGGCAGCCGATCGATACCATTTTCGGGATGCCGCTGGCCTTTGGCCTGGCCTATGTGGTCGGGTCCCTGTTCTGGCCAGTAGAAAGCCCGCCGATCGACTTCCTGTAAAGGGTTGGGGCGCGGTGTTGCGCCCTGATCCACCCCGTTTAACGAGTTCGCGTGTCGTATTTTTTGGCACTGTTACAAAACTGATTTTTATACGTTTTTTGGAACTCAAAATGCATTATGACCCCACACCTGCCTTCCGGCAGCTTGAAACCGGCTTTTCTGACTGGATCAAGGATGCCGCTGATTTTGCCAAGCCGAAGATCGCCTTGGACCAAGTGGCCGACACGACGTCTGATGCGGCGCAGGTTGGCATCCTGGCGGTGGGGTGGCGGCAGGCGATGTCGAACGGCAGACAGGCGCGCGAACATCGGGTTCTGGCCGACTATCTGCTGACTGTTTCTGCCAAAAGCTCGGCTGTGGCTCATGGTGTGTTGGGTGCGATGATTGTGCGGAAGATGCCGCAGATCGAAGCGCTTTTGCCCGTGTCGCAGGATGATCCGATCTGGGGTGCGCTTGGCGCTGCGCCCCGCCCGGCGCTTTTGGCCAGTTGCTATGTCGATCTGACCCCACCCGAAAAACCGGCCACGACGATTACCGAGGTGCGTGCGACGTTCGCCCCATCGGCCGCGATTTCGGGCCAGGTGGTGCAGCAGGGCAAAGCAGTGGCTGCGGCCAGTGTGTCTATCGCGGGCAGTGATCACGCCGTTCAGACCGACACCGACGGGCGCTTTACGCTTTACGGCTGGTCCGGTCAGGCCCTGGCCATTGCCCATCGCGGGTCCATCCAAGTTTTCAAACCCAAACCCGGGTCAGATGACCTGGTCATTTCCATCAAGAAGGAGCATTAGACCATGAGTAATTATGATGCACCCGGCGTTTATATTGAAAACGTCCGCGCCGGGACACCGCCCATTCAGGGGGTTGGCACCTCGACCGTGTTGTGTGTGGCACCTTGCCCCGGGGCCTCGGCCCCGATGCACAAGCCCAAGTCGATCACCAACTACACTGAATTTCTAAAGCATTTCGGATCCGACAAGCCCGAGGCACGGCATGTTCTTAATGCGGCCAAGGGGTTTTTCGAAAACGGCGGTACCAAGCTTTACATGATTGCCGTTGAGGATGACGCGGGTGTTGCCGGTGACGCGAAAAAGCGCACGGGGCTTTGGGCGGCGCACGGGCTGGATGAACCGGCCATCGTCATCTGTCCCGGTGTCACGGATATCGCCGTACAAAAGGCCGTTCTGACCTATTGCGAAAACATGCGCGATCGGTTCTGCATTCTGGACGCGCCCGAAAAGGTCGATGATCTGGACAAGCTGACCAAGATCGGCACCGTCAAAGCTGCTGCAGGTGAGGGCGAAGGTGGCGGCGGCGGTCGGGCGGCACGCGGTGGCGGGGTCAAGCCCGGCATGTCTGAACAGGGCTTCGGGTCGTTCAACTTTCCCTGGATTTCGGTGGTTGATCAGCAGACGCGCAAGATCGTGAATGCACCACCCTCGGGCCATCTGGCTGGGGTTTATGCCCGTACGGATGCATTGCGCGGTGTGCACAAGGCGCCTGCGAATGAAATCGTCAAAGGCGCTTTGGGTGTGTCCTATAACGTGGCCAAGGCCGAACTTGGGATGCTGAACCGCAACGGTGTCAATGTGATCCGGGAATTCACCTCGCGCGGCATCCGCATCTTTGGCGCCCGCACGCTGGCCGATCAGAATTCGGAATGGCGCTATGTGAACGTCAAGCGGTTCCTGATCTTTGTCGAAGAGTCGCTGCAGCTTGGCCTGATGCGCGCGGTTTTTGAGCCGCATGACAAGCCCACCCAGGACAGCCTGCGCATGCAGATCACATCGTTCCTGCTGACCTTGTGGCGGGATGGGGCCTTGGTCGGGGCGACCCCGGAAGAGGCGTTCTTTGTCAAATGCGACGCAGAAAACAATCCGCCCGACGTCGTCGAAAAGGGTCAGATCCGTGTGGATGTGGGCCTGGCCGTCGTGCGCCCTGCTGAATTCGTGATCGTACGCCTAAGCCAGTGGAATGGCGGCGGCAGCGGCGATCAAAGCTGATTTTAAGGAGAATTGATTATGCCTTTGGAAATGCCCGGAAATGCCTACAACTTTCGCCTTGATATCGGGGGCGAGATCGTGGGCGTCTTTACCGACGTCAAGCCGCCTTCGGCGCGCGTCGAAAACATCGAATATCGCGAAGGCGGCGGTGCCCCTGCGGTGCGCGTGCTGCCCGGTCGTGTGATCTATGAACCAGTTGTGCTGCGGTGGGGGTTTGGCCTGTCGCCGATCCTATGGGAATGGATGTCAGCGTCCATGGCGGGGCGCGCGGAATACAAGGACATCGCGCTGATCATGATCGCCAATGATGGCGAAAGCCAGACCGGCCGGTTCAACATGTTCCGCTGCCTGCCGACGGCCTGCAGCATGTCCGAACTATCGGCGCTCAGCCAGAGCGTGGCGATCGAGAACCTTGAGATTCACTATGAGAATCTGGAGCGGATCCTTGCCTAAGGACGCACATAACACAGGGCCATCCGTCTGGTTCCGCCTGCGGGCGGGGCTGGCGGCGCCTTTGCGCTGGCTGGCGGTGCTGTTCGATGGTCTGGCCATTCGGTTGGCACCCCCACCGGTCGTTCGCGCTGTACCAGGCGCACCTGCGGCCTGGTTGAAAACAATGCAGGAGTTTGCCCCCGATCTGTTGGACAGCGATGAGGGTTGGAAACGGTTGGGGCAGGCGTCGGGTTTTGAGTTGCCTGCACGGTCCGCGCACGGGAAACGGCGCTTGGCCAAACTACCGACAGATCAAGCCGGGTCATCCCACGACGGTTCTGTTCTGCCTGAGAACCCGCCCAATACCGCCTGTGAACCTGTCGAATTCGCGCGCCACACTGCGCTGCAGAACACACCAATAGGGCTGTGCGAAAGCCGCGCGGTCGATCGGGTGGCGGATACCCCGCCGCCTAAACGCGCCATACGGTTGCGCCCAACGTTTAGCTTTCCCGGTGAACGGAGCCAGAAAGCCGGCCCCGATACGATGCCAGGCCCTGCTATGAAGGCGAGCTTGGAAACCTATGATGTGCCGCCAAGCCAACCAAAGGGGACAGAGCAGTCGCCGCGGTTTCCAGATCATGATGCTGGTCAAAAGGCCCATGGATCAATAGCCCCGAAACGGGTGCGGGATGGAATACAGCCAGTCGGTCCGGACCAAACCGTTCGCCAAAAAGTCAAAACCGCCATCGCCGATCTACCCAGGCACTGCGATTATGCTGCCCACAATGAAACAATGCTGCCCGATCAAGCAGTAAGACGGGGCGCTTCGGTCATCGCACGCTCCAAGACCGTCGTCGGTGCGTGGCCCGATCTGCGGGCCCCGATTTCACCGCACAGCAATAGCCCAACCGGATTTGGCCTAAGGGATGATTTCTGGGCCCGCGGCACGCGCGAAGCAGGAAAAGGCACATGGAACGCATAGTTTTTTACAACGAACTGTCCGGCGACCTGATCGAATGCATGCTGAACCCTGAAAGCATGACATGGCGGCGTTCGGCGGGTCTGCGGACGCGGACGCTGGACCAGATGCCCATCGCGTCCTCTGCACAGACCGACGACAGTTTGATCTATACCGGTGGCGGTCAGACCGAAGCGGCGCTTGAGCTTTTGTTCGATGTGCGCACCGCGGCGCCTTCCAGTTTCGTCAAAGGGGGCAGTGCGCGGGCTGAAACCGGTGACATAAGGGAGGTCACCACCAAGCTTTGGGCGCTGGCCGAAAGCAGACCTGAAAATGCCACCGATCCCTGGCCACAGGTCGTGAGGATGATCTGGGGCAATTGGAGCGTTCCGGTCGTTGTCACAGCCGTTGCCGAACGGCTTGAGGATTTCACCATTGACGGTGTCGCGCGCCGGTCGTGGATCACCCTGGGTCTGCGGCGGGTAAACGAACGCGCCGAACTGACGCCGCAGCGCGGGGTGGACCCCCTGCATGGTGACGCGGTTGAGGCCGCGGTGGCCGAACTGACGTCAGACGATATCGCGATTGCCGAGGCCCCCCATACCTCGGCCGCGCGGTCGGGCGGTTTGTTCCGCATCGATCTTTTGGCGCAGCAGGCCTTCGGTGACCCGCGGCAATGGCGGTTTCTGGCGGCGTTGAACGGATTGGAAAACCCCTTTGATCCGCCCGCCGACCGACCCTTTGTCACCGTTGTTCAAGGCGATAGGGGCGAAAGATGACACAAGACCGTTTGCCCGCACTGACCGTTTTTCTGGATGGCGACCGGCTTGAGCCGCGCGTGGCCAGACAGATCACCTCGATCCGCATTCGCCGCGCGCTGTCCTGCGCAGCCCAGGCGGAAATTCGGATCACGTCCCATGATTTTCAGGTGCCACCCCTTGGCGCCGGGCTGCGGATTGAGCGTCAGGATCGCGATGAACCGCTTTTTGCAGGGGCCGTGTCGGCCATTGAACGCGCCCGGCGCCAGGATGGTGTGGTGACAGTGACTGTGCGGGGCTTTGATGCCCTGCAAAGCCTGCGGCGCAGCGGGCAGGCCGCATCGCTGCAGGATATCACGCCGGGCGATATTGCCCGGTCGATGGCCGATAAACTGGGTTTGGGTTTTGAGACCCAGGAAAGCGGCCCGACCCTGCCGCATATGATCCGCACAGATCGCACGGATTTCGATTTTCTGTGCAGCGAAACCCGCCGGTTCGGGCTGTGGTTTCATTTGCGTGCTGGCACACTGCACCTGCATGGCGTTGATGGCTTTGGCGCGCCCCGTCGCATCACGTTGTCAGAGGACGCCTTTGAGGCGCGGGTCGAGGCGAATGCGGATCAGGCTACCGGGTCGATGTCTTTCACCGCCTTCGCGCCCGATGTTCTTGACCCGTTTCCCGGCTTTGCCTTTGGGCTGGATAGTTCAGACGCCTATGGGGCGAACACCGTGGATGCCGACACCGATATTCCGGTTCTGAACCTGCCATCGGCGACTGAGGATGAAGCGTTGGCCATCGCATCCGCCGAAATGGCGCATCGCGACGCCGGTCGCGTGACTCTGCGCGCGGTTTTTGACGGCAGCTATGCCTTTCATCTGGGCCAGCGGCTTGAGGTGGCCGATATCGGCATGGATACCGCGGGTCCGCTGCCGATCACGCAGATCGAAGACCGCATTGATGTCGCCGCAGGGCATATTGTTGAGGTTTCGACCCAACCCGCGCCGCTGTCCCCAATTCAGCAGCGACCCCAGATGGCCTGGGCGAAGGTTGTTGACAATGATGATCCGACCGGCGCAGGGCGCGTGCGCTGCAGCTTTCCGGCTATTGGCGATACTGAAACCGGCTGGCTGCAGGTGATCCGCCCCATGGCCGGGCCGGATCGCGGTTTTGCCTATGTGCCAGCGGTCGATGATCACGTGATGGTCCTGACCAACTCGGGCCGTTTGGAACATGCCTTTGTTCTGGGCAGCCTGAATGCGCAGGAACGGCTGGCGATTGTGGACGGGGCAGGGGATGCCAAACGCTTTGGCTTTTATTCTGTCGCAGGCCACGCGCTGACGTTCGACGACGACAGCAAAATCGCTGAACTGAAAGCGCCAGATGGGTCGAAACTGGCCCTTGGTCCCGATGGAATTTCACTGCGCGCCGACGGGGATCTGACGTTGGAGGCCCCGGGCGGCACCGTCACCATCCGCGGCAACGCGATTGATTTTGAGCGGGGGTAGAGACATGCTGCTGATCACGAAAAAAGCCAACATTCGCTGCGCCCACCAGTTGGGCAAGGTTGAACTGAAAGCCACACAACGGTTTGTGCGCATTCAGGGCCAGCCGATCCTGGTCAAGCACGACACCCAGGGCTGCAAGATTGACGGCTGCCCCCCCATCCCGCCGCTGAAACCCTGTCTGGTGACGCTGAACGAAGTTGTAGGTCACTCGGATTTCATTCGCATCGGCGGGCGACCCGTGTCGCTGAACCTGTTGCAGGGGCTGACCAGCGGCGATCCCCCCGGCACCGTTCCCTATACCGTTCACGCCGCGGGCCAAAGTTTAGTGAGGCAGAAATGACCACCGATAGTATCCTTAGAAAACCGGAAAGATGCCTGAAGTTCTTTGCCACGCAGTTCGATGATGATGTGACGCATGGTCTGACCGCCGGATCAAACGGTGCCTTGCAGATGGTGGAAGAGGCCGATGCCGTGCGTCAGTCACTAATGACGCTGTTGTCGACCCGCCCCGGTGAACGTGTGATGCGCCCGGACTATGGCTGTGATCTGGAACGGCTGGCCTTTGCCGGACATGGCCACACCACGGAAATGCTGGCCAGTCTGCTGATCCGTCGCGCGATCCAGCGTTTTGAGCCGCGCGCCGAAAACCTGCAGGTGCAGGCCAAGGCTGACCCCGAAGACCCATCCCGCCTGATGATCGACATTGATTACACCGTCCGCCGACGCCAGCAGCAGGACCATCTGGCGCTGGTTGTGCCCACCATGATGCAAGAGGAAAGCCAATGACCCTCAGACCGCCAAATCTTGACGACCGTACCTATGACGACCTTGTTCAGGCCGCCCACGATCGGATCAAGGCGCTGTGTCCCGAATGGACAGATTTCGGCCCCGGTGATCCCGGCCGGACACTGGTTGAGACGTTTTCCTATCTGACCGAGGTTCTGATCTGGCGCGTCAATCAACTGCCCGACCGCGCCTTTATCGAGTTTCTGAACAAGATGGGCGTTCTGATGGGACCGCCTGCTGCGGCTTCAACCGAATTGGTGTTCCTGCGGGACGATACTTCGGTACCGCTGACGTTGCCGGTTGGAACGCGCGTGAATGCGGATCGCGCCGGTGGGCGCGGGGAAGCGGTGCAGTTTGCCACACTGGCGCCTGCCGTCTTTGAACCGGGGGCCAATCAGGCTGTCGTGCGCGCGGCCCATGCCGAATTGATCAAGGCCGAACTGTTGGGCGTCAGCGACGGACAGCCCGGGCAGATCTTCAAGGTTGCGAAAGGCGCGATCATTGCCCCCCTTGGCGCGCCGATGGATCTGGTGGTGGGTGTGGAAACGCCCCGTGATCAGGTGCCTGCCAAGGCCGAGGCGATTGAACATGATGACGCGGTCTACGTGCTGTGGCGTGAGGTCAAGACATTTAGCGCTGGTGATCAGGGCAAGGCCGTTTTCATGGCCGACCGAGCAAATGGTGTCATTCGTTTTGCACCCGCCGCGCGATTGCCCGAGGCTGGGTCCGAGGATGCCCCGACACTGGGTCGGACGGCCACCGCGATGGCTGCGATCCCCAATGCCGGGCGCCGTATCCGCGTCTGGTACCGCGTGGGTGGGGGGGATGCCGGTAATGTTGTTGCCGGGGCGCTGACCAAGCTGGATCAGAATATGCCCGGGCTTTCCGTGACCAACCCGACGGCTGCCACCGGCGGGCGTGATAGCGAAACCCTGGCCAACGCGCTGCGGCGTGGCCCGAGGGAGGTCGCATCGCGGAACCGGGCCGTCACCGCCCAGGATTACGAGGCCCTGGCCGAGGCCCTGCCGAACGTGTCGCGCGCGCGGGCCTATGCGCGGGCCGAAAACTGGCGCCATGCAGAAAAAGGGTCGGTTGAGGTCGTTCTGACGCCCCATATGCCCAAGGCGGACCGCACCGGGCTGTTGACGCGGTCAGCGTTAGAGGACGCCTGCACTGACACCGGCCTGGCCGATGCACAGGCGCATTTGCAAAAACACCGCCCCCTTGGCGCGCGGTGCGATGCAAGCTGGGTCCGGTTCAAGCCAGTGCGCATCCGGGTTCGTGCGGCCCTTCGCCCCTATGAAAATGCCAGTGATGTCGCCACGCGGCTGCAACAGGCGCTGAACCAGATGATTTCGCCCTTGGCCAACGCAGAAACCGGTCAGGACGGCTGGACCTTTGGTGAACCCCTGCGCAGCTGGCACATCAACGATGTCGCCCGCCGTGAACCGGCCATTGCCTATCTGGAAGATCCGATCATCGAAACGCCCGAGGCCCCCGATGACGTCTGCCGCGCGATTGTACCCGATGGAAACCAACCCGGTGTCTGGTATGCAGGCAGTGGCGAGGCCGTCTATCGGTCGCTGAATGACGGGGATGGTTGGGAGCTGGCGCGGGCTTTTCCCGGTGAAACGGTCTGTCTGATTGCGACGCCCGCGGCCTGGCACGGTGTGGACGATATGCTGGGGCTGGTCGCGGTGATCACACAGACCGAAAAAGGCAACAGCTTCTATATCTCGCGTGATTGTGGGGAAACCTGGACGCTGATCCTGCGGTTTGAACAGGGCATCAGTGTCACCGACATGGATTTTCTGATGCGGCAGGATGGCCCAACGGTGCTTTTCGCTGCCGCAGACGGGTTGCGCGAATTCACCCTGGATCGTGACAAAAACTGGCGGCGGATCATCATTGACCCCGCCACGCCAGACTTACGGGTCTGGGCGGTGACGGTCGCCCGTAATCCGATCGGATCGGCCAGCAGGTATACCGTTTTTGCGTCTGGCGACGGGCGCGGGCTGTTCTGTTCGGCCAGTGATGGGCTGCCCAAAAGCTTTACCGCGATTGGTCCTGCGGGCATGGAAAGTCAGATGTTCCGCGTGCTGGCAACCCATGAATTCGGCGGGCAGGCACGGGTCTGGGCCGGTGTCCGCGTGCCCCAAGGGGTCGAGGGCAAGGGTTGTTTCGAATATCGTGTCACGGGACGGCGCGATCAGGAACCGCGCGTGCGCCCCTATCCCAAGGGTTGGAATGGCGAAAGTTGCCGCGGCATCGCCTTTATGGACGACAAGGTTCTTGTGGCCACGCACCACGCCGGGGTTCAGACGATCTCACTGACCGATACCGACCCTGAATGGCGCCCCTCTGATGTGAACTGTGGCCTGCCGCAACGGCGTCTTGATCTGCTGCAGCCCATCAATGTGATTGCCGCCACAAATTCAAAAGCCATGATCTGTCCGGGGCAAGAGGACGCGGGCGAAGGCGGCGGCGTCTATCGCACCGATAACGGCGTGACCTTCGAACGCTGCAGCCAACGCGAACATGTGGGTTTTGTGACTTTGCCGCCGAACTGGCTGTTTTGCGCCGCAGGCGAGCATGTGATTGACGAGGTGGCCCATGAACGCTGATCAGATCGCCCATCTGTTGCCGGAATTCTGGCGGGATGCCCGCAGGCCCAATTCACCGCAGGACGCTTTGTTTGATGTCATGGCGGGGCTTTTGACCCCGGCTGAACACCAGATCAACACCATTGATGTTAGTCTTGATCCCCTACGCTGTCCCAAGGCCATGTTACCGTTTCTGGTCCGGATGATGGGGCTTGAGCCGCTGTTGCCGTTTACCGGTGCCCAGGACGGGCACATTGATACAAACGCCTTGCGCCTGGTGCTGGCCGAGGCACCGCATCTTCTGGATCGTCGTGGCACGAACACGGGCATTATGCGCGCCCTTACACTGGCTGTTGGCCCCGGTTTCATGATTGACGAAACATCGGCGCTGGCGGGGCAGTTCCACGTGACCATCCAGTGCCCAGACGGCACGCAAAGCGCCGGTGCGTTGATTGACGCCGTCACTCGCCTTTTCAAACCCGCCCACATCACCCATGACCTGCGATGGCCCGATCCGGACGAGTAACATTGAAATTACCACCAAGACCTTTTCCAAACCATTATTTTTAAAAGGAGATTTAAAATGCCGGAAATTGTAAATATCTCACAAAGTCAGACTGAAGTGGCGGTTGGTGCCGGTCAGTCTGCGACGATCAGTTTTGACATCGTCAATATCGCAGGCCGCCCGCTGGAAATCGGGTTAGAGGTCAGACCGCCCGAAGGAAAGCTGCCGGACTGGATCGGTGTCGTTGGCGACGATAGGATTTCGCTTGCGCCCAGTGAGACCCGCAAAATCGAGGTCGAAGTGGCCCCCGAAAATGCGGCTGAAGCGGCCGAGATTCTGTTTCGTCTCAGGGCCTATGAAACGGCTTTGCCCGAGGAAAATAACGGCGAAAGCGCTGTTGTGACGGCGGAGGTTTCTGCGGGGAACGCGCCACCACCCAAGAAGACATCCTGGGGTCTGATTGCCGGTATCGCTGCGGCCGTTGTTTTGTTGATCGGCGGCGGTATTCTGGCATATCTGCTGATTCCTGGCGGACCCGACAAGATGCCTGATCTGGCCGGTCTACAGATCGAGGACGCGCGAGAGCAACTGGACGGTTTGACCTATGCCAGTATAGAAGAAGTTGAGGTTACCGTGTCCGATGATTTCAGCGAAGGTCAGGTCGCCGGACAAAGCCCTGAGGCTGATGCGGAACTGACCGAGGATACCGAGATCGTTCTTGAGGTCGCGCTGATCCCCGAGGTCACGAACCCTATCATGCCCGAAGTGATCGGTCGGATGGAACGCGATGCGGTATCCCGCTTGCGGGCGATTGGGTTCGGTCGGGGCGATATCACTATCGACCGGCCCCTTGATCCAGCTGCCAATGGCACCGTGACGCAGCAACGTCCGGCCGCAAATACCGAAGTCACGCCGGGATCATTGGCCAAGCTGACCATTCCGCAACCCGCGATCCGTGTCCCTGATGTGCGTAACCGCAGCGTGTCGGATGCGCGGCGTAGGCTGGAAAATGCAGGCTTTGGCGATCGTATGATTACGGTGAACACGCCGACACAAAACGGGGCGAGTGGCCGTGTGACCGCTCAGAATCCGGCGCCGAACCAAACGGTTCCCAAAAACAGCCGTATCACTTTGACCGCGCCAAAGGCTGGGCCAATACGCGTAAATGTCTGCGCCCGCAGCCCCTATGCCGGCACATGGAAAAACGTTGATCGCAACACACGAGATGTGACCCGCGTTGTCCTGACCCCGCTTTGCCCCAACCAGTCACAGCACGCCACACGCTATACGCTGCGCATGTTCGGGTCATGTTCGCCACGTGATTGCGACTGGGGCAACACCAGTGCGCGTGTGTCCTCAAACCATCTGTCGGCGAAATATGATCAGGGCTTTGTGGTGCGCAATATTCAAATGGCGATGCAGGGCAATACGCTGCGCGTCAATATGGTGTCGAACTACAACGACAACCGCCCGACACGCACCAGTTCCCTG
Source organism: Pseudaestuariivita rosea (assembly GCF_017592335.1). Taxonomy (GTDB): domain Bacteria; phylum Pseudomonadota; class Alphaproteobacteria; order Rhodobacterales; family Rhodobacteraceae; genus Parasulfitobacter; species Parasulfitobacter rosea. The sequence goes on along the minus strand of NZ_JACNMP010000004.1, from coordinate 22,343 downwards.
CAATTCCGCAAGTAAACCCGCTGGCCCCGGCTGCGGTCGGGGCCAGATTTTCATTAAAGAGATTTCATTATGGTCAAGCTTATTCTGATCCTTGCTGTTGTCGTGATCCTGTCCTGGGCCGCCCTTGGCATAGGGACCAGCCGCGGTGATGGGAACAGGGATAGCATCGTGGACGGGCTGCAATCGTCGGTGGGTCAGATGTTCACGGCGACGCTTCGGCCCTCTGATCTGGCTGCGCAAAGCAGCGTGTGCCGTCCCAATGGTGCTGATCTGACCGTGCGCCGCGGTGCAACGTGCCGCTACCGCATATCGGATGGCAGTTTCAGAAGCCGTGCGGCGGATGTGCGCATGAAAACCGGCCAGGGCAACATGCGGTTCAGCCTTTCGCCAAGCGATGACCCGCGCCCGGTGCCGCCCTCGGACGCCGCCGATATCACCACACGCACCAGCGCCAAGGTCACGTTCTATAAAGAGGGCGGCACATTGATCCTGGCCTGCCCGTCGCAGGGGAATGACGCGTCTTGCGTCTTTGTTCTGGCCAGATCGAGGGACTAAGTAATGAAGCTGCGCAAGATACCCCTTTGGATCGCATTTGTCCTGACCCTGCTGTTGGTGGGCATCGAAATTGGCGCGCAATTTCTGCCGATGCCGAGTGAGGGATCCAATGTGGCCTTCATACAGGATCTTGAAACCGAGGAAGAGCGCGACCAGGCCCGTCGCCAATTCGCCGCCGACAGCAGCCCGGACCGCCCGCCGGGGATGGCGACATCCTCAATCGCGCTGATCGACGGGCTGCTTTTGTGGACGATGCTGATGCTGGTGACATCAGGCGTCATATCGCAGGGCGTGCATAACAAATTGCGGGCCATCGCGACGCCCATTGTGACGCTGATCTTCCTGATCATCTCGCTGATCGTGCTGATCCTGGCCATCGTGAAACTGATGCTGATGTTGTCGCTGTTGCTGGCCGTACCCTTTGGAACGATCGTCTATATGATCATTTTTGCCAGCTTCAATACGGGCGCGGTCACGATTGCGGTTGGTCTGATCACCCTGCTGCGCGCTGTGGCCTTTGTTTTGCTGCTGGTGTCCAGTTGGCGCTATCTGAAGAACAAAACGCTGGTTTTCATTGTGATCACCGGCTTTCTGATCGGCCTGTTGATGGGCATCGTCTTTGCCCTGCTGCCGGGGATGTTGCACAGCATCGGGGACGCCGTGCTGGCCATCATCATCGCGATCCTGGGCCTGATCTGGGCACTGATCCTGTTTATCAGGTCGCTTCCGGGGATACTATCGTTGGTTCGGTTTTAGTTTTTAAAAGTATGGCCGTGGTTTTGGTCGATCATTTAAACTCAAAAAACTTTATAAAGGAGTAATTTAAAATGCCTAAAGTAGGAAGAATTGCCGCAATCGTACTGTTTTTGGCTCTTGGAATTGGTGCCGTGATCTGGGGAATTACACAAAGTGATTTCACTCTTGTTCCAATGGCAACAGCATTTGTCCTGGTTGCAATTGTTGGTATCATCGATGAAGCGATTTCAGATGCGCGGATTGAACTGTCGGGGTCCAGCTCCTCTGGCCTCACCGTTACCAGTATCTTAAGTTTTACGTTCAAATCGGTCTGGGCCGGGACGCTAAGCGTCATTCTTTTGATTGCTGGTGTTGTGCTGACTATTGTTCTCTAGGCGGACAATTTGGTTTCCGGTCTGCTTCCCAACCGGTCCGACACCCATTGTTATTCATAAAAAAGGCGGCCTTCGGGCCGCCTAGTGTAGTGCTGAGTGATGAATATCAGCTGGTTGTTGAAACGCAGCTTTTGGTCGTGTCATCCCATACGGTTCCCGCAGAGCAGGACATGGCGACAGTGTCTTTGCCGTAGTTGCATCCACCGGCAAATGCCACAGCAGGTGTGATCACCAGAACAGCTGCGGTCAGAAGGGTCTTCACTTGCATGAGCATCTCTCCTGTTGGCTAATGAGATCGAACATAGCACGGCTTGACTATACGTCAAAGAAACAAGTGTTTTCCGCCTGAACAGATTTTTGTGAGCGTGGGTGCTTTGACATCTTACCCCCAGTCGGTTTCGATGGCGGGCAGGGGGGAACACATGCCATCAAACCGGATAGATGACGCATTGGACTGGATCGGGCAGCGGCTTGCGAAAAAGTTGCATACGAAAAGTTCGGGGTACGATCCCTATACGCCATCCGATTTTCAAACGCTGTGCCGGACCCTGCAGCCGGGCGACGTTCTGCTGATTGAGGGGAACGAACGTATCTCGAAGGCCATCAAGTACCTGACCCAATCCACATGGTCACATGCGGCGCTGTATGTCGGTGATGTTCTGGACCCGGTTGATGGCGCCAAGCGTCCACGGCTGGTTGAGGTCAATCTGGGTGAAGGTTGCGTCGCAGTGCCGCTGTCGAAATATGAAACCTATAACACGCGTATTTGCCGGGCCGCCGGGTTAAATGATGACGAACGGGCGCGGGTGGTTGACTTTATGGTCGATAAGATCGGGTTGAAATATGACCTGCGGAATATCTTTGATCTGATGCGGTATTTCATGCCCACACCGCCGGTCCCCGTCCGCTGGCGGCGGCGGATGCTGGCCCTTGGGTCCGGTGATCCGACGCGGGCCATCTGCTCATCCTTGATCGCGCAGGCCTATCAGTCGATCCAGTATCCCATCCTGCCCACCGTGCGGGTCGAGGGCGGCAAGGGTCGCTATATCAAACGCGAAATCTATCACATCCGCCACCATTCCCTGTTCGCACCGCGGGATTTTGACCTGTCCCCTTATTTCGAGGTGGTGAAACCGACGATCAGCACAGGTTTCGATCACCGGGGACTGATCTGGCAAAAAGAGGGGGAGGAGCACACTCAACCCGTCGTCTGACTACGGGGCGGCATACTCATCGCGAAAAAGCTGTGGTTTGGCTGCCCCTCGATTTCAGCTTTCATACAGTCGACGCGGTCCGCAAATTCATCTTCGAAATACCAGAAGATCAGGCGTCTGAGGGGGATGTCGTACCGCGTTTCTTCGATCGTGACACGATATTCGTGCAGGTCATTGTGTTCGATCCAGAACTTGAATGTGCCAGACAATCCACCCGTTGCCGCGTTGGCGACCAGCGGTGCGAAATCATATTCGCCGTATGTTTTGCCATCGGTCGATGTCAAAGTCAGGATAGAGGCCTGATATAGCTGCCCCGAGCGGTCCGGATAAATCGCCAAAAGCTGTTCGGATGCGTTACCATATGGGGTAAAAACCGTGTTTCGATAGAAATAGTCACTGGCGTGTTGAAGCGAAGGGTAAAGACCCTGAAACACTCGTTCCCTTCCTGCGCTGATCAGCACGGTTTGTCTGCTGGTACTCTGTTTCTGTTTGTAGAAGCGGTCCAGAACGGGACTGCTCAGAACGACAAGAAACAACATCACACAGATAAAGGGCACATAAGACAACAATGCATCCAGGGTTTCACCATCTGGTAAAACTGCACGTAGAGCAGCCGAGATTACTATCATTATCGCTATCGTTTCGACCAGATATCGAAACATTGGCAGGACGAAGCAGATAATAATGGATACTATGGCTGCCGTAACAAATCCTGTTAAGGCGGCCCCGACAATCAGACTTAGAAAATTCAGATCATTTTCGGGGTTTAGTCGATTGACGACCAGCATCATGAACGTTGTAGCAACGAAAACAAAGATTGCACGGCGGCGTTGCCGGTAAAGACGCATAATCATAACTCAGAAATGTCCTTGTCGCTTTAACCAAACACCCGTTCAAAGATCGTATCGACGTGTTTGGTGTGATAGCCAAGGTCGAATTTCTCTTCGATCTGATCTGGAGTCAGTGCGGCGGTTACGTCGGGGTCGGCCAGTAGTTCGGTTTTGAAATCCTTACCCTCTTCCCAGACCTTCATCGCGTTTCGCTGGACCAGGCGATAGGCGTCTTCGCGGCTGACGCCGGCTTGGGTCAGGGCCAGCAGCACGCGCTGGCTCATCACCAGGCCGCGGAATTTGTTCATATTCGCCAGCATGTTATCGGGGTAAATCACCAGTTTATCGACAACGCTGGTCAGACGGGCCAGGGCGAAATCCAATGTGATCGTCGCGTCAGGACCGATGTTGCGTTCAACCGAACTGTGGCTGATATCGCGTTCGTGCCAAAGGGCGACATTTTCCATCGCGGGGATCACAGCCATGCGGACAAGCCGCGCCAGGCCCGTCAGGTTTTCGGTCAGCACCGGATTGCGCTTATGGGGCATGGCGCTGGATCCCTTTTGACCGGCGCTGAAGAATTCTTCGGCCTCCAAAACCTCGGTTCGCTGCATGTGGCGCACTTCGGTTGACACATTTTCAATAGAGGATGCCACAACGCCAAGGGCTGCAAAAAACGCGGCATGGCGATCGCGGGGGATAACCTGTGTGCTGATCGGTTCAGGCACCAGGCCCAGTTTGTCACACACATGCGCCTCGACCGCGGGATTGATGTTGGCAAAAGTGCCGACGGCGCCGCTGATCGCACCTGTTGCAATTTCTTCGCGCGCGACCTGAAGTCGGCGTTTGTTGCGGTCCATCTCGGCGTAAAAGCGGGCAAAGGTCAGACCCATCGTGGTGGGTTCGGCGTGAATGCCATGGCTTCGGCCGATCCGAATGGTGTCTTTATGTTCATAGGCCCGCCGTTTCAGCGCGGCCAGCAGGTTATCCATATCGGCCAGCAGAATATCCGCCGCACGTACCAGTTGGACATTGAAACAGGTGTCCAGCACATCGGAACTGGTCATGCCCTGATGGACAAAGCGGGCCTCTTCGCTGCCCACATGTTCGGCCAGATGGGTCAGAAAGGCGATGACATCGTGTTTGGTGACGGCCTCAATTTCGTCAATTCGGGCAACGTCAAAGTCCACATCCTTGGCCTTCCACACCGCATCCGCATTTTCGCGGGGGATCACGCCCAAATCGGCCATGGCGTCGCAGGCATGCGCCTCGATCTCATACCAGATGCGAAACTTGGTTTCAGGCGACCAGATGGCGACCATATCAGGGCGGGAATAACGGGGGATCATTGACGGGCCTTTTGATGAAAAACGTGGCCGGGTCATAGCCCGGCGGCGCCAGCGCAGCAAGTGCGGCGGTTTGATTTGATGAATTCACTTTTTATGCCAGGCTGTTATGGTATCCGCCAAATGACAGTGATGCTGACCAGATCAAAAGCGCAAAGATAATGGCCAAACGCCCGTTTCCCGATCCCACCAAGGCCGATTTTGCCGCAATTACAATGTGCTATAAGGACTATTTCTTCCTGAAGAAATGGTATGATTATTACGCAGAACAGTTCGGCCCGCAGCATCTTTACATCATCAGCCACGGCAATGACCCCGAACACCGCCGCATCGCGCCCGAGGCGAACATCATCGGCGTTTTCCGGGATGAGACGATGACGCAGTTCAACCGTCGTCGTTGGCGTGCGTTGACCGCTTTGGTCAACGGTTTTCTGTTTTATTACAACTGGGTAATCTGTGGCGATACTGATGAAATTGTCATTGTCGATCCAGATGTCGCACCAAACCTTGCGGCCTATCTATCAGCGAAATCCGGCGACAGCGTGCCCAAGTCGATGTGTCCGCTTGGGCTTGAGCTGATCCATAATCCCAAGATCGAAACCGGGTTGATTTCCGATGAAATACCGGTTCTGAGCAATCGAAGTGTCTTCAGGCTGAACGCGAATTATTCAAAACCCTGTGTGGTGCGCAGCACCTGCACCTTTACCATGGGCGGGCACGCAAATTCGCATTTACCTCGTGTTCTGGACGATCATTTGTATCTGGTGCATTTGCGCTACTTTGATTATGAGACCAGCCGCCAAAGATTGATCGCACGAAAAGAGATGCGATCGAAGATCACAGATCAGGATGTCAAACAGTCCCAGAATACCTGGGTGAAGGATCTTGAAAATTTTGAGAGGCTGTCTAGCGGCGAAGCGTCTGAAAAGACGATAGATTTTCCAGACTTCCGCAAGAAGATGGTCGAAAACCAAAAGCTGCTGCACAACGATAAGATCGCCTTTTTCGGGGGCGGGCGCAGCAAGACGCTTTATGCCTTGCCCGACCGCTTTCGTAGCATTTTTTGACCCGTCATGCCGTCTGATCCCCAGCTTTTGCACTATACATCTGCTGATGGTGCGACGCAGCTTGGTATCGATCTGTATCATCCTGATGGACCTTGCAAAGCGACTGTGATCTATGCCCATTGCGGGGGCTTCAGCCATGGCAGTCGCAAAGACAAGACCGCAAGGCGCTTGTCCGAAAAACTGGGACCCGAGGGTGTTGCCGTTGCATCCATCGATTATCGAAAGAAAACCGGGATTGAGGCCTTTGAGCCGCGCAAGGCAAAAGCGATTGAGGCGGCACAGGCGCGAACGGCCCGGGTCGGGATGCGGATCAATCCGAATTACTGTGGGCCTGCCTTCTATGCCGCGCTCGAAGATTTTGCAGCGGCGCTGACCTATCTGCGGGAAAATCAGAATGACCTTGGGCTATCGGCGCCATTTGTTGCGTTGGGCGCGTCGGCTGGCGGAATTGCCGCGCTGTCGTTGGCCTGGCCGCCGCGTGACGGCTGGCAGGATCTGCCCCGCCCCGATGCTGCCATGGGCGTTTGCGCGGCGATGGTGCAACCCTGGCGTCTGCATCGCGAAGGTCCGCCCGCGGTTTGGATGCATGGATGCCACGACGGCGTCATTTCGCCCCGCAATGCACGGCTCATCGCAAAAAAAGCCCTGGAAAAATCCGCACCGCTGAGTGTCCACATCACCCCAGTTCGCGGCCACAGACAGCAGGTCACCGCATTCCTGGAAGAAGACGACCCCGACGGCCGACCATGGCTAGACCTGTTGAGGGGCTTGATTGCGTCGGTCAATCAAGCCGATAAACGCAGCAGTTAACGATTGGTAAATGAATGCAGGCCAAGTACATCAGTATCGATTTATCCGCCGCGCCTGTCAGGAAAGCCCCGGAACATGGATGACGAACCGCCAAAGGATCAAACGGCGCGATTTCAGCGAAAACTGGAACGGCGTAAGACGAAAGCGATTGAGCAATTCACGCGCTTTGCCGGTGGACGTTTTGCACGGCACTGCCCGAATTGTGGGTATTTCGGAAAATTTTCGGCCTTTGGGTATCCGCCGCGCTACGATGCGCATTGTCCATCTTGTTCTTCGCTGGAGCGTCACCGATTGTTGCGGCTTTATCTGGATCGATTGGATGTCATCCACAAGACCCACAAAGTCCTGCATTTCGCGCCGGAACAACCGATTTCCGACAATATCCGCAGCAGATCGGGCGAATATATCACAACCGATTATATGCGTGAAGCCGTTGATCTCAAACTGAACATCGAAGCGCTGGATCTGCCAGATAAAAGCTTTGATCGCATTTTTTGTCTGCATGTTATGGAGCATGTCGACGACAGAAAAGCTCTGTCTGAGTTGTGGCGGGTGTTGAAGCCTGGGGGTCTGGCCATTCTGGCGACGCCCATCGTTGAGGGATGGAATGAAACCTATGAGGGGCCCGATCCCACAAGCCTGACCAAATCGCAGCGTGTCCTGCACTACGGTCAATATGACCACGTCCGCTACTATGGGCGCGATGTTCGGCAACGCATTCAGGCTGCAGGGTTTCGTCTGGAAGAGGTGACCGCGGTGGAACCCGATGTTTCAAAATATGGACTAATGCGGGGGGAAACGATTTTTCTTGCTTGGAAAGATGCCACGAAATGATTTCGTGAGAGGTTAATGGCAAAAGTTCTGATTTCATCGTTGCGCAACGAAGGTCCCTATATTCTGGAATGGGTGGCCTATCACCGTGCCATTGGCTTTGATCAGATCATTGTTGCGTATAATGACTGCGATGATGGGTCGGCTGAAATGCTAGAGGCCTTACAGGGGATCGGCTGGCTGATCGCTGTTCCGAATGTGGTTGATCAGGGCGTCGCTCCACAGCAATCCGCAGCCCACATCATCAAGTCGTCTGGAAAGCTTAAGGATGGTGATTGGGTCATCTGGATCGATCTGGATGAATTTGTAAATGTTCACATCGGGGAACGCCGCATCGATGACCTGATCGCACATATCGAACCCGCCTGGGGGATGCTGATCCCATGGCGGCTTTTCGGGGACGGGAACGGTGCCGAATTCAAGGGGCGTTTTGTCAGCCAGGATTTCACCCTTGCCGCTTCGCCGAAAACCGAGATGACCTGGGCCATTAAGACCCTTTTCCGATATGGGCCCGAGATTTCGCGCCTGGATATTCACCGGCCCTATCTGAATGAAGGGAATGGCTTGGATTTCGAAGATGTAATCGGCGGCAAAGGCGGACCGCTTAGCCGGAGGTGGGGACCCAATCACAGATGGCTCAGCGGCATAGCGCCACGCAGCTTTCCCCGGATCGGGCGTGAGGACAAGGGCTGGGATCTGGCGCAGATCAATCACTATGCCGTGCGCACCCGCGAAATGTATCAGCTGAAGCGGCTTCGTGGTCGCGGGTACTGGACCGAGGCAAAGACAAGCACCAAGCTGCGTCATACCGGCAATCTGTTCAATAAACTGAACACGAACGAAGAAACCGACAACTCTATTTTGCATTGGCAGGATCGGACAACGCACCTGATGGGTATGGCATTACAGGACGATGCTGTGGAACGCGCCCAGAAGCTGATTGCGGATCGTTTGACCGAAAACCTTTCGCTGCTGGAACAGGACACCATCGAACAGGAACAGACGACTGTTGAACCGGTCCCCATTCCACTGCCCGAGATGCATTTCCGGCCGCAAGCGGTAGAAATGATAAAGCAGGCCTATTCCCAGGCCGAGGTCATTCTTGAATATGGGTCGGGGGGATCAACAGTTTTTGCGGCACAGGAAACATCCGCCACGGTCTTAAGCATTGAAAGCGATAGGGACTGGGCAGATAAGCTTATCAAAGGACTTGAAGCGCATGGGTTCATGCGTGACGGTGTCGAAGTTCGCCATATCGATATTGGCCCGACCCGCGCCTGGGGCAAGCCGAAATCCACGGCACACTGGAACCAGTTCTGCAACTATCCGCTTGAGCCTTGGAATGATATGTCCTTTTCGCCTGATCTGGTGCTGATTGACGGCAGGTTTCGCATGGGTTGCTTCGCTGCGACACTGATGAACTGTCGTCAACCTTTGACCGTGATGTGGGATGATTATGTCAACCGCCCCCGATATCATGAGGTTCAAGAGGTGCTTGAGCCCTGCAAAACCATCGGGCGCATTGCGTTGTTTGACGTGGCGCCGCAGACCTATTCACCTGATCAACTGAACAAAATGGTCAGATGGTTTTTCAACACCGGCTGACATCATCGTCGGCGTTAAGTTCTGAATCGACGGTCTGAATGAATAAATCAGCACTTTTTTGGGGCAAATACATCCTTGTTCAGCGGTGTAAGGCAAGGTGCATCATCTGCAATCGAAGACATGGCTTTGTAAAATGCAAAAGCGTCGAATTTTATTCCGGTTTCACAAAGATAAAGATGGTCAGTATCTTTTTCGATAATGAAATCATGGTGGTAAAAGCCATGCCCCCAGATTTGGTCCAGTTGATGCGTTGTCCTTTGCAGTTCATCATAACGGGCTTCGAACATGGTTTCGAAAAGATGTTGCACAAGCGTGGGATCGCGTGGTGTGTCGACGCCATGAACCGAGGGATTTTCACGGCTGACGTCGGATGCCCCGATGAAGCCATGGATGATATGCGGACCACAGGCCAAGACGCGAAGCGTTATAAAGTATTCTTTGCCTGCAAAGCTGCGCCGGGTATCAATGTACCGCGTGTTATATCGGGATACGGCGTCTTCAGACGACAGGTCTGATGTCAACCAGGCCGGTTTTGATGTCGAACTGCTTTGATTTGAAAAAATGGTGTGGCCGTCTTTGACATCCATCTCGGGCATGCGGATGCCGCGTTTTGTCAGATAGCTATTCGTCAGCCGCTTATCCCGCATGATTGGGCCGATGCGGCTTGGATTGAATGTGACATCTGCAAGTTGTTCCGCGATGTTCATATTGACCGATAGCGGCGCGCCGAACTCTTCGTTGAAGAGGTTCAGCAAAACGACCGGTCTTGTGTCCTGAACCTTTTCGACCAGCTCATCTTCATCGAATACAAACTGAGGCTGCCATCCCAGGTCGCAAAGCCGCTTTAGAAATGTCGGGAAAAAATCAGTTGGCTCGACCTTGCCGCGTCCCCGGATCGCTGTACGTGTCACGGCGCTGATCAAAATGCGTCCAACCGGTTGCGGCGCGGTTGGAATTGGGCCAAGGGCCTCAAATTCTGCCAATTGCCGGTTGCGGATGCGTTGCTGGCTGCGGCTGAGGGTTTTCATGGGTGCAGGATTGTTAAATGCTGATCATCGCCGTGATGGATGACAATCGTGCTACAGCCAAGTTGCAGTCGTGTGCCAGTTTCAAGCGCATATGCCTGCGGTTTCGACGGCCAGTTGGTCAAATCCAAAGTCGCGCCGTCTGTCCATCTGGATATTTCGGTGACACCGCCGTAAGCGACTTTTATCGTCGGTGATCCGTTTTTTCCGATGTTGATCGTGTTCTGCCCGGGGCCCACGTGGATCATATCGCGCCCGCCCGCTGTGACGACCGTATTTCGCCCGGCGCCGGTGTGGATTTCGCTGTCGCCACCGCCATCTTCGATATGGTCATTGCCATACCCGCCATAAAGCCGGTTGTTGTTGGCACGTCCATAAATATGATCATCGCCAGGCCCGCCATCCAGCAGGTCGCGCCCCGATCCGCCACGCAAAGTGTCGTCGCCGGCGCCGCCATAGAAACGGTTGCGGGCCTTGTTGACCGGCAGGGTTTCCAACAGATCGTTGCCACCGCCACCATGAAATTCGGATGACGCATAGCGCGATCCGGTCATATGATCGTCTGCATTGGTGCCGCGCACGCCGACAGCGACGCGTTCCGAGGTTTCAAACCGCATCGGCGTATCGGGATGCGCGCGCACCTGGATGACGCGGGGGGCCTTGGGTTTGCCTTCGGGCCGGGCGACGACTGTGGCGATGCGTACGTTTTCGACATGCTGGGGCATGTTCAGCTCATACTCATCCGGGCCGCCCATATACCACAATGTGTCATGGCCGCCGCCTTCGTCCTCCTTAATCTTTTCGGCATCAGCGCCGTAGACCCAGTAATGGTTATCGTCCACGCCGCCTTCCAGCGTCACGGACCCATCGAGCGCCATCATCGCCTTGATCCCTGTGTCAGGCGTCCGCAGGCCGCGCAGATCAAGACCCAGGTCGGCAGCACCGCGGATCAGCTCCTGACGCAGAAAATCAACCGGCGTTGTATCGGGGGCCGAGGCCGCAAGGTTATCCGTTTCCCCCGGATCGGCGACCAGATCATAGATATGTTCTTCGCCGTTGGGATAGCGGAAATAGCGGTACTGTTCGTAGCCCCTGACTGAAGGGCGGACAGACAGCGTGCCGAAAACACTGGTGATCGGCGACTTGCTGCGGTCATAATCTCCAAAGCTGGGATCAATCAGCGGCAGCAGGCTCTGGCCCGACACCCAATCGGGGCGCGGGGTCAGTCCGGCCAGCTGGATGATGGTCTTCGGCAGATTGTGCAGCGACACGGGCAGGTCGATCTGGCGCCCTTCGGTCATCTTCGCGTTCCAGATACCAAGGGGCACGTGGGCGGCACTGTCCCATTGGCTCATCTTATGAAAGCTGTCGTGGGTGCCCAGGTTAAATCCGTTGTCTGACAGCAGGATAACCGTGGTGTTATCCCCCAGGGCCGAGCCGCGCAGAGCGTCCAGAAACCGGCCGATTTCATGGTCCACATGTGAACAGGCGGCAAAATAGGCGCGCACGACCTGACGCCAGGCTTCATCCCCTGCGCCTTCGGGGGTCCAGCGGCCATTCGTGATATAGGCGGTTTCATACATCGCCATTCCGGCCTGGGGACCAAAGTAGTCTTCGGGTGCAGCGGTATCGGGCCATTTGATCTGGCTGACGTCGTAGCGTTGATAGAACCGGTCGGGGCATTCCAGCGGATAATGCGGGTGTTTGAACCCAAGCTGGATCAGATGGCGCCTGTCGGGGTCGGCACGCTGAAGATAGTCAATGGCATTTTCCGCCACGGCGTTGTCATAGAAACCGCCATCATATTCCCCCTGATCATCAGGGTGATTGTAGCCACGGATACCAGGGCCGCGGTCAAGATAGGCAAAGGGGGGGCCGCGTTTGCTGCTGTCGCGCGCGGCGGGTTCTTCGTGAAACAGAATGCGGCGAAAGCGTTCCGGCATTGGTTTGTAATGCCCGTCGACCTTGCCCGTGGTGAAGCAGCGGAACCCTGACCGCCGCAGATCATATTGCCAGGCCGTCACAGGCGGCATGTCTTCGCGCCAGATGCGGTTCAGATCGACCAGACCCGTGCGATAGGGCGACAACCCCGTGGCCAGTTCGGCCCGGCAGGGGGCACAGAGCGGAACAGTGGCATAGGTGTTCACGAACCGCACGCCTTCACCCATCAGCCGGTCGATGTTTGGTGTGTCGATCCGCACACCAAAGGCATCACGCCAGGTGAAGATGTCCAGCATATCATCGATCCAGATGACGCAGATATTGTCTTGCGCGATGGTATCTCGGTTGAAGCTCATTTGGTGACCCCTGTGCTTTTCGCAGGCAGCGCCGCCTGGATCGCGTTCCGCTGCGGTCGCTGGTCTTCGCTCAGCAGATCGACACCGGGCAGAAAGATCACATCACTGACCACCAGCGCGCCTAGGGTTTTCTGCAACCCGCCGCGATTGCTGCGGCAGCCGATAAACATCTGACCGGGCGGGGCGTAGTTGTGGGACGGCGTTTCGGTTACGACCGCGTCTTCATCATTGATCGCCAGTGACAGCACATCTTTCGACACCGAAATCACGATCTGGTTCCATTCACCCGCTTCAGGTTCAAAATAAAGCGACACACCCTGTGGGGCTTTATCCTGTTTCAGCTCAATCAGTTCAGATCGTTCATTCAGAAACAGATAGGGGGCAGCGTTGTCTTTGGCGTGAATGCTCAACAAGGTCCGCCCGTCTTTTGCAGGGCTTTTGTAGCGGATCAGGGCGCTATAGACGTCGCAGTTTGCCTCAATATCAATCATATAGCCGCAATTTACATTGGCTTTAAAAACGACGCCGTCCGGGCCAAGCGATCCGTTGCCTTTGTTCGGCGTGGCGGGATAGGCCATACCGGTATCTGTCCGGGACGACCAGGCGGTGATCGACTTATCCTGCTGAACGATCCAGTCGCGTGCTGCTGACAGCCATATCGCCTCTTGTTCAGACAGGCTTTGCGCCAGATCGTCGGTCGGCAGCAATGCGCCCGGCGGCAAATCAATCTCTATCGTCAGCATCGCGTCCCCATCAGTGCACATCCAAAACGGCGGGCAGGGCCCATCGGTGCAACGTCGCGCCTGTCGGACTGTTCCAGCCCCAGTCGTCCCGTATCGCACCGGCGGCGGCAGGGTAGCCATCCTGCGTTTCGCGGGCAGGGGCGTCGAAGGCATAAAGCAACCTTAGCTGACCGTCTGACTGCGGTGGCTGGTCGAAACTCAGCACAATATCCTGTGGGTCATCGGGCGCGATGGTGACATCGGTCAGTTTTGCGCCGGTCGTCTCATTCTCAAGCCGAAAACCGGTGTCGGGTCCGACGGCAAATGGCGCATCAGTGTCGATGATCAGCGGCCCCATCGCCTCGGCCCGGACTCTGATCTGGTTGTCGTTTTCCCGTTCGGCCAACAGGAAGGTGGGGCAAGACCAGATGTCCCGCACTGACAGATGGGCCAGCGCATGGGCCTGCATTTCGGCCATCTGGCGCAGGGCGGTCGGGGTCGGGCGGGCATAGGCGTCTTGTTCGAACATATAGCCCGGCGCGGCGTAGATCAGACCGTGGCGCAGGCCCATCCATGACAGCTGCCATTGCGCGCGCAATATGGCCCCGTCGCTGATCTGCGGTGTGCCGCAGTCAAAAATGGACAAAACCGGCGGACGCCGGAAGCCGTTTTCCGCCGCAACCGCTGCCAGTTTATCCAGCAGATCCAGCATGGCTTTCTGATAGCTTTCCGCATCGTCTGAGATATCTTCCAGCCCGAAATCCAACATGATCGCGGCCAGCTCTGCGCGTTGGCCCAGGCGGTCTGCAGCAGCTTTCAGATTGGCCATCGCCTGACCGATATTATCAAAGGCCGTGCCACTGGCCAAATCTGCCGCAGTGGCAGAGCTGTCGGTTTCAGCCCGCGTCAGGTAAAGGGGCAGCGGGGCAAAGCGGTCCAGCGCCATGTCCAAAAGGGTTTCGGCAATAAATGCCTCGCGCGTCATCTCGGTCAGGCCAAGCAGGGTGTCGCAACGGGTCGCGGATTCAAGCCCCGCCATCCCGACGGCACCGATTTCATCACCGGGGGCCAGGATGTGAAACGGATAGGCGCAGGGTTCCGGCACCCCCAGGGCGCGGCGCTGTCCGCCAAAGCCCAGAAGGCCGATCAGCGGTTCCTGGGTGCAGGCGATGATGGCAGGGGGGCTGGCGTCAGGGTCATTGGTTGTCAGCCGCTGAAACTTGCGCGGTCCTTGGCGACCGGGAAGACGGGCGTGAAATCTGCACCATTCGCCGTCCAGCGCTACATCCCAGCAATCAATACCGCGCGTGGCACGTGCAATTCGGTCATCGGCGTCCTCGGCCTCGGGCGACGATCGTTCCTGCAACCGACGGTCGATATCGGCGATGACGTGATCCGACAGAACCATCTGCAGACCCGTCGGATCATAGCGGATGACATCGCCATTTTCCGCCTGCAAAAGCACGCCACTGGGCTTGGCGGGCGTTTTCTTATCCTTATCGTCGCTCACACATTTTCCTTCTTGGCCAGATTGGCTTCGGCCTTTGCCCGCGCCAGTTTGGCAAATCGCTGATCCGGCTTGGCTTTCAGCAGTGCGTTGCAGGCCGCTATGCTTAGCTTTGGATGCCGGTCCGTATCAAGGTTGCCCGTGAACTGACGTGCCCATTTTCGCACCATCCGGCGGTATCGCATCTTTTGCCAAAGCATCGGACCGACGCGCCCTGTTTCCGCCATATCGCGCATGACCTGATGCAGGGCGTCGCAATAGATGACCACGCGGATTGCCTCATGCGTCGCGTGGTTCAGGCGCAGCAGTTGAACGTGGGGCGCGGTCATACGGGCGACATGGGCCTTATCCTCGGGAACCAACGGGTCATACAGGATCGACACGGCCGGGATGTACGGAATGGCGGCGGCGGCATCCAGAAACGGCATGCCGTCCCAATTCGATCGCCGGACGGAATAGCGAAAGCGGCGTTCATAGGGCGCGATTTTCTGGTTCATGGTGGACTGCGGGCTGAAGGCCAGAACGCGGGCATCTGGGATCAGTGGGGCAAAGTTCAGCGCCGCGAACCCGCCCATGGACGCGCCCATCAGAACGACCGACCTGAAGGGGGCGAAAAGACCGCTACCCGCAAGATCACGGATCATCGGCCCGGTGGTCTGATGGCGATACCAATCCTTACGAAAGGACTGGATGCCCAGAACAGAATAACCCAGATCCTCAACCCGTCGCCACATCCAGGGCTTGCGCGGCTCATCCTCGTCAATCGTCGCCAGATTGTCGAAGGTGATGTACAGCACATCTGACCGACGTTCGAACCACAGGCGGTATTCATCGTTGATCACGCGAAAGCGGTTGGGCGGGGTCGACAAGGCCGTCTGCAACGCAATCTGTGGCGGAAGCGGGGTATCTGGGCCGTCGTCCATGGTCAGAAAAGCTCCGAAAATCGTTCAGGCAGGCGATAGACCTCTTTGCTGCGCCCGCCGCTCAGGCTCCAATAGCTGCCTTTTTTGACCTTCCAGCCCTCAAGCATCTTGGCGCGCACCTCGGGGAAGGACGCCGTTTCGGCAACGGGTTCGCGTTTGGCGTAAATCTGATAATCGTCCCAGGCGGTATCCCATCCGGTGGCCTTGCGCTTGACCTCTTTCAGATCACCGCTGGCGATATTGCGTTGTTCGCGCCGCAGGGCCAGCCGGTCTTTGGTCATATTGTAATCAATGAACCGCAGATGAAACAGGTACAGGTTTTCGTCCAGATGCACGCGGTTGTGGTTGGCATAGTGGCCACCCGGTGCAAAGCTGACGGGCGCGCGGACGATGCAGGGCTTGCAGTAATTGGCGTTCAGCCGGAAAATCCGCCGCCGTTCCAGCAGATTGACGCCCGGCTCAATCGGGTCCGGTTCCAGCGTGGGGTTATGCACCATCTCAAAGGCAAAGGGCGTTAGAACTCGGGGCAGGCGATTGCGCGGCAGTCCCGCGATATAATCGACTAGATTATCCGACACGGCCGGGTCAACTGCGACAATCTCATCCACATCACCGCTTAGCACCCAATTGTAGAAATTCGAAAAAGCCCCGTTGAACAGCGATATCATCTGCCAACGGCGCTGGTTCCAGCTGAACCGAGTGTCGTCATAGGGCAGATAGATCACATTGGCGCCTGCCGCGATTTCCTTATGCGCCGGATCGCCGCCGTGGCTGTAGATATACAGATTTTCGCGGCCCAGATGCTTGCCATAGTAATTCACCCACCGCTCAAGGAAAAAATGGTCGCCCCCAACCATGGTTGTCGCGGCCATAGGGGCCTTGGTGGGCTCGATCATCTGTCTTCCTCAGAACGCGTCATTCAACATCCGGGCCTCAATGCAACCTTATCTGACAAGGTATTGCAAACGGTGTATCTTCCTGCAACTGTCAATGCGTCAGTGGCTACGGTGAAAGTAACTATGCAAATCTACGGGCATTGCCGTTTTTCATGGTTTGGCGTGTCTGATACCGGGCGGCAGATCGATGACCTGACGGCAGCGCAGGAAAAGCTTTGGCATCCGTTACGCATGGCGGTCCGGTTTCAATTGTTCGAAAATCTGATGCTACCGTCGCTGCTGCATCAGACCGACAAAGATTTTCAGATGCGTTTTCTGGTGTCGCCGGAAATGCCCGAAGTCTATCGGAACCGGTTAGAAGAGGTCACGCGCGCCCACGATTTCATCACCATTGATGTTTCGCCCCAACGCAATATCGGCAAAGCCTTGGCACCCGTGGTTTCCGCATCAACCGAAGATGGTTCAATACCTGCGGTTCATTTCAGGCTGGATGACGATGATGCGGTTGGCAGTCTTTATATCGAAAAGCTGCGTTCAGCCAGCGCACGGCTTGAGCCTGGCATGTTTATCACCTTTCCCAAAGGGTTCACGGGCTTTGTTCTGGAAGACAAAGCAATGCATGTTCCCAGAAGCAAAAGCCTGATCGCCATCGGACTGGCAGCGGTTCTGGGGTCGGATTATCGACGCACACCGCTTCAGGTGCAGCACCTGAAAGTCGGTGGTCGGGCGCCGGTCTTTAGCGATCCGACTTTTCATGCATTTCACCATTCGGTTCACGGGGCCAATAACACCAAGGGGTATAAAACACCTGTCGCTGTAAATTCGGCCGATAGCACCCTAGCCCGCCGCATGATGGCGCGGCATGCTTATCTGAACGAAGGTCAGGTCAGCACAACCGAACTGGACGAACAGATTGATACCGCATTTCCGGGCGTTTCCGCGGTGTCCATCCGGCAAACGCTTGAAAACACAACCCGGCCAGAACAACTGGCTGAGGAGTACGGCTTTTTGTAACTCGCCGCTTGGCCTTTACGCGCTTTTGCTGATCTGATCTTGATCAACCTTCAGCACTTTCAGCACATCCTGAAAAACCAGGGCGCCATAGGCCGCGTTTTTGTGGGTGTAGTCATTTCGTTCGACATAACGGTCGGTGGCATATTTTGCCTTGGTAAAGCAGCCATCGGTCACGGTCACAGCGCGTTGAGGGATCAGTTCGATGCCGTCCTGGCCCATCTCATGCGCAACGATCTTCCATACGCCGCGCCTGTCTGTTTCCTTGGCGGCCAAGGCTTTTGCATAGACATCTGCCGCATCATTCGGCGTGCTTTTTATGTCGAATGACACAGGCGAAAACAGGACGCGTACATTCAAAGCAGCAATGTTGCGGGCAAAGTGATAGGTCAGTTCACCCTCAAGGTGATGACGCACAATCTCGTGTTCCAGCTGCTGCGACAGGAACTTGTCATCGGACAATCGCGCATCCAGAAGCAGGGCGAAAACGCGGGTGGTCCGCAGCCGCGACCCGACAAAGACAATCGCGTCAAAGTCGCGGGGGTCCAGAAAACGCCGTTGTTTTTCATTGAACTTCGCAAATCGTTTTGCGGTGAAGTCATCAATGGGTCGAATGCAGTCGTCTTTCCATTCAAGGAAGCGGAAGCGATTGCCGGCATGGCCCCAGAATTCAAGATCAACGCCCGAGGTATCGACTAACTGTTCGTCCACGGCCCGCTTCACGGCGGCGTAGTGGCTATCCCCAAAGACACAAAGCCGCGGCTTACTTGGCGAAGGCATTCAGGATCTCTTCTTCGCAGCGAATGTCGTCTTGCTCATCCGCTGTCTTGTCCGTTTGAACCGCGCGACGGGGGCGCACAGGCTGATCGGAAGCCGTCGTGTCCGGCTGAAATTTCGCCGCCTGACATTCAAAGAAACTTTGCATGACAAAGTCCACGCCGGTCTGATCGACATTGCGCTGGTTCGGGGCATAGAACATGCCGCGAAACACCGGGTTTGAGATGATCTCAAACGACGGAAAATAATCAACATAAGCAGCCGCTATAGCCATCTCACCGGCCACGGCCCGCAATGTGGCCTTGGAAAAGCTGGTCGCGGTCAGAACATGCTGGCCCGAAGCCGTCGCAACCAACGGCACGGGCGATACGGTCAGCAAAACCTGCAGTGTCGGATTGGCCTGCCGCATAAGCTTCAGCGCAGCCCGCAGATCGCGCTGGATCTGGCGGATCGTTGGATTGGCAAAAACATGGCGCGCGGTATCGAAGTCACCCGCGGCCGTGCCGGGACAGATGGCAAATTCCAGATCGCTTTCGCGGTCCCTCCACCCCTCGGTCAGACCCATGGTAAAGACAAAAACATCGCAATTCCGCACCGCCTCAGAAATGGCGGCCAGCGTGATGCGCCGTGATGCGCGGACCTCATCTTCGCTGGCAAATCCACCGGGTTCAATGGCGGGGCGAAACGGATCATAGACGCGGTTCTCACGATGCCAGAACACCTCGGGCATGGGCGTGTCGGTCAGCGCCCATTCCATCCACTGTCGCAGCATCTTGACCGTATAGATATTGCCTGTGCGAAAGCTGAACGTGCCAAAATGGTAATCGGCGTGGCGGTGATCGGGCAGGCCCTCGGGGGCGGGTTCTGCATTGACCCAATGATAGCCGCGTGCCACCAACGCCTTACTGAAGTGCTGCGCAAAACATGATCCGGCCGTGGCGATGCGTGTGCGTTTGCGGATCCGATATTTCGGATCCCACAGCTCTTTGATCTGAAAGGCCGAACGGTCGCTGACGGCGGAACGCCAGAACGCCTTGGGCGGCAGGTCTTTATAGGGGTGCGACATCTGTCTGGCCTGATCTGTCGAAATTGGCGTTAAACCTAGCAGGCCTGCCGGTTTGTCGCAATCTTGACGGCCAGACCCACCGGGATTTTCTTAGATTGACAGCCGCGCCGCCTGCGCGCCCCGTTCGCGATAGGGGGTCGTGTTGTAATGTGACCGGTAGCATTTCGAAAAATGCGAAGGCGAGGTAAAGCCGCAGGCCAGGGCCACGTTGATCACGCTCATATCCGTCTGCATCAGCAGATTGCGCGCCTTTTGCAAGCGCAACTCCATGTAATACCGCTTGGGCGACCGGTTCAGGTAGCGACGGAACAGGCGTTCCAGCTGCCGCGTGCTCATCCCCACGTTCTGCGCCAGGATCGAGGGGCTGATGGGTTCTTCGATATTGGCCTCCATGATCTGGATCACCTGGCTTAGCTTTGGGTGCCGCACACCGATGCGGGTTGGCGTCGACAGGCGTTGGGTGTCCTGATCGGTACGGATCGAGCTGTATATCAACTGATCGGCAACAGCATTGGCCAGATCTTCACCATGGTCATCCGCAATCAGCTTTAGCATCAGATCGATCGAGGCCGTGCCGCCCGCCGTGGTGTAGCGGTTCCCGTCAACGACAAAGACTGATTTTGTCAGCTCAACCTCTTGAAATTCCTCGGTAAAGCTGTCGTGGTTTTCCCAATGGATCGTCGCGCGTTTACCATCCAGCAATCCGGCCTTGGCCAGACTATAGCCCGCCGTGCAAAGCCCGCCGATCGTGGCGCCGCGCCGTGCCTCGCGCCGCAGCCAGTTCAGCAATCGCTTGCTTGTCGCCGCCTGCACGTCAATCCCGCCGCAAATCATCAACGTATCGTCGCGCAGCATCTCGTCCAGATCGCAATCCACCGAAAACTCGGTGCCCGCCGAACAGCGCACGGTGTCACCGCCCTCACCGGCCAGAACCCAGGTGTAAAGCTCTTGACCTGACATACGGTTCGCAATCCGCAAAGCCTCAAGCGCGGACGCAAAGCAAAGCAACGTGAAATCGTCCAGTAACACAAAGACGAAACGTCGGGGCTTTGTAGGTTGTTCAACTGCTGTTATCGCGCGCGGATCTGTATTCATAAGCTCGGCTTTAGTTTATCACATAGCACCACATCAGGTTTACCACATCTGATCAAGACCAATCGCATCGCAAAGGCATTGGCAAAGGCATGGATTTTTGGGTATAGAGGCCCCCTGATATCGCTAACCGGAGCAAAAACGATGACCAATTGGCAGAAATCTGACTGGCGCAGCAAGCCTCGGGTTCAGATGCCTGAGTATACGGATGATACTGCGCTGAAGGCTGTGGAAGCCCGGCTTGCAAAATATCCGCCATTGGTTTTCGCAGGCGAAGCCCGCAGGCTGAAACAGGCCCTGGGCGCTGCATCGCGCGGCGAGGCATTTTTGCTGCAGGGGGGCGACTGCGCCGAAAGCTTTGCTGAATTTTCAGCCGATACCATCCGCGACACGTTCAAGGTGATGCTGCAGATGGCGATGGTGCTGACCTATGGCGCCAAGGTGCCCGTCGTGAAAGTGGGCCGTATGGCCGGTCAGTTTGCCAAGCCCCGCAGCGCACCGACCGAGGTCAAGGGCGATCAGGAACTGCCCAGCTATCGCGGCGACATCGTCAACGGCTTCGACTTCACGCCCGAGGCCCGGATCCCGGACCCCAACCGCATGTTGCAGGCTTACACCCAGGCCGCGGCATCGTTGAACCTGGTGCGGGCTTTTTCGACCGGTGGTTACGCCGATGTGCATCAGGTCCACGGCTGGACACTGGGCTTTACCGATGCGGATGAGGCCGAGAAATACCGCGATATGGCCAACCGTATCAGCGACACACTGGATTTCATGCGCGCAGCGGGCATCAACAAAGATACTGCCCACACGCTGCAATCGGTCGATTTCTACACCAGCCACGAAGCGCTGTTGCTGGAATATGAAGAGGCCCTGGCGCGGGTTGACTCGACCACCGGTCAGTGGGTTGCGGGGTCAGGTCATATGATCTGGATCGGCGACCGCACACGCCAGCCTGACGGGGCGCATGTGGAATTCTGCCGCGGTGTTCAGAACCCGATTGGCCTGAAGTGTGGGCCAACGACCACTGCTGAGGACCTGAAAGTGCTGATGGAAAAGCTGAACCCCCAGAACGAAGCCGGGCGTCTGACCCTGATCGCCCGTTTCGGCGCAGGAACGGTGGGCGAACACCTGCCGCGACTGATCAAAACCGTCCGTGAAGAGGGCGCGAACGTCTTGTGGTCATGTGATCCGATGCATGGCAACACGATCAAATCGGCCACGGGGTACAAAACCCGGCCTTTCGACAGCGTGCTGCGTGAGGTTCGCGAATTCTTTGCCATCCACAAAGCCGAAGGCACCGTGCCTGGTGGTGTGCATTTCGAAATGACCGGCAAGGATGTGACTGAATGCACCGGCGGCGTGCGGGCCGTGACCGAGGAAGATCTGAGCGACCGCTACCACACCGCCTGCGACCCCCGCCTGAACGCCAGCCAGGCGCTGGAACTGGCATTCCTGGTGGCCGAAGAACTGTCAGATCATCGCATCGTCAAAGAAAACGCCGCGGCAAGCTAGAGCGTGATGAAATCGACCTGAATCAAGGGGGATTCACATAGGCTTATTTTGCTGATTCACTGTCGCCGACCACAAGATGGAGGGCGAGCAGTGGGTAAGGCACTTTCGATGGACCTTCGGGAGA
>NZ_JACNMP010000051.1 GCF_017592335.1 Pseudaestuariivita rosea | reverse complement strand
CGACGCAAAGATCCTGAAAATGAGAGAGGAGATCAAAAAGAAGACAATCCAAACACGTCGCTTGCAGCACCAATCAGCTGCCGCATAAACTCAAACTCAAACTCAAACTCAAACTCAAACTCAAACTCAAACTGAAACTCAAACTGAAACTGAAACTGAACCAGAAACTGAAACTCAAACTGAAACTGAAACTG
The DNA here is from genome assembly GCF_017592335.1 of Pseudaestuariivita rosea. Lineage (GTDB taxonomy): Bacteria > Pseudomonadota > Alphaproteobacteria > Rhodobacterales > Rhodobacteraceae > Parasulfitobacter > Parasulfitobacter rosea. The sequence goes on along the minus strand of NZ_JACNMP010000051.1, from coordinate 17,015 downwards.
AACCAGAAACTGAAACTGAAACTGAAACTGAAACTGAACCAGAGCCTCCACTACCAAACAGCCTCAGTTCTCCGAAAAACTCTGAAGACGGACACGTTGCAAAAACGCCAAATCCCCAACAGGCAAGACTTTATCAAATCTTTGATTTTATTGGGGAATTTTGGCTCCGGCGGTAGGGATCGAACCTACGACCAATTGATTAACAGTTCTATGGGCTAGACGGCTGGTGGGCGGCTAAGCTAGGCTAAGCCGAGCGAAAACAATGATTTGAGACGCATACCCACCCCCATAGACTGCTCCGCAAAGATACCTTGACCCCAAGGTAGCCTTACGCGAGCCTTACGCCAGACCGGAGGCACATATGACCAACTACCCAACCAAGGCCCGCCTGACAGACGCGATGGCCGCCAAGTTTCCCTTCCTGCCCAAGGGGCAGAAGCTGATCGCGGATGAGGTCGAACCGGGTCTTTATCTGAAGGTTGGCAAGACCGCCAAAAGCTGGGTCGTGCAGCGCGAATTGCGCGTGCTTGATGACAGTATGCGCAAGGCGCGCAAAACGGTGCGCCGGGCCTTCGCAGCGTTTCCCGAAACCGGCGTGAAGACCGCGCGTGAACAGGCCAAGGCAGAGATTGCCGCGATCCTGAGCGGCGATCTAGCCGCCGACAAATCGCGGGGCGTGATCCTGGGCGAGGCGTGGGGCCTCTACTGATCTGCGATAGAGCGCCAAGGCCGGAGCGTTGCGACAGTCGCGAGCTACCGGAATGCAGTCGAAGCCGACCACCTTCTGGGCATCTGGCATGACACGCCTTTGGAAGACTTGGCGACTGAGGCGGGGGCGCGAAAGGTCGCGGCCCGGCACGATGCGATTTCCGCGAAGCAGACGCACCCGCAGCATGGCGGCACCTACGCTGCGAACGGCGCGATGCGGACCCTCCGCGTGATCTATAACTGGGCGCTCGAACGCGGGCACGTCCGGCCAAACCCGGACGGATGGCACCCGACCCGGCAGGTGACGTATAACCCCGAGGAACAGAACGGCGACAAGAAGGCGATGGACCTGTCCGACCTTGCCGCGTGGTGGCAGGCATACCTTGCGATGGAAAATCGAGTGCGTGCTGAATTTCAGCTATTCCTGCTGTTGTCTGGCAGCCGGTCGGGGGCGATTGCGACGGCACGCTGGGAACACCTCGACGTGGCCGAGCGGCGGCTGCACATCCCGACGCCCAAAGGCGGCAAGGCCCGTGCCTATGACATTCCCCTGACGCGTCCGATGCTGGCCTGCCTTGCGCGCGCCCGCCGGGCTGCGAAGGTCTACCAGCCCGCCCTTGCGCGTGAATGGATATTCCCGGGCGATCCGTCGAAGGCCAAGCGCGGCACCGGAGATTTCGCCGGGCATATGTCGCTCTATGCGACCACCGAACCCAAATTGCCGTGTTCCGGCCACGGCTTGCGCCACACCTACCGGAACGCCTGCGAATGGGCCGTGGTGAGCGACAACCTGTCGAAAAAGCTGATGAACCATTCGCAGAAGGGCGACACCCACTCGGGCACCTACGGCAGCCGAACGGGCGTCTGGAACCAGCTTCTGCTGGCCCAAGAGCGCATAAGCACGGTGATGATGGAAAACCTTCGGCAACAAGAACCAGCATCTAGACGCAGCCCCGCTTAAGCCGGTATAACGATGCCGTTGACATCTTAACCGGCGGGCCACGGCACAACGGTCGCTATAAATCCCCACGAGGGGAGCCTTGCCTTCGGGCGGGTGCGGCTAGGCCCCACGTCGCGGACGCTAAGGACCAGCCGCGAGCCTCTATTGCCCCGAAATGGGGCAGGAGGCTCTATGGACGATCCTGTTGCATTCGCAAAGCTCGTGGCGAAGGAAATGGCCGATGGCTATGCCACTGGCCGATATGCGCCACCCCCTGAATACCTGAACACGGCCCACGCCGCCGCATTCCTCGGGCTGACGCCTGCTGGAATGGAGACGATGCGCAAGGAAGGGCGTGGCCCTGCCTTTATCCGCGCCTCGGGCAAGCTCGTGCGCTACCGATCTGCGTGACTGGATGGCCCAGCACCGCGTCGAGCCGGGCGAGGTGTCGGAATGAGTGGGCCGGAGAACGAAAGCACCCCCTGCGCTGGGCAGCGGGCCGGGGGCGCAGAGGACAGGAACCATCATCATCACCCTGACAGCGCGAGTATACCGCCGGGTGATGATCGAGGCGACGAAAAAGGCTTGTCGCCGGACACCGGCGCGGCGCTCGACTTCCTTGACCATTGGTGCGGGGACGGGCCGCGCGTCCTGACCGCGATCCCGCCGGATGTCGGCAAGACCACCACGGCGACGTTTGGCGCCGGTGACCGCGACCGCATGGCAGAGTGGATCGACGAGCGGCAGGGTCGCCAGAACATCTACTTTACCGTGAACAGCGTGTTCGGTCCGGTGAGCAGCAAGCCCAAGAAATCCGACATTGGGGCTGCGATTGCGCTGCACGTCGATGTTGACCCGCGCGCGGGGGAACCGCTGGCTGCCGAGCGTGAGCGGGCAGAAAGGGTTCTGCGCGGATACGATCCCGCGCCCAGCTTGATCGTTGACAGTGGCGGGGGATACCAGGGCTTCTTTCTGTTCGATGCGCCTGTGGTGCTGGAGGGCGAACGCAGCGATGAAACGCGGCACCTGCAGGTCGAAGATCGAAACCGGCGCATCGAGGTCGCGCTTGGCGGTGATGATTGCCACAACATCGACCGGATTATGAGGCTGCCGGGCACGGTGAATGTGCCGGGCGAGAAGAAGCGCAAGAAGGGGCGGACGCCGCGCGTGGCGCGCGTGATCTTCGCGGATTGGTCCTTGCGCTACTGGCTGGCCGATTTCGCGCCGCTTGCGAAGGCGGCGACGGCGACTGCCAAGACCGGGCCTGTCCGGGCCGTGTCGGCGGTTGCCGATGTGGACGTGTCGGCCTTGCCGGTGTCCGACCCGGTGAAGGCGTTGATCGTGACCGGCGACGATCCCGATGACCCGGGCCGCTGGGAAGACCGATCCCGCCTCGTGCTCTATGTGCTGTGCGAGATGATCCGCGCAGGGGTGTCTGACGCTGAAATGAAGGCAGTGATCCTCGACCCGGATTTTGCCGTAAGCGCGCACGTCTTGGAGCAGAAGGGCGCGGACCGCTATGCCGACCGCCAGATCGCCCGTGCCCACGAGGAGCAACCCGCGCCGGGTCCTATCCTCCGGCCCCTGCCAATGGATCTTGCGCGGGCCTGCCGTGATGTCTTGCGGCCGAACCTGCGGCACCATTTGCAGGAGTTCCTTGACTGGGACGGCGCGGCCTATGTCGGTGTGGCCGACGACACGGTGCGGTCGGAAGTCTGGCGGTTCCTTGAGACCTGCCGCGTCGAAAACGACGATGGCAAGGTAAAGTCGCTTGTGCCAACTAGCGCAACGGTATCGGGCGCAATCGACGCACTGCGCGGAGTGGCGCACCTGCAGCCGTCGCGCGAGGAACCGCCGCTTTGGCTGGACGGGCGGTCCGGCCCCGATCCGATGGAGCTCTTGCCGACCCGTTCGGGCCTGTTGCACCTGCCCACGGGGGACCTCTTGCCAGCCACGCCGGACCTGTTTACGCGCAACGCGCTCGACTTCGCACACGATCCCGACGCGCCGCCGCCCGAACGGTGGCTGCGGTTCCTGCGCGAAGTCTGGCCCGGTGATGATGAAGCCGACTGCATTGCCGCATTGCAGGAATTTATGGGATACTTGCTGACCCCCGACACCAGCTTGCAGAAGGCCCTGCTGATCCCCGGCCCGAAGCGGTCGGGCAAGGGGACCATCGGCCACATTATGGGCAAGCTGGTCGGTGAGGCAAATACCGTGGCCCCGTCCCTGAACAGCTTCGGGCGCAGCGACTTCGGGCTTGAGCCGCTCTTGGCGAAGCAGCTTGCCATCGTGTCGGATATGCGCCTAAGCGGTCGCACCGATGAGGCGGCGGTGGCGGAAAACCTGCTGCGGATTACGGGCGAAGACCGCGTGAGCGTGAACCGCAAGCATCGCCACGCTGTCGAGGTGACGCTGCGGACGCGGTTTGTCGTGATGACGAATGAGGTGCCAAAGTTCGCGGACAGGTCGGGTGCGCTGGTTTCGCGTTTCGTCGTGTTGCCGATGCGGCAGAGCTTCTATGGACGCGAAGACCCCGACCTAAAGCGAAACCTTGCCGCCGAATTGCCCGGCATCCTTCTGTGGGCCGTCGATGGCTGGCGCCGCGTTAGGGCGACGCACCGGATTACCCAGCCCGAGGCGGGGCGCGACGTTGCCTTGCAGATGACGGACCTCTCGTCGCCCATCCCGGCCTTCGTGCGCGAATGGTGCGAGATCGGCGGCGACCTCTGGGTGGCAAAGGATCGGCTGTTCGCGGCCTTCCGAGAATGGCACCGGGAGCATATGGGACAGGACTATGTCGGCAAGGCCAACATCTTCGCGCAGGACCTCTATTCCGCGACCGACCAAGCCGTGAGGCCCTACCGGCCCCGCGATCCGCACGACCCGACCGGAAAGCGGCGGATTGAGGCATATGGTGGCATTGCCCTGCGGTCCGGGTTCGACGCGCGGCCCAGGTCGGACGATCCGCCGTTCTAGGCCGGTCGGGGTTCGGGTCGGGGTTCGCCCCGGCCCCTTGCCCAAAATAACAGGGGCTTAGCTGTCCCGGTCGGGGCGGTCGGGGTTTCCGCCTATTGTGTGTTCTGGTTTGTCCCTATCTCTCTTTTTCCTTCGCTCTGCGGGATATGTTGAGACTAACCCCGACCGCCCCGACCGGATGAAAGAAACCGTTGCCGCTATGGGCGTTAGCGGAATGGCAGCCCCGACCGAACCCCGACCGCGCCGCGCCGTCTGAATCCGGGGCCGCGAAGCCGAAAACACCGAAACCCGCGTTGTGCGCCGCTCCTAAAAGGCCACGCCCGATCCCGCGCCCCGCCGGGCTGGTATTGGTGTTGCGGTCCGCGATCCGCCGCGCCGATCCCCTTTGCCTGATCTTGCTGGGCAATGGCCACCCCGCAAGGGTCGCACGATCTGACCGCCTGAAAGCCCATATTCGCAGGCGTTTATCCCCGCCCTGACAGCCACCCCCGGACCGACCGGCACAGGGTGCTTTCGGATAGACGACCCAACTGTGTTCGCGGTATGTTCTGCCTATGGTTGAGCGAAGAAATGGAGCAACAACAATGGACTGTCCGAAAGCACCCCCGCGCCGCGATCTATGCCCGGGTATCGACCGGCGAACAGACGCCCGAAAACCAGCTTATCCGCCTGCGAGAGGTGGCAGGGCGCGCGGGCTGGGCGGTTGTGTGCGAATATGTCGAGACGGCATCCGGGGCCAAGCGCGCGCGCCCGGCGCTGGACGCGATGGTGAAGGACGCCGCGCGCCGCCGGTTCGACGTGGTGATGGCATGGGATGTGTCGCGCCTCGGGCGATCCCTGCGCGATCTGGTGGACCTGTTCGAGACGCTGCGCAGCGTCGGTTGCGACCTCTTTCTGGAACAGCAGGCGCTCGACACCTCGACACCGGCGGGCCGCGCCCTGTTGCAGATGTCGGGCGTGTTTGCCGAGTTTGAGCGCGCGATGATCGTGGAGCGCACGAAAGCCGGAATGGCGCGTGCCCGGGCGAATGGAAAATAGATCGGTCGCGCCCCGGCCTCTGACGCGCTGATCGACGCGATCCGCGCCCTGCGCGCGGACGGGATGGGAATGGACCGGATCGCGCGCAACCTGAAATGCGGCAAGGGCCTGAGCCAGAGGGTTTGCCAAGAGTTCGACAAGGAGATGGCAGATGGATGAAGACAGGTTTGACGCGGTGGCGCGCCGGGTGTCGGACGGCACCCCCGGCGGTCCTGCCTACCGGATCGGCAAGCGCGGATTGAAGATCGTGGAGGAACTTGCCGCGCGCGGCGTTGCAGAGGCGACGATGGCCAAGGCCCTGCGGATGGGCAAGGATGCCTTCCGCGCTGCGAAGCGGCGCGATCCTGCGGTGCAGGAGGCCATCGACCGGGGCCGCGCGACCGAACACGACAAGCTCGTGGGCGTCCTGCACGATCTGGCGATGGCGGGCCAGTATGTCCCGGCGATGTTCCTTTTGAAGACCCGGCACGGATACCGCGAAGGCGAGCAGGTCGGGGTGAACGTGAACATCGACACCAGCGGCGTTCTGGTGGTGCCGAACAAGATGACAATGGAGGAGTTTCTTGAGGCGCAGCGGCAGGCGGGCCTGTATGACAGCCCGATCCGGCCCGACACCGTGGAGCGCATCCCGGGCCAGCGGACAATCGAGGCGGTGATGGACCTTGAGACCAAACGGGGCGACTAGCCGTGCCGATCCGCACGAAAATGTCCGTATCTGTTGGCATCCGCCCTTACCATACGCTAAATGACATTTGGATTGAGGCAAGGCCATGGGCGGTGCCTGTGGTACCCTTAGCAATTTCCTTGTGGGCGGCGGATAAATGGAATTGCTGGAAACGATCTTTGAGTTTGTGAAGGGAAACATCGTCGCATCCTATGGTGCGGCTGTTGGCACAATTGCTCTTGTGCTGAACTATATGAGATATCGACACGCTGTTTCGGGCACAAAGGTGAGGCTCAAAGTCGAGATAGTGATTGAGAAGAGCCGTGAAGCATTTGCGGAACGGATCGAGAAAATGAAACATGACGCGCCTGAATATATGCAAAAGTCCCATACCAGCGAGATAACCCATAAGGTTAAGGTGAGGAACGTGGGTAATGTGGCTGTTAATCTCCAAGATGTTTGGCTTGAAACAAAAGATGGTCGCGTAGACGGAACAATCGCGGGACATAACTCGACAATTTACCAAGCTGTGTCTCAAGGCGGTGAAATCGAATTGCCAGCGCGAACTTCGAAGTCCTTTTCGTGTTTTTCGAAAGTACCGGATGGATATTTGGTTCCGGTGAGGGCGTGTGTTGTCGATGCTACGGGCAAGAAATGGCGTTCGCGTCGTTCTTGGTTTGGGGGCAAATAGCAACAACGAATACCGCTCTGCCGCCCCCACGGCACGCGCTATAGTTGCGCATCCGGGGCGATGGCGACCCTGACAGCGCAGTGGCAGCGCGTCGGCCCCTAAATTTGAGAGGACCGACCGATGACCGCAACGCTTTCCCCCGACGACACGCCCCCGACCTTGCCTGCCGCCGGGACGCTCTATGGACTGCCCGAACTGGCCGAGGCCGTCGCCACCGCGATCCGGCTTGAAGAAAAGCACCGGGCGATGATCGACCGGCTTGAGGCGGCGATCTTGAAGCAGGGGCAGGACGCCGCCGACAGCGCGCGCCGCGCGGGGTTCGGCAAGCTCGACGCCCAGAACGCCGGAACCAAGATGGCCGCGAAGGCCCGCAATGATGTGCGCGCCGCGTCGGATGATGACCGCTGGGCGATCCTGCGCCAGCTCGACGCACTGGCCTCGGGCCTGTCTGCCTCGGATGCGCTCTGGGCTTCGCCGGTGGTCGCTCTGGCCCGCGCCGGGATGGGCAGCGACAAGCGCACGAACCATATGGCGCAGCTTTCGGGCGCTGGCCCGGCGGAATTGCGCACGGCGGCTGCGCTGGCCGCCGCCACGCTGGATCAGGTCTTGGGGGCCAGTGTCACGGCGCTGCTGGACCGGATGCCCGCAAAGCAGCGGATCGTGTCGCCGCAGGAACTGGCCGACCGGCTGATCGGTGACGATGTGCGGCAGGCCCGCGCGGCCATCGCGGCGGTGAAGCAGGCGCACCAGCGCGCCTTGAACGCTGACCGCGAGTTCGCTTCGGGCCGCCGCAACGCCACGGCCCGGATCGCATCGGCTCTGGCCGACCGGGATGCGGCGAAGAACGCAGGCGCGGCGGTGGAGGCGGGGTGATGGATCTGGTCTGGTCGCAGCGGATCGCAGAGGCATACCCGACCCTGTTCCCGCGCCGCCTTCGGCAGGCCCATATGGCGCTGGTCTCCTGGGCCGAGGAGGCCAACCCTGACGGTTGGCCCACACCCTCGGACGTGGAACGCTTCGCGCGGCTCTACGGTGTGCCACGCGGCCCCCTCGGGGCCTTGGTGGGGATGCTGTCGCGCCAGCCGGTGAATGACCGGCGGGTGGTAGTCTGGGTCGATGCCGTGCGCGATCCCGACGCCGCCACGCCGCACCTGATCCGCCAGCACGACCACAAGGTGGTCCGGGCCTTCGGTTGGTTCTGCGCCACGACCGATCTGGGCTGGCTGAAACTGCGCGCGCCGGTCCTGCATTGACCCTCTGAAGGAACGGCGGCGGGGTGGCGATCTGCGGTTCGTGCCGCCCCCAAGAATTCTCGCCCGTGCGCGTGGCATTCGATACGCCCCCTTCGGGGTGCCCGCATAGGGCGATCTGTGATTCCCTTGGGCGCAACTGTCTGCTATTGCTGAGCAAACAAGAATCCGGGCAGGAGCAGTAAATGGATATTGGTGATCTCGAAGTTTTCGCAGATGCGTTGAAGGCGAAATTCGCACTACCCGGGGCCGCTTCGCCCGAAGACCAGTTGAAGCCCGAGGTTGCGGCGCTCTTTGTCGCCACTGGCGCGAAATACGGGCTGACCGTTGAAACCCGAACAGAAACGCATTTGTCCGAACACAAGGTCCGACCCGACATTGCGATCTATGTCGGGGGCCTGATCTGCGGATATATCGAATTGAAAGCGCCCGGCCTTGGGGCGGATGCGCCGAAACTGAAAGGCGACCACAACAAGAAGCAATGGGCCAAGCTGAAAGGCCTGCCCAACCTGATCTATACCGATGGCCGGGAATGGTCGCTCTACCGATCCGGCGAACGCCCGGACGGCCAGCCCATCGTGCGGCTGACGGATGACCCGACCGACAAGGGCAAGGCCGCGACCGGCAAGGAGGATGCCGAGGCGCTGGATCGCCTATTCCGCGACTTTCTGGGCTGGCAGCCGAATGTGCCGCACACGCCTTCGGGCCTCGCCAAATACCTCGCCCCGCTGAGCCGTTTCCTGCGGTCTGAGGTAGAAAATGCGCTGGGCCTGCCCGGCTCTGCTGTTGGGCTTCTGGCCGGGGAATGGCGGCGGTTCTTTTTCCCTGATTCCGACGATGCCAAATTTGCGGACGCCTACGCCCAGACCGTGACCTACGCGATGCTGCTGGCGCGGCTGTCCGGTGCGCCCAAGCTCGACCCGACCGAGGCAGCCAAGACGCTCGACAAGAACAACGGCTTGCTGGCGCAGACACTGAAACTGCTTGGCCATGATGATGCGCGCAAGGAATTGGCTGTCGGATTTGAGATGCTGCAACGCTCGCTCGAAGCGCTCGACCCGCACGACTTCCTGAAATCGAAGCCCGACCTCTGGCTGTATTTCTATGAGGACTTCCTTGCCGCGTATGACCCCAAGCTGCGCAAGGATTATGGCGTCTATTATACCCCGCGCGAGGTGGTGGAATTGCAGGTTCGGCTGGCCTCCGAACTTTTGGAAAAGCGGTTCGGCAAGAAGCTGGGCTTTGCCGATGATGGCGTGGTGTTCCTTGATCCCGCCGTGGGCACCGGCACCTATCCCGTCGCGGCGGTGAAGCACGGGCTGGAAAAGGTGCGCAAGCGATCCGGCCCCGGCGCGGTGCCCGCCCGCGCGCGCCAGATGGCCGAGAACATGCACGGGTTCGAGGTGCTGGTTGGCCCCTATGCCGTTGCCCATCTGCGGCTGACGCAGGCGCTGGAAGGCGCGATGAACGACGCCAAGGCGGCGGCGGGCGAGCCCGAGGAAAAACTGGACAAGCGGCTGAACATTTATCTGGCCGACACGCTGGAAAGCCCGAACGCGGCTCCGCCCGGCGGGCTGACGCTGACCTACCGCGCGCTAACCCAGGAACACGAGGCCGCGCGCAAGGTGAAGCAGGGCGGGGATATTCTCGTGTGCCTCGGCAATCCGCCTTATGATCGGCAACAGATTGAATTTGACGACACTACCACGAAGCGCAAAGGCGGCTGGGTCAGGTTTGGCGACCAGATCGAAGGTGGCGCGAAACAGGAAGAGCAGGGCGAACGCCCGATCTTTCGGGACTTTACCGAACCGGCGAGCGATGCTGGGGCGGGAGTGCACCTGAAAAATCTTTATAACGACTATGTCTATTTCTGGCGCTGGGCGCTCTGGCGTCTGTTCGAGCAACAGAATTGCGGTGGCGTCGTGACGTTTATTACCGCGTCGAGCTATCTGGCAGGACTGGGCTTCATCGGTGTGCGCGAGATGATGCGGCGCACCTTTGATGAGCTTTGGATAATCGACCTTGGTGGCGACAACATTGGCACTCGCAAGACGCCCAACGTGTTTAATATCCTGACGCCGGTTGCCATCGCCATTGGCGTCCGGGCGGCAAAGCCTTCGCCCAATAAACCCGCGAAGGTGCATTATGCGAAGATCGAAGGCGCTGACCGGGACGACAAACTGAGCCTATCGCCAATTTCTCAGACCTTGTGTGGCGAGAATGCGCAGATGGCTGGCACGCACCTTTCCTTCCTGCTGGAAAAGGCGATTACTTCGCTTGGCCAAGACTGATTGATCTATTTCCTTTTCAGCGGAGCGGTTCAATGTTCGGCAGGGCATGGCCCGTAGCCGAGAATGAGACGACACTAGAAAAAAGATGGGATCGCCTTATTGCAACGCCAGCCTCCGAAAAGCCAAAAGCATTTCACAATAATAACTACCGGAAAGTCGAACGTGCATATCCACACCATTCCTCGCGCTTGGCACTTCCTGCAATTTCTGGTCTGACCAGGAAAGACCCCAAGCCTGAAATACGACAATATATGTGGCGCTTTTTAGATCGCCATTTCGCGTTTGAGGACAACCGCGTAAACGATCGAATGGGTGGCCTTCTTTGGGACTTGGTTTCGGAACATCAGGTGTTCCTGATGACTATGAGTACCAAAGTTATCGGTTTCGGCGCTGGCCTTTGCGTTGGTGCCGCCGTCCCTGATAAGGATGCCTTCTGTGGACGCGGCGGCAAGGACGTGATCCCCCTCTACCGGGACACCGCCGGAACCGAACCGAACGTGACCGCCGGTCTGCTCGATGCCCTTGGCGCGGAATACGGCACCATGCCATATGCCGAGGACCTTGCGGCCTATGTCTATGCCCTGATGGGCGGGCAATCCTATACCCGGCGCTTTTGGAATGAGCTTGAAACCCCCGGCCCGCGCGTCCCGCTGACCAAAGACGGCAAGACCTTTGCCGAGGCGGCGAAGCTGGGCCGCAAACTGATCTGGCTGCATACCTATGCCGAACGGTTCCGGGGCAAGGATCGCGGCGATGAGGTGCCGCAGGGCAAGGCCACCACGATAAAGGGCGTGTCCGCCGATCCGGCGCATTACCCGGTCGAATACGCCTATGACGACGCCAAGTGCGAGATCGTCGTGGGGGATGGCCGGTTCGGTCCCGTGTCGCCGCAGGTTTGGGAGTTCGAGGTATCGGGCTTGAAGGTCGTGCAGTCGTGGCTGGGCTACCGGATGAAGAAGCGGGCGGGCAAGAAATCCTCGCCCCTCGATGAAATCCGCCCGGAACGCTGGACCGCGCGGATGAGCGACGAATTGCTGGAACTGCTGTGGGTGCTGGAAGCGACCCTTGCGATGGAGCCGGAGCTTGAAGCCGCAATCGACAAGGTCGTGGCCGGTCCCTGCTTCGCCGCCGCCGATCTGCCCACGCCCACGCCCGAGGAACGTAAGGCCCCGAGTAAGGTTGCCGTGGCCGGGGACCAGTTGGATATGTTCGGGGACGACGATGACGCGGGCGACGACGATGACGGCGACGACGATTGATCGTGAGACAGGCCCAGTCGGGCCTGTTTTTCCTACTGCTGTGGGTGTCGCTGGGATTTGTGTTTGATTCTGGGGGTTTGCACGCGCGATTCCGTTTGGGCGGGCCGGTCTAAAAATATGCGTCTAGCCTTACGCGCGCCTTACTTTTCCGCCTTACGCGAGAAGTTTCGGGAATAAAAAAGCCCTCTAAGGCTTTGACCTTAAAGGGCTTATTTTGGCTCCGGCGGTAGGGATCGAACCTACGACCAATTGATTAACAGTCAACTGCTCTACCGCTGAGCTACGCCGGAATCTGGCGTGTGATATAGCAATGCATATCATCGCCGTCCAGAGCGATTTCATGAAAAAACATAATTATTGATCGATATGATCCAGCAGCCGAAAGCGGCCGTTTATGGACAAAAGACCATCTGTGCAAATGATATTTTTCTGTTCCAGATCAACCAGATGCGCCAGAACATTACGATAAGCCGCCGGTCGTAAAACAGCAGGCGTATCTTTATAGATCGCGGCGGTCAGCTCACTGGCCGTTGCGTCACCCTTCTGCAGTTCGTTCAGAATCTGGGTCTCACGGGCTTTTCTATGTTGGATCAGATCGCCAAGGCGCACATGTGGGGCGGTGATAGGATCACCGTGCCCAGGGTAATAAACATCAGCAGCTATACGAAGTAGCTTATCGCAAGACGCCATAAACTGTGTCAAATCACCGTCCGGAGGCGAAATCAGTGATGTCGCCCACCCCATCACATGATCGCCAGTAAAAATAGCATTTTCCCATTGAAAGCACATATGATTTCCCAGATGTCCTGGCGTCCAGATGGCTGTGATAGCACCGGCAGGTGTGCCAATGACCTGACCATCTTTCAGGGTCTGGGTCGGTTGAAAACCAGTATCAATGCCTTCGCCCCCATCAATCTGACCACTTTGGGCCAGCTTTTGCATAACGGGACTGCGTCCGGCTTCGGCATCTCCGAACGCCAATATCGGGGCGCTTGTCTTGGCTGCCAGATGTGCCGCAAGGGATGAGTGGTCAATGTGGGAATGTGTTACCAGAATATGACTGATCCGATTGCCGTTGGGTACAGCATTCAAGATGGCATGCAGATGGTCTAACTGGACAGGCCCCGGGTCGATGACCACAATGTCCTTATGACCAAGCAGATACGTCATCGTGCCGGTATATGTCATGGGCGAAGGGTTGGGTGCCCGGATCGCGCGCAGCCCGTCCTGCAACGCAGTGATCACGTTATCTTTTGTCATGGCTTTCCTCTTGCCATTCCCATGGCTAGGGTGATGCCATGTTGTTCGGTTGGATGAAACCCTATCTGCCCCGCAGTCTTTATGGCCGGGCTGCGCTGATCCTGATCCTGCCGGTGATCGTTCTGCAGGTCGCCGTGTCCATCGCATTTATTCAGCGACATTTCGAAGATGTCACATTCCAGATGACACGGAATATTGGGTTGGAAATCGATTACCTGTTTCAAGAGGTACAGAGCGCGGAAACACTGACAGACGCTCAGGCAATTGCTCAGGAATTGGCGGGGCCACTGGCGTTAGGCGTGCGTTTCGGCGCTGAACCTTTGATCAATAGTCGGATGTGGTACGATTTTTCCGGCCTGACCGTGATTGCCACATTGCGGCGTAATCGACCCGAGATCGGGATGATTGATCTGGCCAGTCAGAACCGCCGTGTCTTTCTTGAGATGACGACGCGGCATGGCGTTATGCAGGTCAGTTTTGATCGGCGGCGTGTTTCTGCATCAAACCCGCATCAGTTACTGGTCATTCTGGTGTTCACCGGCTTGTTGATGACCGTTATCGCCTTTATCTTTTTGCGTAATCAGCTTCGTCCGATCAAACGGCTTGCCGATGCGGCTTCAGCCTTTGGGAAGGGCCGTCTTGTGGCCTATAAACCTTCGGGCGCGTCAGAGGTTCGTGCAGCAGGGAATGCCTTTCTGGACATGCGCGCGCGGATAGAAAGACAGATTGAACAGCGTACGATGATGTTGTCAGGGGTCAGTCATGATTTACGCACGCCTCTGACGCGGCTAAAGCTGGGTCTTTCGATGATAGAAGATCCAGAAGTCGAGGCATTGAAGCGCGATGTTGCCGATATGCAGCGGATGCTGGACGAATTTCTAAACTTCGCGCGGGGCGATGCCGCTGATGAACTAGAGGACACAGACCCGGTCGCATTGACCCGCAGTGCAGTTGATGATGCGGCGCGATCCGGATCGAATGTGACCCTGAAAGCGGCCGAGGGGCAGGGCAGCATCATGGTGCGCCCCGTCTCGATCAGGCGGGCGGTCGACAATCTGATCGGCAATGCCGTTCGCTATGGCACCAAGGCCCGGGTTTCGGTCGCAGTGCTTGAAAACGCTGTCAGAATCACGGTTGAAGACGATGGTCCAGGCATTCCTGCTGTTGAGCGGGAAGAAGCAATAAAGCCCTTTACCCGGCTTGAACCGGGCCGCAATCAGAACAAGGGCTCCGGTGTTGGCTTGGGTCTATCGATTGCCAACGACGTGGCGCGTGCGCATGGCGGTACTTTGCGTTTAGGCGAAAGTCAGGAATTAGGCGGTTTGAAAGCCGATCTTGTTTTGGCGCGATAGGCGAAAACAAGCCCCTTTTCATCCAAGAAAATGCTGCGGTTGCAAAAAGGTGATCGCATCTTTGTTATGGCCATAAAGATATAAAAGCAGGTTCCATGACCCTTCAGAAAATCGATCGCTTTGACGACGATGAACACCGCTCGGATCTGGGTGTTCTGTCTTACAAGCTGTTCACACCCGCGTATCGGCCGAAGCGGCCACCGCTATTGATCATGTTGCACGGTTGTCGCCAGACACCGGGTGACTTTGCCACAGGCACGGAAATGAATGATCATGCTGCTGCCAAAGGGGTCATCGTGGCCTATCCCAGGCAACGGATGATGTCGAACCTCAACCGGTGCTGGAACTGGTTTGAACCAAGGCACCAAACGGGTCTGGGCGAGGCCGGGCAGATCATGGGTCTTGTTAACCACCTGATTTCCAGTGAAAATTGCCATCCTCGTCGCGTTTATCTGGCGGGTTTGTCTGCGGGCGCGTCGATGGTTGCGATCCTGTGTCGGCTGTATCCGCGCCGATTTGCAGCGGCTGGCGTGCATTCGGGCGTGCCAGCGGGGGCGGCGGATACACTGTCGACGGCGATCACTGCTATGAAAGAAGGCAACCTGGGGCATATCGGACCTGGTCGGGTGCCGATGATCGTTTTTCAGGGGGCAAAGGATCGGGTCGTTTCGCAGGCAAACGCCAGTCGTTTGGCGGGTTTGGGCAGGTGGCGACCTTGGCCCCTGAAACGCCAGAGCGTTTTTGCGGCCGGTGGATTGGACTGCACCAGAACACGTATCGCCAGGGGGATTTTCAATGCAAAATCAGAGCATTGGCTGATCGATGACTTGGATCACGCATGGTCTGGGGGCGAAACTGCGGGCAGCTATACCTCAAAATATGGTCCCAATGCCTCGGCCGAGATGATGCGGTTCTTTCTGCGGCATTAAGCCCGCGACATGGTGGCATTGCGGGTTGAAGACGCGGCGCTTCGGCTCTAGCTTCCGCGGAAAATGACGGAAGAGCCATGACGCAGAAACGCAGCATTTTTGAAGACGTCGGATCGGATCATCAGCGTGAAACAACGCCTAAGACAGGGTTGATTGACACATCCCGTCAGGGCGCGCGCAGGGCGATCCGCATCTGGCTGATGGGTCTTTTTTCCTTAGTTGTCATAATGATAGCGGTTGGTGGGCTGACGCGACTGACGGACTCGGGGCTATCGATCACCGAATGGCAGCCGGTGACCGGCGCGCTGCCCCCGATGAGCGCAGAGGCCTGGGATTCCGAGTTCGAAAAGTACCGTGCCATACCGGAATATCAGTTACAGAACCGCGGTATGACGATGGCTGAGTTCAAGGTGATCTATTGGTGGGAATGGGGGCACCGCCAACTGGGGCGGTTTATCGGATTGGTCTGGGGCATCGGTTTTCTTTTCTTCTTTGTTTCCAAGAAGATACCAACTGGATGGACGGGGCGATTGTTATTGCTGGGGGGGCTTGGCGGTTTACAGGGGGCGATTGGCTGGTGGATGGTTTCCAGCGGATTAAGGCCCGGAATGCTGGACGTGGCTTCCTATCGGTTAGCGATCCACCTGGGCTTAGCCTTTGTAATCCTTGGATTAATTGCCTGGTATGTGTTCAAGCTGAACCGGACCGAGGCTGAATTGTTGCAAGCGCGGCGGGGCGCCGAGCTAAAGCTGTTTGGCATGGGCACCGGGTTGATGCATTTTGCGATGCTGCAGATCCTGATCGGGGCGCTGGTGGCGGGTATTGATGCGGGGCGGAATTACATCGACTGGCCACTGATGGCGGGCGGGTTTTTGCCCCCGGATCCGTTTCAGCTGACCCCCCTTTGGCGGAACTTTTTTGAGGACGACGGGCTGGTGCAGTTCATGCATCGGATGGCGGGATATCTGTTATTTATCTATGGTTTAGTCGTTTGGCTGAAAGCCCGCAAAAGCGGGAATGTGCAGACGCGTTTTGCCTTTAACGCGGTCATGGCGATGATGTTTATTCAGATGGTTCTTGGCATCGTGACGGTGATGTATTCGGCGCCCTGGCAGATCGCGATTGTGCATCAGTTCGGGGCTGTGGTGCTGTGGGTTCTGATCCTGCGGGCGCGTTTTCTGGCACGGTACCCGCTGGCGCAGTCGGTGCGGGCTTAGATGGTTGAAAACAAAGGAGTTCTCCTGAGATTCTGTAGCATGTCGCCGGACCATTACGAATTCGACGCAACTTCGCAAAAGTGAACGCGGTGTGCGGTGTGAATTTGGGCTCAAAATAAATGTGTAATTTGCACATTTTTGGTGGTTTTGGGTGAGACGGCGAATGCGTTTGTTACAAATCGTACGTTTCGTACGCAGATTTTGTACGATTCCCGGACGTACAAAACAGGCTGTCAACGCGCGCTGAGGTGTCGGGCTTTGGTAACGTTCTGCACGTGTTAACCATTTTTGACGGGCGTTAGGGAGATGTTAGAGCGTGATGAAATCGACCTGAATCAAGGGGGATTCACATAGGCTTATTTTGCTGATTCACTGTCGCCGACCACAAGATGGAGGGCGAGCAGTGGGTAAGGCACTTTCGATGGACCTTCGGGAGA
>NZ_JACNMP010000050.1 GCF_017592335.1 Pseudaestuariivita rosea | reverse complement strand
CGAGACGCCGCCGAACGCACGATAGAGGCAACATGGCGCAGGATCGGTAAGCTGCTCGACCGCTTCACCCCGCAGGAATGTGCGAATTACCTTGTCAACTCAGGATACGCTTCAACCTGATCTCATCTTGCTCTAGAGGCATAGTTTTGGACTGGGTTAAGCGGACAGATTGGTGGAGGTTGGCAAAGCTCCTCATGGCCTTGGGAGTCTCCGGCTATGTGGGGCACCGCTTTCAGCCCATGGTCGCAAACAATCCTGATGCGGTGAATACAGTTGTAACGATATTCTCAATTTTAGCCGGCTTCCTAATCGCTGTCATTACATTCATCGCCGAACCCACATTGCAGCAGGCTAAGACTTGGGATGAACTACAACGGATGAAAGAAACCGTCCGACGCAAGCTGTTTCGTCAGAAGCTCTTGTTCTTCCTTTACCTGTTAACCCTCGGGATCGCGCTCGCCATGTATCTCACACCACCGGCAATGGTTGTGGCTTTGCTCTGGCTTCAGACCGCTTTTCTCTCGCTGGCTACTTTTGTTTTCTTAGCCTCCTTCTCGCTGCCTGGTTCACTCATGAAAATTCAAATGGATCGGTACGAGGCAGCCCTCGATGAAGCACGCCCGAAGCTCGTTAGAGATGCAAAGAAAGCTGCCGAGAAAGCCCACAAAGATCCAGAATAGGCGCATTGCTAAAGTTCAGTAGGCCGGGAGGATGACCAGGACTGGAGAGTTGAAGATTTGGAGCGGCGGCATGTGTTCCTTAAGCACGTGAACGATTTTTCTTTGTCTTACGGCCGCGCTTGGTGAGCGGCTTTCGCTGCATGGCTGCGACCCTTGCAGCGCGTTCAGGCTTGCAGACCTCTTCCCACCACACCCAGTCTTGCAGCTTGTCGCCGACCTTCTCCAAGTTTGTATAGATTTCAAGCGACGACCATGCCTGGTGGCCCGACATCATGCGCACTTGAGCAGGTGACCATCCCATTTCGAAGCGCCGCGAAATAGCCTCGTGCCTAAGGTCGTGAAAGTGGAGGTCGTCGATCTCGTCGAAGAGCTTTACGAGGTCAGTGAACGCGGTCGACAACGACTCTGGGTTGAACGGAAAGATCCGCTCGTCGATCTGAGGCATCGAGAAGGCGATTTTCTGTGCATCCTCGGGAAGCAACACCCACACATCGTTCCCTCGCTTCTGTCCGGGGTGTTTCATATCACGCACAAGGATCATCCCGGTTTCTGGGTTGAAGTCGCTCCAACGCAGCCGGGTGATCTCCGAAAGACGCCGCGACGAGGTGACAGCAAAAGCAATTATCTTGTGCAAGGGACTTGCATTGCTTCTGAGTGATCGCTGATGCGCTGCTTCAATCAGCTTGTTCAGCTCTTCGAGCGACGGACGCCGCGTGCGTTTCGCGGCTTTTCCTATGATCTTCAAGCGTCGCATGGTGCGCATTGCGGTGACCATATCATCATACTTGAGCGGGACGCCGAAGCCAGCCTCAGCGACGTCAAACAGTGGATAAAGGTGCTGCATGTAGTTGTTGACAGTTGCCGGCGCGCGGCCCGCAGATTTCAGACAGCGCCCGAGATCCACCAGATAGCCTGGATTGACGTCAGAGACGGGGATATCCGTTTCCGGCATAGCTGCCAGCGTGCGCAAGCACTGGAGGACGGTCTTGCCAGCCTCTTCGCTGATGTCGTCGCGGTAACGCCGAAGTACGTCGCAGAAGCGGGTACGGTCGCGACCGCCGGGCGCCTTGCCTTCACGCCATGCTTTCTCAGTCGTTGCCGCCCACGTCTTTGCGAGGCGCCGCTGCGGGAAAGTTTGCGACGCTTGGAAAACGACTTTGCCGCCTTCTTTGATCCGAACCTGAGCTGTAAAGCTGGGTTTGCCGTTGGTTCTTTTGCGTTCAGTGATAGTAGCCATCGTTGGTCCTCGTTTTCGTTGTTGAGGACGATGGGTTCGAGTTCGGACCCGCAGAAATTGCGGTGCTTGGCCGCAGCGTAAACCATCAAGGGTTCGGCACGTGACCTCCCCACGCTGCGGTGCTACAAAACGCACTCCGAGTGCTACAATTGTAGCACCGGGTGCTAAAACAGGCGCAAATCAGCGGAAAACGCAGGAAAACAGCGAGCGGAGCAATGGACCAAAGCCCAATAAAACAAGGGAAATCCAATGTTTTCAATGCCGCGCGCCTTTCCGTGGCACCTATGATGGATTGGACGGATCGGCATTGCCGGTATCTGCATCGGCTGATGTCACGGCGTGCATTGTTGTATACAGAAATGGTAACGGCGCCAGCGTTGGTGCAGGGGGGCGCGCTGCATTTGTTGCGGTTTAATGAGGCAGAGCATCCTGTCGCCTTGCAATTAGGTGGGTCAGACCCGCAGGAACTGGCGCTGGCGGCGAAGATGGCGGCGGATGAGGGCTATGACGAGGTGAACCTGAACGTCGGTTGTCCAAGCGATCGTGTGCAGTCGGGATGTTTCGGTGCTGTTTTGATGGAACGACCGCAGCTTGTGGCCGACTGTGTGGCTGCGATGCAGGACAAATGCGACGTTGAGGTCACCGTCAAATGCCGCATCGGCGTTGATGATCAGATACCCGAAGACGTGCTGCCTGATTTCTTGCAGAAGGTCAGTGCAAAAGGCGTAAACCGTTTTGCCATTCACGCGCGCAAGGCCTGGCTGCAGGGGCTTAGCCCGAAAGAAAACAGGGATATCCCGCCGCTGAACTATGATCTGGTCCTGCAGATGAAAAAGGATTTTTCACATCTGCATATCAGCGTTAACGGAGGCATCGATAGCCTTGATCAGGCTGAAAGCTTTTTGGCGCAAGGGTTGGACGGGGTCATGATCGGGCGTGCGGCCTATCATACGCCAAGTGCAATTTTGCTTGAGGCAGACCGGCGTATCTTTGGTGACAGCCGTCAAACCACGCCTGAGGCAGTGGTCTATGCCATGTTGCCGTATATCGAACAGCATCTGTCCGAGGGCGGTAAGCTGCATCAGATCACGCGTCATATGTTGGGGCTTTTCGCCGGACAGTCGGGCGCACGGGCGTGGCGGCGGCACTTGTCGGAAAACGCTCATCGTGCAGATGCAGGTCCCGAGGTTGTCGAAGCCGCGCTGGGACACGTGACATTTGCGAAAGCGGTTCAGTAGGGCTGGCAACCCCTGATCAGCACGTGTAACTGGACCTAAAAAGGGACAGTTATGCCGGAACTTTCAACTCTGTTGCCACTGATCGCCCTGTTGCTTGCGCTTGGGGCTTTGGCCGGTGTGCTGGCCGGGCTTTTGGGCGTGGGCGGCGGCATCGTTCTGGTGCCGGGGTTTTTCTATGTGTTCAGCGCACTTGGCTATGACAGCCCCTATCTGATGCAGATCTGTCTGGCGACGTCATTGGCGACGATCATTGTGACCTCGGCCCGGTCCGTGATGAGCCACCATAAGAAAGGCGCTGTTGAATGGCCGATCCTGAAAGGTTGGGCGATAGGAATTGGCATCGGCGCGATCATTGGCGTTCTGGTCGCGGCACAGCTAAGGTCCACTGTTTTACAAGGCATCTTTGGCGGGCTTGGCATTATGATCGGGCTTTACATGGGGTTGGGCCGCGCTGACTGGCGCCTGGCTGAAACTATGCCCACCGGCATTCTGCGCGCTGTCTATTCGACGATTGTGGGCTTCCTGTCCGTTCTGATGGGCATTGGCGGCGGGTCCTTTGGCGTGCCGTTGATGACGCTGCATGGCAGGCCCATTCACAATGCAGTGGCAACCGCCGCCGGATTTGGCGCACTGATTGCCTTGCCATCCTGCATTGCCTTTCTGTTCGTTCCGATCCCCGCCGACGTGCGACCACCCCTTACAATAGGCGCGGTTAACATTGGCGCATTCGGCGTCATCATCGCGATGACCCTGCTAACCGCCCCCATCGGAGCAAGTATCGCACATAAGATGAACCCCAAGCCGCTAAAGCGCGTCTTTGCGGTGTTTCTGATCCTGGTGGCGGGGAATATGCTGCGTAAATCCCTCGGGTTCTGATCCCGCCCTATTTCTATTGCGTGAAAGATACACAGGCTGTTAGTTCTGCGGTAGTGCTTGCTTAATCGCGCAGGCGACGAAAATAATGAATATTAAAGCCTGAAAATAATACAGGTCCAAGGGAGGAACACGAATGACTAGACTTACACGCCGTGGTGCGATGGCACTGGTGGGCGGAACTGCGGCTGCCACGTTAGCCACGCCAGCCCTTTCCATGAACCGAAAGATCAATGTTGGTGCATTGCGCTTCACGAGCCACGCGGGGAACTTCACCGCCGTTGAACGTGGCTACTTTGCCGAAGCCGGTCTGGATGTGGAACTGAAGTTCTTCCAGGCGGCGCAGCCGATGGCCGTCGCGATTGCGTCGGGCGATCTGGATTATGCTGTGACTGCAATCTCGGGCGGGTTGATTTCCTTGGCAGACAAGGGCGCGGTCAAGGTAATCGGCGGCGCGCTATCCGAAGAAGCTGGCATTGACGGTCAGAAAATCCTGGCCTCGGACGGGGCTTATCAGGCCGGCCTGACTTCGCCTGCCGGACTTGAGGGCAAGATGTTCGGGTCATCGACGGCCGGATCATCGTTCCATTACATGGGGGCCAAGATCGCTATGGCCGAGGGCGTGAATGTGCGCTTCAAACCTTTGCAGAAGGTCGGCACGATCATTGGGGCGCTGAAGACCAATCAGATTGATGCCTGGGCGATTGTACCGCATATCGCCAAGCCGCTGGCAGCCTCGGGCGCTGTTCACATCATTGGCGATGTGGCGGATTATATCCCGAATTATCAGGTCACAACCGTTTTCACATCGACCACGAATGCCAACGGTGAAGAACAGATGACCAGTGATTTCCTGTCGGCCTATAGCCGCGGCGTGAAAGACTATAACGATGCCATGATCGCCAAAACCAGTGGTGATGCAGGCGTCGATGCTATGGTCGATCTGATCCACAACTACGTCTACACCGACCGCGAACGCGCCAAGGCCGCACCGTCGATCATCAACGGCACAATGCGCCTGAACGAAGGGGCGGCTTTGAACGTGGCGTCGGTTCAGGATCAGCTGGATTGGTTCAAGTCCGAAAACCTTGTCGACAGCGATATCACGATGGAGACGCTGGTCGATCCGCGCTACGTCGAAACGATCGGCGCATAGTCACAAACGAAACAGGAGGCCCGCGATGGAAATCCGCCTGTCTGGCGTATCCCATACCTATGATGATTTTGAGGTCTTGCAGGATATCAATCTTGATATTCCCGATGGCCGCATCGTGTGTATTGTCGGGCCTTCTGGCTGTGGGAAATCCACCCTGTTGCGGTTTATCGGTGGGTTAGAGCGCCCCACACATGGTGACATCGTTCAGATTGGCGACCCCCCCAAGGGTTGCCTTAATCCACTGACCTATATCTTTCAGGACTTTGCTCTGCTGCCGTGGCGAACTGTGCGCGGCAACATCAGTCTGGTTCTGGAAGATCACGGTATCGGCGGTGCCGCGGCGCAGAGGATTATTGACGATGTTCTGGCTCGGACGAAGTTATCAGACTTCGCGCATGCACTGCCCAAACAGTTATCCGGCGGCATGAAGCAGCGCGTTGCGATTGCCCGCGCATTGGCGGTGAACCCGGCGGTGATGCTGATGGATGAACCGCTGTCAGCGCTGGACAGCCAAACACGCGAACTGCTGATGGACGACCTGATCGCGCTTTGGACAAGGGCGCCCTTCACGGCTGTTTATGTAACGCACAACCTGGCCGAGGCCGTGCGCCTTGGTCATTCGATTGTGGTTCTGTCGCGCCGCCCCGGCCGCATCCGCGAAATCGTACATCTGGACAGGCCATTGGACGAACGCGCCTATGGCGATGCCGATCTGGAAGCCAAACAAAAACACCTTTGGGATCTGATGCGGGACGAGGCCCGCGCGGCCGATGCGGAGTTGATGAATGTCTGATCTGTCCCTGCCATCGGCACCCCCGGCTGACAAACCGCAGCCAACGACCAACCAACCGCAGAACGTTCCTTTTCGCGGTGGTGGGTTTCGGCCCAGGCCGATCAAAGGCATCGGTATCGCGTTGTTCGTCATTCTGATTGCGCTGGCTGAACTTGGCACGCGCACGGGCTGGATTTCCGCGTTGACCCTGCCGCGTCCATCGGATGTCTTCAGCACTTTCATCGAACTATATCAGACAGGTCTGCTGTTCGAGCATATGGCGCCTTCGCTGATGCGGTTTCTGGTTGGATCGGCCATTGGCGTTTTTCTTGGCATCGCCGTTGGCATCACTATTGGCCTTTTTTCCTTGGTACGTGCTGGGTTGGTGCCTTTGGTCGCCGCCATTTTTCCCATTCCCAAGATCGCTTTGTTGCCGCTTTTCGTCATCTGGTTCGGTATTGGCGAGGCCTCAAAATACGCCCTGATTGCCTTTGGTACATTCACACCTACTGTCGTTGCGACGTTTGGGGCCGTGGATAACGTCGACCGCACTTTGATCCGCATGGGGCAAAGTTTCGGGCTAAGCTGGTTCAGCATCGTGCGAAAGATCGTTTTGCCAGGTGCGATGCCCGGCATTCTGTCAGGCTTGCGGATCAGTCTTGCCATCGGGATCATTCTGCTGGTTGCGGCCGAGATGATCGGGGTTGAGTTCGGAATTGGATCCTACATCAACGAAGCTGGTAATCTGTACGATCTGGAAAGGCTATTTGCCGGTGTTGTCATTCTTTCAATTTTCGGAGTGCTGGTCAGCGCGCTGATCGGCCTGATTGAAAAACACCTGCTGAAATGGCGCAGTTAGGATTCACCGCCGATCTATCGCCTCTGCAATAAGCTGCCCGAAATCATCGGCTGTCTTGGTGTCTGCAACCTGTTCAGCGGTCACTGTCACGCCCCATTGGGCCATCGCGGCATAGCGTGGCTGGCGATGGGCAAGGGCTTTGGCATAGGTCCAGCGGACAAAATGATCGGGGTCGACCTGATCGGGTGTCACGTTTTCACCCGACAGATAGTCGTTCCAGCACTTCAGAAGGAATTCGGGTTGATAGCACATTGGCTTTGGCGCTTTGTCAAACCGTCGCACAAGTTCATCGGTATGGGCGTCCGACCCCTTGATCCAGACCATCAACGCAGCATCTGACAGCGCCTTTAGAACAGGGTCATCTTTGTCCTCTGGATCAACAACCTCACATATCGATCCGCCTGTATCGCAGACGAAGTTATGATAGCCATAGATATCGCGCGCGCGGTTAATGAAATGCGGCGTGTCCAGCAGTGCAGCGACTTCGGCCGTATGATGTTGCGCTTGCCTGCGCTGGTATTCCGCAAAGGGTAGCCCACCTTGATCAGGATCGCCCGGTTTGCCCAGATAGGTCGATAAAGGTGCAAGATTATTGAAAGTGATGTTCGACCCGATATAGATCGAGTCCGACATGAGAAGGTCGCGCAGAAAGGGCACCTTCATCGCCTCACGCTTGGCATTATCAGCAATATGTTCGCCCATATAACGGGTGCCGATCCTGTAATCGACCGAGTAATGAAACCAGTCGCCGCTGTCGCGTAACAGATTGGAAATATGGGTTTTCCCAAGGCCCGACATCCCAAAAAGAACAACGCGCTTGTCGGGGGCAGACAGCCAGTCATCGGCGGTGGGATAGATCATGGGGTCTCCAACATTTAGTCTGATGTTGGTAGACGGGTGCTGGTGATCCGTCAATGCGCCCTGAGCTTTGCCAATAATCGACCGTCCAGAATAATCAGGCCAAGGGCCAGAAGGCCGAAGCCGACGAAGGCTTGGGTCGGCAGCACCTCATCCCGGACGATGGCGCCCAGGATGATGGCGACAGGCGCGATCAGCAGGGTGCACAGCAACAGGTTGCCACTGCCGGCAGTCGCCAGAACGCGGTAGTATAGCAGATAGGCCAACGCGGTGGCGGCGATGGCGTAATAGGCGATGGCGATCCAAGTGTCCGTTTGCAGGTCAAAACTGATCGGGCCTTCGAATACCCAGGCCACCGGGATCATGATCAGGGATGAAGCCGTCAACATGCCCGCAGCAGCCATCTGTGGCGGTAAGTGGCTGAGTTTTGCGCGCGCCCAGGCCCCCGCAAAAGCGTAGCTTATGGTGCCACCAATGACCGCAAGCTGCGCCATTGATCTGATGTCAAAGTTTAACAGGTTTTCCAGCCCGATTGCGGTTGCTACCCCTAGAAAACCCAGTGTCACACCAATGGCGCGGGTTGCGGTCAGTCGTTCGTCGGCAAAGATAATCGCGGCAATAATCACACCGAAAATCGCGGTCGCGGCATTCAGGATCGAGGTCAGGCCGGTTTCGATATAAAGCTGCCCCCAGGCCATCAATGTAAAGGGTATGACATTATTCAAGCATCCCATGACCGCAAAGGCAGCCCACGTTTTCAGGTCTTTTGGTAGGGGCAGGCGGCGCGTCAGTATGACCGCCCACAGGATCAACATGGCCCACCCGGTACGATGCGCGACCGAGGTCAACGGCCCGATTTCATCCAGTGCCACCCGGATCGACAAAAACGACCCGCCCCAGATGGCGGATAACAGGATTAGTTCGACCCACGCGCGGGCGGAAAGAGATTTTTGTGGTGCCATTGGCCGGTTATGCTGAACTGTCTTCCGCGCAACCACCCGAAACCTGCGCAAAAGAAAACCCCGCCACAATGGGCGGGGTTTGATTTGTCGCTGAAGCAGTTTTTAGAACTGATATCCGATCTGAAGACCATATGCGATAGCGTAGTTATCTTCGAACTCGCCGAGTGTGACGCCAGATGCACCACCTGTAAGAGCTGAAGGTGCCTCGGTTTCGGCGTCACCAATCCAGATGTATCTGGCACCGCCGGTGATCTCAACATTTTCGAAAGTGTATGTTGCAGCCAACGTGACGCTAGTGAACCCATCTGTTGGTCCAAGGTTGCCGGAAAAACCGCCGCCCGGACCTTCATATCCTAACGATACTGCTCCAGCCCAATTTTCAGTGAAACGACGACCAATACCAAGTTCATAGGTAATCGTGTCGTCATCATAATCGACAAGCGAGTTACCGATACGATTTTCATACTCTGTCGGAGTAATGTCAAACTCTGTCCAGTCAACCCAACGGATTGAGCCGAAGACCAGTGTATCAGGTGCTACGCCTGATTGAAATTCAAGCATCAATGACTGAGGTACAGTCGTTTCAAAGCTTGTGCTGGCATCCGCAAACCCCAGTTGAGTTTCATCAGCATTAAATTCATGGGTAATCTCTGAATGGTATGTCAGGGCCACGCGCAAAGCGATGTCAGGACGCTCATAGGCTGCACCGACGAGATACCCCCATTCAGAACTTGTGTCTGTTTCCATTTCATACGTAGTGAAAAGCGAGACTTCACCTTCGACACGTTGATTTTGGACACCGCCGTAAATACTAAAGTTTTCATCTATATTGTACTTTAGAATTGCCCGAATACCGACAGAGTCAATACTGGCTGATGATCCCAGCGGGCTAAGGCCACCGCCATATGCATAGTCTGTATCATTTGCATAATTGACGTCGGCGCCAACTGGTTGATCAAGTATAAACGCCAATTCGACCTGATCATTTACCGGCGTTTTGAACGCCAGATTGAAGTTTGTGTAATTTCCGATGACGTCGCCGCTTTTTGAACCTTCTAATGTTCCTGCGCCTAAGGTAACCTGCTGTTCACCTTCGACATCTGGCCTCACGCGACTGAAACCCAATTGTGCATATGTTCCTTCTTCGAATAGGATGCCCACAGATTGTGTCGATCTTTCAATTCCCCCCGCAGTCGCTGTGCCTGCACCCGCCGCTAGTACGGCGGCAGTCGTCAGAACTCTTTTCATGTCCTCTTCCCTATTATGACGATTATTGCTGAAAAGACCGTACAAACGTCATAATCGTTCGGTCAATTCGGAACGCTACGTAATGTCGCGGTAATTATCTTTCGTATCCTTTTCGTCGCACTTTATAGGGGAATTACTGAACTAAGTGGTTCATTTTTATAGGATTATTAAGAATTGGTTAAGCAACCCAGGGGTTGTGTTGCGATCAGGATAGCGCTGCAAGCCACAGCCAGGTGGTCAGAATCGACAAGGTCGTTCCGATCAGAACACCGGATGCTGCGACGCGTTTGG
This sequence comes from Pseudaestuariivita rosea, assembly GCF_017592335.1. Taxonomy (GTDB): domain Bacteria; phylum Pseudomonadota; class Alphaproteobacteria; order Rhodobacterales; family Rhodobacteraceae; genus Parasulfitobacter; species Parasulfitobacter rosea. Next base: position 7,600 of record NZ_JACNMP010000050.1, on the reverse strand, counting down.
CGACGCCGTACATATTGGCGAAGATATAGGTGTTGATGCCCGGCGCCATCGAGGCCGTCAGGATCGCTGACCGGAATGCCTCGGGCGACAGGTCCAGCCAAGTGCCCAGCCCCCAGACCACTGCCGGATGCAAGATCAGGCTGACGGCACAGATGTAAAGGATTGTGCGCATGTCGCCCTCGGGCTTATACCGCACCAGAACGCCACCCAGTCCGAACAGGGCGGCAGGCAGGGCGGCGCGGATCATCAGGTCAAGCGCATCCTGAAATGTGCCGGGCAGGACGATGCCTGTCAGATTGACAACAAAACCCAGGGCGATGCCGATGATCAGCGCGTTGGAAAACATCGCCTTCAGGACAGACCCGGTCAAAGCCAGCCCGGATTTGCCTTCGGCGCGGACGATCTCCATTACCGTAATCCCGACCGCATAGCAAAACGGCGAATGGATGGCGATGATCGCGTAATTGGCGGTCAGTGCGTCAGCCCCATAGGCGCGTTCGGTGATGGGCAGGCCCAGAAGTACCGAGTTCGAAAACAACCCGCAAAACCCAATCGCCACGCTATCGGCCCATGGGCGTTTGAAGATGTACCGCCCGCCCAGAAGGCCCGCCAGAAAACCGGCAGTGGCCCCGGCATAAAAGCTGATCAGCAGTCGCGGGTCGAAATTTTGCTGCAGGTCCAGGTTCGCTATGGCGTTGAACAGCAGGCAGGGGATGGCGAAATTCTGGGTGAACTTCATCAACCCGTCGACAGCTTCATCGCTGAAGTACCCCTTCCACACGGCCAGATATCCGAAGCCGATGACCAGAAAGACCGGCAGGATGACATCAAGCAGCGCGGCCAAGCGTCAGACCTCGTAGGTGATGGTCATGCCATCATAGGCGGGGGCGATGTGGTCGGCTGTCTCGTTCAGGACAGTGTCGTAGTCCAGATCAATGTGCATATTCGTCAGTATGGCACGCCGCGGTGCGGCGCGGGCGATCCATTCCAGCGATTTTTCCAGATGCAAGTGCGTGGGGTGCGGTGTGCGGCGCAGGGCGTCGATGATCCAGCAGTCCAGGTTTTCCAGCATAGTCCAACTGTCGTCATACATCTCGGCCGCGTCGGGCAGATAGGCCAGGTCACGGACGCGGAAGCCAAGCGCATCGATGGCGCCGTGATTGACCTTGAAGGGGCGCAGTGTCACATCGCCGCCCGCGCCATAGATTGTCACATCGCCTTTGATCGTGTGCATCTCAAGAATGGGGGGATAGGGCGATCCTTCGGGCTGCACAAAGGCGTAGCCGAAGCGGGAAAACAGATCATTCTGCGTGTCGCCATCGGCCCAGACGGGCAGGCGCTGGCGGATGTTGAAGACAATCATACGCAGATCGTCCAGCCCGTGCACGTGATCCGCGTGAGAGTGGGTGTAGACGACAGCGTCCAGCTCGCCCACGCCCGCATCCAGAAGCTGGCTGCGCAGGTCGGGCGAGGTGTCGATCAGCACACGCGTTGTTCCCCCGTCGCCGGTTTGTTCGATCAGCAGCGAACAGCGGCGGCGGGTGTTTTTGGGATTTTCCGGATCGCAATCGCCCCAATGCCCGCCAAGGCGCGGCACACCGCCCGAGGACCCGCATCCAAGGATGGTAAAGCGCAGCGTGGCCATCATGCGGCCTTTGCAAACAGGCGGTTGAAATTCGCCGTCGTCTGCGCAGCGAAATCGGCGTAGCTGAGGCCGAACAGGTCGGCGCCGACCTGGGCGGTGTGGATGGTATAGCTAGGCTCATTCCGTTTGCCGCGATAGGGCGGCGGGGCCAGATAGGGCGCGTCGGTTTCGACCAGAATGCGATCCACCGGGGCGGCTGCAAAGATATCGCGCAGGTCCTGGCTTTTGGGGAAGGCCGCGATGCCGGACATCGACAGATAAAAACCAAGATCAAGGGCCGCCTGTGCCAGTTCTGCGCCCGAAGAAAAACAGTGCATGACGCAACTGAAAGCACTCTTGCCATATTCATCAGTCAAGATACGCGCCATATCCTCATCGGCCGCGCGGGCATGGATGATCAGCGGTAATCTGGTCTGACGTGCGGCCTCGATATGCACCAGCAGGCTTTCGCGCTGTTGCGGGGCGCTGTCAGCGGTATAATAGTAATCCAGCCCGCTTTCGCCGATGCCAACAAACTTGGGATGCTCGGCCAGCTTGACCAGCTCTTCAACTGCCACCATGGGCTCGTTCGCGGCACTCATCGGGTGGGTGCCTGCGGCATAAAAAACGGGTCCGTATTTTTCAGCAATCGCGCGCACCTGCGGTTCCTGCCGCAGTTTGGTGCAGATTGTCACCATTCGTGTCACACCTGCCTGAACGGCGCGGTCGACAATCTGATCCCGTTCAGCGTCAAAGTCAGGGAAATCAAGATGGCAATGGCTGTCGACAATCTGGGGCGTGCTGCTCATGGGGCCTCTAACGGGTCGCAAACCGCTGGGCGGTTTGATCAATCTTGAGCACCATATCAAGGATCAGCGACGCAGGGTCAAGGTTGACCGCCTTACCATGGCGCGCGCGGGCCGAAAGCGTCTGTTGCAGCTCAGCCCAATCGCGGGCGGCGGCGGGGTTGGGGGCCAGACGGGCCAGCAAAGGGGCTTCTCCATCAGCGGCCTCTGACGCGGGTGGGCCTTTGACACCGGCTTGCGCTGTGCGGGACAAGAAAAAGTCGATCAACCGCAGCAGCAGATCAAAGCGTGGCTCATTGGCACGGCCAACGACGCTCTCGCCCAGCTTAAGGGTGCGCGGGCGGTCGATATCTGGGGCCGTGCCGATCAGATCGATGATGGACTGATACGTCTCAAGCCCGCCCATGTTCAAAAGCCGGATCGCCTCACCGACTGAACCATCGGCGATCGTGGCCAGATGATGTTCATTCACATCCAGATCGACGCCTGTTGCAGTGATTGCGGCGTGCATGTCGTCGGGCGCAAGTGGCAGGGCGCGCAATTCGCGACAGCGGGACCTGATCGTTGGCAAAAGGCGCGAGGGCTGGTGGCAGATCAGCAGCAGAACGGCGTTTTCAGGTGGCTCTTCCAGCAGTTTCAGGATCGCATTGGCGGTCTGAACGTTCATCTCGTCGGCTGCGTCGATGATCACAACGCGCCGTCCACCGTCAGCTGCCGACATCGCGAAGAAGCCTTTCAGCTTGCGCGCTTCGTCCACGGTAATCACGGTCTTCAGCTTGGGGTCGCGTTTGTCCTTTTCATCAACGGCGCGGCGCAGAACAAAAAGGCCCGTTTCGCTGCCCGCGCGGATGCGCCTGGCGACGGGGTGGTCGGGGTCGATGTCAAGGGTCGTGGCCGGTTCAGGATCGCCAAACAAACCATTGTCACCTGGTGGCGGAGCGGTCAGCAAAAATCGTGCGATGCGATAGGCCAGTGTGGCTTTGCCGACCCCCCGCGGGCCGGTGATCATCCAGGCGTGGTGCAGACGGCCTGAATTGAAAGCCTCAAGAAATGCTGCCTCGGCCGCCGTTTGCCCGACAAGATGATGGGTTTCGCGCGGGTGGGGCGCGCCATCGACGCGGTCGGCTTCAGGCAGGATGATATCGCTCATATCCGGGCTTGTGCCACGGACAGAATGTCGGCTGCAATGGCCTGAATGCTGCGGTTGCCATCGATCAGATGGCAACGATCGGGGAATTCCTGCGCAAGGTCCAGAAAGCCCTGTCGCAGCCGCGCCTGAAAGCCTTGACCCATGTCTTCGAACCGATCCTCACCGCTTTGGCGGGCCAGGCCACGGGTTAGGGCAATGTCGGGGTCCATATCAACGATGAATGTTAGATCTGGTTCACGTCCGATCATTTGGGCGTGCAGGCTGTCAACGACATCGCGCAGATCGCCACGCGTGGCACCCTGATAAACGCGCGTACTGTCGGCAAACCGGTCCGAGATCACGGTTTTCCTGGCCTCTAACGCAGGCAGGATTGTTTTTTCCAAATGATCCCGCCGTGCCGCAGTGAATAGCAGGATTTCAGTTTCTGCTGACCAGCGGTCGGGGTCGCCTTCGACCAATAATCGGCGTATTTCCTCAGCCCCAGGTGATCCGCCCGGTTCGCGGGTCAGGATGCTGCCTGGCAGGGCCTCGGCCAAAAGACGGGCCTGGGTGGATTTCCCGGACCCGTCAATGCCTTCGAATGTTATGAAACAGCCTTTGCTCAAGAAGGCTCTTCTGTCTGCGTCTCGGACCACTGGCGCCACAGAACTTGGGTCACCGTACGCATCCGGGGCAGAAAACCACCCTGTTCCACATCGGTGGCAGCGACCAGAGGCACGCGGCGTTCGGGCAGATCGGGCAGCCGAATAACCAGCTCGCCATAACGCTCACCCGCCGTAATCGGTGCTTCGATCGGGCCCTGATAAACCACTTCGGACACGATCTTGTCCCGGTCCAGGATCGGAACCAGAATATTCAAGTCCTCTTCCGGGGTCAGGCCCACTGTTGCGGTGGCACCGTTCCAGACCTCGGCCTCGGCCAGAACCGTATCTGCGGTGGCTACCTGTTTTTCAGCAAACTGACGGAAGGCCCATTTGACAATCCGGCGGGATTCAGCGGCGCGCTCAGCGGCGGTGTCCAGCCCGGTGATGACAAAGATCACACGCCTGTCGCCCTGTTTCGCGGAACCGACCAACCCAAAACCCGCCTCCCGCGTGTGCCCGGTTTTTAGGCCGTCGGCGCCGATATCCATACCCAAAATGGGGTTCCGGTTGCGCGTGTTCTGTGGCGCCCGGCCATCAAATTCGAACTTTTCTTCCGCAAAGAGCGGATAGAACGTCGGATAGTCTTTGATCAATCTGTCGGCCAGTATTGCCAGATCTTTCATGCTCATCCGATGACCGGGTTCTGGCCAGCCGCTGGCGTTGGTGAAAACAGAATGGGTCATCCCCATTTCACGCCCGCGGGCCGTCATCATCCGGGCAAAGCCAGCTTCGGTTCCGTCAATCGACAAGGCCTCAGCCACAACGACACAGGCATCATTCCCGCTCATCACGATCATGCCGCGGATCAGATCCTCGACCGTTGGGCGATCTGTGGTATCCAGAAACATGGTCGAGCCACCATAGCTCATCGCGTGTTCTGACACGGGCAGGCGATCATCCAGCTTAAGCCGCCCGTCCTGCACCGCCTCAAACGTCATATAGATCGTCATCAGCTTGGACATCGACGCGGGCGGCAATGGTTCTTCGGCGTTTTTGCTTAGAAGGACGGTGCCTGTATTCTGATCCAGAACATAAGCCGCCGTCGCTTTGGTATCATAGGCGACGGCGGTGGTGACAGTCAGTAGAAGTAAAGCGCAAGCAGCAAGAATCGATCGTATCATGATAGCCCCGGCAAGGATCAGTTTTCGACGTTATATGCCTCTCTATACCCCTGTGCCTTGATGGTTTGTAGCCAAAATGATCGTTCTGAGCGTGAGGATGCCGGGCCAACTATAACACGATAAAGTGTGGTCCCCGCTTCCTGGGTTTCGCGAATGCGTCCGTCGATATCGATCAGACGCAACTGATCGACGGTGCGCTGGGCGGTTTCGGTATCGGTGTAAAGTCCAACCTCGATAAAGGGTTTGCGCAGGGCAAAAAGCCCCTTGCGTTCTTCGGGGTCAGCCGGTTTGACCGCAGCGGGTGTGATGGTGCCGTCTGGCGCGGTCGTGCCGATTAGGGCCGGTTCTGCGACAATTTCATTTTCAACGGCAGTGCCAAGCGGTTCTGCTTCTGCCTGCGCGATGGCTGCGGCCGCCGCTTCGATCGGATCATCAAGTGATTTCGCCGGGTCCAGCTCTGTTGCTTCGATATCTGATGGTGCGCCAAGCGGTTGCGTTTCGGCCGGAGCATCGGCTGCCGGGCCCACCTCAACCGTTTCGCTGCGCAGGGCGACAACTTCAAGCTCAACAGGCTGCCCGGCGATCAGACCAAGATCCTTGGCTGCATCGGATGACACCTGAATACGGGGACCAGGCAGTTCGCGTTCCCTGCGGAACAGCGCGCCGACGATGGAATTGCCGGTCTGGACGTTGCGAATGATCGCGCGCTCGGGCTGATCGACGTCCGGGTGCGCGACCCAGACACCGCCCAAAGACGGACGACCATCCCAAAGCCCGGTTTCGCGGGCCAGAAAGACTTCCGGCGATTCAACATCGCGTTCAACCTGACGCAACGGTTGGATTGCCGTGCGTGTTGCAGGACGATCTGCATTTGTACCGTTCAGATTAGCAAAGCCAGAGTTTTCACATCCGGCCAATAAGATAATGGCTGTTGTAGCCAGTATTACTGGAATTTTTACGCCTGTCATTGAGTAGCCCTCAATTATTGTACCGCTCGACCACATTTTGTGGCTTGTTATTCAGACCCTTTTCGGGCCATTTGCCTCGATTTTTCATTAGTGTAGCGCCTGCTTTCGCATTTGGAAAGAGTCTGCAGTGCATTCGGTGTGTTTTTACGGTGTGGAAAGGACTTTCAGAATCACTTTCAGGACGCTAGTGATCACCGCTACCGGAGGTTTGGCAGAGTGGTCGAATGCGGCGGTCTTGAAAACCGTTGGGCGTGAGAGCGTCCCGTGGGTTCGAATCCCACAGCCTCCGCCAATTACCAAAATCCAAAAATCTATAATACTCTGATAATAAATGATAATTCATCATTTGTTGTTTTCGCGCTGATCGTGCCGTCTTGTTTTGCTACACAATTTGCTGCACATTTTGCTATACATTGTCGGACGAATGGACAGCATGGCACTTCTCAAAAGAAACCAGGTTTTCTATCTCAGGCGGCGCGTTCCGCGGCGTTATCAGCCCGTTGAACAGCGTGCCGTGGTCTGGATCAGCCTGCATACAGACTCCGAAACTGTTGCAAAAAACAAAGCAGAACGTGCCTGGGCGCAGCTGGTTGAGGCCTGGGAGGCCCGTCTTGCAGGAGATACTGAGGATGCCGACGCCCGCTATGAGGCGGCCCGAGAGCTCGCGCGGCTGCGCGGCTTTCGATATATCGACATCGATCGCGTATCTCGGTTGCCGACCTCAGAGTTGATCAATCGCATTGATGCCGTGTCCGTATTGGCCGACCGGCCCGAGAAAGCAGAGGTCGCCGCTATCCTGGGCACGGTGCCAGAGCCGCAGATCACCGTCAGTAAAGCCTTGGCGCTCTATTGGGATCTGGCGCGCGACAAGACCTTTGGCAAAAGTGCTGACCAGCTGCGCCGCTGGCGCAATCCGCGCATCAAGGCTGTGCGCAATTTCATAGCGACGGTGGGAGACAAGCCCATTGAGGCCATCACACGGGACGACATGCTGGATTTTCGCCAGATGTGGCTGGAGCGGATTGAGACAGGTGAGGTGACAGCTAATTCCGCAAACAAAGATCTTCTGCATCTTGGCGGCGTCTTGAAGACCGTCAATACCCTAAAGCGGCTCGGACTGGCCCTGCCCTTGGGGGAACTGTCGTTCAAGGAAGTATTTCGTTGAAAAACTCTTCTTGATCGAGGGGGCATCCGCTGCTTCAATTCCAATATTGGTTGGGAGATTTAGGGATGCTGGGACCAAAGCAGGAAGCACAGGCGGCGCTGTTCTATGAGTTCTCTCTGGAA
>NZ_JACNMP010000049.1 GCF_017592335.1 Pseudaestuariivita rosea | reverse complement strand
CAGAAGCCGAGGAGAAGTTCTATGAACAGTGTAATGAGTTCGATAACGTCGCGTGAAACGGAGTAATCAGCCTCCGGCAAAACCGGGGCGGTTCAGACATCTATAGCGAACGAGTCGTCTACTTGATTGGCCAGTTGGATCCAAAAGCGAGCCAAAGAATAGAATGGAGGCGGGGTGCAATAGCCTCCACCCGCCGTCCAAGCTATTTTCGATCAGGCACACTGATGGCACGTCGGCTTCTGATGCCAGGCCTTATGCGTATACAGTTAAAACTGAACGCCCCTCTCGGGGTAAGAGGCTTGCATGTCAAACTACTTTTGCCACCTTCTGGCAGACACCCGCGATGGCCTGAGCTTGATGAAGATGGGCTAATGATTTGGCCGCAAGGCGAAGACACGCTACATGCCCGGACCTACACCATTCGCGCCGAACAAGAAGACGGATACCTGGTTGATGTCGATGTCGTTCAACACCAGCATGGTCACGTGTCGCACTGGGTTGAGACTGCCGAAATTGGTGCTACCGTCGGACTACTTGGACCAGGGGGGAGCTGGTACCCGCAAAAGACTGGAGATTTCATTATGGCCGGTGACATGACCGCATTGCCAGTGATGATGCGCATCTTTGAAGTGTTGCCAAATGCCCAGTTTCGCGCCTGGGCAGCCTGTCCAAGTCAAGCAGATGCAGATTCATACTTTGGTCCAGGTCGTGTCATAGCACTTTGTCCGGATAACTTCCCGTCTACGATTGCGGATATTCTGGCACGACAAAGCCAACCAGACGTTGCTTGGTTCGCAGGTGAGTTTCAGCAAGCGCAAACTGTACGGGCAGTTTTCAAAAACCAATGGGGTTTAGGGAAAGGTGAACAGTTGGCCGTCGCATATTGGCGAAAGCGATAAGGCCTTTTTGTTTCAAGGTATTAATCCTATCTCAAACTGCTCCCATTAGATCTATCGTGATGCACCGCGCATTACGACAAATCCCAAGCCAAAGATAAGCAAAGTGACCATCCAAACCGGGCTGGCTGAAAACAGGTACGCCCAAATCGAAGTTGCTGCAGCTACAATGATGATTGTCCCAACCAGACCAAGTGCGACCCAACGATCAGCCCAAATAAGACGAGCGAGCTTACTTGCAACAGCGGCAGCCAGTTTTGCCGCTCCATGATCTTCAGCAGCACTCTGATGTGCACTATTGGTCATCTCGGGACTTTTTTCCTGTTTTTGGTAATCGTCGCCGAAACGTGCTCCGAGCCAGGCCGCACCAGCGAAAAACCCTGTTGTTGCGGCGACCGCGAGTTCGCCCCAGACCCAGTCGACATTGATACCGGCGGCAACCCATCGGGTCGCGAACGCAAGCAGCAATGCAGAGGTCCAAAACATTATGGCATCTTCAGGGAGGCGCGCCAGAGGTCGTCGCAAAGCAGCCCCTATCGTAAAAATCAGCGCGGCGCCCAGAAGCGCTCCTGAAATAGCGGCCTCTGGTGCATTTGCTCCTCCGAGCCCAATGACGACAAAGATGACCTCTAAACCATCAAGCAACACGGCTTTAAAGGCCGCGATACCCGTTATCCAATCTGCAGCTGCGCTGGATTGCTGGTTTGTCAGCTGATTTTCTTCAAGCCGAGTGCGATGCTGGGTGAAACGCGCCGCTTGGTCTCGTCCGCTACGTCGCCCAGTGATCCGCTTTGCAGATTTGATCAACCAAGATGCAGCGACAAGGGCCAAAAGGAGGCCCACCGCCAATTGCAGGGCACGCTCTGGAACGAGTCCCATAGCTGCCCCGAGACTACCGCCTGCTGCTCCCAACAAGATCAACGCCGCACCGGCGCCATAGATGACAGGTCGCCAACTGCGGACAAAAGCAAGTGCAATTAAAACCGTTAGCGCTTCGACTGACTCTAACGCACTTGCAAGGAAAGATGCGACAAATATTGCAGTGGTTGTCATGGCGGCATAGCTGCTTCAATTGGGATTGGTGAAACATTGTACTTTGACGTACGCTTCTATGAGATATCTCAAGCCGCTTTGCTATTGCAAAAAACACTCTTGGGAAATTTAATGCGCTCAAATCGCAACGGCCTGAGAAAACTGAGGAATTCCAACTCTAGATGCCAGATGATGCTCGTAGTCCAGCAAATTCGACACCGCTCAAGTCGACAAGCCTCTGCCATCTTCGCATCGAAGGTATCGATGTCACCTATAGCGATGAATGGGTCATTCAAAACCTCTCTTTGAACATTCCGGACGGCAAGTTGACCGCCATCGTCGGCCCGAATGGGTGCGGGAAATCGACACTTCTCAAAGCTATGGCGCGGGTCTTGCCGCTTCGCTCTGGACGGGTTCTTTTGGACAGGCGTGCAGTCCATTCCATACCGACGCGGGAAGTAGCTAAGGTGATGGCATTGCTGCCACAAGGTCCGGTCGCACCAGAAGGGTTGCGCGTCCGTGAGTTGGTGGCCCAAGGGCGGTTTCCGCACCAATCGCTGATCCGGCAATGGTCGCATGAAGACGCAGATGCTGTAGAGCGGGCAATGCAAGCCACAGACACAGTGCAGTTCGCGGACAGGCCCGTGGATGCGCTTTCCGGAGGTCAGCGGCAACGGGTGTGGATTGCCATGGTCCTGGCACAGGAGACACCGATCCTGCTCTTGGATGAGCCTACCACGTTTCTGGATCTAAAAGTGCAAGTCGATCTGATGACCCTTCTGCGGCGGGTTGCGCATGATGAAGGCCGGACATTGGTGGTGGTTTTGCATGAACTGAATGTCGCAGCCGCCTTTGCAGACCGGCTTGTGATGATGAAAGACGGTGCAGTGGCGGCTGAAGGGCCGGTTGGTGACGTGTTCACCGAAGGTAACCTCGCGGAGGTGTTCGGTTTGGATGCGCGCGTATTGATTGATCCGGAAAGCGAACGTCCTATTTGTGTGCCAAGGATTGACCCGTGATAGGGCTGCGTTTGAGAACTGGGGCCCTGGCGCTAGCAGTACTTGCGGTCGCCTTCGCCTGGCACATCGCCGTCGGCGCAAAGGTGATCCCGCTTGCAACGGTTGCTGAGGCTTTTTGGGGCTATGATGAGACAGTCTTCGATCATGTGGTGATCCGCGATCTGCGCCTGCCGCGTGCACTCATGGCTGTCGCCGTCGGCGCGGGACTTGCCGTCGCCGGGGCGCTGATGCAGGGCGTCACCCGCAATCCATTGGCTGATCCGGGGCTTCTGGGCCTCCTCGCGGGAGCCAGCTTTGCTGTGGTGCTGGGCACTTTCACGGGGCTGACATCTCCGGCGGTGATCCCCGTGCTGGCTGCCATTGGTGCGCTTGCGGCTGCGTCCATCGTTTGGGGCGTTGCCTCGGCTGTCCCCGGTGGAGCCAGCCCGATGACGCTTGTTCTGGCAGGGGCGGCTGTGACAGCGTTTCTCGCCGCCCTCACAGCCATTATGCTGTTGATCGATGAGACGAGCTTTGAAGCTTTACGTGTCTGGCTCACCGGAACGCTGGCCGGGCGACCAGGAACAGCGGGACTATGGGCGGCGGGTTGGCTGGTGCTTGGACTTGTCGTTGCTTTGGGTGCTGCGCGACAGGTGACGGCCATGGCTATGGGGGACGAGGCAGCAACAGGATTGGGTGTGGATGTGAGAAAGCTGCGCCTGGCGATCCTCGTGTCCGTCGTGGCCCTGACAGCGGCGGCGGTCGCCCTTGCTGGACCAATGGGTTTTGTAGGTCTTGTTGTCCCACACATGGTGAGGCTCGTCGTTGGCCATGATTACCGTGTGATCGTCCCGGCGTCTGCAGTGGTCGGGGCCACCTATTTGCTTCTGGCGGACATCGCGGCCCGGATGCTGCTGGCACCTGTCGAAATCTCGACTGGTCTCATCACGGCCCTTCTGGGCGCACCGGTCTTTGTCTGGCTGGTTAGAGCACGGCTATGAGCGAGGTGATCTGGCAAAAACTCGATGGGCGTGTCACCTTTGCGCTGCCGCTGAGGGCAGTTCTGGTTTTCGTGGTCCTACTTTTCGTGGTTTTTGCGATAACGCTCATTGCGCTCATGTCTGGCAGCTTCCCAATGTCTGCCACCGACGCGCTGCGAAGCCTTGCAGGTAATCCACCGCCAGACATGGCCACGACTGTGGTCTGGGAGTTCCGTCTGCCCCGCGCGCTGGCCGCTGCCATGGCAGGAGCTTTACTTGCGGGCTCTGGTGCGGTGCTGCAAACCGTGACGCGCAATGCGCTGGCCGATCCAAGCCTCGTTGGTGTAAGCCAGGGCGCGGGTTTGGCTGTCGTGACCGTGCTGGTGATCTTCCCTGAAACGCCAATTGGCCTACGGCCCGTACTGGCCTTCGCCGGAGCGCTGGCGGTTGCCACGCTGATCCAGGCCATCGCCATGCGACGGACAGGTGGCGCGACCATGCGGTTCATCCTGACCGGCATCGGCGTTGCAGCGTTTCTGGGTGCGGTCACGCAAGCGATGCTCACTTATGGCGACCTTAACCGTGCCATGGCCGCCCTCGGGTGGTTGGCAGGATCGGTCCACGCGGCGGGTTGGGGAGATGTTCAGGTGCTTTGCATCTCACTCGCTCTCCTGATACCCGCGATGATCTGGGCGGCGCGGCCGCTTGCCGCGCTGCGTATGGGGCCGGAGATTGCAACCGGCCTTGGGTCTGCCGTTACGCGTGACCGCGCCGCGCTGATCACGCTGTCGGTCGCGCTGGCCGCCTGTGCCGTTGCAATGGTCGGCCCTTTGGCGTTTGTCGGCCTCATCGCACCGCACCTCGCGCGGCGACTGGCGCGCAGCGGGCCGGGACTGCATCTGGCTCTGAGCCTTGCTATCGGCGCCGCTCTTGTCGCCGGTGCTGATCTCATTGGGCGCATTGCCTTTGCGCCAGTGCAAATTCCAGCGGGTCTGGTCACGGCCGTCATCGGAGCGCCGGTGTTTGGGTGGCTCCTGCTCCAACATGCAAAAAGCTAGCTACGCTAATGCGAACCGCCTTTGTTGAGCAAATCCCCTCGCTTTTTTGAGCACGATAAAGCGCATACCTGGGGCAAAGGTAAGCAGCGGGACGTCAATGCCCGCTTCAAATCCATGGCCAGCCACTACGTGTTTGAGCCTGAGTTTTGCAACCCTGCTGCTGACTGGGAGAAGGGGCAGGTCGAGAAGAACGTCCAGGATGCGCGCAATCGTCTGTGGCAGGTCATGCCGGTCTTCAACGATCTGGCCGAGCTCAATCAGTGGCTGGAAGATCGCTGTATCGCCTTATGGGCTGAGACAAAGCACCGGGACCTGCCCGGCACGATTGCCGATGTCTGGGAAACCGAGAGGCCTACACTCATGGCCCTGCCACCAGCCTTCGATGGATTTGTGGAGCACAGCAAGAGGGTATCGCCCACATGCCTGATCACCTTCGAGCGCAATCGCTACAGCGTGCCTGCCAGCTTTGCCAATCGCCGTGGCCGCGATGGCGTCTTAAACCTCGGCTCTACAGCATCGTCGCGAAGATACTTTTTGATGGTGTTGCGAGACAGCCCAGTGCGCCGTGCAATCTCACGAATTGGCATTTTATCACGCAATGCTCAGCGACGTATGACACTCAAAAATCCCATGTCGATCACTCCATGTCTCCCCGACAAAAACCGTCAGGGCAATGTGTTCACATGGGTCAATTCTCAGTGACAATTTAGAGGGCTACCGGGTCAGTTCTCAATGACATTCAACACACAATCCCCAAAGGCACATGAAACATCAGAACCGCTTCTTTGGCGGTGCTTTCAGTCATTGATGCCGCCCTAAAACCTGAACCAAGCATCGCGAGAATGAAGATGGCGCTCAGCCAATGAATAGTGACGGCGACCGATCCATATTGGGTTGGGGTACTTTTCATGAAACATGCCTCCTAGTTCCGAAAGACTGGCTTACAGACCAGTGATGGCGGCTCGGTAGGCGAGATTGACCACATAGCCGCTGAGAAACTCGTCGCGCGTCAGGAAGGCATCGTCGTCGGTGTCGGCACGGCGGAAATCCCAAACCATCGACTTGTGATACTCTTGTCGTCCGATCTCGCCATCACCGTCATGATCCCAAATCGCAAAGAGAACCTTTTGTGCGGTTTGATAGGCGCGTTCTTGGCCTTCATCCTCTGCGATGAAGTTGAAACCGAAGTCCCATTCAGTGAATTCGATAAGATCGACTGCGCCATCTTTGTTCGTGTCCATGGACACAAAAATGTCCTGACCGAAATTGACGAACTCAGCCATATCGGCTCCACCAGTAGGGTTGTCCTCAATCGATCCGTAGATCAGCTCCGCCAGTTCACGGCCGGGTGTCTGGTTGCGCCACTGGTCCGAGCGACCATTGGCGACGAGTTCGAGGAATGAGATATCCTGGTTCAGAGAAGCTTGAAATCATCCGCACGGTAGAAGCCTCACATTTGCCGACACGCCGGATGCTGGAGACAATCGGCCTTCCCAGCACGACTTATTACCGCTGGTATGATCTGTGGTCGGAGGGTGGTGTCGATGCGCTGGAAGACACGGCACCGCGCCCACGGTCTGTATGGAACCGCATCCCGGATGAGAAGCGGGAAGCCTTCATTGAGTTTGCCCTTGAGCATGAGGATCTGACGCCCCGAGAGCTGGCGGTGAAATACACCGATGAAGAGCAGTATTTTATCTCGGAATCATCGGCTTATCGTATTCTGAAGGCGGAAGACCTGATCACGGCCCCCCGGCATATCGTGATCAAGGCGGCTAACGAGTTCAAGGATAAGACCGTGCGTCCAAACGAACTCTGGCAAACCGACTTCACCTATCTCAAGGTCATCGGCTGGGGCTGGTTCTACCTGTCGACCATTCTGGACGATTACAGCCGCTATATCATCGCCTGGAAGCTTTGCACCACGATGAAAGCTCAGGATGTAACCGATACCCTGGACCTGGCGTTGGAAGCCTCTGGTTGTGACTGCGCGACCGTCGCTGCAAAATCGCGGTTGCTCAGCGATAACGGCTCGTCTTATGTCGCCGGGGATTTGGCGAAATACTTGGAGGGGAAGGATATGGATCACGTGCGGGGCGCCCCTCATCATCCTCAGACCCAGGGTAAGATCGAACGTTGGCACCAAACGATGAAGAACCGCATCTTGCTGGAGCATTACTTCCTGCCCGGCGATCTGAAACGCCAGATCGGCGACTTCATCGAACATTACAACAATCAGCGCTACCACGAAAGCCTCGGCAACCTGACACCCGCTGACGTCTACTTCGGGCGAGCGGAACAAATCCTAAAACAGCGAGAGGAGATCAAAAAGAAGACAATCCAAACACGTCGCTTGCAGCACCAATCAGCTGCCGCATAAACTCAAACAGAAACTGAACCAGAGCCTCCACTACCAAACAGCCTCAGTTCTCCGAAAAACTCTGAAGACGGACAGTCGGTGCGCATCCGGTCCAATTCGGTCTGGTCGCGCTGCGCCTGCGACAGGGTACTATCTCTAAACAGCGTTTCGGACCTCTCATACGCGCGGCGGGCATTTTCCTGCGTGGCGCGTGCGATCTCCACTGCAGCGCGCGCGCTTTCCAATTCGAAAAGCACAGTTGCGCGTGTGCTGGCCAGTTCGGCCTCGCGCAGGCGGATATTTGCTTCAGCCTCAGCGACGTCGGCACGCAGCCTTGCAGCGATATCCAGTGTTGCCAATGGCTGCCCCCGGGTGACCTGATCCCCGACATCGACGAGCACATCATTTATGACTGCCTCACTGGCCTGCGACGGCAGGGCAACGGTCCGCACCGCGCCGCGTGGACGCAGCACCCCCAGACCACTGACCGAGGTGACAATCGTTGTACTGACACCTGTCGTTGGTGGGCTGACGGATTGTGTCGGCGCAGTTGGACCCATCGGTGGCAGGATCGCGATCACCTGCGTCACGCCAACAGCAACAATTGCCAGAATACCCACGATGATAATCCATTTCCGCCAGCGTTTCTTGGGCTTTGTGGTCGGGCTGCCGGATGCCCTGCCCCGTGGGCGCTGCGTTGGCAGCAATGGCAACATGTCGTTCGATAGGTTCGGATCCATTAGTTTTTTTGGTGTTTCTTTGTTCATCTGCACGCCATTTTCGGGAAACTGCACCCAAGCAGCTATCCACTATTGACCCAAACGTCAATAGTGGATAGCCATTGTGAGGAGAAATGAAATGACAGCCGAAAACGACAAACCACCGCGCCGTCGTCGCAAGGACACGCGGCCTGCCGAAATCATTGAAGCGGGGCTGATAGAGTTTGCGCTGAATGGCTATGCAGGCACGAAACTGACGCATGTGGCCACGCGGGCCGGAATATCGAAAGGGACGATCTATCACTACTTTCCGGACAAGGACGCCCTGTTTCGGCAGGCCTTCCGGACACGGTTCATCGACAGCCTTGCCGATGTGGAGGAATTCCCGTCCATTCCGGATGGTCCTGTTGCGCCCATCCTCAGAATGGCGCTTCGCATCGCCTATGACGAGCTGGCACAATCAGATGCGCTTGGTCTGTTGAAGATCATGCTGGTCGAAGGTGACAGGTTTCCCGAGCTGGCAAAGGCCTGTCGGGATGATCTGCTGGTCAAGGTGGCCGAGCCACTGCGCATGCTGATCCAACGCGGCATTGCGCAGGGGGAACTGGCGGATGGGGCCTATCAGACGATCCCGGCGATCTTGTTTGCGCCGGGCGTCGTCATCGCGCTGACGGCATCAATGGCGGAGAACACGACAGATGGCCCAGATGTCTTCGACACCGTCCTCGACGTGTTGATGATGGGTATTTTGAAACGGCCGTGAGGCCAGCAACATGAACGGAGCAGACTGAATGAAACGGTTTTCAATCATTGGTGCCCTTTACATAGCCTTGGCACCTTTTGCCGCTTCCGCCGAGAGTGCGGCGCAGACAATCGCCGATGGCCTGCCATGGGCGGCAACGCTTCCCGGAGATCGCACCGTTGAAATGACGTTCTTCCCTGATGGATCGATGGACGTGAACGCCGGGCTTCTCTCTCCAAGGATGAGCTGGACACCGACAGAGAACGGCATGTGTCTGGAAGGCGGTCCCGGTGGAACGCAATGCGTCTTTCTGCAGCCAACCGACACCGGCTTTGTGGGCATGGATGGTGATAATGTCACCCTGATCCTTGCAAGATAGCGCCTTTGCGCTTTGGCCTGCGACAAAACATCAAAAACCAAGGGCATCGCCCCAAACATTCTCAGGAATCTGAACCATGCGCCATTTGCCGATGACCACTTGTCTCGTTTTGCTATTGGGTGCCTGCGCGGCAATCCCTGAGAACGACAGGGCCTTACTCGCAGCGGAGCCCGATTGCGCCAATGTCGAAACCCAGATTGCCGGGCTTGAAGCGACCAAACCATCAGAGCTCAGGCAGACCTACATCACCATGCAGTATCTTACCCCGGACGGGTGGGTCGCGGGACTGATCCACGATGATTTTGACGATCGTCGAAGGATCTTGAACGGGTCTTATAGTGACGAAATCGATACGCGGATTGCGACTATCAGGACGCAATGCTCGTGATCTCTCTGACAGGAAAAACAGTGGGATTAGCCAAGCTATTCAGGAGTAAGCAAGATGGGCTCTAAAACACTATTTGCCAGTCTTGGCATTGCCGCCGTTGTGATTGGCGGTATCGGAACATATGCTTACCGGACATTTCTAGCCCCGCCAGCCGCGTGGGATCGATCAGACATGCGCGCGGTTCTGCCATCGGCCTGCATTGATCCAATGGAAGAACAGAGCACACCTGACGGTGTGGCCTTCGTCCGCACGCCCGCCGCTTGCTTCGCAGCTCTGCCAGACTGGCCCTACGACGCGCAGTATGTCGAGATTGACGGATTGCGACAGGGCTATGTTGAGGCCGGTCCGGCAGACGGCGAAATCATCCTGATGCTGCACGGCCAACCGTCCTGGGCCTACCTCTATCGCTTCATGATCCCCGTGCTGGCAGAGCGAGGCTACCGCGTTATCGCGATGGACCATCTTGGGTTTGGCACATCTGACAAGCCAGTTGATCCTGCCTATCATTCGTTCACAAACCATGCAAATCGGCTTGTCGGGTTCATCGACGCACTTGCGCTGCAGGACATCACCCTGTTTGCGCAAGACTGGGGCTCGATCATCGGGCTCTATGTGGCAGGCGGCGACCTTGACCGCTTTGACCGCATGATCATCGGCAACGGTGGCTTGCCCATCGTGACCGAGGTGGCCAACCTGCCCGACGACATTGAGGCGACCAACGCACGCTTTGGACGTATGATCGCTATGCTGCCGCCAAACCAACCGCCTTTCTTCGATGAAGATGGCAATTCCCTGATGCCGGTGGCCGAGGGCAAAGGTACGGATCCGTTCGGCGAATGGGTCGCTTACGCGCGGTTCTCGGATGCGTTTCAGCCATCCACGATGGTCGAAGCATTGACGTTCGATGCTCTCACCGATGCTGAACGCGCCGCTTATGATGCGCCTTATCCAAGTGAGGTGGCGATGGCAGGCCCCCGCACCTTCCCCGGTTTGCGCAATGAGCTGGTCGGGATCACCGCTGATCGCAAGGCAGCGCTGGAAACCTACACCCGTCCGTTCCTGACGATCTTCGGGGCGAACGACCCGGGCCTTGTGGGTGAAGGAGACGGTCAGCCCTGGATGATGAACGAAATCCCTGGGGCTCAGGGCCAACCCCATCAGCGCTTGCCAGAAACCAGTCACTTTCTGCAAGACGACAGAGGAGCGGAGATTGCAGAAATGGTCGATGCGTTCATCCGGGCCAATCCTTAGTGATGGCAGGGAGCTAACAGTGAGCTCTGCAAGACAAGATACAGTCCGCGCGCGGTACAAAATGATCCAGGCGGCGATCCTCGGTGCCGCAATTGATGAACTGACATACCATGGCCCTGGAGGGTTCAGCGTCGTTAGCGCTGTGGAGGGGACTGTTGCATTAGTCTTCTGAGCTCAGCCGAAGGTGTAGCGAACCTAGCTGATCACGCACTTTCAAAGAGTTGGCTGATGAACTGGATCTCGCCCAGAACGCCTGGTTGCTTGTAATGAATATGGCCTTGCTTGATGGTTCGGATCGTTTCAATACCGCTGAGTGTTGCTTTGGCTGTTCGGAGTGAGCGGAAGCTCTGGCGATATCCAAGCAGCCGTTTCATGGCAGCGTGATCGCTTTCGATCCGATTATTGCGCCACTTTCGATCGATGTGGCGGATGCTGTCAAAATGCGGGCCATAACGGTGGTTGATCTCGCGGATGACACGGGCATAGGCCTGTGCTTTGTCGGTACAGAGGGTCACGGGCCGATGCAGGTGGACGCGCTCAATGGCTTTGTTCAGGAAAGCCTTTGCCGCCTTCGCATCGCGCCGGGCGGTTAGGCGGAAATCAATCATCTGCCCATTCGCATCGACTGCGCGCCAGAGGTAGCGCCACTTCCCTCCGACGCGGATATGTCGGTCTCGTCCACGTGCCAATCGACGCTGGCCCGCTGGAGATGCTTTTCCGTACGCTTGGTCAGTTCCGGGCCAAATTTCTGCACCCAACGATACACCGTGGAGCGATCAATCGCGACATCGCGCTCGGCCAGCGGATCGACAACATCCTGATAAGACAGTGGATACCGCAGATACCACCGCACCGCACACAGAATGACCTCTTTCGGAAAGCGATGATGTTTGAACGGGGATTTGCGTGGCATGGCGAACCTCAAAAGAAAAGATCTCGCTGACACGCCAGGTTAATGCAACAGTCCCCTGGATTGTCTGTTTCTTGATCTGCTCTCTCATCTTCAGGATATTTGCGCCGCGGCCGTGATAGACATCGGCGGATGTGAGGTTAGCCAGGCTTTCGTGGTAGCAGTGGTTGTGCCTTGCAGTCCGGCTAGGTTTCTTTCGCATAGACCATCAAAAAAATTATCGACTTTATTAGTC
This sequence comes from Pseudaestuariivita rosea, assembly GCF_017592335.1. GTDB lineage: Bacteria > Pseudomonadota > Alphaproteobacteria > Rhodobacterales > Rhodobacteraceae > Parasulfitobacter > Parasulfitobacter rosea. Next base: position 6,650 of record NZ_JACNMP010000049.1, on the reverse strand, counting down.
AGGAAAATTATCGTGCAGCTATCGGACTGATGATAAAGTCAGATTGAGGTTTTGACTTGCCGTTAGTGAAAATCAATACCGCTGCTTCCGTATCTCTTGCCGTGGCACCTAGAAACTCAAACGCATGGCGCTGTCGCTTTGCGCAGAAGCCATTGGAAGAAAACACGAACTGCTGGCCAAACACTAGGAGCATTCATGTCATTTGTAGACACTCAAACTCTTGTCTCAACAGAGAATCCTGATGAGATTTTGGCAGAGTTTGTTCATCATCTTGAAGACGATCATGATATTCAGTTTCAAAAGATGCACGACGGGTCCAGGGTTGTTGAGCAAGAGGCGTTTCGGGTTGCATTTCGGGTAGAACTGGACGGGTTGTCTGTTTCGATCAGGGCGCCCAATGAGGGCGCGTTAGTTTTTTTCAAAGAAGAGATTGCGCGGCACATCTCAGAGATTGATGCGATTGCTGCAAAGGGCATACGCTGGAGTGGCGAGGCCTCGCGAGAAGGCGAATTGCCGCCGAACTTTAATGTTTTAACTGTTGTGTCTTCACTTGAAATCTTTCCGGGTATGCAGCGCGTCACTTTAAAGATGCCTGGTCTTAAGGATGTTTTAGAAGATGGTTTGCACCTGAAGCTTATGTTGCCCGCGAACCCAGGACGAACAGCTGTCTGGCCAAAGATGGCGGCAAATGGAGCGCCGGTCTGGCCAGAGGGTAAGGATGCTCTTCATGCGCGTTACATGACGATTGTCCAGATCCGACCAGATGTCGAAGAAATCGACCTTGATATGGTGCGCCATGGCGATGGCCTTATATCGCGATGGGCGCAAAAGGCATCGATAGATGATGAGGTTGGCGCAATGGGACCTGCAGGCATGCAGGGTTTGCCGAAAGCCGAACGCTATCTGATGGCGGCTGATATGACCGGGCTTTCGTCAGCTGCCCGGATTATGGAGCGCTTACCAAAGAATGCGACAGGTGCGGTCATTGTTGCGGCCCCTACACAGTGTGATCTGGCCGAGTATCTGCCTGCGTCCAATCTAACGATTTATCGCATTGCGCCTGAAGATTTTGAAGAGGACGTGATACCGCTGTTAGGGCAGCTTGCTGCTGTGGTTCGTCCAGAACAGGCTTGGTTTGCCGGAGAGTTCACAAATGCACAAGCAGCACGGAAACTGTTCAGGCAGAACGGTCTTTCCAAGGGCACACAATTATCAGTTGCCTATTGGCGTCGTAACCAACCTGGTTTTATGGCTTAGCCAGTGACATTGTCCCGACAAATACGGATGCCGTTACAGACCGACGATTTTGAGGAGATCGACGGCGATGTACGTGTGTCATTAGACAAACCATTGCAAAGCCTTGGAAGGGGTAAGATTGAAAGCGTTGAACTTGGCACAGGGCTACGGCTTATGCGGGCTGATCTTGTTGGGCAACCCGCGTACAACGGTGAAGTCTTAGGTTGCTCCGGTCTTATCCTCGAAATTCGCCTTTCTGGTCTTTCCAAAAGTATCGAACTGGGTGGCCGACAGCGTACCGGTCATTTGGAAGCTGGTTTGATCGAGGTCGCTGGCTGTCCGCAGCCTGCGACATGGCGAGTGTCCGCGCCTGCGCAGTCAGAATTCCGAACGGTTGCAATCGGTTTTTCGCCCGATGAACTGATGCGCTTAAAAATGATCGACAGCAGGTTATGCAATCAAGCGATGCATTTGCTTGTCAATTCCAAGATGATAGGCGGCTCGGCCCCTTTAGCACTCATTGCTGTAGCCGAAATGCTTTTACTGCTGGATATAGACGCACCTGGCGGACACCTGAAAGCCGCAGGCTATGCGATGAATTGCTTAGCAGATGCTTTGGGGATTTTTTATGAAGCTCCCGCACAGGACAATTTTTCGATGTTGGCGCGTCGTGTCGCCGCCTCATTACAAGCAAATCCACACCCCGGCCGAACTCTACGCATACTTGCACATGAGTTTCTGGTCAGTGAAGCATCGCTAAAGCGCATCTTTATGGCCCATCACGGCGTATCTATTGGTAAATTCGCCAAAACAGCCCGTTTGTCCCTAGCACGCCAGATGATGATATCCGGCTCATCTGTTGCCGCAGCCGCGGAAATGCTTGGATACTCTTCGCCCGAAACTTTTTGCCGTGCTTATAAACAACATTACGGAATGTCGCCCAGGGCCAGCAAGCCAACCTAACGTTCTAACCTGCAAGGTTAATGCGCTAAACTGCAAGGTTTTATGGATAGAAATTCACAACTCTCTGACTATATCTTGACAAAAATTGTCGGAGATCTTCAGTGCAAAAATACTCAGTGCTTGTTGTGTTGCTTGTTGGTTTTCTTACGTCATACAGTGTTCACGCACAGCAGGATGAGACCGTCGATTTGGGGACCCTCGTTCTAGGGGAAAGAACTGAAAGAACACTGAGAGATACCTACGTCGGTATCGCGGTTATTGACGAGGAACGCATCAAATCTGCCCCCGCGACGGGGCATGTGAACGATGTGCTTACAACGACGCCAAATGTTTTCATTGAAGGTCGTAGTGAAGTCCCTTCCATTCGGGGCGTACAGGGCGGTGGTCCAGGCGGTACGGTATCAGCTTCGCTGACCAGTGCACTGCCAAGATTATCATATGTCATAGATGGTGTGACGCGGCCGGTTGTCTTGCCCAATTCTTCCGGCATGTCGACCTGGGACACGCGCCAGATCGAAGTTTTGCGCGGCCCGCAGTCCTTGCTTCGGGGCCGTTCTGCGATTGCAGGGGCGATTATTGTTGAAACAAACGATCCATCCTTTAACCCAGAGGCTGCCTTGCAGTTTGGCACCGCGATAGATGATTTCCATGGCCCCGAATACACATTGAATGGCATGGTTTCGGGCCCACTTTCTGAAAGTGTGGCGGGGCGACTGACATTTGAATTGGCCGACGGTTCTGACCCCCGTGAGATTATCAGAGAACCCGAAGGACAGGCTGTCGACTACGATAACATTCGCCTTCGTGGAAAACTTACTGCCGATGTTGATACTGCAGCCGGTCTTTTAACCCTTGATCTGCTGGCAGAACACCAAGAAGGTCAAACGCCGCAAACACGTAATACAGTGCAAACGCCTCTACTGACCGGTCGCGATTTAGAGGACCGAGTGCTTGATTCCTCGGTCGCGGGATCCTTAGGCATCCCAACCCGAACATTTGATACACAGACGAGTGTCTTTTCTGTGGATGCGGGCCTAGATATTGGTCCAGGCACTCTACGAGGAGTGGTTTCCTATGTTGACGATGAGTACGTCAGTATCGAGGATCAGGTCTATCCCTTTCCCTTTGATGTGTCCGAGCAGATTGTCACGCAAGAGCTGATTTACGAGTTTGGTCCAAATGACCGCGTTCTGTCGGGACAATTTGGTGGCATTGTCGGGTTAAGCTTTGAACAACGAGAGCAAGATACAGATTTGCAGGGTTTGCTGGCTTTCCTAAGTGAATCCAGCACAACGTCGCAATCTGCGTTTGCTGATGTTCGCTATGGCATTAGTGACCAGCTGACCATTTTCGGCGGTGCTCGATTACTGCACTTCAACGGAGAGTTTGATCAATCAAGCTCAGTCGCCACGCCCGGTGGGCTTGTGACAGGCGAGCAGGACTTCGAGATCGACGAAACAGAGATCCTTCCGGTGCTTGGCCTTGCCTATTACTTTGATGACAATACTGCCCTAAGTGGGTCAATGCGGCGCGGTTACAATCCTGGCGGTTCTTCAGTTAACATTTTCACTGGCGAGCCGTTCACATACGATAGCGAGCGTGTAACCACCGCAGAAGTTTCTTTCCGAAAGGAACTAGCTGCACAACGCATACGCTATGGAATAACCGCATTTTACAACTGGCACGACGATCCACAGCTATATGCAGAGCTGGTCCCGGGAAATCGAGGCTCTTTGCAGGTCATAAACCAAGACGAAGGGCGTAGCTATGGCCTTGAGCTTGATGCAGCTTGGCAAGCAAGTGACCGCCTCAGACTCGACGCGGCACTGGGCTTTCTTGAGACAGAAATCACCGAGGCGTCAGAGTTCAATCCATCTCTTGAGGGCAACAGCTTTGGTCAAGATCCAAACATGACGCTTTCGCTTGGTGCCAACTACGATGTGACCAGCATCATCAGCGTTGATGGACGGGCGACATATCGCGGACCACATTACAATGACTTCAACGAAGTTGATGAAATTGGCGATTATTGGATTGTGGATATCGGTGCGACGGCAGCTTTTGACGATTACGAGATACGCGCTTTTGCTCAGAACTTGTTTGACGAAACTGGTGTGACCAGACTTGTCGGTGGTGGTACCTACGCTGATGTAACTGAACCACTGACGGTAGGACTGAATGTCACTAGACGTTGGTGATCATAAAACTGCAGACAGGATTGTAGATCATCGTAAGGGTCTTTTTGTAACACTTGCGGTCATGTATTTCGCCTGCGGTTTCGTTGCCCAGTTTGCCGCACAAGGCGTTGGGCTATTTCTTCGCGAGTCAGGCGCAACTTCGGGGCTTATAGGTCTACTGTATGTTGCAGCCGTTCCTTATACGCTCCGATTTGTATGGGCACCTGTTGTTGATCGAGTACGCCCTGCTTCGGGCCCGCGTTTCAAACCATGGATTATCGGAAGTCAGGTAGCCGTATGTTGTATTCTATTGGGCCTCGGGTTTCTGGATCCAGCGCAATCCGGGGGGTTAATCGTTTTAGGAATAGCTTTACTTATGATCGCGCTCGGGACACAAACCGTAGCGCTTGGCGGGCTTATGGTGGAGGGGCTTGCCGTTTCAGACTATTCGAACGGCGCCACCGTTAAAGCTGCAGCCTCGGCTGTTGCAGGTTTGGTGCTTGGCACATTTGTCATTTACATGTTAGGCGATCTTGGATGGCAATTCGTGGTATTTGCGCTTCTGTCGGTGGCATTTATTCTTCTTATTACGGCTGTTTTTATTCTGGACTTCGGCCCTCAGATCATCCCAAGCGAACGACCAGGTTTTCTAAGTCAATTCAACGTTTTTCGCAGGAAAGGCCCCCAAACCCTATTTGTCATGTCTATTCTTCTAAGCAGTGCGGTGCTTTTACCCTATGCGTCAAAAGCAGTTCTTTTGATTGACGTAGGGTTTTCCGTTGCGCAAGGTGGACTTATTGCCATCGTCATAGGCAGCTTCTTTGGTGTGCTGGGCGCTTTGACAGCACGCTTGGCGATTGGCAGGTTCGGCGCGTTCAATGTACTTATCGGATTAGGTGCAGCTAATGTGTTAGTGTCGCTGGCGCTTGCGCTGGTAATCTGTGATACGCTAAGTGTGCCAGCAGTTGTTTCCGGTGTGCTTTGGGCAAATTTCGCGGTGTTTGCAACATTTACAGCGAACCGGTCTTTGCTTATGCCGCTCTGTCAACAAGGACGACAGGCCAGCGAGATGGCAACCTTTGCCAGTCTTGAGGCCGTGGTATTTCTATTAATTGCCGGTGCCGCGCTTTCATTACTGGATACAGTAGGTCTTTCGCTTCTGCTTTTAACAATGGCTGTGGTCAGTGCGATTGGGCTGATTTTTGTCAGGCGGGTTGCAAAAGTCTTTGAGAATTGAAAGCCAAATAACTGGATCCTGGGGTTATCTTAGCTCACGCTGCAATACGTAGAGAAAGGAGGTGTCTAACGTCAGCGCTTGCGGGACAGATTTGAGGTTTTCGTAACGGAGGATTTCTGGTTCATCGTAACCTTCATGGAGTGAAGATGCACAAGAAACAAGGACACGCAAAGCGTCATCTGCGCTCTGATCAAACAATCGGGGGTCGAGTCCGGCTGGGGGCGGAATCGTATCATAAGCATTTTTGATTATGATTTTGGCCACCTGTATTCGCCAGTGAGCAAGATATGCGCCCATCCGAGTGGTGAGATGTGCGACAGAAGCTCAGGGTGACAATCCAATCCGGCCTTTTGCCTCTGCTGAACCGCTTTCCCCAGCTGGTCAGTATTCCAAAAGATGATGATTGAAGCGAGCAGGTTGAGGCCCGCCATACGGTAGTGTTGCGCCTCGCCTTTGTTCAGGCCAATCTGGGCCCGCCGCTGCATGTCGGCATCAAGCAACCAGTCAATGATAAAGAGAGTGCGCTCGATGCGGCCGATTTCCCGAAGAGCCACAGCCAAGTCATGCTGGCGGGGATAGGATGCAAACTTTCGCAAGAGTTGGCTGGGCGGCATGATGCCTGCAACCATGGTGGCCGCACTTCTTAGGACGTCAGGCCAGTTCTCAATAATCGTGTTTTCTCTGATTTTGCGGCCAATCAATCCCTTCAGCTCTTTCGGCGTGGATGCTACATCGAAGACATACAGACGTTTGGACGGCAGATCGCGAATGCGCGGGATGAACCGATAGGCCAGAAGTGACGTCACAGCAAAAACGTGATCCGTGAAGCCGCCGGTATCCGCATACTGCTCTTGGATTTTTCGACCTGTGGGGTTCATCAAAAGACCGTCGAGAATGTAGGGCGCTTCGCTGACTGTCGCGGGGATGTCCTGTGTAGCGAAGTGAACCGCCCCGGTTTTGCCGGAGGCTGATTACTCCGTTTCACGCGACGTTATCGAACTCATTACACTGTTCATAGAACTTCTCCTCGGCTTCTG
>NZ_JACNMP010000048.1 GCF_017592335.1 Pseudaestuariivita rosea | reverse complement strand
GCTTGATCCCCCTGACCAACTTGTCAGCGGCATCCTTCGATGTCCCGGACTTCTTGTTCATCTTCGCTCCATAATGGCTTCGATGAACCAGAAATCCTCCCTTGCGCAAACCCCTAAATCTAACCGGTAGGTGCTGAAGTCAGGCAGCCGAATTCCAGTTGCAAAAGTCACCCGGCAAGTCGCGCCACTGCGCTCCGGTTCGCACGATCCATAAAACCGCCTCGATGAATAAACGCGGGTCGCGGCCAGTCTGGCCGGGGTCGGTGGATTTACCAATGCAATGCGGCTCGATGATCGCCCACTGGGCGTCAGTCAAAACATGACTGGTCAAGGCTGCTCTCCTCTGTTTGCAACCTTGAAGCAGAAATCACACGATTTGTGAATCCTGAACGTCAACAGACCCTAGAGTTATTTCAAATTATCTCTACTCGCCCTAAACAAACTGCTCTTGAATCAACCTTTCTTCTAACCCGTGACCAGGATCGAACAGGATGCGATGTTCGACGCTGGGTTCGCTTTTGATCTCGACCGATACCACATCGCGCACGGATCGGCTGTCGGCATCGGCCATCACAGGGCGTTTGTCGATTTCGATTACGTCGAAACGGACCTGCGCCGTTTTCGGCAGCAGTGCGCCACGCCAACGACGAGGACGAAAGGCCGACATCGCCGTCAGCGCCAGAACGTCCGACCCGATGGGCAAAATCGGCCCGTGCGCGGAATAGTTATAGGCCGTCGAGCCCGCAGGTGTTGACACCAGCGCGCCGTCGCAGACCAGTTCGTCCATCCGCACGCGCCCGTCAACCGTGATCCGCAGCTTCGCCGCCTGAGGCCCCGCGCGCAGCAGCGATACCTCGTTGATCGCCAACGCTTCGTGGATTTTGCTGTCACGGGTTTCAGCGCGCATGGACAGGGGGTTGATCACCTCTTCCTCGGCCGCGGCCAACCGATCCAGCAGATCGTTTTCGCTATATTCATTCATCAGAAAGCCGATCGTGCCGCGATTCATACCATAAACAGGGGCAGGCAGATGTTGGGTGCCATGCAGCGTTTGCAGCATAAAACCATCGCCGCCCAGGGCCACGATCACATCGGCCTCATCCTCAGGCACATGGCCATAGCGCGCCGCCAGCACCCGTTGCGCGGTTTCTGCGATTTCGGCCCGGCTTGCGGCAAAATGGATCTTGGGCGGCTGACGCATCGGAAACTTTCCTTAGTTCCTAATGACATCGCCCGTGCCGATAAGAAACACAAGTCTTGCTTGGGCAACTTTTCCACCCCATTTGCGGTCAATCTGTGAAAATCCGGGCTTTTGCGACGGTGTCACATAAGTTACATGAAGCCCAACTTTCTGATCCAAGCAGGAGCTGCCCCCATGAACGCCCCCCACCGTGACGACGGATTTTTCACCGAAAAGCTGGAAACCCGCGATGCCGAAATCTTTGCCGCCATCCAATCCGAACTGGGTCGGCAACGGGATGAGATTGAGCTGATCGCCAGCGAAAACATCGTATCCGCCGCTGTCATGGAAGCGCAAGGCGGCGTGATGACGAACAAATACGCCGAGGGCTATCCGGGGCGCCGGTACTATGGCGGCTGCCAGTATGTCGATATCGCGGAAAATCTGGCGATTGAGCGGGCGTGTCAGCTGTTCGACTGCGGCTTTGCGAATGTACAGCCAAATTCCGGCAGCCAGGCGAACCAGGGGGTTTTCACAGCCCTTTTGCAGCCCGGCGACACGATCCTTGGGATGAGCCTGGATGCCGGCGGCCACCTGACCCATGGCGCGAAGCCGAACCAGTCGGGCAAGTGGTTCAACGCGGTGCAATACGGCGTGCGGCACGATGACAACCACGTGGATTACGATCAGATCCAGGCGCTGGCGACAGAACATCAGCCCAAGATGATCATCGCTGGTGGCTCGGCCATCCCGCGCCAGTTGGACTTCGCAAAGTTCCGCGAAATTGCCGATAGTGTGGGCGCCTATCTGCTGGTAGACATGGCGCATTTCGCGGGTCTTGTGGCGGCGGGGCTTTATCCCTCGCCCTTCCCGCACGCCCATGTTGCCACGACCACGACCCACAAAACCCTGCGCGGCCCGCGCGGCGGGATGATCCTGACAAATGACGAAGGGTTGGCGAAGAAATTCAACTCAGCCATTTTCCCCGGCATTCAGGGCGGTCCGCTGATGCATGTGATCGCCGCGAAAGCCGTGGCCTTCGGCGAGGCTTTGCGCCCCGAATTCAAGACCTATCAGGCGCAGGTGATCAAGAACGCTCAGGCGCTATCCGATCAGTTGATTGCGGGCGGGCTGGATATCGTCACCGGCGGCACCGACAGCCACGTGATGCTGGTCGACCTGCGCCCCAAAGGCGTGAAAGGCAACGCCACGGAAGAGGCCCTGGGCCGCGCCCATATCACCTGCAACAAGAATGGTATCCCCTTCGATCCCGAAAAGCCGATGGTCACATCGGGCATCCGCCTGGGATCGCCCGCCGGAACAACCCGCGGCTTTGGCGAGCCTGAGTTCCGTCAGATCGCCGATCTGATTGTTGAGGTCGTCGATGGCTTGGCCGCCAATGGGGCGGATAACAATCAGGCCGTGGAAGAGGCTGTGAAAGCCAAAGTCCTGAACCTTTGCGCGCAATTCCCGATCTATCCGGGGCTTTAAATCAACCCCCGCCAGTACAGAAGAACACCGGCGGCCAAGGCGACCAGAAACAGCTGAATGCCAATCCGGGAAAACACATCCAGCAGCGCTGTGCGACGGCGCTGTTTTTCGTCGATGGTGTTCAGATAGGATTTTACGGACTTAAAGGCGCGGTCGACATGGGCCTGATCGATCATCCGCATCAGCTTGGGGTTTTCAGCCAATTGTGCTGCATCGCTTAGAAATTTTATCTCTCGCATCAGATAACTTGGCAGAAACCGGCGGGCGCGTTTCGCCTTTTGCTGCAGCGTCCGGCCCCGCAGGCGAAACTTCTGCTCTAACAACGCGGCAATTTCATCCGCTTTTTTCTGAATGCCCAGGCTATCCATTTCCTAACCTAAATCGCAAAGCGGCTTGTCGGACAAGCCTTTCTGCGGCCTTTCATAGACTATTCGTGCCACTGGCACGTCTGGATCAAACTGTTTATGAATATCAACAAGGGGGTGGGCATGCTGAATACAATCATCACCGGACAGGCGGGGGCACATCCGCCTTTGATCATCGCCCACGGTCTGAACGGATCGGCGCGCAACTGGGGTGTGATTGCCAAACGATTGTCGGACGAACGGCAGGTCGTGGCGGTGGATATGCGCAACCACGGGGCCAGCCCCTGGTACGACACGCACAGCTATCACGATATGGCCGCCGATCTGGCCGAAGTTGTGCGCGGCCTGCCCGGCCCCGTCGATGTGCTGGGGCATTCGATGGGCGGCAAGGCCGCGATGGTGCTGGCGCTGCGCCATCCCGATCTGGTGCGGCGACTGGTGGTGGCCGATATCGCGCCGGTGACCTATTCCCACACTCAGACCGATACTATCGACGCCATGCAAGCGGTGCCACTGGATCAGATCGACCGTCGCTCGGACGCGGATGCGCATCTGGCCAAGCACCTCGATGACCCATCAGTCCGGGCCTTCCTGTTGCAAAGCCTCGACGTGAAAGAGAAAAAGTGGCGCTTAAATCTGCCGATTTTGAAGGCCGAGATGGATAAGATCATCGGTTTCCCCGATATCGAGGGCCAGTTTCAGGGCGAAACCCTGTTCCTGACCGGCGCTGATTCAGACTATGTCCAACCCGACCACCGGCCCCTGATCCGCGCGATGTTCCCCAAAGCTCGCCTGGCCAAAATCCCCGGCGCAGGCCACTGGCTGCACGCCGACAAACCCCGCGAATTCGAAGCCGCCGTACGCGCGTTTTTGAATGCGTGACAGTGGTCTACGTTACCAAAGTATCATACTAAAAATGCTAATAGCCAGGTTTCGGCAATCCACCCGGCGGCCCCATCGAAGCACGCAGTCCCGGACTTGATCCGGGACCTCTTAAACAAACAAACCGCCTAAAAACCCAAATTCTTTGTGATTGCTTTTTCAAAGAACCTGCGATGTTCAAGTATGGGGCGCTCTGATACATTGCTTCCATCGTTAATGTATAAACGTTCCGACGCATAAATTGACGACAAAGACATCCCAATAACCCAATCATGTGCAGCCACTATGTCGGTTTGCGGATCAAAGTTAGCGTCAACTGAAATTAAGTTTCCAATCAAGCAGTAGGACCGGCTTGTTTGAATGAATGTAAGTCTATCCTGGCTTAATGTGGTTAATTTGCACAGATCATTTTCTATTCCAACAAAGCCCATCCAAACAGGGTATATATCCGGGTTTTCATCGCCTTTACCGGTCGAAACAAACAGATAAAAATCTTCGTATTCTTTATTGAAATACAGGTGGTTTGATCTTGCTAGCTCAGTTAATTCCGAAACTGCATCTTGCAGAATGCCTATAGAGAACTTTGAAGGTCTACCCTCGTAAATTTGAGTACTCAAGAATGTATCAACATCTTCCAAAGCTTCATTGAGCGAGGTTTCAGCCACCGCGGCCTGACTACACATGAAAACAATGGTCACAATTGCAAAAGATGTCGCCTTAATAGGGCCGCATCGACACGTTTTATTATTCATAATAAAATCCCAACCATATTGCTTTGCTGACTACAGGATAAAGTAGCAGTGTCTACAGGAATAGATACATCCTCAAATCGGCTCAATATCGCCCTCGGCCCGCTGCCGATGGAAGTCGGCCTCAAACTGATCAAAGGTTCCCGCCGCAATCGCCGCTCGCATGTCCGACATAAGCTCCTGATAGTAGTGCAGATTGTGCCAGGTCAGCAGCATTGAGCTGATGATCTCTTGCGCGCGGAAGACGTGGTGCAGGTATGCGCGGGAATAGTTGCGGCAGGCGGGGCAGGTGCAATCGGCATCGATCGGGCGGGGGTCGTCCTGGTGGCGGGCGTTCTTGATGTTCAGCACCCCGCGGCGGGTGAAGACCTGGCCCGTCCGGCCCGACCGTGACGGCAGCACGCAGTCCATCATATCCACCCCGCGTTTCACGGCACCTACAATATCGTCGGGTTTGCCCACGCCCATCAGGTACCTCGGCTTGCCCTCGGGCAGCATATCGGGCGCATAATCCAGTACGCTGAACATCGCCTCTTGCCCCTCGCCCACGGCCAGACCGCCGATGGCATAGCCCTCAAACCCGATGTCGCGCAGTGCCGCGGCACTCTCGGCCCGCAGGTCCTGTTCAAGCCCGCCTTGCTGGATGCCGAACAGCGCATAGCCGGGTCTGTCGCCAAAGGCTTCGCGTGACCGGGCGGCCCATCGCATCGACAGGCGCATGCTGTCGGCGATCCGACTGCGATCTGCGGGCAGCGCCGGACATTCGTCAAAGCACATCACGATGTCGCTGCCCAGAAGGCGCTGAACCTCCATCGACCGTTCCGGCGTCAGGTGATGCTTAGACCCGTCGATATGGCTTTTGAAGGTCACGCCGTCTTCGGTCAGTTTGCGCAGGTCACTCAAACTCATGACCTGGAACCCGCCGCTGTCGGTCAGGATCGGGCGCTGCCAGTTCATGAATTTGTGCAGACCGCCCAGCCTGTCGATCCGTTCGGCCGTGGGACGCAACATCAGATGATAGGTATTGCCCAACAGGATATCCGCGCCCGTTTCGCGCACGGACGCGGGCATCATGCCCTTGACCGTGCCCGCCGTGCCCACGGGCATGAAAGCCGGCGTGCGCACCTGGCCCCGCGGCGTGTCGATGACACCGGTGCGGGCCTTGCCATCTGTCGCCTGCACTGAAAAGCTGAACCGTGAAACCATTTGATATCCTTGCGCATTCCTCAGTATGGCCTTATCGGGCGATTCTGGCGCACCCACAAGGAGGGGTAGTATGGACGATCCGCTACGTGTCGGTTGGGAAGAATGGGTGGCCTTGCCCGACCTCGGCCTGCCTGCATTGAAGGTCAAGGTCGACACCGGCGCGCGGACCTCGGCCCTGCATGCGCTGGATATCGAACCCTTTGGTCCTGCCACGAAACCCAAAGTGCGCTTTGCCGTGCAGCCCATCCCGGAACGCCCCGATCTGGTCATCGCCTGTTCCGCCCCGGTACTGGACCGGCGCGATGTGACCTCATCGAACGGTGAAACCGAAATGCGCTATGTCGTGCAGACCAAACTGACCCTGGGCGATCAGACCTGGCCGATCGAGCTGACATTGACCAATCGCGAAAACATGGCCTATCGGATGCTGCTGGGCCGTCAAGCACTTGGTGATGCTGTGACCGTGGCACCGGGCGAACGGTTCTGCCAGCCGCAGTTGAATTACGATGTCTATCACAGTCGTTATGTGCGCGAATCTGCCCCAGCGCGGGCGTTGCGCATTGCGGTCCTTAGCCGCGAAGACAACTATTCCACCCGCCGCTTTGTCGAGGAAGGCGAAGCCAAGGGTCACGTGATCGAGGTGATCGATACCACGCGCTGTTATATGGCGATCAATGCGTCCTCGCCCGAGGTCTATTACGATGGCGCGCGTCTGCCACGCTATGACGCCGTGATCCCGCGGATTGGTGCGTCGATCACGCCCTATGGGACCGCCGTGGTGCGCCAGTTCGAAACGCTTGGGACCTATTGTGTGAACGGATCCGACGGGATTTCGTCCAGCCGTGACAAACTGAAAGCGCATCAGATATTGGCAGGCTACCGGATCGGGATGCCGACAACGGCCTTTGCGGCCTCGCCCAAGGACACCGGCAATCTGATCGGCCTGGTGGGCACAGCGCCGCTGGTTGTCAAACTGCTGGAATCCACACAAGGACGCGGTGTCGTACTGGCCGAAACCAAAAAGGCGGCTGAATCGGTGATCACTGCTTTTCGCGGGTTGCGCGCCAACTTCCTTGTGCAGGACTTCGTGAAAGAGGCCGCCGGCGAAGACATTCGCTGTCTGGTGCTGGGCGGCAAGGTCGTGGCATCAATGAAGCGCACCGGAGCGGCGGGTGATTTCCGATCTAACCTGCATTTGGGCGGTTCGGCCAGCCCGGTGCGGCTGAAAAAAGCTGAACGAGAGGCTGCAATCCGCGCTGCCAAGGCCTTTCGACTGGGACTGGCCGGTGTCGATCTGCTGCGGTCGGCCGAGGGGCCAAAAGTGCTTGAGGTCAATAGTTCCCCCGGTTTGGAGGGGATCGAGAAAGCAAGCGATAAAAACATCGCGGGCATGTTGATCGAACATATTATGCAGCGGGTGAAACCAACTCCGGTCCGTAAGAGAAAGGCGTAGACTGGTCTGATCTGCTGACATCGTGTCATGAGTATTTAGGCCAAGAAGAAGGCATGAGACACAATAAACCCCTTCTTCTTGGTCCAAATACTCAAATCCGACCGTACGCAACGACAACCTGCTGTTAGCATCTCTCGGGTAGAACCCAACCCCACGACGTCGGACCAAAGAATGGTTTTCCAGAACTTGCGCTGCGGATTTACGACCCACAGTGCGAGCCGCCTGAAAAATCATGCATGAGACTTGAAGGTGGGGGAGTAGCGCCCCTTTCTGGCAAAACCAACCCTCAAGATGGTGGCGCCACCTTTCTTAATCACCAAAAACCCCAATACCCCTGCAGCCGGATCGGCCACGCGGGGCAAAGGGCGTTATTCGTCAGGAACGTTATCAATGCCGGACCCGCCCCAGGGATGGCAGCGCAGAATGCGGCGAAAGGCCAGCCAACTGCCTTTGATGGCGCCGTGCTTTTCCAAAGCCTCTAAAGCATAGGCCGAACATGTCGGATGATAGCGGCAATTATGCCCGACCCATGGGCTGAATATCAGCCGATAGGCGCGGACAGGCAGCGCGGCGATATGGGCAAGTGGGGTCATTTGTGCACCTGTTTCAGCGCATAGATAAGATCACCCTGCAGATTTTCAAAAGGCCGCTCGGCGGTGGCCGCGGCCCGGCCGATCAGGACATAGTCCCACCCCGCGCGCCCATGCTGCGGCAAGATCAGCCGCGCGACTTCACGTAGCCGCCGTTTCGCGCGATTGCGGGCCACGGCGTTGCCCACCTTTTTCGAACAGGTGAACCCGACCCGCACCGTCGGATCATCGTCGCCCCGGGCGCGCGCCTGCAGCATCAGGCCCTTGGTGCCCTGCCGCCGGGCGCGAGCAGCCAACAGAAAATCCGACCGCTTCTTCAGCACCTCTACACGAAGCAAAACCGCCGCGGGCGGTTCTGCCCCGGCGGTTACTGTTGTCTTCACAGGCGAAGTCATCTGACCCCGCGACCCGTCGCTTATGCGCTCAGCGACTTGCGGCCCTTGGCGCGGCGCGCGTTCAGGATCTTACGGCCAGCCTTGGTGGCCATGCGCGCGCGAAAGCCGTGGCGGCGTTTGCGAACCAGGTTCGATGGTTGAAAGGTGCGTTTCATCGCTCCGTCTCCGTTAAGCGGCCCGAACCGCAACCGATGGATTCGAGGGCCAATGTCATTAGAAGCCCTGCGTTTAGAAGGACAAGCGCATCATGTCAATCACCAGACCACGGCTTTTCTGCAACAAAGCGCACCGTAATATTTCAGGACCACGCGTAAAATGCTTCAATTCTGAAACATTGCGCACCGGTCGATCAATGGCCCGTGATGCCCCTTACGCAAATGCGCCGCAAACGGCATGTAGTGTCCAACACCGATATGAAAGGCACCCGACATGACCGACACCGTCAAACCCGAAAAAGGCGCGCTGGCCAAGCGACTGCCGCTGATTGCGATCATATTGGTCGCTGTCATCGGCTTTTTCACCCTGCGCAATTATCTGACATTTCAAACCCTTAGCGATAATCGTGAGGCACTGATTGCCTTTCGCGACAACAATTACCTGCTGACGGTGCTGGTTTTTATCCTGATCTACGTCGTGATCGTCGCCTTTTCGCTGCCGGGGGCCACGATTGCCACGCTGACCGGCGGGTTCCTGTTTGCGACCTTCCCCGGCGCGCTGTTCAACATTACCGCTGCCACCATCGGGGCCACGATCATCTTTCTGGCCGCGCAGTGGGGTCTGGGCGATAAACTGGCGACCAAGATGAACAGTTCCGACGGTGCGGTGAAAAAGATCAAGGACGGGATCGACGAAAACCAATGGTCAATGCTGTTCCTGATCCGGCTGGTGCCCGCCGTGCCCTTCTTTGTCGCCAATCTGGTGCCTGCGCTGGTCGGTGTGCCGCTGTCGCGCTTCGTGATCTCGACCTTTATCGGGATCATTCCGGGGGCCGTCGTCTATACCTCGGTCGGTGCTGGTCTGGGTGAGGTCTTTGCCCGCGGCGAAACCCCGAACCTTGGGATCATCTTTGAGCCCCACATCCTGCTGCCGATCCTGGGTCTGTGTACCCTGGCCGCGCTGCCCATCGTTCTGAAAGCCATCCGCGGCAAGAAAGGCCTGTGATCCAATGACACGCATTAAAACAGACATCTGTATCATCGGTGCAGGCTCGGGCGGGTTGTCCGTCGCAGCGGGTGCCAGTCAGATGGGGGCGGATGTCGTCCTGTTGGAAGGCCACAAGATGGGCGGCGATTGCCTGAACTTCGGCTGTGTTCCGTCGAAAGCGCTGATCGCTGCGGCCAAGCAGGCCCACGCGATGGAAACCGGTCAGCCCTATGGCGTGACCCCGGTTCAGCCCACCGTCGACTACGCCGCCGCCAAGGATCACGTTCACAAGGTGATCGAGACCATCGCCCCCGTCGACAGTCAGGAACGGTTCGAAGGTTTCGGCGTCAACGTCATCCGCGAATACGGGTCCTTCATCAGCCCGACCGAGGTACAGGCGGGCGATACGGTGATCGAGGCCCGGCGCTTTGTGATCGCCACAGGATCGGGTCCCTTCGTGCCACCCATTCCGGGGGTCGAGGACGTGACTTATTACACCAACGAAAATATCTTTGATCTGCGCGAACGCCCCGATCACCTGCTGATCATCGGCGGCGGCCCCATCGGGATGGAAATGGCGCAGGCGCACATCCGTCTGGGCAGCAAGGTCACCGTGATCGAGGGCGCGCAGGCGATGGGCAAAGACGACCCCGAACTGGCTGCGATTGTCCTGGAAAAGCTGAAGGCTGAGGGTATCGAGATTATCGAAGGCGCGCAGGCCGAAAAGATCAACCAAAGCGGCGATCAGATCACAGTCGAAACGCCCAAGGGCAGCTTTACCGGGTCGCACCTGCTGATGGCCGTGGGCCGCAAGGTGAACATCGACAAGCTGAACCTGGAAGCCGCGGGCGTTGACTATGACCGCCGCGGTGTGAAGGTGGGCGATGATCTGCGGTCGTCGAATAAGAAAATTTATGCTATCGGTGACGCGGCCGGTGGGCTGCAGTTCACCCATGTGGCGGGGTACCACGCGGGCGTCATCATCCGGTCAATCCTGTTCGGCCTGCCATCGAAAGCCAAGACCAGCCATATCCCCTGGGCCACCTATACCGACCCCGAACTGGCGCAGGTCGGCCTGACCGAGGCCGAGGCGCGCAAAAAGCACGGGGGAAAGCTGGAGGTCGCCCGGTTTGAATACGAACACAACGACCGCGCCATTGCCGAGGGCAAGACAACCGGCCTGATCAAGGTGATGGTGGTCAAAGGGCGGCCCGTTGGTGCGTCGATCGCCGGGGCCATGGCGGGTGAAATGATCGGGATGTGGGCCATGGCCATCGCCAATAACCTGAAGATGAGCGCGATTGCCAACACCGTTTTGCCTTATCCGACGATCGCCGAGATTAACAAACGGGCGGCGGGCGCGTATTTTAGCCCAAAGCTGTTCGACAGCGCGCTTGTCAAAAGGGTGGTCGGCTTCGTACAACGCGTGGTACCTTAGGGGAACGTGATAATGATGGATCGTACGTCAGAGCTTTATCGCCCGGTGGGCACCACCGGGCCGCGCCCACCCTCGGTCCGGGCGCTGCCCTCAGCTCTTCAGAGACATTCCGTAGGCTTTGGTTAAGCACATTAAGATTAAGGAGGGAACATGCTGAACTCGCTCTCGGGCCGGTTCCTGATCTTAACCACGGTCTTCGTGATGTTGGCCGAGGTACTGATCTTTGTCCCCTCGGTCGCGCGGTTTCGGCATGACTATCTGCTGGACCGGCTGGAACGCGCGCAGATCGCATCACTGGCGCTGCTGGCCGAAGACATGATCAGCGACGATCTGGAACAGGAACTGCTGACCAACGCCGATGTCCTGAACGTCGTCTTGCGCCGCGATGAAATCCGCCAGCTGATCCTGTCCTCTGAAATTCCATCCCCTATCCATGCCAGTTTTGACCTGCGCGATCCCCTTGCACTGGAACTGATCAGCGATGCGATGGCCCGGCTGATCGACCCCCAGGACCGTGTAATTCGGGTGATGGGCAACCCGGTACGCGATGCTGGCATCATGATTGAAGTCACGATGGAAACCGCTGAACTGCGGATGGCGATGATTGACTACGGCATCCGCATTCTGATCCTGTCCGCTGTCATTTCGATTTTCACCGCGACACTGCTGTTTCTGGCCGTTCGCATGTTTCTGGTCAAACCGATCCGCGGTGTGGTCGATCACATGCAACGCTATGCCGCCGCGCCCGAAGACGCCCGCCGCATCATATCCCCCACCGCTGGCGTGACCGAACTGCGTGAGGCCGAAGAGGCTCTGGAAAGTCTGCAGAAACAGCTGACCAGCGCCCTGCGACAGAAAGAACGTCTGGCCCAATTGGGGGCCGCCGTGGCCAAGGTCAGCCATGATCTGCGCAACATCCTGACGGCTGCACAGCTTTTCACCGACCGGATCGAGGCCAGTGAAGACCCCACAGTCCGCCGCATGGCCCCCAAGCTGGTCAATTCGATCACCCGCGCCGTGCATCTGTGTGAATCCACGCTGGCCTTTGGCCGTGCAGAAGAACCCGCGCCCACACTGAACCGCATCCAACTGGCCAATGTCGTCGATGATGTGATCGAAGGCGAACGGCTGGCGGTCGGCGACTATGACCTCAGTTTCGCCGAAGACATCCCCGCAGGCTTTACCGTCCGGGCCGATGCCGAACAGCTGTACCGCGTGCTGGCCAACCTGATCCGCAACGCCCGACAGGCGATCATGGCCACGGGAAAACCCGGCGAAATCGCCGTGCGCGCGTCCGAAGATAACGACACGTGGTGGATCCACATTACTGATACCGGGCCCGGCCTGCCCCCCAAGGCGCGCGAACATCTGTTCACGCCATTCCAGGGCGGCGCGCGCAAGGGCGGTTCGGGTCTGGGCCTGGCGATCGCCCTGGAACTTGTGCGCGGTCATGGCGGCAAGCTGGAACTGGTCGAAACCGC
This sequence comes from Pseudaestuariivita rosea, assembly GCF_017592335.1. Taxonomy (GTDB): domain Bacteria; phylum Pseudomonadota; class Alphaproteobacteria; order Rhodobacterales; family Rhodobacteraceae; genus Parasulfitobacter; species Parasulfitobacter rosea. The sequence goes on along the minus strand of NZ_JACNMP010000048.1, from coordinate 6,790 downwards.
TGAAACCGGCACCGTTTTCGCGATCTGCCTGCCAAAATCCGAAATCGCCCTTGACGCCGCGGCCGAATGATTTTGCCCTTGCAATGCTGCGGCACGGGCGATAACTAGTCGCTCACCGCGGACCGATAGCTCAGCTGGATAGAGTACCTGACTACGAATCAGGGGGTCGGGGGTTCGAATCCTCCTCGGTCCGCCAATTACCAAAATCCAAAAATCTATAATACTCTGATAATAAATGATAATTCATCATTTATTGTTTTCACGCTGATCATACCGTCTTGTTTTGCTACACAATTTGCTGCACATTTTGCTATACATTGGCGGACGAATGGACAGCATGGCACTTCTCAAACGAAACCAGGTTTTCTATCTCAGACGGCGTGTTCCGCGGCGTTATCAGCCCGTTGAACAGCGTGCCGTGGTCTGGATCAGCCTGCATACAGACTCCGAAACTTTTGCAAAAAACAAAGCAGAACGTGCCTGGGCTCAGATGGTTGAGGCCTGGGAGGCCCGTCTTGCTGGAGATACTGACGATGCCGACGCCCGCTATGAGGCGGCCCGAGAGCTCGCACGACTGCGAGGCTTTCGGTATCTTGACATCGATCGCGTATCTCGTTTGCCGACCCCAGAGCTGATCGATCGCATTGATGCCGTGTCCGTATCGGCCGACCGGCCCGAGAAAGCAGAGGTTGCCGCTATCCTGGGTACGGTGCCAGAACCGCAGATCACCGTCAGTAAAGCCTTGGCGCTCTATTGGGATCTGGCGCGCGACAAGACCTTTGGCAAAAGTGCTGACCAGCTGCGCCGCTGGCGCAATCCCCGCATCAAGGCTGTGCGCAATTTCATCGCAACCGTAGGAGACAAGCCCATCGATGCCATCACACGGGATGACATGCTGGACTTTCGCCAGATGTGGCTGGAGCGGATTGAGACCGGTGAGGTCACAGCCAATTCCGCAAACAAAGATCTTCTGCATCTTGGCGGCGTCTTGAAGACCGTGAATACCCTAAAGCGGCTAGGACTGGCCCTGCCTTTGGGAGAGCTCTCGTTTAGGGAAGGGGAGGCCCGGACGCGCCCGCCGTTCTCAGTCGACTGGATCAAAACGCGGCTTATGGCGCCCGACGCCTTGAATGGCCTTAACGCCGAGGCGCGCGGTATCCTGCTTGGAATGATCAACACAGGGTACCGCCCATCTGAAGGCGCCGCCCTGACGGCCGAGACAATCCGTCTGGATACTGAGGTGCCACATATCTCGATCGAGCCCGAGGGACGGCAGCTCAAGAGCCAATATGCACGCCGTGTCATCCCGCTGACGGGTGTCTCGCTGGAGGCGTTTCAGGCATTTCCGGATGGTTTTCCACGGTACAAAGACAGCGCCAGCCTGAGCGCGACAGTCAACAAGTATCTCAGGGGCAATGGTCTTCTAGAGACCCCAGAGCATTCGTTCTATTCGCTGCGCCATTCCTTTGAAGACCGGATGTTGGCGGCCGGGATAGACGACCGCATTCGGCGCGATGTCTTCGGCCATCGCTTGGACCGCGAGCGCTATGGTGCCGGGGCATCCCTTTTGCATGTGCGCGAGTTGCTAGAGCGCTTGGCCCTTTGAGCCTGCGCCAAAAGCATCCGCGCCCGGCGGTGCACATCAGTCGTACTACGCTCCCGGGCCCGGGCCTCTGCAAGCTCTCGCTCAAGGCGTTCAAAGACGGGTGCGACGGCCGGATCAAACTCCAGCATCTGCGCGACCTTGATCAGCGCAGCTTCAATCCGTTTGGCAGGCACGGTCATGCCAGACGTCACGCTTCTTTGTCGCTGTTGTGAAAAAGCCGGAGGGACATTGGGACATGAGTGGAGGCATGTCCCTCCGGCAGGAAACCTGATCGCTGAGGCAGAATTGGGTGGGCTTTCCGATCAGGTTGTTTCCGGATGTGATCATCCGGTGTCCTCTTCCCGTAGATCCTGCAGGATGTTCTGTGCAGCTTGCATCCAATGGCGCGGCAGATCCTCGATCTCATGGGCGGCCGCGGCGACGCCAAAAAGATCAATCTCATAGAGAACTGGTCGAGCATTCAGGGACGTAGAGGGCACACCCCAAAGACCCTGTGCAATGCAGATGGCCTCAAGCTGCGGCAGTCGCTCCTCTGGTGATGTGTTCTGAAGTAGATCGAGTGTAGATCGCACCCGCACAGCATCAATCGTGACGATCGGCAGAGGATCGTCATCCATGCTGTTGTGTCCGCCAGAGTGCTGCATCATCCTTAGTCTTTCGCCATCGCAGCGCGACGCGCCAACAGTTCACCGCAAAGATCCGGAAGCACCATGGCCAGGATCGCCTGATCCACTTGTGAGATCACCCCGCGCGCTCGATCTGGACCGTCCTTAGCCAGGTCCCTCAACATCTCATTCGAGATGAGTTCCTCGCAGCTCAGCGGCCCCATACCAGGTGCGGTGTTGCGATTGGCCATACGTGACCGAAGCCGCGCGGCCTGTGCGCGGGCAGCCGCATGTTGCGGAGTAAACTGTGAAGGCGGGAACGAATGACGCATAGATGGTCTCCTTTTGTAGGATAACCAGTAATCCATTTATTTTGGACTTGTAAAGCCTAAAGTCCAAATATATTGGATTTAGCAAAGTTGGAGCTTTGACCTTAAGTAGATTGGGTTAGCAATCACTCGACTTTGAGGAGGAAACATGAGAACGATAATCTTGCTGACCGTTCTCTTGCGTCGGTGTGATTTAAACGTAAATTGGTTGCTTGACGCGAGCGAGGCTAGAAAGAGGAAAGAATCTCTATCAATTTGTCCTGGACGTCAGAAGGAAGCTGAGCAAAATCGCCGTGAAGAACATAATTAAAATCTATGCGATATTCTCTATAAAGGGCTCTCATTACAGGTATTGAGGGCGACGAGTCACCATTTTCCTGGGCGCTGTACGTAGTTTTCTTGAGACCAACTGATTTTGCAAAGTCTTGTTGGTTTAAGCCAGTTGCCATTCTTCCCGCTCTGAGGCGGCGGGCGATGGCTTCTCGGCTGATATCTCCGAGCTGAAACAGCTCTTCTTTTTCTTCGAATCTCATGGATGTTTTGTATATCAAATCCACTTTTTTTGAATTCCTCTTTTAAGTTGATATTGACAGTCCATTAATAATGGATTTATTCCGCTGTATGGTTTCTGTCCGAAAATACGTTGAGCAGCTTGGTGGCTACCATGTAATCGCAAACGCGTTGGGTGTCGGCTATACAACTGTTCATGCCCATATTGTTGCAGAACGTTTCCCGGCAAGCTGGTATGGTTCGAGGACAATCAGGCTGGCCATCTCTATCACCAGATCACCGGTGATTTCATTGCCACGACAAGGATTGAAGTAACGGGGACCGAGGCCGCCTTGCCACAAACCTCGTTCTCGCTTGCAGGCCTGTTCATTCGTGCGCCGCGGGATGTTTCCGCTGCCACATGGATACCGGGGCAGGAAAACTGGCTGTTCTTTTCGATCGGCACAGCCGCTCCTGCAGGCGAGCCGCATTATGAGTTAAAAACAACCACTAATTCACTCTCGACGTTGCAGATCCTACCGGCACCGACCGGTCCGGTTGACCTTCGCATCGCGCGACATGGCGAGATCTTTACATTGCTCACCCGCCCACAAGGTGGCGAATGGCAGGTGGTCGAACAGATCATTCGGCCGGATCTACCACTGGTGCTGAACGTCGGTCTTACAGCTTACGCAGACTATGACAGCGTGGCCCCGACCTATCCGAATTTCCAACTCTACAACACGGAAGGCGCTCCAACGGAGAATGCGGACCTGATCGCATATGTTGACAGCTTCGACATTCGGCGTCCCGCAACGGGTCGTCTACCCATTGCCAATATCGACGCTCCTGCATTCCTCGATGTGATCGCGCAACGCCGCGATGATGTGATGGCCGATTGAAGAAGGAGTGAATGATGGAATTCAATCGCAGAAACCTTCTGGCGCTCGGGGCGGTAACGACCGCAGGGGCTCTCATGGCGGGGCGCGTGGCTCGTGCTCAGACGGCGGCAACAGTATCCCGTGCTGGCTCTGATATCTACTACGAGACGCATGGTGATGGCCCGCCCATCCTGCTCTTGCATGGTGGGCTTGGTCACTCCGGCTGGTTTGACGGGCTGCGGGATCATCTCGTTGCTAGCGGTTACCAAGTTGTGCTGGTCGATACGCGGGGGATGGGAAGATTGTCCCTGGGTGACATCCCATTATCCTACGCCGCACAGGAAGATGATGCCCACGCCGTGTTGGATGCCCTCGCGATTGAAACCTGCCCTGTGATTGGGTTCTCGGATGGCGGGATCACGGGCTACCGGATGGCGGCTCGCCCTTCACCGCGCGTCTCGAAACTGGTGACCATTGGCGCGCGTTGGTCGGCGGAGAACGGTCGTGGGATGTGGGACACTTTCGACACTTGGAACCGTGAGTTGCTCGGCTCGGGCGATTTCAGTTTCATTGTCGACGACTATGATCGATTGAACCCCGATGGCGATTTTGATCGCATGGTGACCCAGGCCGCCGCGATGTGGAAAGACAGCAGTGCCGACGGACATCCAGAAGGTCGGATCGGTGAGATTACCGTCCCAGTTCTGGTGACGGTTGGGGACAACGATCCCTTCTTGTCGGTATCGGATGCCAACGAAACGCGCGGGCAAATAGAGAATGCGACGCTCCTCGTCGTGCCTGGCGCGGCACATGCCGCCTACCAAGAAAGACCCGACGTTTTTCTGCCTGCGCTCGACGCGTTCCTTGCGGACTAACAGCCGCTCGTTGCAGCTATTCTTTTGGAGTAAACACGATGTCCAAAGTCCTCATTATCAATGGCCACACACCCGCTCCGATCTCGCCGGGCAGGCTAAACGCAAGTCTGGTTGATCGTGCTCGTCTCTTTTTTGAAGAAAAAGGGAGTGAGGTCAAAATCACAAACGTTTCCGATGTCTACGACGTCGAAGCCGAAGTCGAGCGGCTTACCTGGGCCGACATTGTCATCTTCCAGTATCCGGTCAACTGGATGGGCCTGCCTTGGGGCTTCAAGAAGTATCTCGATGAGGTTCTTAGTGCAGGCCTTAATGGCCGGTTATGTGCTGGCGACGGACGCAGCGAAGCGGCCCCGAAAGCGAACTACGGCATGGGTGGAAGCCTGATAGAAACGCGATACATGCTGTCGCTCACTTTTAACGCACCGTCCGAGGCGTTTGACGACCCATCTGAAGAGTTCTTTGGCGGCAAATCCGTGGATGATCTCATGTGGCCGATGCATCTGAATGCAAAGTTTATCGGAATGCGGCAGCTACCCACGTTTTCGGCCTACGATGTGTTCAAAAATCCTGAGATCGCAGACAATTTCGAACGCTTCGACCTTCATCTTCGGAGTGTGTCGCAGCACCTCGAAGTCGCGGCATCATGAAAGGGAGCAGATGTACAACCGTGAGCGATCTGCGGGTCAATCCCACAGAGCGATCTTCGAAATACAGCAAGCGTCACGCACCACTCTTTTTGAACTGGAGTCAGACATGTTGACGCGACGCATGTTCACGAGTGGTTTGATTGGGGCTGTAGTTTTTTCAAGGCCAGGTTTTGCTCATCATGGGTTCACAGGAGCCTATGACAGCGCACGTCCGATCTATGTGGCGGGTGAGGTTATCGAGGCAACCTTTCGTCGCCCTCATCCGGTAATAGAGATGCGGGTAGATGCGGAGCTTAGACCTCCAAATGATATACGGGAGGACTCAGAATTTGCTGACATTCTCGAAGTTCGCCCTGAAGACCTAGGCAGGATTATTGACGTGGAGTACCCTCCGATCCGCTTGTTCTTCGACCTAGAGGGTCGCATCGCAGTTGGCGACAGGGTTGAGACGATTGTCTATCAGAACTGCCGCCCCCCAAGTCAACTGCGGGGTCAGTGGCTGCGTCTGGCGAACGGCGAGGCTGTCGTCCGCCGTGGACGTATGCAGACAGAGGATGCAGGGTGCTCGGGCTGACGCCGTTGCTTGCCCGGCTGGAGGCGTCAGCACTAGCGGATTGGGTCGGCGGGCCAATCTACCCGCTCATCTCGGCCCTGCATATCCTTTCAATAAGCTTTCTAATCGCGCCGGTCGTCCTAGCCGACTTGCGGGTCTTGATGTTGAAAGGGATAGACGACGGGGCCGTGCGGCTAAGCCGAATTGCCTTTCTGGGGTTCGGCGCGGCAGCAACCACGGGCGTGCTGTTGTTTTCTGTTCAAGCTACTCGCTATGCTGAAAACCCCGCTGTTCTGATCAAGTTTGCGCTTATCTTGCTCGCAGGTGCAAATGCAGCGCTGTTCGTTTTGTTTAACAGCATTCGCCCTTTCAACGCTTCACTGTCGATTGTCATTTGGTGTTCAGTTGTCATGGCCGGGAGGTGGATTGCATTCGCGGAGTGAATTTAGGCCCTTCGCATGGAAGCAGCCATCGAATTTGCGCGGTTGAAGGGGCGCTTCGTCCGCGATGGGTGAGTTCGGCGACGCCCGGATTCACGCTTTCAGCGAATGACCGCTAAGCGGGCTGCAGATGCAGCATCACCGTAGCCGCGCGAACGGCAGGAGTGGGCCGTGCCTACTGGTGGGCACCGCGGTCCGACGGCTAAACATGCTGCGACTGGTCTAACGGCGGCTTTCCGCCGATTCTGTTGAAAAACAACGTGTTTCTGGCGCAGAAAGTAGTTTGTTGAACGGGGTGCGAGCACCTTTCTGATCATGCTTTTCGCGTTTGCAGCGGTGCAGGAAAGATCTTTGCGAGTTTGCGG
>NZ_JACNMP010000047.1 GCF_017592335.1 Pseudaestuariivita rosea | reverse complement strand
AGGTGGTTCGGTTTGTCTGAACAGTTTCAAGCCTTATCTTAGTTGGATTTTCCGCTCGGTTATGCCGCCACCGGGATTGGTCGCGACGGTTTGAGATATGCCTGATCGTGCGTTTGCCCGTCCAGCGATGAATACGGCCTTCTACCGTTGTAGAATGCCAGGTGCCGGCGCAGGCTTTCTCGGGCCGTCGACACGCTGTCTTAGGCGCGGAGGTAGACCTCTTCGTATTTGATCGTCCGCCACAGCCTTTCGACGAAGACGTTATCCTGCCACGCGCCCTTGCCGTCCATGCTGATCTGGATGTCTGCATCCTTCAGCGTTTTGATGAAGTCGATGGACGTGAACTGGCCACCCTGATCCGTATTCATGATCTCTGGCTTGCCGTGTCGGCGCATCGCCTCTTTCAAAGCTTCGACACACGGTTCGGTTTCCAGCGTCGTTGAAAGCCGCCAGGGCAGAACCTTCCGGCTGAACCAGTCCAGCACGGCGACGAGATAGACGAAGCCGCGCGCCATCGGGATATAGGTAATGTCCATTGTCCAAACCTGGTTGGGCCGTGTCACAGCCAGCTTTCTCAGCAGATAGGGATAAACATTGTGACCAGGTGCCGGTTTCGATGTGTTCGGCTTGCGGTACAAGGCCTGGATGCCCATCCGCTTCATGCAGGTGGCGACGTGCAACCGTCCAGCAGTGAAGCCTTCGTGGCGTAAGAGGCCCTTCATCATCCGGCTGCCCGCGAACGGATACTCCATGTGCAACTCGTCAATCCGCCGCATCAGCTTGAGATCATCTTCGTTGGTGGGGCGTCGCTCGTAGTACAGGCTGCCCCGGCTGATTCCGAGCAGATCGGCCTGCCGCGCGAGGCTCAGCTTGTGATCGCGGTTGGTCATTTCTTTGCGCTCCCCAACAGACCGGCCTTGGCGAGCGCTTCTCCCAAAAAATCATTCTCCAGCGTCAGCTGGCCAATCTTTGCGTGCAACGATTTGACATCAATCTCGGGCTCTTTCGACGCTTTCGGCTTGTCGTCGAAAACATCTGTCACGCCCTCAAGGAGTTGATCTTTCCATTGCTTGATCTGGTTTGGATGAACATCGAACTGCGTCGCCAGATCGCTCATCGTCTTGTCACCCTTCAAAGCCGCCAACGCGACTTTCGCCTTGAATGCAGGGCTGTTGGTCCGTCTTGGTCGTCTTGCCATTTTCGCTCCTTCGTCCCGGCACGCTGCCGCATCAAGAGCAAAAAATCCACCTAACTCACCTGTTCAGATTTGTCGGGCCAACTCTGGTTTATACGTCTTGTATCTTCAATCACTCAATCAAAGGCTGAAAAAAGGCCCCAAAATACATTCCAGCAGAGTCTTATAGCAAAGTTTTTGCAACACTCCTAGATAAACTCAGCTTTGGTTTTATCCGATTTCATAGCTTTTACTCTCTAACAAAGCTAAAGAACCATCGTCTTTAATTGCTGTGATTTAAATCATTTGTGGGTGGTTGTCATTGGAAGTAACGGAAGAAAAATTCAAGAAGCTATCTGCCCAGATTCTGTCGACCTCATCACAAGATGATAGCTGGCTGTCTGTTTTACAAGAACTGTCCGAAATCGCGGGGGGTGCCCGTACATTTTTGTTTTCTCAAGACCTTTTCGATAACCGCGCGCTTCGCCAGCACTGGGTCGGGTGCTCGGACGATTTTGTTCAAAGCTGGAAAGATTATTACAGCGGCATTAACCCGTGGGCAAATGGCGCCAAGGACGTGACCGTTGGAACGGTACTGCGTGAGTCTCAGTATTATCCGGAAGATCAGCTTCTTAAGACCGAATTCTACAACGACTGGATAAAACCGCAGGAAAACATCAAACATGGAAGCGCCGTAGTTGCTTATAACAACGGGCGTGTAATGTGGTTGATCGGCGGTCTGATCCGCGCAAGAGATACAGACAGATACCATGAACCGTTTCATCGCCTGTTGACTTTACTCGCCCCTCAGATCCAGCATGTCATAACGACAAATGAAACGCTCAATGCGATTTCCTTTGAAAGAGACGTTTTTTCGAAAAAGAATATCAAAGCAAACTCAGCCATATTTGTCATTAATGAGAAGCGAAAGATCGTATACGCAAATGCTGCAGCGGAAACTCTGTTAAAGAGTTCTGACGCTATAGTGGCTGATGAGAAAGGACGACTTCATTTGCTTGATTTCTCGGCAATGAGAAACTTTGAAACAGCAATGCAACAGATCAAAGAACAAAATATATACTCTTTCACCATGCGAAAGACACAAGGCACTGACCAGAAATTGGATTTCACCCTTTTTAGATCCCAAGTATCTGGTTCAAATACAGGTTTGTTTGGCTGGGGTGATCACTTTGCAGAACCAGGTATTCTGGTTACTATTTCGGAACAGGCAGACGAGACCGTTGCAATCCAAAATATCAAAAATCAATTTTGCCTTACAAATGCCGAAGCTTCTGTCACCTATTCAATTTACAAAGGCATTACCATTAATGAGTATGCCAAATCACACAGCTTAAGTATTCATACTGTTCGCAACCAAGTCAAAGCTGCTTTATCAAAAACAGGAAGTCGACGACAGTCCGATCTAGTAAGGTTAATAAACAAAGCGATCAATCCTTGATACTTTTGACCTGAGACCCGTTTCCTCCTCCGCTTTGAGGTGGAATCTGTGCCAACGTTGCTCTGCTATCTAATCTTTTGCCACCAAGGGCCGGAGCTTTTCGCATTTTCTCAGTATAGCGGGCCGGCGTCGCCATCTGAGTTTTCAGCATTATCGGGGGGATGTTCCCGATAGCGCTGTGAGGTCGTTCTTCGTTGTAATATCTACGCCAGCCCTCCATCTTTTCGCAAGCATCTTCGAGGTTCATGAACCAGTGGGTGTTCATGGTCGACCGGACATGATTGTAAGCGACAATGGGACGGAAATGACATCGCATACCGTTCTAAGGTGGTGTCAGGGCACCGGTGTCGGCTGGCATTAATCGCACCGGGAAAGCCGACGCAAACCGCCGAATACCCCAGAAAATAACTGAAGTCGTGCTACGCCATAGATCGGAGTTGAAGTTGGAAAAAGGTATTGAAAACAAAGCTGAAGCGGCAGTGCGGCTTTCCGTGGAACCCATGATGAATTGGATTGATCAGACCGTCGATTAGCAAGCGTTGATGACGGGTTTTAGCCGTCCTGATCCAAAAGCTGATCCATGGCCGAAAAGGCATAATCCCCAAGACCCGCCGTGAAAACCGTGGTTTGGTTTTTAGTCAGATGCCGCCATTCAGCGGAAAAGGCGCCGTTTGCGCCGTCGTGCCAATACATCGTTCCATATTCGGGTGATGACTGCACGACCAGCCCGTAGCCGTAGAATGTGTCGCCACCGCCTTCGTCGATATGCGGTGTCAATGCTTTGGCAACAAGGGTGTCCGACACTATATCACCGGCCAGGAAAGCAACCCAAAACTGCAGGAAACCTTCAGCAGTTGTAACGGCGCCACCGTTGCCAATCAGATTCCAACCCGGTGTTTCGCGGCCCCAGCTTGCGTCGGCGATGGTTTGGCGACGAAATGTCGTTTGCCAGTTGCGAGTGGTCAGAGCGGATTTGCTTTCATCATACGCCGCTTGGTATCCGATCGGCGCCAGACCGTTGGGCTGAAAAACAGCTTCGTTCAGGTAGGCGTCGAAGCTTTGGCCCGACTGAACCTCAATCACTGCGGCCAGCAGGGAATATCCGGCGTTGGAGTACAGGTATTTTTCACCAATAGGATGAACCAGCGGTGCCTGCAGGATCCGTTCCAGAAAGTCCTGCCGGCTTAGGTTTTCTTCGTCTGATCCGGTGGATTCGATCAGGCCGCTTGAATGGGTCAGCAGATCGTGGATCGTGATGTTGGCTTTGTCAGATGGCACATTGGTCAGAAGGTCGGAAATCGGTGTATCCAGGGCGAACGCGTCTTGGTCAATCATGTGCAAGACAGCGACTGCGGTCACAAATTTCGTCAAGGACCCGATATCAACAAGCGGATCGGCGGTATTGATCCCCGGAAACGTCGTTGCTTGGATGTCCCAAATGCGCTGGCCGTTCGTGATTGATGTTTGGGCAATGATGATGGGCTGCGAGTCGTTGGCCAATATGATCGCGCGTTGGTGCAGATCATCTGCGCGGGCTGTTGGGACCATCGAAAAGGTCAGTGCAGCCATGATGGCCGTTTTTGCAAAGGGTGTCATTTGGGGGTCCCCTGTTATCCGCGCTTCGCCTGGGTCTGTGATAGTTGGAACCCTGTGCCGATCATAGGCATAAAACGGGCGTGGTCTAAAGTGTTAGATGCATTCGCGTGGCGCCACTATAACCAAAGACATGGCGCAGGATGCCGGTGCTGTAATCTTCGACGGCGATAAAGCCGAACCGTTCGTATAGTCGACGGGCGGCTGTGTTCGTATCGATCACATCCAGTCGCACGACATCACAGCCAGTTTCGCGCGCCAGATCAGCGATAGCGTTTAGCAGCTGTCGCCCCACGCCCTGACCGCGTTTTTGGTCGTCGACAAAGATGCCATCCATCAGGAAGACATTCTGTTCACAGTCCCTGCGCAGAAAGTCCAGAAGAAACCCGCGCCAAAGGCCGCTGAGCGGGCCATAGAGACTGATCACGTCCTGTAATGTGCCGTCGATGAAGGCCCCGTCGTCGCTTTTAAAGCCCGCAATGCCCAGAAGTTGGCTGTTCTGATCAACAGCACATATCGCGTGATCGGGGTTGATGGCGCGGCGCAGAAACTCATGGGCTTTTGACGATGGGCCCATAGGCACGCGCAGCTTTTCACTAAAGGCCTGCCAGAAAAACCGGATGGCGTCCTCTGTCTGATCAGCTTGAAGGCCCCGCACAATATGCAGGGTACTGTTTGGCTGTGGCTGATCGACCGTCATGCGCAAAATATAAGAAAGACAGGCGGGGCGTTGCGACCCCGCTTCGGATTCTTATTGTAATGCTGTGGGAATGTCGCCACGCTGTTCAGACGATGAGGGAGGACAGATCGTTTGGACATTCTGTTGAATGTGGCTTTGCCGCTGTCACTGGCGTTTATTATGTTTTCCCTTGGGATTGGCCTGACACTTGGCGATTTTGCGCGTGTCGTGCGGTTGCCGAAGGCGTTTCTGGTGGGGGCATTTGCGCAGGTGGTTGTCCTGCCGGTGATGGCGTTTCTGACACTGCTGATCGTTCCGCTGCCACCCGAACTGGCTATTGGTGTCATGATCCTGTCGTTTTGTCCGGGCGGTGTGACATCGAATATCCTGACCAAACTGTCCGGTGGTGCGCTGGCGCTGTCGATCACTTTGACCGCTGTTGTCAGCATTCTGGCGGTGATCACAGTGCCGCTGCTGGTGGCCTGGTCGGCTGAGTATTTCATGGGGGATGCGGAACCGGCGGTTGACGTGACCGCGCTGGCGCTGGCGATGTTTCTGATCACGACGGTGCCGGTCGCCTTGGGGCTGGCGTTGCGCTACGTGGCGCCGCGGTTCACCATCCGGTTTGAGGCGATCGCCTTTCGTATGGCGACCTTTTTGTTTCTGGTGATCATTATTGCTGCACTGGCTGCAAACTGGCAAACGATGATAGATAACCTGCCGCGATTGGGGCCGGTTCTGATCGCACTGAACCTGGTGCTGATGCTGATCGGCCTGGGTCTGGCGCGGCTGTTTTTCCTGAAACGTGACGAAGGGATCGCGATTGCGATGGATACAGGCATTCAGAATGGCACGCTTGGGATCACTGTCGGGTCACTGATTGCCGAAGCTGCAGGCGGGTTGCCGCCTTTTAGCCTGCCGTCGGGGGTTTATGGCATCACGATGTATCTGGTCGCGCTGCCATTTGTCTTCTGGTTCAGGCGTCAGGCCAGCCTAGCGCGCCAGACCAAGCAGACGTGAGGTATAGCCTGGCGCAGTGCCGGGTATGCGCACCAGACGGCCCTTATCTTCGTCCCACAGCTTTAGCGTAAAGCTGCGTAGGGCCATTGGCCAGTCGATGATCTGAACATCAAAGTGCTTACGCAGTTCATTATGACATTTGCGCAGCCGATAAGACGGGATGCGGGCATTAAAGTGGTGAATATCGTGATAGGCAATGTTGCCGGTGCCAATATCAAACCACCACCCCAGATCCAGCGCGGATGCCCCGATTAGGGCGGCTTTTTCAAAGCTCAGATCCGGTTTGCGATCCCAATAGGTGTCTTCGAAGTTATGCTGCAGATAGACCAGAAAGACGCCGATGATGCCCGCTGCAAAAGCAGTGCCCAGATAGACATAAAGCCCGGTCATCCCGGCCAGCGCCCAGATCAGGCCCAGCCAGGCCGCTAGCATCAGATTGTGGGCCAGCACACCCATCACGCCGATTTTCAGGGTGTTCTTGGGCCAGCGATAGCGGATCAGATACACAAACAGCCCCCCGATAGGCAGCAGGAACAGCGGGTTACGATAGATCCGATAGCCGATTTTCTTCCACAGCGGGGCGGATTCGTATTCGCGAACGGTCATCGTGAAGATCTCGCCCGAGTCGCGTTCGTCCAGATCGCCGATATGGGTGTGGTGGACGTTGTGATTATACTGCATCGCGCGAAAAGGTGTCAGCGTAAAGATCGACAGACCGTAGCCCGCCCAGTCGTTCAGCCGCTTGGTTTCAAACAGCGACGCGTGGCCGCAATCATGCTGCAGTACGTAAAGTCTGACCGCAGCAAAGGCATTAATGATCACCATGGGGATCACAAGATACCAATAGGCTGCGACCTGTATCGCTAGCCATAAGGTGAAGAAATAGACCGCAAAATTTCCGAAATAGCTTAGCGATGCAAGCTTGTTGTCACGCTCACAGTAGTCCCGCAGAAATTCTCGTATCGTCATAACCAACCGCTGCCTTTTTATGTCATACCGGCTGACGCCCCTTTGGCGCAGATTTAAAATAAATTACCATTTGTTCAAGATAAACAGATGGAAACTATAAAGATCCGTTGCAAGAATAAAGCATTCATTTTGAAACAGTTAGAGGCCTTTTGGTCACGGGTGCGGCGTGATCATGCCAAGTTTCGATTGCAGCGGCATCGGGGGGGCGGTAGCAGATTGCGATAATGTCGCACTGTTTTGGGGTATTGGCGTGGCGCATATCATCGTTGTTGGCAACGAAAAGGGCGGTGCAGGCAAATCGACTGTGTCGATGCATGTCGCAACAGCCCTGGCCCGGCTGGGGCATCGCGTGGGCGCGCTTGATCTGGATTTGCGCCAGACAACCATGGGCCGCTACATTGAAAACCGGCGCGCGTTTCTGGCCCGGCGCGGTATGGATTTGCCGACACCCGCATATCGCGACTTGCCAGCAGTTGATAAAGCCAGCCTGCATCAGGGTGAAAACATCTATGACGTTCGCTTGACTCAAGCGCTGGAAGAAATGCAGGATACTCAGGATTTCATTCTGATTGACTGCCCTGGATCACATACGCGGCTTAGTCAGATGGCCCATTCCGTAGCCGACACCCTGATTACACCGCTGAACGACAGTTTTGTTGATTTCGATCTGCTGGCCCGGATCGATCCCGAAGATGGCCGGATCATGGGGCCATCGGTTTATTCCGAAATGGTCTGGGGCGCGCGGCAACGGCGGGCGCAGGCGGGGCTTGACCCGATCGACTGGATCGTGGTGCGAAATCGGTTGGGCACGCAGCAGATGGTCAATAAGAAAAAGATGGGCAAGGCGCTTGAGACACTGTCGAAGCGCATCGGCTTTCGGGTGGCGCCCGGCTTTAGCGAACGCGTTGTGTTTCGCGAATTATTCCCCAAAGGTCTGACACTTCTGGATTTGCGGGATGTGGGGCTCAGCCAGATGAAACTATCCAATATCGCAGCGCGGCAGGAATTGCGTGACCTGATTTCAGCGCTGTCGCTGCCGGATGTGAAGGCGAATTTTTGACTTGGGTTATAAGACTGTGCGGTGATGAACCTTAGGCAAGCCACTTTAGAAGACGCATCAAGCCTTGCCGTGCTTTCTATTGAGGTTTGGGCAGACACCTATCTGCGAAATGGTATCAGCCCCTTCTTCGCCGACTATGCACTTGGGGCATTCACCAAGGAAAAAATCGAAGATCTGCTGAAGGATTCAAACCAACTGATCATCGTTTCAGACAGCGCTGATGGCATTAACGGATATGTAAGGGTGCAATGGAATGCACCCGCGCCGGGCGAAGTGCAATCAGATACAGAAATCGCAACGCTCTATGTGCGTCGGCTACATCATGGTAAAGGTATTGGTCAGCAGTTGATTACGCAGGTGCTTAAAGATTGTCGGGCGCGTCAGGTTGCATCGGTCTGGCTGACCGTGAATTCCGAAAATGCGCGCGCGATCAGGTTTTATGAAAAGTTACGTTTTCGCCGGGCCGGAAAAACCGATTTCATAATTGAAGATAAAGCATATCCAAACGAACTTCTTGCTCTGGATTTTTAAGAATTTGATGGTCCCCATTTAAGGATTGCTGCAACGGGTTACTCCGCCGCGGCGACCCTGTTTTCTGAACCAAGCAGCGCCTTCATATTTTCCAGCATTTCTTTTGTTGCCGGTTCCATTTCATCCGGGCTGCCCAGCACGTGGATGACGATATCCAGGGCGGTCGTGCGGTCACGTTTGGTGCGCAGCAGTTTGGGCAGGCTGGACAGGCCGTCATCAGGACTGAACTGCGCGATCAGCGTTTGTTCGTGAATGATGGTGGCCAGAACATCCGCTTGCAGGTCGGAAAAGGGCGCGCGGGTTGTCAGAACTTCGGACGATCTTTCCAGACGATCCCGGCGCACCGATCCACGCGACGACGCCAGAAGAACCAGCATTCGAACGGTCGCTTCGGCCAGACCGCCGATTTCGATCCGTGACAGGGCGCGTTCGACCTCGGGCAGGCTGCGCAGGTCTTGCGGACGTTTGCGGGCGCGGGTGTGGGCATAGGGCGCGCCGTACCACATCGCCAGGGGTGAGGCCCAGATGGACAGAAAGGACAGTTCCATCGTGGCCTCACGCATATCGCGCACGATATCCCATGACCGTTCGATCATGTCGAACAGCACGTTTTCCATCTGGACGAACGGATTGTCGGTGCCCGCCTTTTGCCGGTTTTGACTGACGTGTTCGGCGGCGCGGGCGATGCCTGCCATGCCTGGTGTCGTGCTGGCAAACCCCGCACGGGACAGGCGCATGGGGTGCGTCTGACGCCGCAGCGCGCCCAGTTCCGGCGGATTGAGCGCCTGCAGCGCCGGTCGCACTGTCGTCTCATAGACTTCCGCAGCGGCTTCCGAGGCGCGGGCAACGCCAGCAAAGGCGGCTTCATCGCGGCGCAGACCTGTCACATCCAGAATATCCTGCATCCGGCGCTTGGCAAAGCTGACGGTGAAGGTTTTCTGATGACCTTCGCCTGCGTGATCTTCGATCTGCATCTCATAAAGGCCGGGCGCCAAGGCCTCGATCGTTTTCAGGGTCGAGGCCATCTGCGTATGTTCCCGCTTGGCGACTGAGGAGGATACGAAAATCCCCAGATGCCCCACCTGTTCATGCACCATATACAGAATGCGCTGGCCGCGAATTTCGATTTCGCGTTCGTCGGTATAGGTGTCGATGATCCAGTTCAGCGCCTGTGCGGGCGGTGTGATGTTGTCGCCGTGGCTGGCAAAGACGATGATCGGCGCACGGATCGCTTTTAGGTCGATCGGGCGGCCGGGTTCCAGAAAGGCTTCGTTCTTGCCCAGACGATTGCCAATAAACAGGGTCTCGACGATCCAGCGAATCTCGGCCTCGGTCATCAGATAGAAGCCGCCCCACCAGCGTTCGAAATCGATGAAGCGGTCCAAGCCGTGGTCGATGTTCTGATAAAGGTCGGCGTATTTGCGGAACCACGTGCGGCCGGGATTCAGGCTTTCGAAATTCTGGACCAGATTGGCGCCGTCAAACAGACCACCGCCCAGATCGGTCGAAAACATCGCGGGCACAACACCCCCCGCGATGCCGCCCGAATAGCGCATCGGGTCCTGGCCCAGCTTGCCGCCCCAATAGGACATGGGCGCCCCGTTCAGAACGATAGGGCCGGTCAGATCGGGATAGGTCGCAGCCAGAATTGCGATGGCCCATCCGCCCTGGCAGTTGCCGACGACGATGGGCTTGGGGCTGTCGGGGTGCCTGCGCATGACCATACGCAGAAATTCAGCCTCGGAATGCGTGACATCGGCGATTGTCTGGCCCGGCACAGGGTCGGGATGGAATGCAACGAAATAAACGGGATGCCCGTCGGACAGCGCCACACCCACTTGGCTGTCATTCTTGAACCCGCCGATACCGGCGCCATGGCCCGCACGGGGGTCGATGATGACATAGGGGCGTTTCCAGTCCATGATTTCGATGCCTTTGGGCGGCAAAATACGCAACAGCATGTAGTTTGAGGGCCGATGCAGGTCGCGCCCTTCGACGATGACTTCGTAGTCATAGATCAGAACGGGCGGACAACCGGCGGCTTTGTGGGACAAAAAGGTATCCGATCGTTGGCGCAACGCATCCAGTGTCAGGACGCCCCGTTCAGTTGCGTCACGCAGATAGGCGGAAAATGCGGCCGCCTGACCCGTCGGACCGTCAGGCACGATCATCGACTGCCCGACGGCGTACATTTGTCTGGCGACACTTTCCCAGAACGCCACGAAGGACGCGGCGGACCGTTCGGCGTGGCGGTTCATCGCCGTCTGGATCAACTGGTTTTGAACTGTGATATCCTCGGCCAGATCGGTCACTTTGGTTTGTCCGTGATATTGCATCCGACTGTCCTTTCTTATCCGATGATCTGATAACCACCATCGATGGGGTGGACCGTACCGGTGACATTGCGCGCGGCATCGCTGGCCAGAAATGCGGCATAGGCACCCACGTCATCGATCGTGGCCAGCATACCGGTTGGGGCATGACTGGCCGCATGGGCCAGAAGCTGATCAAAATGATCGATCCCACTGGCCGCGCGGGTCGAAAGCGGTCCGGGGAATAATGCGTTAACACGAATCCCCTTTGGGCCTAACTCGGCAGCAGCATAGCGTGTCACGCTTTCCAGCGCCGCCTTGACAGGCCCCATGATATTATAGTGTTCCACGACCTTTTCCGATCCGTAGAAACTGACTGTCATGCAGGTACCGCCATTTTTCATAAGCGGCTCGGCCAGACAAAGCATCCGCAGGAAGGAATGGACCGAAATATCCATCGCCATCGCAAACCCGTCGGCTGAGGTATCAATGACCCGGCCATGCAGATCACCCTTTGGGCAAAAAGCAATGGAATGCAGCAGGATATCCAGTTTGCCCCAGTGCGTGTCGATCTGGTCAAAAACAGACTCAAGCTGACCAGGGATCGATACATCAAGGGGCAAGATCAATTCGGCCCCGATGTCCTGGGCAAGCGGCCGGACATGGGCTTTGGCTTTATCATTCAGATAAGTCATCGCCAATGTGGCACCTTGTGCCGCCAATGCCTTGGCACAGCCCCAAGCCACCGATTGATCATTTGCAACGCCGACAATAAGCGCTGTCTTGTTTGTAAGTGAGAACACTGGGCAAAGCTCCTGTTTCTCACCGAGATATAGGTACGGAATGACGGTTTTATGATGCACCTGCAGCATGAAAAAGTGCTGCGGGGGTTATTTGCCAATGATTTCAGCAGATAAAAGGAAAAGCTCTGAATTTTCATCAGAGCTTTTCAAGTCTAGCTACGTATTCAAATCAGGCGGCGATGGCCCAAGCCAGATCACGACTAAGTTGCAGCATGATCGTGGCTGCATCATGCAGGGACTGATCGCCCCCTTCCAGTTGCAGCAGGATCAAAAGTTCAGCTGCTTCTTGAACCTGCTCTTCAACCCAGCCTGCGTTTTCACGCAGCTGGGTGTCCGACAGACGGTATGAAAATTCATCCAGCGTCTGCATGCAGATGTTCAGGAATTCTGGTTCATCAAATTCGTCTTCCGTCCCGATCAGTTCGATCAACCGATCGGATTGCTCGTATATATAAGACAGAAGCGTGCTCTGTTTTTCAGGCGTCGCAGATGGCGCAGCTGGAGCCGCCGGTGTGGATGACGGCAGCGGCATATCTGCAAAGACATCGGCGTGAATTTCGACATCTGGCAGGATTTCCGCCAAGGGCATCATCGTCTGTACAGGCGCTTGGGCCACTTGTTCCTGTGATTGTGCCCGTGTGCGACCAAATGGCTGCGCATTGACCAGGCCCGAGCCGCCCGCGCGGGGGCGTTGCCCCTGATTTGCAGGTGTGCCAGGTTTCCAGTCCGCAAAGGCCTTGCGCAACGCGGCAGCATTGTCCATGTCTGACGGCTTGCGGTTCTTTTCGGCCTGACGGACGGATTTTGCCAGATACAGAATGCTTGAAATCAGTGACTTGCCGCCGCTTTCAGCCCAGTCGTCCATATTCGCCACCTGACCACCCGGTGCCGCGTCGATGGCGCGGTTTGTGGCCAAGGGCAGCATGTCGTGGAACAAAGGTGCCGCTTTTGTTTTCAGGCGATGCAGGGCCCGGCTAAGCATCACCTTGTCCTGAACGGCCCCGGTGTGTGTCACAACAAGCAGACTTGCATCAGCCAATTGGCTGGGCATGCGATACCATAGGGCGCTTTCATCCTCGCTCCAGCCGCGTGATGCTTCGGTGCACCACAGGACGATTTCGGCATGGCGTGCGACACTCAGGAATTGTTCCTGCAGCCGGACTGAATTACGGGTGCCGGACAGATCAAACAGATTGATGCGCTTCAAAAACGGGTTTGGAACGTGCAGGGCGATGTAGTCGGGCGTCTCTGCCGCGGCAGCTTCGATACTGATGCCGTCAAACACCTTGCGGTTTCCGTCCCACCATCCTGCGCTGGTTTTCCGTGTTTCCCCGAAACGCAAGATAACCGGTGGCAGATCATTTGCCGCCAGTCCTGATGGGATCGGGTTTTCACCGACCAGAAA
The DNA here is from genome assembly GCF_017592335.1 of Pseudaestuariivita rosea. GTDB lineage: Bacteria > Pseudomonadota > Alphaproteobacteria > Rhodobacterales > Rhodobacteraceae > Parasulfitobacter > Parasulfitobacter rosea. Next base: position 7,513 of record NZ_JACNMP010000047.1, on the reverse strand, counting down.
ACGGATCAGATCAGATTTGCCTGATCCGGCCTCACCCCCGATGACGACGCGCACCGGACGAACTCCACGTTGTTGGTTGGCATCTGGCTGTTGAACCTGCGGCTGAGCGGCCGCTTTCTTTTGCGCAGATGATATAATGACCTGCGGTTGCGCAATGGCACCGTCGGAACGTAAAAGTTGGCTCATGAAATTGCCCCCATGGCACGGCCTGGGACAATACAATTAAGAGCATCAAGTCGATGTTCGATTTTGCAAGCAGTCAGATACTTTGTCATATCAGTCCAGAGCACACAATACTAAGGACACACGCAAATCCGAATAAGCCCCCCAGCCCAGTCAGCGCGCATGCCACGGTTTCACAACAGGCGTCAAAGTGACAAACATATAACTCAAAAAATAATCACTTTTAAAAAGACGTTACGTCGACTTAGCGCCATATCGAAGCCGTCAAATGTCAGGCAATAGAATCGAGATGACTGTTTCAGCTTAGCAAACAAAAACAACATGTAAACCCATTGATCTTGTTTACCTTTTTTTAACTATTCACAGGCAGACTGTGTTGCCGATTCGACGCGACACCCATGCCAGCACATCATTCAATCCAGGGTTGCTGGGCAACATGACGTAACGCCAACTTATTGGTGTGCTTGTGAAACATCGATGTCGCACCGGCACAAAAGCAACGGGAATCATCTTGCACTGACGAATCTTCGTGCTTACGAATTTCCCACGATGAGATTTATTCTTTTACTTCTTTATGTGTCAGTATCGGTGGTTGGTGTGCCGAGCAGCCTGATCGCGCAAGATCAGGCTTTTGACACGATTTATGTCGAGATCACTGAAAGCGGTCAGCAATATGAAAGCGCGTTGGGGTGGGGTGGGCCAGCGCGTGAAATGGTCTTTCTGAACCCCGACAGCCCGCTGCCAGACCTTTCAGATCTGGGTAATATCAACCCCGACAGCCGCCCCGTCGACGTGGAAATAGAAGATGTAATACCTGACAACCCTGTTGGAGTGTTCACTGGGCTGCGCATTGCGCTGTTCATCATCTTTGGCGCGATACTGGCGCTGATCCTTTATCTTTTTGTACGTTACGGCGGCGCGGGTGCGATCAGTTTTCGAAAGGCCCCCGACAATTCCACGCGTGGGAATTACACCCCATCTGACCAACAGAGCATTTATGAAAGGCCCCCATCGGAACTGGAACAGATCGAGTCAATCCCGGATCGTCAGGCCGCCATCATTGAACTGATGCGCAGCGGGCTTAGTAAAGCGGCACGAATGAACAACCTAAGATTGCAACGCAGCTGGACGGCGCGTGATGCGATCCGTCGGATTCCGAAAAACTGGCCTTATCTTGGACAGCTTAGTGATGTAACACGAGAGGCCGAATTTGCCTATTTTGGCGACAGACCTGTGTCAGAAGATGTTTTTCAACACCACCTGTCCGCCATGCGGCCGCTTTTTGACAAGGGTGTCGCATGAGCCGGGGCACAGCATCAAAGGGCGACAAGGGCGCATTGATTATCGGCGGTGTGATCGTTGCGATCATCGTCATTTTCGCATTTGTTCTTCTGTCTGGTGATCGCACGCAAAGCCTGCGCAGATCCGTGATCGGATTTGACGGCCTGCACAGCTGGTTGACGTCACAGCGGGCCGATTCCCAGATCTTTTCTGGTGGCTACAGTTTTGATCCCGATACGATCGGCCTGCGCATCGTTCCGCTATATGACACGAACCTTAGACGCACCAGATCGCGCGCCCTGACCCAAGAAGATGTGCTAATGCAGGAAGACATCCGCGACATGCCCTTGGGTGAACTATCGACCAAGATCGATGCCGTGCAGACGATGGTGGTTTTGCCGAAATGGCGGCGCGGGACGCAGATCACGTCTGTTGCGCATCCCGACCTGATGGTGGCCGCAGACAGCGTCGAACGTGTGCTGAACCAGCTTGGGGTGGAAAACCCCATTGTCGGATATGCCCGCAATGATTTTGGCGCCTATCCCGTCAGCGTGGGCAGCACGCGTTATATGGCCGAGCTTTATGTCGCCCAGACGTTTACCGCAGACGATTGCCAACCCTACATCGGCGATGAAAGCGCGATGGTTCTGGCGCAATGTCAGGTCAAGCTGGGCAGGGATTACGACAGTTGGGTGCTGATCCTGTCCGACCCCGATCTGCTGAATAACCACGGGCTGCGTCTGGGGGACAATGCCTTTATCGCGCGGTCTTTGCTGCCGGAACTGGCTGGCGATCTGCCGATCATGATCGACTATAGCACCGATACCTGGGCCATCCGGCGCTTTACATCGGAACGGCCCGAGCGGACCTGGGGCGATCTGATGCGGTTCTTCGAGTTCCCGTTCACACTGCTTTGGATCGGTTTTCTGGCCATGTTTGCCCTGTTTATCTGGCGTGCCAGTGTACGCTATGGCGCGCCGCGCCGCTTGTTTGACGACGGGCCATCGGCTGAAAAGGTGGCCTCGATCATGGCGCGGTCCAAGCTGCTGCGGCTCTCCGGTCATGACGGTGCGCTTTTGTCAGATTATATTGAGGTCCGCCTGAACAGCTTCGCGACCGAGCTTTTCGGCCCCGGTCTGGCCAAGCAGGGCACATCACAGGTTCAGATCGAACGCTTCCTGAAACGCCACGATCCGCAGATCGCGACGCGGTTTATGACCCTGACCGACCAGATACGATCCCTTCCATCCGACATCCCAGGTGGCGATGCGATCCGCTATGTCGATGATTTTGAGACACTTTTACAGCAGGTGAAAAATGACTTTAGATGAATTACGCGCTGCAGCCGACGCGATACGGGCCGAAATCGGCAAGGCAGTACAGGGCCAGGATGACGCGATTGACATGTTGTTGATTTCACTGTTCGCACGCGGCCATGTCTTGTTGGAAGGCCCGCCCGGTACAGCCAAAACGCTGCTGGCGCGCAGCTTTTCGGCGGCGCTGAAGCTGGACTTTGGCCGGATACAGTTCACACCCGACCTGATGCCGGGCGATGTGCTGGGCGCCAGCATCTTTGATTTCCGCACCAATGAATTCAACCTGACCAAGGGTCCGGTGTTCAGTGAAATCCTGCTGGCCGATGAAATCAACCGCGCCCCGCCCAAAACACAGGCCGCACTGCTGCAGGCGATGAACGAACGCACAGTGACAATTGACGGGGAAGACCATTCCCTGGGCGAAAACTTCTTTGTCATCGCGACCCAGAACCCGATCGAACAGCAGGGCACATATCCGTTGCCCGAGGCGCAGTTGGACCGCTTTCTGTTCAAGCTGCTGATCGATTTCCCGAATGAGGCGTCCGAACTAGACATCCTGAAAATGCACGCAGCCCAACCACTGGATATGAACGCGCGGACCGCCAAGCTGGGCGATGTGGTGGACCCTGAAACGCTGGCCGCCGGTCGTGCGCTGGTCGATGGTATTCGCCTGGATGACGATATTCTTGGCTATATTTTGCGGCTGACGCGGGCCACGCGGACCGACCCCGAGATTTCGCATGGTGCTTCGACCCGTGCGGCTGATGCGATTGCCGGGGCAACGCGCGCTGCGGCTGCGCTGGATGGGCGCGATTTTGCGATCCCGGATGACGTCAAACGGCTTTACATCCCCGCGCTGCGCCACCGGATCGTGCTTGGCCCCACAGCCGAGATTGAGGGGCGCACATCGTCCGAGGTTCTGGATAACATCCTTAATCAAATCGAGGCCCCCCGCTGATACGCCCGTCGCTCAGATTGCTGGCGCTGTCCTTTGGCGCCCTGTGCCTTTCGGTGCTGGCCGTCGCAATGGGCGGTGGTCTGCGTCAGGGCGCTCTGATCGTCTGGATTGCTTTGGGCGCTTTGGTTCTGCTGGATTTTTTCCTGTCCTGGCGGGGTCGTGTCGCGGTTGAGGCTGACTTTCCAAAAGAGATGTTTGTCGGATCGACCGGACGACTTGTTCTGGGGGCCTATCACTCACCCGTTGGGTTCGGCGTTCGTATCAGCTGGCCGCGCGGGCTGGACGGCCCCGGCGAAAGCGGTTTTGAAGCCTATGGCGATGATGGGGCGGTCGCGCGTATTCCGATGCGTGCGGTCCGTCGCGGCACCTGGACCATTCCGCATATTTGGCTGCGCTGGCCGTCGCGGCTGCAGTTGCTGGAATTTACCCCACGCGTTGCGGTTGATCTATCGATTGGCGTTGTCCCCGACATCAGACCCGTTCAGTCGGGTGAGATTACGACCAAGGTGAAATCGACGCTTTATGGTGTAAAGGAAAACCGGATCGTTGGTGAAGGGTCTGAGTTCAACCAACTGCTGGAGTTCGTGCCCGGCATGGATATCCGGTCGATCGACTGGAAACGGTCTGCCCGGTATCGCACCTTGATGGCCAAGGATATGCAGGCCGAACGCAACCACCATGTGTTTGTCGCGCTGGATAATGGCTATCTGATGCGCGAAGAAATCGGTGGCCTGCCTAAGATTGATCATGCGGTGAATGCGGCCTTGGCCGTTGCATGGGCGGCGGCTGTTGGCGGGGATCAGGTGGGCCTTTACGCCTTTGACGCGCGCCCACGGGTTTTTACACCGCCCGAACCCGGGCGTCTGGCCTTCGCGCGCCTGCGCAGCCGCACGGCTGAACTGGAATATGCCACCGTGGAATCCAACCACACTCTGGCCATGGCCGAGCTGAACGCGCGCACCCCGCGCCGCAGTCTGATCGTTGTGTTTTCGGATTTTGTCGACACCACAACCGCCGAACTGTTGGTCGAAAACGTCAGCGTGCTGGCCAAGCGCCATGTGATCATCTTTGTCGCATTGCGCGATCCTGATCTGGTCAAAATGGTCAATGCGGTGCCACAATCGGTTGATGACGTGGCCACGCTGGTGTCCGCCGGTCAGTTGCAAAGTGAACGCCAACTGGTGATGGAAAAGCTAAGCCGCCTGGGTGTGACGGTCATCGACAGTGAACCAAACGCCGTCAGTGCCAGACTGATCTCGACCTATCTTGAGATCAAGGCAAGGGAGTTGATCTGATGGAAAACGCCATTCTGATCCGATCTGCCCGCTTTCGGGAAGAGCGTGAAGCCGATTGGGCGCGGCTGGAACAGATTGTTGCAGTTGCCGAAAAGCGGGGCATTCACAGCCTGTCATATGACGACGCCCGCGATCTGGCGACGCTTTATCGTCAGGCGGCCAATTCGCTATCTGTCGCGCGCGAGATATCGTTGGACAAAGCGCTGTTGCGGTATCTTGAGGCTTTGACGGCCCGCGCTTATCTGGCGGTCTATGCCCCGCAGGAACGGTTGGGCGGCTTGGTCAGCCGGTTTTTCCTGAAAAGCGCCCCGCAGGCGATGCGGCGTTCGGCCATTTTTATCCTGCTTGGGTTTCTCGCGATGGGCCTGGGGGCTCTTGCGGGCTATCTGCTCTATTTCGAAGATCCCGCCTGGTACAACGTCTTCATGCCTGCAGGTCTGGCCGGCGGTCGCGGCCCGGAAGCCAGCACAGAATTTCTGCGCCGCGTCATTTATCAGGAAGGTGGGCATGATGGCCTGGGTGCTTTTGCGACATTCCTGTTTTCACACAATACGCGAATTGCGATTTTTGTCTTCGGACTGGGTGTCTTTGCCTGTGCCCCGGCGTTCCTGCTGACATTCTATAACGGTTTGATCTTTGGTGCGTTCTACGCGCTGCACGTCGAACGTGGCCTGGGGTGGGATATTGCCGGCTGGCTGTCGATCCACGGGGTTACGGAGCTTTCCGCGATCTGCATTGCCTGTGGCGGGGGACTGAAACTTGGCAGTGCCGTTCTGTTTCCGGGGCAGCGATTGCGCGGGGAAGCCCTGCGTCAGGAAGGCAAAGACGCCGTCAAACTGGCGCTGGTCGCCGGTCTTATGCTGTTTGCCGCAGCGGTACTAGAAGGCTTCGGGCGCCAGTTGGTGCAAGACATGAACACCCGACTGATCATCGGTTGGGGTATCGGTGGACTGTGGTTGGCATGGTTTGTCTTTGTCGGGCGGGAACGGACATGAGCAATCAAAGACGTCGCCATCAACGTCCCAAACCATCTCTTCGGCTGCTTGAGGACTTCATACCGCCCGAAGGCGTCCCGATTCCCTTCGAAACAGCGGGGTTGGGTGTTCGTCTGGGGGCCCAATTGCTTGATATCATCATCACGATACTTTTTGCGATTGCGTTGACCGTGGTGATTGCCGTCACAAATATCTTTGGCCTCGAAGGAAGTTTCGCCGCCTGGGCTTTGCTGTTTTTTATAATCCGCATTCCTTATTACATCATGACAGAACTGTTCTGGAATGGTGAAACCCTTGGAAAACGATTTCTGAAAATCAAGGTGATCAGCGCAGATGGCAGGTCTTTGTCGCCCCATGCGGTTGTGGTGCGCAATCTGACCAAAGAGGCCGAGGTTTTTCTGCCCCTAACCCTGATGATCGCACTGCCCGGCATGGATTTCTGGACATCGCTTCTGGCGCTTGGATGGATCGCAGCCGTCCTGATTGCCCCGTTTTTCAGCAAGAAACGGCAACGTCTGGGGGACCTGATTGCAGGCACCTATGTGATCCATAAACCGGTGTCCGAACTGCTGCCGGACCTGTCCCGCGCAACCAGTGTTCAGACAGCCGAACGCTTTGCCTTCATGCCCCACCAGCTGGATCATTATGGGGCCTATGAATTGCAAACGCTGGAAAGCCTGCTGCAACGGGATAGTGCGCCGCACATGACTTATGACCTAAAGCGCCGCAACGAAGAAACGATAGAGGCGATCGTCACACGCATCCGCCGCAAAATCGACTACAGTGATCCCATCGATCGGCTGGATCACCGCGATTTTCTCAAGGCCTTCTACGCTGCACAACGTGCACACCTGGAACAACGTCAGCTGTTCGGGGACAAGCGCGAAGACAAGTACGATGTGGCCGAACGGCGCCAGACCGCAGGGCGCTGATTTATGGATATGAAAGTCGATTTGATGCGACGACCTGTCAAGCGGATCATATCTGTTGTCGACATGCATCTGCTGGCAGTAAGATCGTTTGGCCCCGGTGATATCGTCCGCGTCTTCCATTAGGGTTCACGATAAAAGATAAAATGCAGGGATTGTGAAATGTCAGATACCTATGCCCCGAAAGAGCCCCTTGGCGTCGGAAGCATCTTAAGTGAAAGCTTTTCGATTTTCTTCAAGTGCTTCTTTCCGATCATCATTATTACATTTTTGGTTTCGGTCATCGGACTGATGATCAGCCTTTTCGTGCTGGGCACTGAAACAACCTTGGGCCTGAATCCCGACCCCTTCGCCTTTTACAGTGTGCAGTCTGGGATATCGGTCATCTTGCAACAGGTCATCTATGCGTTCGCGGTCGCGATCATCGTGCAGCTTGCCTATGATTTCAAAAATGGCACACCTCTGCGCTACAGCCAGTATATGTCGCGCGCGCTGACGTTTATTGTCCCTTTGACTGTTTTGGGCATCGTGATCACCATTGCAGCAGGCATCGGGC
>NZ_JACNMP010000046.1 GCF_017592335.1 Pseudaestuariivita rosea | reverse complement strand
ACTCGATCGACGGACTTTCTAGCTTGCCGCCTGCCTCGGCCAGAAGCGCGCGCAACTGCCAATGCCCCACCACATCGCGGGCGAAGCGGTTGATGTCATCAATGATCACCACGCAGGTCTGGGTCTGTTGGGCCAGAAAGGACAGCAGTGCCGTCATCGCAGGGCGATCTGCATCGCCGCCGGACCGGTTGTCCTGAAAGACCTCGACCACCTCATAGCCCTTGTAGCGGGCATATTCGCGGCAGCGGCTTTCCTGCGAGGCCAGACCATCGCCTTTCTTCAACTGTGCCACACTGGAGACCCGGGCATAGATCACCGCCTGTCGGATTGGATCATGGGGCATGGGAGCGACTCCTTTCCGGATCGCAGGACACTCTCTTCTCCTGCGGCCCTGCTGTGGTATTGAACCTATCGGACAACCTGTCCTCTGAGCCTAACACATCCCGCAGCAGCGCAGCATCGAGAATGGCCTCTTCTCCACAGTTTTGTTGCACCGGGTGGATGCCAAAGCCGAAGTCAACAAAGGCCACGACAATGGACCAAAGGGTTTCGATCAGCTCGCGCTTCTGGTCATCGGGGATATGCTCGCGTCTCGAAAGCGGACGGAAGCCAATCACTGGATTTGCAGCGCGACGCCCTGATTGCAGCCAGTGTTGACAAGGATCAAATCTATTCAGATCACGCTTCAGGGAAGAAAGATAAGCGCCTAGGACTAGAGGCCTGCCTGAAGGCCCTCCGCGACGGCGATGTTTTGGTAATCTGGAAACTTGATCGGATGGGTCGCAGCCTCAATCATCTGGTGAAAACCACGACCTTGCTGTCAGAGCGCGGCGTTGGTTTGAAGGTGCTCACAGGTCAAGGCGCACAGATCGACACAACCACCGCAGCCGGTCGGCTGTCATTTGGGATTTTTGCCGCCTTGGCTGAATTCGAAACCGAGTTGATCCGAGAGCGCACTATGGCCGGGCTTGCCGCCGCCCGCGCCAGGGGTCGAAAGGGCGGACGCAAATTTGCACTAAGCAAAGCCCAGGTGCGCATGGCACAGGCCGCGATGGCAAATCGCGATACGTCCGTCTCGGAGCTTTGCAAGGAACTTGGTGTAAAGCCCGTCACACTCTACCGATACGTCGACCCGAACGGCAATCTTCGAGACTACGGGAAAAGGGTCCTGACTGCATGACTGACAAACGGAATATCTCGGGGAAATTCGGTGCGTTTCCACTCGACGAAGACAAAATTGACGATGCCACTCTCGCGCTTTTGCGCCTCGGTCTACATGCCGAAAGCCGTGCCTGGAAAGGCTTTGACTGGGACAGCATGGAAAGACTGCACGAAAAGGGCTTCATTTCTGACCCGGTATGCATCGCAGCATTGGTCATTGTGGGCTTCTTGCTGCTGACCGTAATCGCAGAGACTGTGCGTGCCAGCGCTTTCGGACAACAGCCACCCAATAGAAAAAATCTTTGTTCGTCAGTACGGTGCTGATGTCTGGGTATGGAAGGAGGATTAGTCCCGCGTGACATTTGTGCGACCTTCATCTGGAGAAAGTGCGATTTATGTGTGAGCTAGAACCGCATTCGCAAATGGCTGCTAAGGCAACATGCGCTTCGTCGCGACACTCGGCATGCTGCAAGTGCGAATAGATGCTGCGTCAGCAATAGCCGTAATTGCACAAGTCCGGTTTGTCCGCTAGATACCAGTTTGTGCACAGTGCGGCGAAAGTCGGCTGTTCCACACATCAATACTTAGGCCACTTGTATTCCCCCGTCAGCAGAATGTGCGCCCACCCGAGTGGCGATGTATGCGCCAGCAGGTCTGGCTGGACGGGCAGGCCCGCTTCTTGCCGCTGCACCACCGCCTCGCCGAGCCTCGCGGTGTTCCAGTATATGACCATGGTTGCCAGTAGGTTGAGCGCTGCCATGCGATAGTGCTGCCCTTCGGTCGTCCGATCTCGTATTTCACCCTGCCTACCGATGCGCAGCGCATTCTTCAGTGCGTGGTGCGCCTCACCTTTGTTCAATCCAATTTGCACCCGCCTTTGCATATCTGCATTGAGCACCCAATCGAGCATGAACAGTGTGCGTTCAACACGACCGACTTCTCTTAGGGCGACAGCCAGATCGTTTTGGCGCGGATACGATGCCAGTTTTCGCAAGATTTGGCTGGGCGCGATGGAGCCAGCCATCATCGTCGCTGCAATCCTGATAATGTCAGGCCAGTTTGAAGCGATCAAATCTTCGCGGATTTTGCCACTGACCATTCCTTTCAGGTTTTGCGGTGTTCCTCCGGCATCAAACACGTAAAGTCGTTTTGATGGTAGATCCCGGATGCGCGGGATGAAGCGATGACCAAGGATGGACGTAACAGCAAAGACATGATCTGTGAAACCGCCAGTATCCGCGTATTGCTCCTTGATCCGCTTGCCCACATCGTTGTTCAGCAATCCATCAAGGATATAGGGTGCCTCACTGACTGTGGCCGGTATTGTTTGGGATGCAAAAGGCGCAAACTGATCCGAGACGTGCGTGTAGGCCTTTAGACCCGGCTCATTCCCGTATTTGGCGTTGATCAGGTTCATCGCTTCGCCCTGCCGCGTGGTAGGAAAGAACTGGCCATCACTTGATGCGGTCATCCCCATTCCCCAGAACTGCGCCATCGGCAGTTTGGATTGGGCGTCGACAATAGTGGCAAGTGCCCGTGCGTAGGCTTCACTTTCAATGTGCCAGCGGGAAATCCGCATCAACTCCCAAAATCCATGCGAGTTGCTGGCTTCGGCCATCTTGCTCAATCCAAGATTCAAGCCTTCCGAAAGCAGCACATTCAGCAAGCCAATCCGATCTTTTGGCGGTGCGCCGGTTCGCAGGTGCGTAAATGCATCGGTGAACCCGGTTGCGTCATCGACTTGCAACATGATGTCGGTAATGCGCGTATCCGGCACACGCTTATACAAGTCAAAGAGCAGATCAGCGGCGCCGTTTGGCGTTTGTGTCGGCAGTCGGCTGAGCTGTAGCACGCCATCTTCAATGCCTCCGCCGGGGATCGTGCCTCGTTTCGCCGCCTTTGAGAGCTTTTCTAAACCAATTTCCATCTGAGCATGGCGATCCGCTAACCATTGTTCAGGATCAAGAGGGACTGCGAGCCGCGCGCTTGCTGCTGCCATTGTTGCTGGAACCAGAACTTGCTTGAGATCACCGTAGCGCTTGGATTGTGCCAGCCAGATATCGCCGGACCGGAAGGCATCCCGCAAATGGAAAAGAACCGCCACCTCCCAAAGGCGTTGGTCACTTGGTTCCTGCAATTTCAGGTAATGATGCCATTTCGAGGTACGCCGCAGGAAATCTGTTGGTTGATCATGCCTTGCGCCATTCTTGATCAAATGGATGGCTGCCAAGAGAGGTGTTGCGACATGCGCACCGTCGATTTTCAGAAGATGGAGCATTCTCAGAACATAACGTCGGAACCGGTTATGGCCTTGGACAAGATGTGCAATTGGGTTCGACGAAAGTGTATCAGTCAGCTGCGATGCGGTTGCGACCAATGTCTCCAAATCTGGCCAGCCGGTAGACGAAGACACGGCAGTATCAAGCGATGCGCCATCATTTTTGGCTTCCAGCAGTCCCGATCCCAGATCCCTGAAGGAACGCAAGGTGTGTTGAACGGCAGTTTTTGCATCGTCCGCGCGGGTCGCACACAATCTCTGACCCTCGCGCCATGTCTTGCCGATGATCCGGTCATGGGTTTCAACAATGGCATCAGAGATTGCGGCGCGCCACTCGACAACGCATACGGCAAGGATCGCGTGACGGCGATCATCAGGTAGATCACGTAGACCATCTGCAAAATACCTTTCGCCCTGGCGACGCAATCGCGTGATGCGATGCGCTGGCAATCCTTCAAACAGGTCTGGCGGCAGTTCAAATTCTTGCAAGACCGCCAGTCGATCCAACAAGCGGTTTGCCCCTGCTGAATTGTTCCCGACCTCAAACTGCCGCAACCAGACAAACCGAGATAGACGATCATCGACTTGTTCGGACAGCAATGTATCGATCCTGACGCACATTTCATCGCTCAAACGCGATGCGATCCTTGTTTCAATCCGTTTTCCGCGGCCACCAACGCATCCGCGCACAAACGCTCAATCGTAGATATAGCGGGAAGTATTATTAGTGTGCGGCGACATTCGACAACAAATCGACCAGCAATGTCTTCATTTGATGTCGCAAGCTCAGCTTGCTGATCCAACCAGTCCTTCAGATCCCGCGCACCCCGACCCGAGAACGATTTGTATCCGTATATGCCGCGCAGTGCTTCCAAATGTTCCTGGCGCGTTTGGCGTCTAGCTGCGTAAGACAGTAAAGCGTCGCCCGTCAGCCCCAACTGTGCGCCGATAAAAGCAAGAACATCATGTGGGATGACTTCACCAAGAGATAAAGCGCGGCCGGGATATCGGAGTGCGCAGAGCTGAAGCGCAAACCCAAGTCGGTTTTCAGGGCGTCGTCGTTCCTTGATGTGCTCAAGGTCTTCATCAGACAAAGTGTAATGACGCAGTAGCGACATCTCATCTGTAGGAAGATTAAGCAGCGCGGAACGCTGGCGTTCGGTCAAAATATTGCGCCGGGGCATGAAAACTGTACCTATTGAACATGTGTTTGTTTGCGACAATAACCACTGCAACAATATCAACGACTTGCAAGGCCAATATCCGAGGGGGTTCAATTGGGACAGAGGGCAGTCATCTATGCGCGGGTTTCGACCACTGATCAGTCCTGCGAACGCCAGATCGCGGATCTAGCCGCTTTTGCCGACCGTGGTGGTTTCGAGGTAATTAGACAATTCAAGGAAACAGCCTCGGGTACGAAATCGAACCGGGCTGTAAGAAACGAAGTGATGGCGCTTTCCCAAGCAAGGAAAATTGATGCAGTCCTCGTCACGGAATTGAGCCGATGGGGCAGATCTACCCAAGATCTACTCGAAACACTGCATAAGTTGGCTGGCTGGAATGTTTCCGTTGTCGCCATGAGTGGCATGACATTTGAACTGGATTCCCCACATGGCCGGATGATGGCTACGATATTGTCCGGCATTGCCCAATTCGAGCGCGACCTCATCAGCGAACGTGTGAAATCCGGACTGGCGGCGGCGAAGGCCCGTGGACGAAAACTTGGCCGCCAAACAGGGCAGCGCCCAAAATCAGATAAGCTCGCGCCCAAGGTTCTCGCAGCCGTTGAACAAGGGCGCAGCTATCGCTGGATCGCCCGTGACCTCGGCATCAGCAAAAACACGGTTCTTGGCATTGTCAAAAGGCACCGCGAAAATCCTTAGAGTGTCATTTCGCCCCCTCCTGCAAACGACCCCATGAAGATTATCTGGGCGATTGTTGCGGGCGAGCGGGATTTGGATGTGCTGGCGTCCTTCCGTGACGTGCGATGCAAAGCATCTGTCGAGACGATCAAGGCGGCGCTCAATGGGAATGACCGATCTGAACATATCTTTGCGTTAACCCAGTCGGTAGAGCTTTACGACTTCTATCAGAGCAAGATGCTGGAATGTGATCGCCACCTTGAGGCGACGCTGGCCACGTTGGGCGCGGACACTGAACATGATCCCAGCCAGTTGCCACGTCCACGCACGAAGACCAAGCAAGTCAGCACGCCTTCGTTTGATGTACGGGCCGCACTGTTCGGCGTCCTCGGCGTCGATCTGACCGAAATCCATGGGATGGGGCCATCTCTGTCACTCAAATTGATTGGAGAATGCGGCACAGATCTGCGCGCTTGGCCGAGTGCCAAACACTTCACGTCGTGGCTTTGCTTGGCACCGGGTAACAAGATATCTGGCTGTAAGGTGCTGTCATCTCGAACACGGCGATCATCCAGCCGGGCTGCGGCCCTATTGCGTTTGGCTGCGGTCACCATTGGGCGTAGCGATACCGCTCTTGGGGCTTTCTACCGCCGACTGGCAGCACGGGCGGGCAAGGCCAAAGCTGTTACGGCGACGGCGCGCAAGATTGCCGTTCTGTTCTACAACACCCTCCGAAACGGCATGACATACAAAGACCCCGGCGCATCTCATTATGAAGAACGATACCGCAACCGCGTGCTCAGCAATCTCAAGCGCCGCGCCAAGTCGTTTGGCTTTGATTTGCAGGAATTACCTGCACAGACCAACATGCCTGTTTCTTAGGAAGGCAACGCAGTTCTTCGCGGGCCAAAAGTCATGAGGTTCCGGTTCATCGAAGAACACAGCGATGCCTTTTGTTCGCAGCGTATGTGCGATGTATTGGGTGTCAGCTCGCGTGGCCTGCGGGCCTATCGCTGCCGACCTGCCAGCCAAAGGCAACGGAGCGATATGGTAGTCCTTGCGCATATCAAAGAACAGTCTCGTCTCAGCCTGGGCAGTTATGGTCGCCCGCGGATGACGGAAGAGCTCAAGGAGCTTGGTTTGAACATCGGCCATCGCCGCGTCGGTCGGTTGATGCGCGAGAATGGCATACGGGTTGAGAGATCAAAGAAATACAAGGTCACAACCGACAGCAACCATGGCTTCAATATTGCGCCGAACCTGCTGAACCGGGATTTCCGCGCCAAGTTGCCAAACCAGAAATGGGCAGGCGATATCAGCTACGTTTGGACGCGTGAGGGTTGGCTTTACCTAGCGGTCATCCTTGATCTGCATTCCCGACGCGTGATCGGCTGGGCCGTATCGAACCGCGTGAAGCGTGACTTGGCGATCCGGGCATTAAAGATGGCCATCGCCCTCAGACAACCACCCAAAGGCTGCATTCACCACACAGATCGCGGCTCGCAATACTGCTCACACGACTATCAGAAGATACTACGCCAGCATGGGTTCAAAGTGTCGATGTCAGGCAAGGGCAATTGCTACGACAATTCCGCAGTTGAGACGTTCTTCAAAACGATCAAAGCGGAGTTGATATGGCGACGGTCATGGCAAACGCGCAGGGAGGCCGAGCTGACCATCTTCCAGTACATCAATGGCTTCTACAATCCGCGGCGTCGGCACTCAGCACTGGGGTGGAAAAGCCCGGTCGCATTCGAACGGAAGGTGGCCTAAACGAGCACTTGGGGCGGCACGAAAACGTGACAGGTCCACATTTACTCCTTCGGTTCTCATCGAAGGGTGATGTTTATGCAGGAACAAGATCAACCGCGGCGCAACAACGTAGCCATTGATACAGTTAAGAAGGTTTTGGTCACTTACGTCATTCGTTTTGCAATCATGGTTGCAATATATGTTTTGGCGGAGAACCAGGAAATTCTTCCAGCTATTAAAGCAGCTGCAATAGCAATATCGAAGTAACATGCAGGGGGCTACGGCCCCCTTTATCTTTAGTCCCGCTCGAAAAATCCCGGATGCTCCTGATGAACACCAAAGCGGATGTTAACGAAACAGGTGGGTCAATTTTACTCGCTCATAACCCACCCAAGTGGGTCAGTTTTGCATGCCGAGTCACACACGGCGCAGCGAAGTGTCATTATGCGATCAATCACAGTTAAGAACCCTTAGCGCCCTATTCTGCACTCAGCCGGAGTCGATCCCTCTTAACGCTTTGAACGCTCTCGGTGTTGAAATCTTGACCGGCACCGCGACGCGTGTCGATCAAGTAAGATCCGAGAACCAGATAGTCGACGCCAGAGCAGAACGCGGTGGCGATTGCATCAACGGGGCTTTCGTCGATCGGCCGACCGCGCGTGTTAAGCGAGGTGTTCACGAGGATTGGGATCCCCGTCCGATCGTGAAACTCCGATAGGATGCTGTGAAGCATGTGGTCTTCGCTTTTGCGTACAATCTGAACACGCGACGTGCCGTCGGCATGCACAATCGCGGGCGCGACTTCATGTGTTCGCGGCTTCGCGTTGACAGCCAACATCATGTACCTGTTCGGGCGCCCTTCGAAATAGGTATCGTAGTCCTGTTCCCGAACCAGCGGCGCAAGCGGTCGAAACTGTTCACGCGCCTTGATGATGTTGAGACGCTCTTGCGTGCGTGCTGACCTGGGCGACGCCAAAAACGACCGTGCGCCGAGTGCGCGTGGCCCGAACTCCATGCGCCCGCCGAAGTACGCGGTGACGTATTCTTTCGCCAGCAAGTCACCGATTGTTGAGGCGAGCTCGTTCGGCTGCAGTTTCCGATAGGATAAATTCGTATCTTTCAGCATCATCCCAATCTGCTGATCTGACCACTCCGTGCCAAGCAACATTGAGTCATACTCGATCTGTGGTTGACCTCCCGCTGCAACCCAGCTTAGCGCAGCAGCGCCGATGGCAGTCCCGGCATCATGTGCGGCAGGCTGTGCGAAGAACCCATCTATATCAATTGTCGATAGCAACTTATAGTTCGCAACGCAGTTCAGAAACGTTCCGCCGGCTACACACAAATTCTTCTGCCGGGTCGCACCCATGTGATAGGCGACGACATACATCAGCGTGTCTTCAAACACGCTCTGCAAAGATCGTGCTAAGTCCTTATGGCGTTGTTCAATCGGATCGCACGCTCTTCTTGGGAGTCCAAGAAGCGGTGTCAGATTCTTCAGTCTTTCAAAGTCTACTGTATATCGACCGCCGTCCACCTTGTGCACAAGTTTGTTTAGCTCTTGCTTCATCGTAGGTTTGCCGAACGCAGCTAGGCCCATCACTTTGTACTCGTCGCCGAAGGGCTGAAAACCTAGGTGACCGGTTACGAATGAATAGAGCAACCCCAGCGAATTCGGCATGTCGATCTGCGCAAACTTCTTGAGCGTGGAACCTTCGCCTACGTAAACGCTGGTGCACGCGTTCTCCCCGCTTCCGTCGGATACGACGACAAGGCTGGATTCAAATCCAGAACAAAAAAAGGTAGATGCCGCATGCGACAGGTGGTGGTCCCAGTTCTTGAACGGAATCTTCTGAAAGTCCTTTCTTCCCCACCGGTTCAAATATCTGACATCAAGGGTGAGTCCCTCTGACAGTTCTTTCTTAACGTTTCGGGCTGCCATGTATGCGTTCAGCTCTCCCCTAAACGAGAGGATGCGCTTACCCGTCATGCAGCCGTGGAGCGAAGCTATCAGGTGGCGCCAAGGGTCGTATGAATAGGCCACTTGATCAATATCCGAGACCTTTATATCCGCGAATTCAAGCGCCTTAAAAATGGACGCATACGGCACATAGGTTGAGTAAGGGGAGAAACTACGACCATGCTTCACGCGCGTTAAACGCTCGTCTTCAATAGCGAAGACGAGCTCGCCGTCCTTCAAAAGTGCAACTGCCGGATGCTCGAAGAAGCTATTGATCCCGAGAATGATCATATGTCGACTCTTTTCCTGTGAGACGGTTTCAGCCAGCTCAGAAACCGATCTGACAGAAAGCAAATACGCTGTGTTCGGTACAACGCCTGAGTGCCACTCGGGTGGCAACGCATATAGCGTTGAAGATTATTGTTTCCACGAGCCGATTTCCTTCATCCGCTCTTGGAACCATTCCCCGATATTTCGGGTGGGATACTTCAAGCTAGGCATATCGACGTCAGGGTTGGGATTCTTGAAGAATACGATGCAATACCGGCTTTCTTTTCCGCTGATGTCGAGGTCATTCACCACCTGGTGCTTTGAGGCCATCAGCGCATCGCCGGTTATGTACTGCAGCAGCTCCCCTACGTTGATGGCAACATCCGTGTCTGACGAATGCTCCAGCCATTTCCAAGACTGATCGGTAGGCATGATGTACTGCAAGCCGCGATGCGTTTGCTTCGGTTGCACGCCGATGAGGTTTATCCCGGTATGAGGGGCTGCGCGTTGCGCGTTCCTAGCATCGTCACTGTCGACCGGCGGGTAGTGAATGATGCGCAGAGTGCTCATGCAGTTTTCTACCAAGTCGCGCGCCTGATCGTCAGGGATACCGAATAAGTCGAGGACACGGTACAATACGGCGTCGGCACACCCCAAGTAGCCGCGATAGAGCGCTTCCAGCACGGGGCCCATGTCGGGGATATCGGCTGGATATGGGAACGGGTCAAATATACGTCCGCCGCCCGACCTAAGGCCAGGAAATGAACTGATCTGGATGAACTCCTTCAAGTCCGGTTGGTCGGCGTCAACAGCGGTCTCGCTCTTGAAGTGGTGGTAGCCAACGTAGTCGTATTCCACGTCCTTGCGTAGTTCTGCCGAACACTTCTTTTTTTCTTCATAGGGCAGCGCAAAAAACTGTCGTGACACATCAAACCCTCGATAGAGCTCTTCTGCCGACACATAATTTTGGGTCGCCGCAAAAAGCCCGTAATTTTCCATCAGATGGTCAAGCTCGCTGCGAGTGATCGAAAAACCGTCCTTCTTTGAAAGGTGACTTGCCGCTTCATTGGTGTGAAGCGTCTGGCTGACATCAAGCATTTCGTATCTCTCCCTAAGCTGAAGAACATCGGGGATGTCCTTTGTTATCGTGCAATCGATATCATCTGAGCGCATTTGCGATTACTGTGTGATCACACAGGCGTCCGCGTCGTGGCAGATTTCAGCCAAAGCACCGATCCGAGATACAAGTTGACGTAGGCGTGCTGCGCCCCGAGAACCCTCAACTGTTTAGCTGCAAGGAATTCCGTTCTGCCACAATCATCAACAGCGCGAATAAGGCGGCATTGATCGCAACCAACCAGGGCACCGCCAGCCACCCGATCAAAGTGATCGCATAGCCGACAATGGGCGGTCCTACTACGGCTCCGATGCTTCCGATTTGCGTAATTAGCCCGTTGGCCGGGCCAATGAAGTTTGGGGATGGCACCATTCTTGGAACGGATGAAAACACCATTGCAACAAGTATCCCATTGGCGAATACGCTTAGTGCGACAAACGTTATAGTGCCGGCCAGCGGTAAGGACGTATGGAAGGCTGGAAACGCTGTCGCAACCAGCAAGACAGCCGGGGTCATGATGGCTTTGAGTGTCGACAATCGCGCTGAAAGCCATCCATAAAGTGCGCTCCCAGCGAGGCTGGTCAGCGCCACGAGACCGGTTACCTGCCCCGCATCTGCCGGGGAAAGTCCTTTTGCCTCAATGAGGAACGGCGGCAGCATGCTGAGTATGCTCAAGGTGATAACAGTAATTCCAAAGAAGGCGCTCGCCAGAAGCCAGGGCGTTACGCCTAAACTTGTCCGTGTCGTATCGGGAACCTGGGCGGCCTGTGTGTCGCTCTTTGCGGTATCCTGCACAAATACAATAACCACCAACAAAAGCGTTAGTCCAGCGTTCAAAACGAACCATTTGCTCCAACCTAAGTTCTGCGACAGCCAGCCGCCAAAATAGGCCGCCATACTGATGCCCAGTGTGAAGAAAGTGCCCCACAATGCCAAAACCCTCGGCGTGTCCTGAGGCGACGCTCGCTGCGCAATAAGGGTTGGGGCGGCCACAACCACCGCAAGATACCCGACGCCTTCGAAGGCCCTTGTAATCAGCAGTATCCAAGGCGCCTTTGCAAGCGAAGAGGCAAAGACCGCGGCTGCCAACAAAAGCCCGCCCAGAAGCAGCATGTTTCGCGCCCCGTGACGCATGGTCAATGAGCCGAAGCCCAAGCCAAACACTGCCGAAACAAGCGAAATGATCGAAACCAACCACCCAAATACAGATAGTGACAGGTCCAAGTCATTTCGGAGAATATCAACAGCTGGAGCTATGCGACCAACCTGAGCAGCAGCAATAACGCCTAGCGCGTATGCGAATAGAACAGCCCCCCAACTTGTTTTACGATCCATCTGAACCTCGACAGAGATTACGGTTGCAACTAGAATACCTTCAACACTTTATGGAACCACCATCCCATGGAAATGCGATCCCAATCCACAACAAAAGCGTTCGTTTGACATGCCGCGCCGAATTACGCTGTTTTCGTTAGTCGTGCTAGACTATTATGAAGCAAAAGCGTTCTTTTTGAGCATTAGCTTTACGTGTCGCGAGGACACCCCACTTTCAAGTGGAAAACGCTGGTTGAGAGTTGCGCCAAAAGACGGTGAAACAGAGATCTTGTTGGCTAAGGCTAAGGGCAACCGACAGGTCGAGGTCATAGGCAACTAGGGCGGTGGGCGCGTCTGGCTATTCCTAGAAACATTGCACTTCGACACCGACTACGACCTCCTAAGGCAGGCCGGCGTCGACATTGAAGCTCCGAGATCGGAAAATTACGGTCGCGTGGCGGTTTGGACGGATCCTTGGGGCAATCGCTGGGATCTGATCGAATTCGCCAATCCCGATTGAACTGGCACGGAACGATGACAATGCGCGACGACTCATGACTGTATGTCAACGGCATCCGTCTCAGGTCACTGTCAGGAAAACATTTTCATAATGTTGCAATGCGGCTTAGATTGCGCACTTTGACGCTCCACAATTCATGCACGTGGTGCAACCATCTGCCACAACCAGGTTAGGGTTCCCGCAATCGCATCCTTCGTGCGTGACATTGGGCAATGATGACACGTCGTCGCGCTTCAGTGGCGTCGCGTCCTGAAGCACGCTGTCATAGATCGCGGTGTTTTCCCTAAACGTGGTGCACCCGTTGGCCCCCAGACGCGCGGCGTCGAGGTATACTTGGCGGAAATCCTGATACGTTATTGAGGGAGGCACGTTTATTGTCTTGGATATGGACGAATCCACCCACTTCTGCGCCGTGGCTTGGATCGCAATATGCGCATTTACACTGACAGTGTCGGCTGTCACAAAGTTTTCTGGAAGAGCGCTTGGCTTGCCGGCAGGACACATTAAAGATCGGAATGCGAGGTGCTCTAGGCTTTCAACGTCGTAAGACGTTCTTGACGACAGATTGTCGTCAAGAACGTTTCGCCTGAATACATGCCGAAACGTGGGTTCGATGCCACTGCTAGCATTATTGCCGAACGACAACGCAATGGTCCCGGTTGGTGCAATTGAACTATGGTGTGTGTACCTAGCACCGTGTGTTCTGATCTTTTCCAAGATCCCTGGGCAGGCGTCTTCAATGTGAGCCATGTAGCCAACATTGCCGGCAAAGAGCTCTTTGCCCTGGACCATCGACCCAACTTTGCAGCCGCTGTGCCGCAGGTCTGGGCGCCGCTCCAGATGATAGGGCTCCAGTTTGAACATCTCATTCATGATAGGCGCAGGACCCTTTTCGCGAGCGAGTTCAATAGCCTGCAACCATCCGGTAACGGCCAATGTACGCAGCACATCATCAGTGAACTGAAGCGAGTCTTTTTCTCCGTAGCTCATGCCCAGCATTGTCACAGCGCTGCCTAATCCAAGAACGCCCATGCCGTGACGCCGTTTCCTAAGGATTTCTTCACGCTGCGATTCCAGGGGCAGCTCGTTCAGGTCAACGACATTGTCCAGAAACCGGCTGAAAACAGCGACAACCCTCTTGAAACGCTTCCAGTCAAAACTCGCGCCATCGGTGAACGGATTCCGAACAAACCGCGTGAGATCAACGGATCCCAAAAGGCAAGCACCCGATGGAGGCAATGGTTGCTCCGCACAGGGATTGGTCGCGCGAATGTTCTCGCAAAACCAGTTGTTGTTTCTTCGATTGATGCGATCGATGAAGATGACCCCGGGCTCCGAATAAGTGAAGGTTGATGCCATGAGTAGTTCCCAAAGCTCTGTGGACGGAACCTGCTTTACTACCTCGCAGGCAACTTTGCCGGCGTCGTTTTTTACGCAGTTGCCTGTATCAGGGAAATTGCACCAATGTATTGACTCTGGATCAACATGTCTCATGCGGCTTGGGCTTAAGGGAAAGACAAGCGGCCAGGATTCAGCCCGATCCAGGGCGGTCAGGAAGTCTTCGGTGACAAGAACGGAGAGGTTGAAGTTATTAAACTTACCTTTTTCGTGCTTGGCCTTAATGAAATTCATGATGTCAGGATGACGGATATCCATGACAGCCATCTGCGCGCCGCGCCGCTGACCGGCTGTGGCGATGCTACCGCACAGGCTGTCCAAAAGCGTCATGGCCGCCAAAGGACCAAACGCACCGGTCTTATTGCCGCGAACCAGCGCGCCTTCCGGACGAATAGTGGAGAAGTCGTATCCAATCCCGCAGCCGGCTTTAAGCGTGGCTCCAGCATCGCGCACCGCGGTCAGAATATCGAACAAGCTGTCGTGGATCGACTTTGAGACAACACAGTTGATAGCTGAGGGATAAAGATCAGAAACGCTTTCGTCTCGTCCAGCCCCAAGATTGGTCAGAATGCGGCCGGCCGGGATTGCGCCATTTCTTAGGATCCAAAGAAACTCTTTTTCCCATTTGCCTTGCAGATCGCCTTGCTCAACGCGCGCGACGGCCTGTGCGACACGTTGCAGTGTTTCATCGGGATGGTCTTCCAATGGCTCACCGTGAATGTCGCGAAGACGGTACTTTCGATCCCAGATTTCGAGCGATAGGTCTTGCAATGGCAGTGTGGGGATAGGGTGGGGCATCTCATTCATCTCACTCAGACTCCAACATGTGATTTGGTGGTAAGGTTGTTTGTGGACATCCTGCTGCGGAACAGCACGGCATTCTTGAATCGCGGGTCCTGGGTCACCTCTTCGCCAACCCATGCCGGCATTCTGAAAGTCTGCTTGCTGTGTGAAAGCTCAATTTCTGCGACGAAAAGGCCAAGGTAGCGCCCTAAGTATTCGTCGACCTCCCAAAGAAAGCCGTCCGTTTCGATGATATGTCGACGTTTTTGAATAAGTTGCCCACCGGTGCAAAGTTGGAGCAATTCTGCCCCAATCGAGCTTGGCAGTGAGCAGGTCGTTTCTTCGGCCGAGATTGCGTCGACCCGGTGCTTATGTGTGAGAAAGTAGTTGCGGTTCTCGCTCCGCACGCGAAGTTCGTTGCCTTTGCTGCTCTTAAGGTAGCCCTGCACAATTTCGATGGGTGACGGGTCGCGTGGAAAGCTGCCTTGCACCAGGAACTTTCTCTCAATTTCAAGATGGCATGCAGATCTTGAGGTCATGCTCTTCCCCTTTCCATTTTTCTCGAAAGTCTCTTAGGTTGAAATAACGCCGCCCTCTGATCCAAGTGATGGGAAGGCCTGGCGACAGCTCTACGGCCACAAGGCGTCCGCCGAAGACGCACCCATCATCGATACAGAGCGCGTTATTGGTCATGTGGATGCCGAGGGCAGCCCAATGGCCATGCACAATCGTGCGACCATTGTCGCTGGCGTGGTTTCGAAGGCTACTCCAAGGCACAAGGTGCTGAGCCGCCTTGGCGCTAAGTTCGCGCTCTGGGCCCGCCATGCTGCCATCCGTCCGACAGTATCTAATGCGTGTGCATCCAACGCCGATATGCTTTTCGCTGGCACTGGTGGTGTCGTCAGTTTCAAAACGCCCCGAGAGTGAGCGGTCGATAGACCTAGCTACGTGCCGCGCCGATTTGCGCAGTTTTCGTTCCAGCCCACGCGCCACGTCTATGGCAGTGTCAATTGCGAATTGCGGCGGGATCCCGGCATGCGACACCACCACCTTTTGCGGTGCGTCATTGTAGATGAACGGGGATCTGCCGAGCCAATCCAAGACCGCACTCCAGCGCCGAGCGGTGTCTGTTGCTCTGTGGCCGGATGGCACGACGGCCTTCACCTGCCGGTCGACCTCGTAGGTCCCACGGGCTAAAAGCGCTAGGTCATGATTGCCCATTATGTTGATGCCCATTGAGCCCAGGTCGCGGACATACTCCAAAGTTTCCAAAGGAAAGGGACCCCGGCCAACGAGATCGCCGACAAAGATCAGCCGATCTTGGCGCGGACGAAATTGGATTTTGCGCACCAACTGTCTCAGTTCGAGCAGACATCCGTGCACATCACCAATCACAAAGCTTCGCGCTTCGTATCCGCTCACGGCTCTTCCTCCTTAAGCATATCCATGATGACCTCGACTTCCAAACGCCCAGCCAGAGGGTCCGACGACATGTGCAACCCGTTGACCGTTGTGGAAAGTGCTGGATATCCAGCCTCTTCCAGCCTACGTGAAATGAACCCTCGCATGGATCCTGAGGACCTTGTGCGCGGATCGGCATCACCTTGAATCGCGGGTTTGCACGCCTCAAAGTCATCATTCGTCTCAAACACAACGGCAATAATTCTGGCATCGCCTGACTGGAACTCTGCGCGCTTGTAGGGGTAGAACCCGTTCAACAGCAAATGCGGCTGACCATGGATCTCAAGAGGCGCGGCGTAGCAATCGGCCTCGATCCGCACGATTTCCGCCGCTGACGACCAGTATTTTTGAATATCCGAGGGCTCGAAGCCTTTTTGAACCAAGGTAGCCCCACCAACAACCGGTACGGCACGTTCGAAGAAGGACGTACTCGCGGCTGTCAGCTTTGGGGAAAGCGTGTCGGCAGGAAGATTAAATCTCGCGAAGCGGGCAACCTTATTGTAAATCCTATCAAACGCCGAAAATACCTCAAAAGTACGTCCCCCGAAGCCGACGACGTCTGTGATGTAAATTTTGTTGCTGGATGCTTTGCGCTCAAGCTCCTCCACCACAGAAAGGGTGATATCGAAGCCAGCTCGACAAACCTCGGGCTTTAAGAGAAATATACCCGCAAACTGCCTTGAGTGCGCCTGTGCCTTGAAAAAAGTTGTGGGCAATCCGTCCGACAGAAAGCGCAAGAAGGGGTGCTTGAGACAAAGCGCGTCAGCTGTTTTGACCTGCGACGTCATGAGTGCCCCCTCTTCTAGGTCGCAAACTGATGTGGAATATGAGACAGGTCATTTATGGATTTGAACTTCCAGCGCCCATTACTCCAAACGATCTCGCTGACCGAGCAATTTCCGACCTTGAAATCCACGGCGTCATTCCCGACAAGGATCCGAAAGACTGTCTTGATGACGCCACCGTGGCACATCAAAATACAGTTTTGGCCGCCCGGCGTCGCCGCTTCTGACAGGAATTCAAGAACAGTGCGCTTGAATGCCAAGTATGAGGAGGACGGCGAAGACTGCGCAGTTGTGTCAAACGCGGTATCTCTTTGCGCCAAGTTGCAGGATACTGGAAATTCCGCTTCTCGCAGCCGATCATCGACCGAATACTCTATCGGGATTCCTTGAAGAGACTGCTTCGCCCGTACAAGGGAACTGCAGTAAATGTTAATGTTCTGCTCCTCATTGATCATCTCTGTCACGCGTTCACTTAGGTAGGTCGCCTGGACATGGCCAAGAGCGGTAAGTCGGCTATCACGATCATCGTACTTGCCTACTTGCCACTCGGATTGACCATGTCGCAGGAGGGTTAGTCGAAAAGTCATTGGATCAGGCGGTACAAAGGCTAATTTGCGATTTGTAAGATCTTGGCGCCGCGTTGATATTTGATGTCGTAAGTCACGCGTGTCTGGAACCTCTCCAACAGGCTGTCGCGAAGGAAAGCGATAGTAGAGATCACCCTTTCGTCGCCACTTATTTCTGCTGGGATGCGTGGATATATCGACAGCTCGACTTCCCGAAATTCCTTTCGAATAAGGCACTCCGGGTCTTTACGAAAATCAGAAACCGCCGAACGATCGATCGAGCATCGAAGAACGTCATAGTCGTCAATCCGCACAAAGAACGTGGACCGTCGCCCAAAGAGGATCAGAGCAGGCTTCAGATCGATGGGATCGATACCCATCTCGCGCTGCAAGAAGTAGCCTGGTTGCTCAATATCCGTCCTGATGAGCAGGTCATTTACGATTTTGATGGACTTGGGAGAGTACGGTTCCCGCTGAATGGTCGCCTTCTTGTCTCCTTCAAAGACGTGCCGGCGATCAAGTCGATTGCCATGTTCATCTTCCGCCATCTTGAATGCACAAAAGGCGTGTGTCAGCTTGCTGCACGATGTGCGCAGAAGCGCTCCTGTGGGCAAAAGCTGATAGTCATGCGTATCGTAGTAGACGGCGATGTTTGTCGGTGGCGAATGCCGCACACCATCTCGTTCGAGAAATGAGACCCCTGGAATGTGCTTGTCAATCTCGCTCGGCACAGAGTTGAGCCAAGCGAAATAGGCGTCGTCCTCGACCCTGTCCATGTCGACTTTAACCGCAAGTTGATTGAAGAGATTGTGACCGTTTCCTGTTTGATAGATAGGTCGGTCAGCGTTGCCGGTGTTAATTTGGAGGTCAATCATTGTATACACTCCAGAACAAACTCCAGTTTGTCCTTCAGCTCTCGCGGCGACATCATTGGCACGCTGCTGTCCATACCCCGCTTCGGATAGAACGTGTTGTAAGTGAAGCAATGGTTTCGCTCGCGCGGGCCCCTTAACACTAAAGTGCAAAGGCAAGGATGCTCTGTTGGAAAGACAACGCGGTGCGTGGTCGTATAGCTTAGGTAATAGACATCGCCCTGCGGAACAATTTTGTCAGGTTCTCGGATCAGTTGAGCATTTGCGTCAAACTCACAACTGTGGATGTTTCCGGTCTGGGTTGGTCTATAGATGTAACGACGGAAATCTTTCCTCTCATAAGAGGGTTCCTCAGCTTCGTGGAAGTTCTCCGACCGCATGTTACCGCACACGATATGGGACCAAAAGCTGAACCGGTGATCGTGGATCAGCTCTTCCTTCTGGGCTTCCTCAGCCTGCGCGCGGGTCCAGACATGGAGCGTTAGGCGATAGCCATTGGTGTTCGCGTTATCCACCAATACCACCTTCGTGAAATGGTTTACATGCTCGTATGAACGTGCGGCGATCTCGACTAAATCAGCCTTGGACTGCACAAGCTCCTTGAGAATAAGACGGGGCATCCCCGCCTTTGCAAGACCGTGCATGAATTCCAGGTTGCTCTCGATCACTGCGGGATTAGATGCGTCAGTGTCTAATGCGTAAATAGACTTAGAAATATCCTCTAGAACGTGGGATCTTGCTTCATCCAACATCGCTGACCTCATTCAGTTTGGAGTTTCGCTAAAGCCGTCGTGAGGTCTTAGATTGTGCAGCGGAACCCAACCCCTGGAAACTGTGACATCTCACAGAGTGTGCATAGCCTTGGCGACCAGCCGCGCATTGCACCATAGCCATATTGTCCCACTCGTGGGGCATGGTCTCAAAGGCTAATGTTAAATCAACGGGTTGCAGGTCCTAGCCAAGCTCTCAACGACGTCTAGTGACTCGTGCTTCGGTATCAGGCCCGAACCCAAACGACGGCGGAATTCTGCAACGGACGAATCTCAATCGGCGGTTGTATGCTAAGTTCATTTGACTGCGAGATTCCACAGTAAGATCAGGTCAGCTTGCGAACTAAACTACAAATGCGCGAAACACTTGTTCGCGATTTAGACGACCGAAAAAAGCAAGTTGGGCGGCTATCGTTCTGGTTGTAAGAACGATATATTTGCCCATTGATCAATGCAACATTCTTTGCCTCGCAGCGGTCTAGAATAAGGCTTCTGTAGGTTCAATCAGGCAGGCATATCGGGAGCTATATGCATGACGAAGGTTGGAAATGCGTTTAATAAATTGCTTACAAGAAATGAGCACATCGGTGACAACGACGAGTTTGTCCGCGTTCTACAGGGATTCATCTTGGACATCGGGTGCACCGGGTTCTGTTATATCTGCACGGGCGCATTGTTTGCAGACGTCGTCTTCAACAACTCGACCGCTCGGCATGATCGCACTAAGCAAAGTGACCTCCTCCCGCTAGGCTTCGGCACGGCAATTGGCGAACGGTACAGCGAGCTTGAAACAAAGCGGTACCTTGTAAATATCCAACGACTCTTTGAAGACTTCACAATCGATGGCCCGTCGTGTTGCGTCAAGGTTGCCAGTGCCAAGAACCGTTCGGCGAAGCTAATACTTCTCGGTTTGGCAGACAAATCGGCCTTTGATGCGTTGATGGAAGAACAACTGCTTCCGTTATTTGGTTTAGAGGCGGACCGAAGATTGCGGCAGCACAGCGCCTTTACCAGTATCGACAGGTCGGCCCTCAGCGATCAAGAGCGTCGGTGCCTAGTTTGGGCGTCCAAAGGCAAGAGCATGGAGGAAATTGGCGAGATTGTTGGCGTCAAAAGGCGCACCGTGGAGTTTCATATTAAAAACGCGCGCCACAAACTGGATGCCGGGAACGTGACCCATGCCGTATTCAAGGCGGTGCGCGCAGGCATTTTGTAACCAATGTTTTCATTCCCCATCACCGACAATATAGCCGTCGCAAATGTACTTGGGGTCGGGTTGTTCATTCTTGGTGTTCATGCTCTCACCAGGGTGCTCTGTGCGTTTCATATCCCGACGTTGTTAGCCGCCCTGGGCGGCGGTTACCTTTTGAGCCCCGTTCGCATCGACTATGAATTTTACTTGGGTAGCCCAATTCCGGTGCTTTCGCTCGACGTTTTGTACTGGATTGGCTTGGGCGTCCTGATGTTCTCTGCAGGAAAAGCAATTAAGTTCACGTTAGAGGACATGAGCCCGACGGTGCTTTTGTTGATCTTTGGGTCGCTTTTGTCTTTGTTGCCGGCCTATTTTACAGTCGAAATAGCTATGCGTTTGGCCGGCGGTGACAATCTAGCGGATGCGAAGGCTATGCATGTGCAACATTTGGTTGTTGTGCTTTGTGTTGTCGTAACCTCTGTGCCGTTCCTTTCCCGAATAATGAGTGAGCGCAATTTGCTTGGAACCAACTTCTCACGAACCGTCCTAATGTCGGCATGCTTCGTAGATCTGGTACTTTGGTTGTTGCTTGGTTTGATCAGCACGTATCACGAGACGGACCACGTCAGTCATGTGTCCGCCCTGCGAGCCCTTTGGCCCGATATCACGGTCTATCTTGCGACGTTCATTCTGATCATGATGACTCGCTCTATATGGTGGGAACTTTTTACCCAGAGATTCACCGTACTGCTGCGAATTGCGATATTTCCGTTTCTTGTAGTACTCGTTCTTCTTGCTGTGATCGTGATGCGTGCAGAGCTGATGATTGCGGCGCTTTGTGCCGGTTTGTTGTATGCAAACTGTCAGCCGTCTGCGGTTACGAAAGTTGACATGTGGAGCCTTGGCGAAAAAGTGTTCGTGCCCCTGTACTTCGCCGTCGTTGGGGCGTCGCTTTCCTTTGAAGAAGCATTTTCGCCGTGGCATGCGTTGGTCTTCATCGCTTGGTCGTCCTTGCTGAAGATGGGCGCGATTAAGGTGGTTCTGGATTTGGCGGGGAGTAAAACAAAGAATTCGTTTATCTATGCCACAGCCATGAACACAAGGGGTGGGCCCGGTATCGCGATGGCCAGTTTCGCTTTCACCGCAGGAATGGTGGATGAGCGGACGTTTCTCTCGGTAGTGATGGCGTCCTTGGTCACGGCCTACGTCACAGACCGAACGTTGCGTAGAAATGTAGGAGAAATTCAATGCATGGGATTACTGAGCGAAATGCGACTGGAGCGACGTCTTCGACCTCGGTCGTCGGACCGCCAACTTTAATGTCGAACCTCTTGAAAGAGATAATGTCTGACAACCTACTCGTCCAATTGTCTGAGGGGGGTCAGCGCTCATATGGCTTTGTTATCAATGTGGATGAAGAATTGGTTGAGGTCCACCTTACCGGGACGCGATCGAGAAGACTGTTTGTTGCGCGAAGCGCCATCGCATCCGTGACAGATCGCGGTAAAAATCGCTCCTTCTTTTTCGCGCTAGTTCGAAAATGTCGATTCAAGATCACGCTCGGTAGCGTGGCACCACCATACTAGAGCAAGATGAGATCAGGTTGAAGCGTATCCTGAGTTGACAAGGTAATTCGCACATTCCTGCGGGGTGAAGCGGTCGAGCAGCTTACCGATCCTGCGCCATGTTGCCTCTATCGTGCGTTCGGCGGCGTCTCG
>NZ_JACNMP010000045.1 GCF_017592335.1 Pseudaestuariivita rosea | reverse complement strand
TCTCCCGAAGGTCCATCGAAAGTGCCTTACCCACTGCTCGCCCTCCATCTTGTGGTCGGCGACAGTGAATCAGCAAAATAAGCCTATGTGAATCCCCCTTGATTCAGGTCGATTTCATCACGCTCTAGACCCCATTTTCAGTACCACTGATTTGGCATTTGTCTGATAAGGTTTCAGGCGCTGGTGGTCGCATTCCGAGCGCATAATGTGGCCGGATTTGGTTGTATTGTCTGAGCGAGACATTGATGGCGACCTGTGCTTGTTTCATGGAGTGAAACCATTCGGCGTTGAGAACTTCTCGGCGTAGTGTTCCGTTGAAACGCTCGTTGTAGCCGTTCTCCCAAGGGCTGCCTGGGTAGATTTGCATCGGTTGGATACCGACCCGTTCCAGCCACTCTTGAAGCTGCGATGCGATGAACTCAGGGCCGTTGTCCGAGCGTATGTACTCCGGCTTAAGCGACTGCAGCGCCTCCTCTTCGCTATAGGACTGACCGGACCCACCGCCTTCCGCTCAACAGAACCAAAGCCATCTTTCTTCTATGACGGCCTTGTTTTGATAAACGCGCCCGACGTTCAGCGAACCGCTTACAAAGAACATAACTCAAGCGTCTTTTGGTTGCGGGCATGACCGCCCGACTGAACCAGATGAAGATCAATCCTGACCGCGTCGATCCCTGGGCAATGTTCTTGCGAGAGCGCAAATCTCCGCGCGTAATGGTTTGTCAGAGTATTTATCGTGTACCAGCAGAAAATTGCGATTATGGTTATGACCACCACTGATACTGATGTGACGACGACAAAATTCTGGCGTCTCGTATCCTTTATCATAGCAGTATTCTGTCCCGCTGATTCAGCCTTATCTGGGTTAATCAAAAGAAACAAAGGCACGAAATTGTGTCTTAAAACACCTACTTCATCGCCACAGATCACAGATCGATATCAAGTGTGACGGGGAAGTGGTCGGAGGCAATGATCAGGGCGTCGCGGAGTTCGGGGGTGGTGTAGCAGACCTGATCATCGAAGGGGTGCCAGATGCGCCAGTTTTGTGCCTTGGGGCGCAGGGGGCGGCTGATCATGATGTAATCCAGCAGCGCCTCAAGATAGCGTTTCTGCTCGGCCAGATAGAACCGTGCGGTGGTCGGGCGGGCTGCGATGCGTTGTGACAGGGCCTGCCGGGCATGGGGGTCAAACAGCGCGCCCTCGCCTTCGCCCAGCACAATTTCGACGCCCGAGCGGCCGAACAGTTCTTCGAAACTGTCCAAGCCCGGCCCATCATTCAGATCACCCAAAACAATCAGTGGATTGTCGGCCGCGATATGTTCGTCGATCCGATGTCTGATCCAGATGCATTGCGCCAGTTGCTTGCGGCGGTTGGCGATGGCCAGTCGCGTCACATCGGCGGCGTTGCGGGCACCATTCGGGGCCTTGGATTTTGTGTGCACGCCGATCATGCGAAAGGCAAAACCGTCTTTCGTCGTGACGGCCAGCTCAAGCGGCGGTTTTGAAAAGCTGATCTTTTCAGGCATGTCATCGATGTTCAGGTCGATCCGAAAGACCCCGTCAAAGCGCGGCGCATCTTCGGACCCTTTCTTGCCGGTTTCCGTACCCCAGGGATCATGGCGCGCAGTCAGTTTTTCGGGGTCATAAAGCAGCGCGATTTCCTGCTGTGTGTCGTTCTGAAACCCGATCAGCGCCTTGCGCGCGCGCAGCCCCATGGCCGCGGCAAAACTTTCCAAAGCAACCTCACCCGACCGTTTGCGGCTGCTGTCCGGCGCTTCGATCACCATGATGGCATCGGCATCAAGTGCGGTGAAAACAATGCCAAGTGCCTCGATCTGTTGCATGCGGGTGACGTTCTGACGGCCTGACCATTCGCCATCCGGCAAAAGCTGGCCTGCGTCATCAAACAGAGTGTTGAACCATTCAACGTTATAGGTTGCGATCCTCACGCGGCGTCCCGTTCGGTGATCTGTTCCCAGGCGCGGTTGATGGCAACCATGCGTTTTTCAGCCAGTTTGATCGCCTCTTCCGGGACACCGCGGGCGATCATCTGATCAGGGTGCGTGTCGCGCACCATCTGCCGCCAGACCTTGCGGATATCAGCCATCGGCATGTCGGGCGACACCCCCAGAACATCATAGGGGTCACGTTCTGCATCGGGCACGAACCGTGCCCTGAGACGCGTAAAGTTGCTGTCCTGCATTTCAAAAATCTCGGCAACGCGATACAGGAAATTATCTTCATTCGGGTGGTATTGCCCATCTGCCATGGCGATGTGAAACAGGCCTTCCAGCAGATCACCAAGGGCCGCCTTGTCATCGCCGAACATATTCTTGATCTTGCGGGCATAATCCTCGAACCCTGCCACATCCTGCCGGGCGAGGTTAAAGACGCGGGCCGCATTGGCCTCTTCCGCTTGAGGGATGCTGAAAACCTCGCGAAAGGCTGTGACTTCATCGCGGGTGACCAGGCCGTCAGCCTTGGCCATTTTAGCGCCCAGGGCGATGACCGCGATAGCAAAGGCCACCGTTTTTTCGGGCGGTGTGCGCAGCTTGTCGAACACGGCCGCCAACCCCTCGCCCGAGGTCAGCGCAGACAGCGCGTCTCCTATCCTGCTCCAAAGTGACATGGGCGCACCTTATCCTGTCAGGGCCATGGGATTACAGTATTTTCTGCATCAAGATCAGGTCCATCCAGCGTTTGTATTTATACCCCACCTCGGGCAGCCGGGCGATTTCGCGATACCCGAGGGCCGCGTGAAAACCCACGCCGCCCGCGTTTTCACCACTGATCCCCGCAATCATCGAATGCATGCCAGTGGCGCGCGCGTGCCCTTCGGCCGTGGCCATCAAAGCCCGGCCAATGCCGCGCCCGCGGGCCTGATCCGTCAGGTGGATTGTATGTTCCATCGTGTGGCGATACCCGGGACCGTTTCGAAAAGGTGCGTAGGTGACAAAGCCCAAAACGTCGCCCTTTTCCAGGAACACAAAAAACCCGTGGCCCTTTTCGCGTTTCAGATAGATATCTGCGCTGATGGCGCGGGCGGTCTTTTCTTCGGTTGTGAAGGTCATGGCGGTGTGGCGAATGATGTCATTCCAGATCGCCGCGATGGCTGGCGCGTCATTGCGTTCGGCAGATCGGATCATCCCAGATATCGCACGCCGCTTGGGGTCTGAAACGCCGCCTGCACACGCTTTTCCGGCCCTTGGTTTACAGAAACCAGATCCTCAAGCCCGCAGGCCGCCAAGGCCAGTTGCAGATTTTCTGCATCAGGATGAGTGATATAAAACTGGATCAGACGGCACCCCACGTCTGTCAGTTGGTTGCACGGGTGCAGATCGCCATACCACTGGATAATCGCAGGAAACGCACCATCAAAAGGCAGCCTGCCGTTATCGGGCACAGCCATCTGCCAGCGCAGATCACCACGGGCAAAGTTGATCGGTTCGCCAGTGCCGGGCGGGACGTGGTGCAGGGTGTTGTCCAAGTCCTCGGTCTGGACGGCCCAGTTGGTCAGACGCGTGGCGCCTGCGCCCTCCATCTTGTGGTCGGCGACAGTGAATCAGCAAAATAAGCCTATGTGAATCCCCCTTGATTCAGGTCGATTTCATCACGCTCTAGACCCCATTTTCAGTACCACTGATTTGGCATTTGTCTGATAAGGTTTCAGGCGCTGGTGGTCGCATTCCGAGCGCATAATGTGGCCGGATTTGGTTGTATTGTCTGAGCGAGACATTGATGGCGACCTGTGCTTGTTTCATGGAGTGAAACCATTCGGCGTTGAGAACTTCTCGGCGTAGTGTTCCGTTGAAACGCTCGTTGTAGCCGTTCTCCCAAGGGCTGCCTGGGTAGATTTGCATCGGTTGGATACCGACCCGTTCCAGCCACTCTTGAAGCTGCGATGCGATGAACTCAGGGCCGTTGTCCGAGCGTATGTACTCCGGCTTAAGCGACTGCAGCGCCTCCTCTTCGCTATAGGACTGACCGGACCCACCGCCTTCCGCTCAACAGAACCAAAGCCATCTTTCTTCTATGACGGCCTTGTTTTGATAAACGCGCCCGACGTTCAGCGAACCGCTTACAAAGAACATAACTCAAGCGTCTTTTGGTTGCGGGCATGACCGCCCGACTGAACCAGATGAAGATCAATCCTGACCGCGTCGATCCCTGGGCAATGTTCTTGCGAGAGCGCAAATCTCCGCGCGTAATGGTTTGTCAGAGTATTTATCGTGTACCAGCAGAAAATTGCGATTATGGTTATGACCACCACTGATACTGATGTGACGACGACAAAATTCTGGCGTCTCGTATCCTTTATCATAGCAGTATTCTGTCCCGCTGATTCAGCCTTATCTGGGTTAATCAAAAGAAACAAAGGCACGAAATTGTGTCTTAAAACACCTACTTCATCGCCACAGATCACAGATCGATATCAAGTGTGACGGGGAAGTGGTCGGAGGCAATGATCAGGGCGTCGCGGAGTTCGGGGGTGGTGTAGCAGACCTGATCATCGAAGGGGTGCCAGATGCGCCAGTTTTGTGCCTTGGGGCGCAGGGGGCGGCTGATCATGATGTAATCCAGCAGCGCCTCAAGATAGCGTTTCTGCTCGGCCAGATAGAACCGTGCGGTGGTCGGGCGGGCTGCGATGCGTTGTGACAGGGCCTGCCGGGCATGGGGGTCAAACAGCGCGCCCTCGCCTTCGCCCAGCACAATTTCGACGCCCGAGCGGCCGAACAGTTCTTCGAAACTGTCCAAGCCCGGCCCATCATTCAGATCACCCAAAACAATCAGTGGATTGTCGGCCGCGATATGTTCGTCGATCCGATGTCTGATCCAGATGCATTGCGCCAGTTGCTTGCGGCGGTTGGCGATGGCCAGTCGCGTCACATCGGCGGCGTTGCGGGCACCATTCGGGGCCTTGGATTTTGTGTGCACGCCGATCATGCGAAAGGCAAAACCGTCTTTCGTCGTGACGGCCAGCTCAAGCGGCGGTTTTGAAAAGCTGATCTTTTCAGGCATGTCATCGATGTTCAGGTCGATCCGAAAGACCCCGTCAAAGCGCGGCGCATCTTCGGACCCTTTCTTGCCGGTTTCCGTACCCCAGGGATCATGGCGCGCAGTCAGTTTTTCGGGGTCATAAAGCAGCGCGATTTCCTGCTGTGTGTCGTTCTGAAACCCGATCAGCGCCTTGCGCGCGCGCAGCCCCATGGCCGCGGCAAAACTTTCCAAAGCAACCTCACCCGACCGTTTGCGGCTGCTGTCCGGCGCTTCGATCACCATGATGGCATCGGCATCAAGTGCGGTGAAAACAATGCCAAGTGCCTCGATCTGTTGCATGCGGGTGACGTTCTGACGGCCTGACCATTCGCCATCCGGCAAAAGCTGGCCTGCGTCATCAAACAGAGTGTTGAACCATTCAACGTTATAGGTTGCGATCCTCACGCGGCGTCCCGTTCGGTGATCTGT
The DNA here is from genome assembly GCF_017592335.1 of Pseudaestuariivita rosea. Lineage (GTDB taxonomy): Bacteria > Pseudomonadota > Alphaproteobacteria > Rhodobacterales > Rhodobacteraceae > Parasulfitobacter > Parasulfitobacter rosea. The sequence goes on along the minus strand of NZ_JACNMP010000045.1, from coordinate 13,084 downwards.
TCCCAGGCGCGGTTGATGGCAACCATGCGTTTTTCAGCCAGTTTGATCGCCTCTTCCGGGACACCGCGGGCGATCATCTGATCAGGGTGCGTGTCGCGCACCATCTGCCGCCAGACCTTGCGGATATCAGCCATCGGCATGTCGGGCGACACCCCCAGAACATCATAGGGGTCACGTTCTGCATCGGGCACGAACCGTGCCCTGAGACGCGTAAAGTTGCTGTCCTGCATTTCAAAAATCTCGGCAACGCGATACAGGAAATTATCTTCATTCGGGTGGTATTGCCCATCTGCCATGGCGATGTGAAACAGGCCTTCCAGCAGATCACCAAGGGCCGCCTTGTCATCGCCGAACATATTCTTGATCTTGCGGGCATAATCCTCGAACCCTGCCACATCCTGCCGGGCGAGGTTAAAGACGCGGGCCGCATTGGCCTCTTCCGCTTGAGGGATGCTGAAAACCTCGCGAAAGGCTGTGACTTCATCGCGGGTGACCAGGCCGTCAGCCTTGGCCATTTTAGCGCCCAGGGCGATGACCGCGATAGCAAAGGCCACCGTTTTTTCGGGCGGTGTGCGCAGCTTGTCGAACACGGCCGCCAACCCCTCGCCCGAGGTCAGCGCAGACAGCGCGTCTCCTATCCTGCTCCAAAGTGACATGGGCGCACCTTATCCTGTCAGGGCCATGGGATTACAGTATTTTCTGCATCAAGATCAGGTCCATCCAGCGTTTGTATTTATACCCCACCTCGGGCAGCCGGGCGATTTCGCGATACCCGAGGGCCGCGTGAAAACCCACGCCGCCCGCGTTTTCACCACTGATCCCCGCAATCATCGAATGCATGCCAGTGGCGCGCGCGTGCCCTTCGGCCGTGGCCATCAAAGCCCGGCCAATGCCGCGCCCGCGGGCCTGATCCGTCAGGTGGATTGTATGTTCCATCGTGTGGCGATACCCGGGACCGTTTCGAAAAGGTGCGTAGGTGACAAAGCCCAAAACGTCGCCCTTTTCCAGGAACACAAAAAACCCGTGGCCCTTTTCGCGTTTCAGATAGATATCTGCGCTGATGGCGCGGGCGGTCTTTTCTTCGGTTGTGAAGGTCATGGCGGTGTGGCGAATGATGTCATTCCAGATCGCCGCGATGGCTGGCGCGTCATTGCGTTCGGCAGATCGGATCATCCCAGATATCGCACGCCGCTTGGGGTCTGAAACGCCGCCTGCACACGCTTTTCCGGCCCTTGGTTTACAGAAACCAGATCCTCAAGCCCGCAGGCCGCCAAGGCCAGTTGCAGATTTTCTGCATCAGGATGAGTGATATAAAACTGGATCAGACGGCACCCCACGTCTGTCAGTTGGTTGCACGGGTGCAGATCGCCATACCACTGGATAATCGCAGGAAACGCACCATCAAAAGGCAGCCTGCCGTTATCGGGCACAGCCATCTGCCAGCGCAGATCACCACGGGCAAAGTTGATCGGTTCGCCAGTGCCGGGCGGGACGTGGTGCAGGGTGTTGTCCAAGTCCTCGGTCTGGACGGCCCAGTTGGTCAGACGCGTGGCGCCTGCAAAGCGATCAAGATCATACCAGCGCGGGCGATGCGGCGGCACGGCTTCGGGGTCAATGGCAATCACTTCCAGATACGCCGGCCCCAGCCCAAGCAGCCGATTATGTGTGCCCATCAGATCGTGCCGACCGCCGGGTTGCAGTTTTACACCCAGGGCCTCCTCAACCTGCGCAGCGCCGTCCTCCAACGTCGTGGCGCTGACCACAAGATGGTCCAACATACACTCCCCCACCGTTAACCACCCCGCTCGCACTGTTTCAGCAGGGCCGTTAATTGGCAAGATGCGGGTTCACGGTTTCGGCTGATCATCCCATTCATCGCTTAAAATGCGCTGAGAATTGCCGTCGGGGTCGTCATACTGGTTCGACCGCATGGTATAGACAAAGGCCAACAGACCGATGCACCCCAAAAACAGCGAGGCCGGGATCAGATAGATCAGCACGTCCATGGGTTACCTCAGTCGCAGTGCGTTCAGCGACACTGTAATGGATGAAAGTGACATCGCCAAGGCCGCCGCCAGCGGTGTGGCCAGACCCGCAATCGCGATGGGCACGGCGATGACGTTATAGACCGTTGCGATCCGGAAGTTTTCCGAAATACGGCGAGTGGATTTGCGGGCGGTCGTCAAGGCTTCGGGGATGGGCGCCAGCGTTTTACCAAGCAGCACGATGTCGGATGCCACACGCGCTGCGTCCAGAGCCGAGGCGGGCGACATCGACACGTCCGCCGCCGCCAGCGCCGCCGTGTCGTTCAGCCCGTCGCCCACCATCAGGACCTTGGCGCCCTTGTCGGTCAGCGCGGCGATGCGGGCGGCTTTGTCACCCGGCAGCGCCTCGGCCACCCACTGCGTGATGCCCAGACGTTCGGCCAGGCCTTCCACCGCCGGGGTCGTGTCGCCGGACATCAGGATCACCTGTTTGCCGTCCTTGATCAGTGCGCGCACCGTGTCTTCAGCCCCATCGCGCAGGCGGTCGGCAAAGGTGAAACAGGCGGGATCATTGCCATCGATATGCAGATAGGTTGACGTCATCTGGCCAGCCTTGGCCCCTACCCAACTGGCACGGCCCAGACGCACTTTACGGTCCTTCAACAGACCTTCGATGCCATAACCGGGCACCTCGGTCAGGTCAGTCAGGTCGGCTGGTTTGATCCGCGCGTCGCGGGCGGCCAATGCCAGGGCGGTGGCCAGCGGGTGCGAGGATGCCTCGGCCAAGGCCAGCGCGACCTGCAGATCGCGGCGGCTGTGGTCACCCAGATTGGTCAGTTCCGGCGTGCCTTGCGTCAGCGTGCCGGTCTTGTCGAAGACAACCGTGTCGACCTGCGCCAAACGTTCCAGCGCTGTGCCATCCTTGATCAGCATGCCCCGCCGGAACAGCCGACCCGAGGCCGCCGTGGTGACCGCAGGCACCGCCAGCCCCAGCGCACAGGGGCAGGTTATGATCAGAACTGCCGCCGCGATGTTCAGCGATGTGCGCAGGTCGAAGGTGTAAAGATACCAGCCCGCAAAGCTAAGCGCCGACAGGATGTGCACCCCCGGCGCATAAAGCTTCGCGGCACTATCGGCCAGCGGAGTATAGCGCGCACGACCACTTTCGGCCACGGCCACCAGATCGGCCATGCGATGCAGCGATGTGTCCTCACCCACGGCCGTCGCGCGGATGGTCAGGGGGCCGGTCAGGTTGACCTCGCCCGCGCTGACGGCGGTGTCGGGGCCTGCGAACAGGGGCACCGTTTCGCCGGTCAGCAGGGACCGGTCGACCTCGGACGTGCCTTGTGTGACGACGCCATCGACCGGCATCCGCCCGCCGGGACGGACCAGAATATGATCGCCCACGCGCAGTTCGGCCACGCGCACCTCAACCTCGGCCCCGTCGTCCAACCGGATCGCGCGGGGCACTTCCAGGGCGGCCAGTTCCTCGGCCGCGGATTTGGCGATGGCGCGCGTACGGTGGTCCAGATACCGCCCGGCCAGCAGGAAGAACGTCAGCGTCAGCGCCGCGTCGAAATAGGCGTGGTGGCCCGAATTCGCCGTTTCATAAAGCGACGTAACCAGCGCCAGAATGATCGCCAGAGTGATCGGCACATCCATGTTCAGCGCGCGCACCTTCAGCGCGGACCAGGCGTTGATAAAGAAAGGCTGCGCGGAAAAGGCGATGGTCGGCAAGGCAATCACGGCCGAAATCCAGTGGAACATATCCCGCGTCACGCCCTCGGCCCCCGACCAGACGGCGACGGACAGCAGCATGACGTTCATCGAGGCAAAGCCCGCCACTGCCAGCCGCATCAGCAGGGCGCGCCCCGCCTTGTCGGTTTCGGTAGCGGCGATAGTGTCTGCGTCCAACTCGTGCGCCTCAAACCCTGCACCGGCCAGTGTGCCGACCAGCGCATCGGCGGTGACAGCCACATCGGCCTCAACACTGACCCGTTTCAACGTCAGGTTCACCCGCGCCTCATGCACACCGGGGTGTTCGTTCAACGCCTTCTCAACCTTGGAAATACAGCCGGAACAATGGATCGTCGGCAGTGACAGCATGATCCGCGCGTCCTTCACGACCTCAGGGGCCTCGGGCACGCCGATGGCGCATCCGGGACAAGCAGCAGCCGAGGGTCGAAGCGCAGCGGTCATGTGTCAGCTTTCCACATGCAGGATCACACGCTGCGTGAATTCGGTGCCATCAGGCGCAATCGCTTTCATACGGATGTTCCAGTTGCCCGGCCCCAGATCAACAGGCGCGGTGAAGACGCCGTTGCGGTTCACGAAATCGGGCGTCATGTCATCCTTGACGTGGGTGGCCCGACCAAGCGTGGCATCCAGCGCGGCCACACGAACTGGCTGCCCGTTTTCATCGGTGATGCTCAGCGCCAGGATGCCGGCCTCGACCGTGGCATCGACGGTCCAACCAAGCGCCAGTTGTGCCTCGCGTCGTTCGTCAAAGGACTGGCTGGCGACATAGGAGTTCTTGGTTTCAACCCCCGGAAAGGTCGCCACCGCGCTATATGCCAGCGTCAGGTTCGCCGCGATGATGATCGCAAAGGCAATGACAATAATGATCAGGACGCTCTCTCCAGTCAGTTTCGGCTCAGATGTGGATTTGTCGGTCATTGCGTTCCCCTTCCGGTAAAATTTGTATCGCGATAGGCGCGGTCGGTGCTGGCCAGATCTTCGACCCACAGCCGCAAGTCAGTGCTGGCCCCTGTGGCGGCGGGGCTGCCTGGCCGGGCCGAGACATAGACCCGCTGCAACGTCGTGCTGTCGGGGGGCACTGTGATCACCAGTCGGTCGGTCCCTTCCAGCTGAATGCGCATCACCTCGTCCGAGGTCAGCGACATGCGGAATTCCCGCGCCTCGCCATGTTTGTTGCGCAGACGTACGTCATAGATGTTGCGGATCGTGCCATCGGACAGCATGACAAAGGTCGGATTGCGCACAGGGCTGACCGTCATATCAATTTCCTGCCGCAGGAAAAGTGCCACAATCAGACCCACGCCGACCAAAGACCAAAGCGTGGTGTAAAGAATGGTGCGAGGCCGCAAGACATGCTTCCAGATGGGCCTGGGCAGCGCGCCTGCCCGTTCCGCCTCTTCATCCGCAAGCGATAGATAGTCGATCAGACCGCGTGGCTTGCCGATCCGCTCCATAACGTCATCACAGGCGTCAATACAGAGCGCGCAGGTGATGCATTCCAGCTGCTGCCCATCGCGGATGTCGATGCCCATGGGGCAGACGTTGACGCAGGCCATGCAGTCGATGCAATCGCCCAGTTCCTCGGCCCCGTCGGCCTTGCGATGCTTGCCGCGCGGTTCACCCCGCCATTCGCGATAACCGACGGTGATGGTTTCCTCATCCATCATCGCGGCCTGAATGCGGGGCCAGGGGCACATATAGATGCAGACCTGTTCGCGCATCAGCCCGCCAAAGACAAAGGTCGTGGCGGTCAGGATCGCAACGGTCGTATAGGCCACCGGGTGGGCGTTCAGCGTGAACAGATCCACCAACAGCGTGGGCGCGTCAGCAAAGTAAAACACCCAGGCGCCGCCCGTGGCGACAGCGATCAGAATCCAAACGATGAACTTCGTGATCCTCAGCCGCCATTTACGGAAATCCCACTTGGCGCGCCACAGGCGGACACGGGCGTTCCTGTCGCCTTCGATCCAGCGTTCGACCAGAATAAACAGATCCGTCCACACCGTCTGCGGGCAGGTATAGCCGCACCACACCCGCCCAAGCGCCGAGGTGAACAGAAACAACCCAAGCCCCGCCATGATCAGAAGGCCCGCGATGAAGTAGAATTCATGCGGCCAGATCTCGATCATGAAGAAGAAAAACCGGCGGTTGGCCAGATCAACCAGCACCGCCTGATCGGGCAGGTTCGGGCCGCGATCCCAACGGATCCAGGGGGTCAGATAATAGATGCCAAGGGTCACCGCCATGATGACCCATTTCAGATTGCGAAATCTGCCCGACACACGGCGTGGAAAAATAGGCTCGCGCGCGGCATATAGCTGTGGCGTCTCTCCGCTGGCTGACAAAATGGAATCCTTCCGGCTACAGTGTTCAGTGTAGTGACAGAAGAGTTTTGCCGGAACCTTGACGCAGATCAAAACAGTCATTTTGACGCGCTATCTTATGCAGGGGGTATTCATTCGATCTTCAGATGAAACGCCCTTTGCCCCGCGGCACCTATTGGTGGCAGGGTTTTGGGGTCCGTGATCTGAAGAAAGGTGGCGCCACCGTCTTGAAAGGTTGGTCTGCCAGAAAGGGGTGCCAAACCCCCACCCTATGTCTCATGCATGATTTTTCAGGCGGCTCGCACGGCGGGTCGTTAATCCGCAGCGCAAGTTCTGGAAAACCATTTCCTTTGTCCGACGTCGTGGGATGGGGTTTTAGGCGAGAGATGCTAACGCCTGCTTATAGCTGCGTACGGTGGGATTTGAGTATTTGGGGGAACAATAAAGAGCATTCCGTTTTTTATTGTTCGATAAAGTACTCCGGGGAGCGCCGAAGGCGCGGGGGCAGAGCCCCACATCGCACGAAGTGCCAGAGTGAACACCGTCTCGGAAACGCTCCAGTGGAGCGTTTCAGGTGTGAACGGGCAGAGCACTTGCGCGCGCCAGCGCGCACCGTTTGATAAAAAACCCCGCTTGGAAAGCGGGGCCAGTGGACCTGAAGTTGCCTTCAGAGAGAGAGATCATTCACCGCCGCCAAGCGAGTGGACATAAAGCGAAACAGCGCGCAGTTCGGCCTCGCTCAGGCGGTTGTTCCAAGGCGGCATCACGCCGAACCGGCTATAGGTGATGGTTTCACGCAGTGTCTCGGCATCGCCGCCATAAAGCCAGATCGCATCGGCCAGGTTGGGGGCACCCTGGAAGATGTCGCCCATACCGTTATCGCCGTGGCAGGACGCGCAGTTGTCCAGATAGACCTGTTCACCTGCGGCCACCATTGACGCATCTTCGGGCTCGCCCGACAGGGACATCACATAGTTGACCGCCTGTTCAATCTCTTGCCCGTCCAAAATCTCGCCAAAGGCGGGCATTTCGGAATAGCGGCTATCAAGGTCATCGTTGCGGATGCCGTGGGCGATGGTCAGATAAATGTTTTCCAGATCACCGCCCCAAAGCCAGTCATCATCCAGCAGGTTGGGATAGCCCACAGCCCCCGCAGCGCCCGATCCGTGACACTGAGAACAATAGGTGCGGAACACCGCGGCCCCACCGTTTACCGCAAAGCTCATCAGCTCAGGGTCGGCAGAGACCTGCGTCAGTTCGGTGCTGGCCAGTTCGGCTGTGATTTCAGCATTGGCTTCTTCAACAGCAGCGATCTGCTCGACCACCTCGGCCCGTGTGGAATAACCCAGCAAGCCCGGTGTCGCCTCGCGGATCAGGGGCCATGCGGGGAAAGCGATGGTATAGGCCACCCCCCAGATGATCGTGGCATAGAACGTCCACAGCCACCAGCGCGGCATGGGGTTGTCGTATTCCTCGATCCCGTCCCAGCTGTGACCTGTTGTCGGGATATCGTGTTCTTCTTCTGGTTTTTTGCTCATTTCCACGCCTCCTTGATTATCGCGTCAGAACTGTCGTCGCAGTCCTCATCGCAGGCGGGTTTGTCTTCATGCCGGAACGGGATGTTGGCTGTATCTTCATAGATTTTCGTTGATCCGGGGCGAAACGCCCAGAATGCAATCCCTATGAAAAAGCAGAACAGAAACAGCAACATCCAGCTGTCGGCAAATTCGCGCAGGATAGAATAGGTCTCCATCATCCGCTCCTATCGGCTTGCATCTGGCGTGAAGGTCGAAAAATCGACCAGCGTGCCCAGCATCTGCAGATACGCAATCAGCGCGTCGGTTTCAGATATACCGGGCTGCCCGTCGAAATTGCGGACCTGAGCACCGGGATAGCGGGCCAGCATATCGTCGAAATCACCGTCAGGGTCGACCTGAACACGGAAATCGGCGACCGCGTTTTCGATCATCTCATCCGTATAGGGCACGCCGACCATGCGGTGTGTTGCCATCAGATCCTGGATATATTCGCCATCCAGCATGCGGTTTTCCAGATAGCCATACTTGGGCATGATGCTTTCCGGCACGACCGATTGTGGGTCACGCAGGTGCACCAGATGCCAGTCATCGGAATACCGCCCACCGACGCGCGCCAGATCAGGCCCGGTGCGTTTGGACCCCCACTGGAAAGGGTGGTCATACATCGACTCGGCGGCCAGTGAATAGTGCCCGTAGCGTTCGACCTCGTCCCGCATGGGGCGGATCATCTGGCTGTGGCAGACATAGCAGCCTTCGCGGATGTAGACCTCACGCCCCGCCAGTTCCAGCGGGGAATAGGGGCGCATACCATCCACTTCCTCGATCGTGTTTTCCAGGTAGAACAGCGGCGTGATCTGCACCAGACCCCCGATGGCCACAACCAGAAAGCTGAAGACCAGCAGAAGCGTCGCGTTGGTTTCAAGTTTTTTGTGATGATCAAGAATTGCCATGCTCCGGCCTCCTTTTTATTCAGCCGGGACCATCGACGGGGCTTCCTGCTTGGCAGGGGCCCGGCGGATGGTCATCCACAGGTTATAACACATGATCACGGATCCAGCGAGGTAGAGTATCCCACCCAGACCACGGACCACATACATCGGGAACTTCGCGGCGACTGTGTCAGCGAAGGAATTCACAAGGAAACCGTTCGCATCAACCTCGCGCCACATCAGGCCCTCCATAATACCGGTGACCCACATCGCGGCGGCGTAAAGAACGATGCCGATGGTGGCCAGCCAGAAGTGCCAGTTGACCAGTGACAGGCTGTAAAGCCGTTCGCGGTTCCACAGGCGGGGCACCAGGAAGTAAAGCGCGCCGAAGGTGATCATGCCGTTCCAGCCCAAGGCACCGGAATGTACGTGGCCGATCGTCCAGTCGGTGTAGTGCGACAGAGAGTTGACCGCGCGGATCGACATCATCGGCCCTTCAAAGGTCGACATGCCGTAGAAGCCAATAGACACCACCATCATGCGGATGATCGGATCGGTGCGCAGCTTGTCCCAGGCACCTGACAGGGTCATCAGACCGTTGATCATGCCGCCCCAGCTTGGCATCCAAAGGATGATTGAAAACACCATACCCAGGGTCGAGGCCCAGTCAGGTAGTGCTGTGTAATGCAGGTGGTGTGGACCGGCCCAGATATACAGAAAGATCAGCGCCCAGAAGTGGATGATCGACAGTTTATAGCTGTAGACCGGGCGTTCGGCCTGTTTCGGCACGAAATAGTACATCATGCCCAGGAACCCGGCCGTCAGGAAGAAGCCCACAGCGTTGTGGCCATACCACCATTGCACCATCGCATCCTGCACACCTGCAAACAGTTGCACGGACCGCGATCCGAAAATCGACACAGGCACCGACAGGTTGTTGATCACATGCAGCATCGCCACAGTGACGATAAAGCTAAGCAGGAACCAGTTGGCCACATAGATATGCTTTTCCTTGCGGTTCATGATCGTGCCCAGGAAAACGCCCAGATAGACCACCCAGACGATGGTCAGCCACAGGTCCACGTACCACTCGGGTTCAGCGTATTCTTTCGACTGCGTCGCGCCCAGTAAGTACCCCGTCGCCGCCAGTACGATGAACAGGTTATAGCCCCAGAACACGAACCAGGCAGCATTGCCGCCCCAAAGACGAGCCGCGCTTGTGCGCTGGACAATATAAAGCGAGGACGCGATCAACGCATTGCCACCAAAGGCAAAAATCACCGCACTGGTGTGCAGCGGTCTAAGACGCCCAAAGTTGGCATAGCCTTGTGCCCATTCAAAATTCAGCGCCGGAAACGCCAATTGAAAAGCGATGAATGTGCCGGCCAGAAAACCGACAACGCCCCAGAATGCCGTTGCAATCACGCCCGCACGGATCGGTCCATCCATGTAACCTGTGGGTATGACTGGCTTGGGCTCGTCGATCCCGCGCAGCGTCCACAGGAACAGACCGGCCGAGACAAGCATAAGAATGATTGCATGCACCTGGTAGGCAAAATCACGTGCATAACTGGCCGCAATCGCACAAAACAGCGCGAAAACGCCAAGTATGACCAACTTGATATAGTCCCACATGGATGCGTCCTTTTTGTTCCCTTCCCGAATGCGTCCTGGAAACGCACCACGGGCTTTTTGCAGTGTGGGTGTTCTGCACAGGCCTTTGTCCAGCCGCCTTGATCTGGGTCAAGTTTTCGCAAAGCCGCGTTTGATCATCGTCAAAGAAAGCGCGTCAAATTGTCTGTATTCTGACCCCAATGCAAAACGGAGGCACGCGATGTCTATGAAAACGATTCTGACCGTTCTGACCAATGAAACCCAGACCGATACCTGTCTGGACCATGCAATTAACCTGACCCGCGCTGAGGATGCGCATCTGGATGTGCTGGCCCTTGGCGTCGATCCGACGCAGGTGGGGTATTATTATTCCGGGGCCAATGCGCTGATCCATCAGTTTTCGCTGGAACAGGCGACCGAGACGGCGAATGCTGTGACGGCCGCTGCGCAAAAACGGCTTGAGGGCGCCGATCTGCGATTTGGTCTGGAAACGGCGGCGACGCAACTGGCCAGCATGTCGCCTTTGGTGGCCGAACGCGCGCGGTTTTCCGATCTAGTGGTTCTGGAAAAGCCCTATGGCAAGGATTGCGGGGCCGAGATGGAGGCGCTGGTGGAAATCGCCCTGTTCGAAGGGCAGGCGCCAGTGCTGATCATTCCACCGTCGGTCAAGGCACCGGCCTTTCCGAAAAAGATCGTCATCGGCTGGAACGAAAGCCGCGAAAGCCTGGTGGCCGTGCGTCGCGCCCTGCCTTTCCTGAAACAGGCCGATCAGGTCTATGTCACCATCGTCGATCCGCCCCGCCACGGCGCGAACCGCTCCGATCCCGGCGGTCTGCTGTCACAGTATCTGGTGCGCCACGGTGTATCGGTTGAGGTCTGTGTGATCGCCAAGACCCTGCCCCGCGTGTCCGACCAGTTACAACGTCACGCCCAGGATATCGGGGCCGAAATGCTGGTGATGGGCGCCTATGGGCATTCGCGGTTCCGTGAAGCCATTCTGGGCGGCGCCACCCGCAACACGCTTGAGGCATCGGATATCCCCGTCTTCATGGCGCATTGACATCCGTTGGGGGCGGCTCCGACACCCCGCCCCTTTCAATACACTGAATCCGCGCATAGATGAAAAGGGCCACAGAAAGGTCCTGTCCGATGTCGCCTTCAATTCGCCCTGCCCGCCCGGAAGATATTCCTGACATGACGGGTCTTTTGCTGAAGGACGCGCAGCAACGTCAAGATCAGAACCCTGCGTTCTGGCCTGTTGCCGATGATGCCGCACTTCGCATCGAAACGGCACTGAAAACCGTACTGAAGTCCGATAAGGCGCCTTTTGGACAAAAGTGGCTGGTTGCCGAAGCCGCAGGCGGCATCTGCGGACTGGCCCACGTGCTGCATATCCCCGTTCCACCGATCTATGCCGGTGATCACGGTGCGCCCGGCCTGATGATGGAAGACTGCTGCCTGACCGATAACGCACCACCTGAAACCGGCGCAACGCTGATCGCCGCGGCCGAAGACGCCATGCGAACGGACGGCGCGCAAATCCTGTTGGCGCAGGTTGCCGAAGGCAGCCGATGGCAAACCCATTATGCTGCGGCAGGTTATGTGCCACTGACACTTTATCTGTCAAAGACCGGTTTTGCGGATCGGACGGCGCCAGACATGATCAGACCTGCGGGCAAGGATGATATCCCGCGCCTTGTCGAACAAAGCGCCCGTCACCGCGCCGTACTTGAGCAGATCAACATATTCTGGAAACGCCACCCCGAGGCCGACGCGCGCTTTGACGCATGGATGCACAAAAGTCTGACCCTGACCGACCGCGACATGCTGGTCGCCGGGCCAGCCGATGATATTCGCGGGTATGCGATTGCGCAGCCGGCTTCGCCCCTGCACTTCCCGCCAGCCCATGATCTGAACCAGATCGGTGTAATCGATGATTTCTTTCACGCGAACTTTGCCGAAATCACGACCCTGTCGGCCTCGGGCGCCGAGGCCACCGATCTGCTACGCCAGGCCGAAGCCGCCTTCGCCCGCAGGGATATGCAGACCGCAATGATCGTCTGCCCCGCACACTGGCCATCGAAAATTTCACTGCTGAAGGCCAATGGGTATGACACAGCGATCCAGTGGTTGATCAAACGTTAGGATCAATCGAAATTCAGGTTCCACGGTTTCAATCGGTGTGATTCATAAAAAACCAGATCAAGCAGTTTACAATACGCTTTATAGGTAACTGCAAAACGCCAACCGAGTAATCAGTGCTGTCTTAAACCCTTAAACTTGTTCTATTATTCGGGTGTCAGGCTTGGTTGAAAAAGGGGTCGGAAACAGCATTGATATCGTGATGAAGACGCGCAGAGACTGCCAAGTGTCGTGCAATGCAATTATCTCTTTTGGACTTTGGGACATTTGTCCGTTTTGCATTAATGCAGCTCTCTCAAACGTTTCGAAAATGCGGTGAACTTTGCTAATGGCTCTAGATCCTGCTGCAAGCATATCTCCAATAGTCGACCATCCGGATCATCTTCTTCAAAATGCGAGCCGTAGAATAGACCCCAAGTTACGAGTTGTTCCAACTGTTGTTTTTGCCGTAACCCATATTCATGCATTCGATACATGGTTTTAAGGACAGCTTCACGATAGGTTTCATTGTCAGTTTCAAATGAAAAGCTGTGCTTTAGTTTCTCAAGAAGCACATTTGCGCGGCTTAGGAAAGTCAGCTCTGGGAATATGCGCTTGTCATCGTCATCCATCCTATAAATGCCAGTTGGTCTGTCCTTGACTATCTGAGTCAAATGCAAATGGTATGCTTCAGTCTTATTCGTTATGATCACCGAAATCGCTTGTTCAGCGTTCGATATGCTTAGGAAGCGTTTTGTAAATCGGTGCACTTTCGTAAGGTACGAGACTGCAATTCTCGGATCATAGAATCTCAG
>NZ_JACNMP010000044.1 GCF_017592335.1 Pseudaestuariivita rosea | reverse complement strand
TTCTTGTTCATCTTCGCTCCATAATGGCTTCGATGAACCAGAAATCCTCCCTTGCGCAAACCCCTAAATCTAACCGGTAGGTGCTGAAGTCAGGCACTTTCGGGCGAAGCAATCCATCAATCCGTCCAATGTAAGGGGGGCGCCATCATAGATTGGAGGGAAGAGCTCATCGGATGCCACAACGTTGTCGATGGTGGCGATGTCGAGACCACATTCAGTATCAACTTCGCAACCTGCAAATACCTGATCCAGATCGAAGTCATTCAGACTGACCGGGACCAGCACCACCTCTGCCGTGCACTGCTGGCCTGCACCGCTATCGTCGTTCAAATCGTAAAGTTCAGTATCATCAGCCATAAAGGGGACCACTTTTTTGGGGTAGAAGGTTTTTAATGCTTTGAAGAGATCGGCGAACTTTTGTTCGTTTGTTTTGCTAGATGCTACGATTTGCTGGGTTTCTTGAAAGTGTTCGATGACATCAGGAGCAATGGTAATGGCCCAAGCGATAAAATATCGCATGTGATAGCTGCTTTTGAAGCCTTGTCGATACATATGGATCATGACCTGGTGAGCAATTTCGATTTGGGCATCGTCGCCCGTAATGATCCCTTTGTATTTTGGATAATCGCTCAATTCCTGTAAAAGCTGTTCGGCCTTCTGTCGCAAGGTCAATTCACGTAGGCGTGGTAAGTAAACAGCTTGTGTTGTACTATAGATAGCGGAGTCGATGCCGTCGCACGATAGTTTGTAAAACAAATCATCCGTGCCGAGCAGAACCAATGCGTCAATTTTTCAACTTTATACCATTGGTGAAAAACCGTTGCCAATTCGGGTCGGGAATATCTTGTAAATACGCCAACAGAACCGCTGGTTCCCAAAACCGAAAATAGTACCATTTTCCTGTTTCATCCTGGACCTTCGTGAACTTCCTGAAGTGTTTCCACAGGTCGTTGAGGCTGGCGGTTGATCTGATGTAGATGCCTGGGTTTTTGTCCCAAAGGTACCATGGGGCGGGGTTTTTGGTGTCTTGGGTGAAGAGATTTCGGGTGAAGCTGTTGCCCTCTTCGAGTTTGACGATCCAGGGGGCGACGTCGCGCAGGTCGTCTTCGGCCTGGCCCTTGAACAGGCAGCGGTGCTCAAGGTTCGAGCTGGCCAGCAGTTCGGGCAGATTGAGCACTTTGGCGGCATCGAGGATGGCGTAGGTGTGCAGGGGTGGGGCAGCCTTTGGGTCGCCGCCTGCTGCTTCGATCTCAGTCGCCGTTGGGTCGGGTTGTCCGAACAGCACATCATAGAGCGCATCGGGAACTGTTTTCTTGGGATCGATGCCAAACTGATCGTCCAGCGGTTTGATGCCTTTGATTGTTTCGATGATCAGGCTGGGGGTGTCAGGCGCCGTCTGTGGGTCGGCGGTCACATCCCACTGGTTGAAGTTCGCGCCGTCGTGGTCGGTCATGGACTGGTTAAATCTTTCAACAAATATGTCTTACGGCTTAACCTTATGGGTGGGTGAGCCGGTTGTAATTGTGCCGCCGTGGCTGGTTTTGCAGCCAAGGTAGGCGATGGGTTTGCCGTCGTCGGCGCCGTTGCCAGCCCCTTCGATGATCGTGGCCCCGCAGGCGCAGGCATCGCCGAGGCGGGCGATGGGGCGGCCATCGACCTGCGCACGACCGCCCTGGATGATTGTGTTGGTGCCGCACTTCGGGCAGGCGTGGGTGTCGCCCACGCGGGCCACGGGCTTCATGCCTCGTCACCTTTTTGCGCCAGGCATTCTTCGCACAGCGGCAGCGCGTCATTGGCCGCGCCTGACAATGTCGGAACCTGTGCACCGCCAGAGCCGCCCATCGACACATTGCCCTTCAGATTGATCTGCGCGGCCTCCAGCGTGATCCCCGATCCATCGATCGTGATCTTGCCGCCTGGCCCCTTGATCTCAAACTTGTCAAAGGCCATCAGCGTGTGATGCTTTGTGTTGTTGGTGATCGACTGGTTCACGTTCAGCACGTATTTGCCCCGCACGCTTTCTTCCATATTGCGTCCGATGGTCACCAGATGGTCGGCATAGACATCCTGTTTATGAATGTTGCCCACGTAATGCACGTGGTCCTTGCCGTATTTTTCCTGCTGCGTCTGGGTCACGTTATAGACCACATCGCGGCCCACGGTGTGGCGGGCATCGCGGCCCACACTTTCGGTGTGGTCCTGACCGACGGTGATCGCCTTGTCACGACCCACGCTTTCGAACTGATCCTGGCCGATGGTCTTGGTGCGATCATTCAGGATGTCGATCTGCTGGTCTTTCTGACCATGCATATAGATCAGCTCCTGATCGGCCTCATCTTCAAAGCTCAGTTCGTTGAAGCCGGACCCTTTGTGTGTGTTGGTTCGAAAGACGGATTTGGTCTTGTTCGCGGGCAGGTCGTAGGGCACGCGCTGCTGGGCATTGGGCACGATCCCCGTGACGACGGGTCTGTCGGGGTCGCCTTCGAGGTATGTGACCATGACCTCCATGCCGATGCGGGGGATGATCTGGCCGCCCCAGCCACTGCCGGCCCAGTTCTGCATCACGCGGATCCAGCAGGTGTCGGTGCCGTCCTTCGCAGCCCGCCGGTCCCAGGGGAACCACAGTTTGATGCGGCCGTATTCGTCGGGGTGGATTTCTTCGCCCTCGGGGCCGGCCACGATGGCCACCTGGGTGCCGTCGATGCGCGGGCGCGGCGTGGCGCGGTGGGGGGTGGCGGGCACCGTCGCAGGCAGTGCCAGGAAGCGGTTGCGGTATTCGGGCTGGCCGCCGCCGGTTTCAAAGCTGGCATCCAGCGCCTCATGCTCGATCGCCAGCACAACGTGTTCGTCGAAGGCCGCATCCGGGTTCGCCTGATCATAGGGCGTGAACTTCGACCCCGGGGACAAGCTGCGCACATTGCCCGCGCCCTCGACCCGCTGGTGGTCGGCCTCAACCGCCTGCATCCGCAGCTTCACCTGTCGCTCAACCGACCCGTCGTCGATCTTGTCCGAGGCCGCCCCGGTGCCGTACCCGCCAACCGCGGGGTACTCAAACAGCTCATAACTGCCGTTCTTCGGCAGGCTGACCAGACTGGGCGCGTCCGCCCCGGGCACGGTGCCCGGCGTCTGGAAATTCCAGTCCCGCGCGGCCCGCACACCGGGGGTGTAGCTGAAGCGGGTTTCAAAACGATTAATGTGATTGCGATCCGTCGATCCGGCCGCAAAGCGCACGTCCTCACCGCCCAGATAGCCCGACGGATGGCTGGCGATGTGAAGGGTATGTTTACCTTTTTCGTGTTCAAACCAGTAAAAAAGACCGTCTTCCTCAAGCCGCCGGGTCAGATAGGCCAGGTCGGTCTCATTATACTGCACGCTGTAATGCTGCGGGTCGGGCTGCGTGACAATACCCTTGGTGACCGGCGCGGGCAGGCCGTGTTCTGACAAGAGCATCTCGCAGACCTCGACGCTGGTCATGTCCTGCCAGATGCGGCAGTCGGATTTCTGCGACAGCAACCACAGCTGAGGCCGCAGGACCAGCTGATAACTCTGCATCGCGCGGCTGACCTTGGGCCCTGCGATCATCTGCACGACCAGCGCATTCCAGGCCCGCCGTTCGCCCCCGCCAACATCCAGACTGATATCGGCCAGCTTGCCCACCACCTGATCAGGCTGCAAATCATTGGCCTTCGAGCGCAAAGCGAGTGTCATCTCAAAAAGATCACTCACCGCCTCCCGCATATACAATTTTTCCGCCAGAAGCTGATCCGAGCCCAACAGCCCATCAATCCGCACTATCCGATCAGCCTGTATAAAATCCGCAGAGACGTTCATCAAAACAATCCTCGGGCAATAAATGAATCTGGTTAAATAGTAATCCAACGTCGCTTGCAATCCAAGATGCGTTTAACCCTGAAACTGACGATGCGCCGGAAATGCACCTGACGATTGCGCTTAATGCATCAGAAATACTTCTATTTCGGCTCAGTTTCCGCGATTAACACAAAAGACCTGCACAAGTCATCGCACTTTATGTTTTTCAGATCTGTTTCACCGGCCGCCTTTTTGCGAACAGCTACGGTCTTTAGTCGGATTTTTGTTGCATGACGCAGTCAATTGGTCTGAATCTGTCCCAGCTTGGATTTCATTGCACACAATAGTTTTAGTAACTTTCCATTAAATCCATTAAAGAAGAGTGGCTTTTTCAAACAAAGATTGAGTATCGCCGCCACAGTTCAGGATCAAAGCAAAAAACTAGAGCGTGATGAAATCGACCTGAATCAAGGGGGATTCACATAGGCTTATTTTGCTGATTCACTGTCGCCGACC
>NZ_JACNMP010000043.1 GCF_017592335.1 Pseudaestuariivita rosea | reverse complement strand
CGAGACGCCGCCGAACGCACGATAGAGGCAACATGGCGCAGGATCGGTAAGCTGCTCGACCGCTTCACCCCGCAGGAATGTGCGAATTACCTTGTCAACTCAGGATACGCTTCAACCTGATCTCATCTTGCTCTAGCTTGCGGATCGCTGTCTGATACAATCAGGCGAAAGACGTTCGGGAAGTCGCTGCGAACGAGCGTCTATGCAGATGCCATCCACACAATCGATAAGGCGCTGAGTTGATCAGCACCTTTTGATTCGTCTGACCGCCTTAATCAAAAACGTCAGCCACATCCGCAACGCCTACACCGTCTTTGATCTGGCGCAGGCGGATGTAGACGAGTGCGACGGCCACGCATCCCAGGCCATAGCTGATTGCAGATGCGGCGCTGTTGATCAGGACCCAGAGCATGACGTCGATCGAAGACAGCGCGTCTGCTGATGGCAGGCTTTCAATATCAAAAACGTTCAGACCGATCATCATATTTGACACCAATCCGAATGGAATAGAAATCACGATCAGGATCAAACCCAACAAAATAAGCAACCCAACAATCGGCCAGCGATACTCACGCGTCAGCTCAAAGCTTCTGTTCAAACCGCCGAAACCTGCGCGCTCAACGACAACGGCAGGTGTAGTCACGCACCAGGCTGCATAAATCCAGATACCGGGCACAATCAGCAGAACCAGCCCGATGCCTGCTGCAATGGTGATCACGATGCCCAAAACAGTCAAAGGGACAATAAACGTCAGCGCGCGCGACATATACTGGCTGTAGCGCAGAGGTGTGCCATTTTTGAAATCATAGGCAAGCTGATTGCACCACTGCTTTCACGCAACAGCTGACCAACGTGCCGCGCGTTCAAGAATATGTTCAAGGGCACATAGATGCGTTTTTGACCCATCTTAGAAGATGTCCTCAAGCGATGCAGATGATCCCTTACTGCGATTATGGATTGTAACTTCAAGCTGAAGCGCCGAGAGGATATCGAATATTGTCTCCAGCTTGGTTCCTGAGAGACCGTTTTCGATTTTTGAGATGGTCTCTTGCCAAACACCACTGCGAATGGCCAAATCTTTCTGGGTGAGCTTTTGTGCCTTCCGTGCCTCGCGAATGGCATGTCCAACTTCTTGTGGTGAGCGTGCAAGATATTTCATGTGTTCTCCTGTCAATCAGTATGACCTGTAGATCATAAAATATCAATATGATCTTAGGATCATAAATTTTCTTTATGACTTATGGATCATAGGGTTATCATTGACGTCCACAGAACTTCTTAGTGGCGACATGCAAACACTGCGTAAACCGCTTCACAGCGATGGCGCACGTTTTGCTCTGTGGTAATTGCAGACACGGTCAATGTTTTCCCGCGACGCTAAAATATTTCTGCGGTCAGTTGTGCCTGGTTCGCCCAGGGCCAGCAGGTGATGCAGTGCAATGCGTAATTCCTCCAACTGGTTGTTCGTCAAGCGCTCCAGCTCAATCATTGTAACTAATCTGATCATGTGATCCTCCTCATCGATCCTCAGACCCGCGCATGCGGGTCTTTCTTGACAGGCAGGTCGGCATAGGCGGATGATCAGGACACCGAAGGGCGCAACGGATGTGGAGCGGGTTTACCCTTGTCCTTTAGAGCAACCCGAAGAGTGTGAGGTCGGGATCTTGCGCGACCAGTTCCTCAAGAAAGGCCTCGTGCGGTGCGAGCTTTCCCTTGCTGCGCGGAGGCCCCTGCGGTGCGGGATCAGCATGGCCGATGGTCCGAACCTGCCGCGCCCACGGCGCACCCGTGGCGGGCGAAACCTTCAGACGCAACGCCGCTGCGAGACCGCTTAATTCTTCTTCAATATACTTCTGAAACCGCGCTCGAAGCGCATCCGGCAAAGGTGCTGACATGATCCATTTTCACAAACAGGATGAATCACAGATCAGCACTCAACGGAATCCCTCGCAATTCAGGTTCAGAACGAAACGCTTTAACAATCAAACCGGACCACCCGATGGGGGGCACGCCACAACGACCTATGCGCAAAACACAAAAGGGCACCCTTGGGCGCCCTTTTGCTTTGTATAAGATAATGATCAGGAGCCAACGGCAGTTGCCAGATCGTAGCTGAAGAGCTTTGGCGAATCTGCAGATCCATCTGTTTTGTAAGGTGTGAATTTCTGTTCGATATGTGTGAAATTCAAACGAATGGTTTCGATTGGGCGATCACCGCTTGTGTCCACCGAATATCCGGCCAGCAATGTATTGCTGAGGATATATTTCGTGTATTGTTGGCCGGGATTACCCGTTGTGACCAGATCAATCACGACTGTTTTGCCGATGTTGCCTGTGCAGGTTTCCTTGAAAATACCTACTGAGGATGAATCGGTAACTTTCGTTACGATAACCTCACTGATAACAGGCTCTGATGCTTCACGGTTGGCACTCGAACCAGCCTGGGTATTCATGTTCCGCGACACATTCCAGTGCAGCGACTCGATATCCCACCATCCAACGTGATCCTGATGCGTTGCTTCGCCGGGAATGCTATCATGCTGCAGGTAAATTGGCATTGTATAAGTCTCCAGGTTTCAGTTTTTAAAATATCGTACCGAAGTACATTTGGTGCTGCCGCCATCGGGAAATTCCGACGCCGACAACTTAGGTAGCCTTGTTTCGATGCGGTGTTTCTGCCTCTAAAACGAAATCACTATCTGCATCAATATCAAGGACGACCATCTTTGGCACACCGCCAGAGATGAGCGATTCTAAGAAGTAATCTGCCACTTTTGGAAGAAGGTCTTGTGACAGCATGGTTTCAATTGCGCGCGCGCCGGTATCGCCCGCCGCGGCATTTTCGACTATGTAAGATCGGGCCTTATCGCTAATGGTCAGATCGGTTCCGTAGGTGACTTTGGTCCGATCGGCGATTTTGCCCAACTGTATATCGACTATACCACCCAAGACATCCTTTGTCAGCGGAATATAAGGTAAAATTGCCACTCGGCCCAAAAAAGCCGGCTTGAATGTTTCCAGCAATTCGGGCTTTAGCGCCTTTTCCAAGGCGCGGCCTTCGGGCATGGTGTCGGGGTCTTCGGCCAGGGTCGCCAGCGTTTCGGTCCCGGTATTTGCGGTCATGATGATCGTGGTATTGCGGAAGTCGACATCGCGCCCTTCACCGTCGCGCAGGGTGCCTTTGTCGAAGACCTGATAAAAGATGTCCTGAACGCTTGGGTGGGCCTTGTCCATTTCATCCAGCAGCAGCACGCCATAGGGGCGGCGGCGGACTGCTTCGGTCAGAACACCACCTTCGCCGTAGCCGACATAACCGGGGGGCGACCCCATCAGAAGAGAGACTTTATGCTCTTCCTTATATTCCGACATATTGATCACGGTCAGGCCAGCGGGGCCGCCGTAAAGCTCATCGGCCAGGCCAAGCGCGGTTTCGGTTTTACCCACGCCCGAGGTGCCGACCAGCAGGAAAACACCGGTGGGCTTGCGTTCATCGGTCAGGCCCGCGCGGGATACGCGCATCGCTTCGGACAGTTTGTCGATCGCACCGTTCTGGCCCAGAACGCGGGTTTTCAGGCGGTCGCTCAGGCTGGAAACGGCGGTGATTTCATCCCGCATCAGGCGGCCTGTGGGCACGCCGGTCCAGCGGGCGACAACCGCGGAGATGGCTTCGTCATCGACCACGCGATGGATCAAAGGGCTTTCACCTTGAACATCATGCAGGGCCTTTTCGGCCTGTGTCAGACGCAGGAAGTTTTCGCCGTCTTTGGACAGGCTGTCTTCGATTTCGTCCGCCTCGGTTACCAGTTTGGTTTCCTGTTGCAGGCGGTCTTCCAGCACGGCGGCTTCAGACTGCGCAGCGGCCAGATCTTTTTGCAGTGACTCAAGCCGTGCCTTGGCGTCGTCATCCAGAAGTTCGGCCTGCAGGGCGGCGATTTCGCTGTCCAGCAGCTCGACCTCACGGCGCAGATCCTGCAGGGCGGCGGGTTGGGTCTGACGGCTGAGCGTGACTGCGGCGGCGGCGGTGTCGATCAGGCTGACGGCTTTGTCCGGCAGTTGCCGTTCGGGGATATATCGCGCCGACAATTCAACAGCGGCGCGCAGGGCGCGGTCGCGGATGCGGACGTTGTGGTGATCTTTGAACCGCGGTGCGATTTTCCGCATCATGCGGACGGCGGTTTCGATATCAGGCTCATCGACCTTGACCGTCTGGAAGCGACGCGTCAGGGCGGGATCTTTTTCGAAATACTTCTTGTATTCGGACCAGGTGGTCGCCGCGATCGTACGCAGATCACCCCGCGCCAGTGCCGGTTTCAGGATGTTGGCCGCATCGCCCTGACCCGACTGGGCGCCGGCCCCGATCAGGGTGTGGGCCTCGTCAATGAACAGAATGATGGGCTTGGGCGAGGCTTTAACCTGATCGACCACGCCCGTGAGGCGCCGTTCGAATTCGCCCTTAACGCCCGCGCCCGCCTGCAACAGGCTGAGGTCCAGCGCCATCAGCGAGACGTCTTTCAAACGGTCGGGCGCTTCGCCTTCGGCGATCATCAGGGCAAAGGCCTCGGCCACAGCGGTTTTGCCCACGCCCGCTTCGCCCACAAGGATCGGGTTGTTCTGGCGACGGCGCATCAGAATGTCGATCATCTGGCGCAGCTCGGCATCGCGACCGATGACGGAATCGATGCGGCCTGCTTTGGCGTCAGCGGTCAGGTCGGTGGCGTAGGCGGCCAGAAAATCTTCGCCGCCCGTCGCGGATGGGGCAGGCTGTGCGGTGGGGGCGGCGCCCGGTTCGGGCTGAGGTAATGCCTCACGCGCGGCATCTTCCAGTGCAGCCAGATTCATTTTCAACAGCGACGGCGCTGCCACACGCAGGGCCGACCGCAGATCACTTTCGGTGCCCAGGGTCAGCAACAGCGTCTCATCGGTGATCTGGCCGTGGCCAAAGCGCAAGGACGCTGTCAGCCAGGCTTCGCGGGCCAGCGTGACGATATTTTGTGACATCGACGGGGCCGACCCATGACCGCGGGGCAGGGATGCAATCGCCAGCTGTGCCTCTTTGATCGCGGTCGGCGCGTCGCACCCGGCCTTTTCAAGCGCCTCGGCGATTTCGGGGGTTTCGCACATTGTGTAAACAAAATGCTCGATCTCAATCGATTTGTTGGCATTGCGCACGGCAAGTGCTGCCGCTTTTTCAAGCGTAGATCGTAAGTTTGGGGCGAGATGCTGAATCAGAACGTGTAGATCAATTGCAGCCACTATCCAAATACCTCAAAAAGAATGAACCCGCTTGAACTTCGGTTTTTAATGCCGATAAATTTCGATAACCTAATTTTAATTTAAAGCAGCACGCCTGATTCGCAACCTAGTTTAGACATAAAGTTTCCACAAAGGCTTTCAGGTTTGCGTTCGTGCAACGGTTGAGGAGTTAAGATTGAACGATCAAGCTGCAATTGAAGCTGATCCCCTTGCGGCAGCCATTTCTGCCGAAGCGCCCATCGGGGTAGATATCCGTGAAAATGACGCCGCGAAGCCATTGTATTACAAGCTGCGTGATCTTCGCAGTCATGTCCGCGCGGAAGAACGACGTCTGGAAAAGCTGGAAAGCGTCGAACAAAGTCTGGTTGTTTGCCCAGAGTGGAAAGAGGTGAAGTCAACCGCCGAAGAGGTGCTGGCCAATCATTCCAAGGATATCGAGGTTCTGGCCTGGCTGATCGAGGCCGACACCAGATTGTCCGGATTTCAGGGACTTGCCCGCGGCTATGGTCTGTTATTGCAGTATCTTGAAACCTTTGGCACCGATCTGTTCCCCCTGCCGGAAGAGACCGAGGCCGATCGCTATGATCCCCTGACAGGGTTGAACGGTGGCGGACGCGAGGGCGCGCTGATCCAGCCTTTGCGCCTGGTTTCCCTGCTGCCGGGCGGGGGCTATGGGAACAATGCATACTGGTTTCGGCAAAGCGGGAATGAGGCCGCCCTGGTGGGTGCGATTGGTGAAGCCGGCAATGACGTCATGCTTCAGCAATTTGGTCACATCGAAGCAGCCCGCGCGGCCATTCGTCAGTCAGACCAGATCCTGACCGAAAAATATGGTGCCGATGCGCCACCTTTTGGCCTTATTCTGGAAACGCTGGATGAGATCATCATGTGGCTGTCGTCGCAGGTCGTGGCCCCTGTGGACGCGACCGAGGATAGTGATGAGGTGGCCAAGAGCGGCGCTAAATCTGACGCCAAGGCAAGTGGAGCAATTACAACCCGGGATGAAGCCTTTGCCCGGCTTATGGAAATCGCGGCCTTCTTTCGAAAAACGGAACCGCATTCCCCCATCAGCCATGCGCTGGAAACAATCGTGGACCGCGGTCGGATGGATTTCATGAAGCTGCTGGAAGAACTGATCCCTGACGAAAATATGCGCCGGTCCTTCATGACGACCGCAGGTATTCGCAAAAAAGCTGATAGCGAGTAAGTATTAGATGTGTCATGCTTTTGTCTTGATTGGCGATGCAGATTTGGCCGAAGGCTTTTGGCGGGGCGACCCGCAAAGATTTGAGTTTGTAAAAGACGTGAACTGATCCGAAAGGAATAAAAATATGCCCAGTGTACACGACAAGTTGGAAAAGGTACGCAAGCCCCGCGTCCACATTAAGTATGAAGTGGAAACAGAGGGCGCGATGGTCGAAAAGGAATTGCCGTTCGTCGTGGGCGTTCTTGGTGACTTTTCCGGCGATCCGACCGAAGAACTGAAGCCTTTTGGTCAGCGCAAGTTTGTGCAGATCGACATCGACAATTTCGACGCAGTGATGCAGCGCATGACGCCCGGTCTGAACATGAAGGTCAAGAACACGCTGTCGGATGACGAAGACAGCATGATGAATGTTGATCTGAAGTTTTCCAAGCTGGATGATTTCGAACCGGCCGCGGTTGTGGATCAAGTACCCGCGCTGAAGGCGCTGCTGGAAAGCCGCAATCAATTGCGCGATCTGCTTAGCAAGGCGGACCGGTCAGAAGAGCTGGAGCTGCTGCTGGAAAAGATTTTGCAGGACAACGATGCCGTCAAGAAGATGGTTGACGAGATCAAGGCGCAATCAGGCACTGATGGAGACAACGCGTAATGGCAACGAAAACCGACGCTCAGACCGGAGCAGAAGCGGTCACAGAAGATGCGGGCCTGTTGGATCAGGTTATAGGGGCAACCAAACAGACGGAACCGGATCGCACCAAAGAGCTGATGCGCGCGCTGACCGATGCAGCACTTGAAGGCACGGTGACGTTCAACCGCAATCTGACGATCACGCTGACCAAGGCGGTCGAGGAAATCGATGCCAAGATTTCTCAGCAGTTGGCCGAGATCATGCAGTCGCCCAAATTCGGCAAACTGGAAGGCACATGGCGCGGTCTGCATTATCTGGTGAAGAATTCTAACACCAGTTCGAACCTGAAGATCCGGGTCATGAACGCCACCAAGAAAGAGGTTGGCCGCGATCTGGCCAAGGCAGTTGAATTCGACCAGTCGCGTCTGTTCAAGGCGATTTATGAGGATGAATTCGGCACACCCGGCGGTGAACCGATTGGCGCGATCATCGGGGATTATGAATTCGACAACGGGTTCGAGGATCTTGAATGCCTACAGAACATGAGCTCGGTTTCAGCCGCGGCTTTTGCGCCGTTTATCTCGGCCGCCAGCCCCAAGTTGTTCGGGTTCGAAGATTACACTGAACTGAGCAAACCGCGCGATCTGTCCAAGATTTTCGACACGTCGGAATATGCCAAGTGGCGGAATTTCCGTGCCAGCGAAGATTCACGCTTTGTCACGCTGACATTGCCGCGTGCGCTGGCCCGTGTGCCCTATGGTCCGCGGACCCGCACGATCGAAGAGTTCGATTATGACGAGGCTATCGCATACGAAGGCGACCGTATTCCGCATAACAATTACTGCTGGATGAATGCGTCTTATGTCATGGGCGCGCGTCTGACCGAAGCCTTTGGCGAATACGGTTGGTGCACGGCCATTCGTGGTGCAGAAAATGGCGGTAAGGTCGAAGGGTTGCCAATGCACCTGTTCTCGACCGATGAAGGCGACGTGGACATCAAGTGCCCGACCGAAATCGGGATCACCGACCGGCGCGATGCGGAACTGGGCAACATGGGCTTCCTGCCGCTGTGCCATTACAAGAACACCGATTATGCCGTGTTCTTCGGGGCCCAGACCACGCACAAGCCCCTGAAGTACGACACGCCCGAGGCCACCGCCAATGCCGCAATTTCAGCGCGTCTGCCTTATATCATGGCGACGTCACGCTTTGCGCATTATCTGAAGGTGATCGGTCGCGACAAGATCGGATCGTTCATGGAGGCGCAGGATTGTGAACAGTGGCTGAACCGCTGGATCAACAACTATGTCAACGCCAATGATGAAGCCGGGCCTGAGATGCGTGCGAAATATCCGCTGCGGGATGCCAAGGTATCAGTTCAGGAAATTCCCGGCAGACCCGGCAGTTATAATGCCGTGGCCTGGCTGCGGCCCTGGTTGCAGATGGAAGAGCTGACAACATCGTTGCGGATGGTGGCCCGGATACCCGAAAAGAACTGATGATGCCTGATACAGCAGTCCTGACGGAACAGACTGCGGATGACGCTTTGTCCAGGGCCCGGTATCGGGCCCTGACTGCACGTGTGGACCGGTTGATCGCACGGATTGACCAGGCGCTGACGGCGCAGGTCAATGAAATTATCCATGCCCCCGAATTCATGTCGCTGGCCGGGCGCTGGATGGTTCTGCACAAACTGGTCGCAGAAAACGGCAGCGACGGCGAGGTTTTGATCAAGATCCTGAATGTCAGTTGGAAGGCATTGGCGCGCAATATGGAACGCAGCGTGGATTTTGATCAAAGCCATCTGTTCAAGCTGATCTATGACGAAGAACTGGGGATGCCCGGCGGGTTGCCCTTTGGTCTGCTGATCGGGGACTATGACATTGGCGTCGATGTCACCCGCGAACGGGGGGACTCAATCGCCGTTCTGCGCCAGATTGCGTCGGTGGCGGCTGCAGCCTTTTGCCCGTTTATCGCATCGGCCGCGCCTGACTGTCTGGGGCTTGA
This sequence comes from Pseudaestuariivita rosea, assembly GCF_017592335.1. Lineage (GTDB taxonomy): Bacteria > Pseudomonadota > Alphaproteobacteria > Rhodobacterales > Rhodobacteraceae > Parasulfitobacter > Parasulfitobacter rosea. The sequence continues at coordinate 15,429 of NZ_JACNMP010000043.1, read as the reverse complement.
GGATTATACCGATCTGTCCGGTGCTTTTGACCTGCGCGGCGATGACAAGACGCCCGAACGCATCCGCTGGAACGCCCTGCGTGATATGGAAGATACGCGGTTCGTGGGTTTGGTCGCGCCGCGGATCAGCATCAGAAAACCTTACCGGATGACGGACGCTGATCGCATTGACGGTTTTGTGTTCAACGAAACGCTTGGCGTGACGCATTGTGTCAGTGGGGCCTATGCCTTTGCGATGGTGGTGTTGAAGGCCTATAAGGAAAGTGGTTGGTTTGCGGCCATTCGCGGCGCCTATCAGGATGAGGACGGCGGCGGGCGCGTGACGTCTTTCATGCCCCATGACTTTGAAACCGATCTGCACGGGCTGTCGGAACAGCCCCCCGTCGAAGTACGTCTGACCAGTGTTCAGGAACAGTATATGATCGAAAACGGGATAATCCCCGTGGCCTCGCTTTATCTGTCGTCTGATCCGGTGTTTAACGCCAATCCGTCACTGCACCGGCCTGCGAATTACAACAGCGCGATTGCGGAACGGAACGCGCGCTTGTCGTCTATGCTGCAGTATGTATTGTGCACGGCCCGCTTTGCCCATTACCTGAAGATCATCATGCGTGATGAGGTCGGCAGCATCGCGGATGAGGCCAGCCTGCAAAGCCGCCTGATGGAGTGGCTGACGCAGTATTGTCTGGGCAATGATGATGCCGACACAGCCCTGACCGCGCGCTATCCGCTGCGCCGCGCTGGCGTGAAGGTGGCGGAAATTGCCGGGCGGCCCGGCACCTATTCCTGCGCCATTCATCTGCAGCCGCATTTTCAACTGGATGATATCGCCACGACCTTTCATCTGATTGCCGAAAGTAATGATCAAAAGAGGATCGCATGAGCAGCCTGTCAGACCTTTTATCGAACAATGATCTTGAGGGTGCGATCGCAGCCGCCTCGGCCCAGGTGAAAGAGCACCCAGATCAGGCCGAGCCGCGTGTGGTTCTGGCGGATTTATGTGTGTGCAGTGGCGATCTGGAAAAGGCCGAAACGCATCTGAAAATGGCGTCGCGGATTTCACCGGACGAGGCGGTCGCATTGGCGTCTTATCGCAATTACCTGCGCGGCCTTTACGCCCGTAACCGTTGGTTTGAAGAGGCCGCGGTGCCCGAATTTCCGCAAGGCCCCACAGACTGCGACAAGCTGGCGACCAAGATCGGTCTGGCCCTGCGCGATGGGGATGGTGATGCCGCAAAGGCGCTGCTGGATCAGCTGGATGATCTGCGCGGTGAGGTGGCTGTGCATTGGAACGGCGAACCGGCCGAGGATTTTCGCGATCTGGATGACCGTATCCCCCATGCGCTTGAGGCGCTGACAACGGGCGGCAGTTATCTGTGGGTGGATTTCACCCTGATCCAGTCGCTTGATTTTGCCGCTGCTGAAAGGCCCCGTGATCTGGCGCTGCGCAAGGCGCGGATGACGCTGACCGATGGTGCCTCGGCCGAGGTTCTGATCCCCGCGACTTACTATGGCGCGACCGGTGTCGCGCATCAGTTGGGCCGTCAGACTGATTGGGTCGAACAGCCTGGCGGTCTGGTCACAGGGCAGGGGCAGCGCGCCTTTCTGGTGGGGGACGAGATGAAGGATATCATGGGCGCCGAAAGCATCGGTTTTGTCCATGTCAAAGCCGAGGTCGCCAATGGCTGATCCCGCAGATCGGTTTCGCGCGACAAGCGACCGGCTGGCGACAAGCCTGCTGGATCGTTTGATCGATGACGATCCCGATCTGGAACGCGATCCCCTGATGACGGTCGGCCAGCAGATCAACGATATCAAATCGGCCCTGCGCCGTGATCTTGAGATTGTGCTGAACACCCGCTGCCGCCCCGAAAGCCTGCCGGGCGGACATTCCGAACTGGGCGACAGCCTGCTGAGTTTCGGGATCGAGGATATGTTTTCCACCCGTCTGGTCACCGACCGCCAGCGGCAGGCCATGGCGCAAGAACTGCAAGTCCGGATCGCGCGATTTGAACCGCGGCTGGATGATTTATCGGTCACGTTGATCCCGAATAATGACCCGACCGAACGTGTTTTACGCATCAGGATCTCGGCCACTTATCAGATCCAGCAGGGGTTGCCGCCTATCGTCTTTGACACGCGGTTTGATCCGGTCACGCAGCGCTTTGCGGTGATGGAGGGCGGCCGTGGCTAACCGCTTTCTGGAATTCTACAACGACGAACTGGCCGCGCTGCGTACGCGGGCCGTGCGGTTCAGCGAAGCATTCCCAAAGATTGCTGGCCGGCTACGTTTGGCCAAGGATACCAGCGATGACCCCCATGTCGAACGCCTGATCCAAAGTTTCGCCTTCACCGCCGCGCGCATCCGGCAAAAGATTGACGACAGCCTGCCCGAGCTGACCGATGCGCTGTTGGAAACGCTTTATCCGCATTACCTAAGCCCCGTGCCATCGATGACGGTGGTGCAGGTGCAACCGGCCGATGGGCTGGATGCCGTGCAGATGGTGCCACGGCACACCCAGATTGTCTCGGACCCGATCGACGGCGATGTCTGCCGGTTTCGCACGTCTCAGCCAGTGGCCATGGCGCCGGTGCAGATCACGAATATCCGCATGATGGCCCGCCCCATCGAGGCGCCGCAAATCCGTGATGGCAAGGCGGCGGGATGTCTGGCGGTGACGGTACGCAAGACCGCAAAGACGCCGCTGGTCGAACTGGGTCTGAGCAAGCTGCGGTTTTATATCGCCGCCCCCGCGCGTCAGGCGGCCGCCCTGCATACATTGCTGTTCAACCACTGCACAGATGTCGGGTTCGGACTGCATTCCAATGACGCGGACGCGGTGTTCCTGCCAGCCTCGGCCGTGTCGCAGGTGGGGTTTGGCGATGACGAATGGTTGCTGCCTTATCCCGAAAACAGCTTTCTGGGCTATCGCACGCTAACCGAATTTTTCGCCCTGCCGCAGAAGTTTCTGTTCTTTGATGTCGATGTCACCCGCGTGACCCAGGACGAAGAGGTCACGATCTATATCTATTTCGATGCAGGCCCCGGCCGGTTGGAACGCGATATCGGGTCGGGCAGTCTGCTGTTGCACTGCACGCCGATGGTGAACCATTTCCCCAAACGGGCCGAGCCGATCACGCTGGATGGGACACGCACCAAGTATCCGCTGATCGCCGACGCGCGCCGGGCGAAAACGCAGCGCGTGCACTCGGTGACATCCGTGACCCTGACCGATACCGATGGTCAGGCGACCCCCGCCTATCCGTTTTTCAATCGTCTGTCGGGGAATAACATCGGCACCGTCGCCTGGCATTTTCACCGCCATTCCCGGCGGGATGGTGTGCGGTCGGGTGAAAGCTCAATCGCGTTTGTTGACGAGGCGAACAGGCCAAAGCCCGTGATCGACGCCGTCGCCAGCATCGAAATTCTGGCAACCAACGGCAATCTGCCCAGCAAACTGCCCTTTGGGGGTGGTCAGCCGCGACTTTATCTGGCCGACGCGCTTGAGGCCGCCGAGGGCATCACCTGCCTGCAGCCGATTTCCAGTCAATACAGCCCCGATGATGCTGACAATCGCGCCTGGCGGTTGTTGTCGCATCTGTCGCTGAACCATCTGTCGATCACCAAGGGCGGCGCGCCTGCGCTGCGCAATATTCTGGGGCTTTATGATATATCCGAGGCCAAGGAACCCGCACGCCTGATCGCGTCAATCGATGACATCGAAACCAATCCCGGTATCGCGCGGCTGGGCAATGCCATGGTGCCGGGCACCGACGTGACGCTGATCTTCGACGATCAGGTGATCGATCAGGCAGATGCCTATTTCTTTGGCACGATGATTGACCGGTTTCTGGGCTGCTATGCGTCGGTGAACACCTTCACGCGGTTGTCGCTGAAGATGAAGAACCGTACTGATATTCTGGCCACCTTCCCGCCCCGCGCGGGGGAGGAGGCGATGCTATGAACCAGCCCGCCGTACCTAAGATGCCCCAAACCGCTGGAACAACGCGCGTTTTCCTGAAACTGGTTGACCAGCCCGAGGCATTCGATCCGATATCAGCCATTCGCATTGCTGAAGCCGAGGCCGCAGATCGTGGCCTGCCATTGGTCATCACCGCGCCGCCTGAAACCGCACTGCGGGCAACACCGGTGCATGGGGTGCAGCTGCATGACGACCGCATTGAGGTTCAGACGGCACTGGCTGGTGTTGTCGGGCCACTATCGCCGCTGCCACCCGCCTACACCGAGATGGTCGCGCTGTCGAACCGACGCCGGTCGCGGGGGTTGGGCGCCTTCTTTGATATCTTTTCGGACCGGCTGACCTGGCTTTTCGTGCATGCGGCGGAAAAATACAGCCTGCCGGTGCTGCTGCGCTGGAACTCGGACGGTCAGAACCGCATACGGACAGCGCTGTTTTCGCTGATGGGTCTGTCCAGCGGTCAGTTGCGTCGCCGCACGCCGCTGCCGCGTGATGGGCTGTTGCGCTATGCGGGTCTTTTGGCGCAGCGCACACGTACAGCGCAGGGGCTGCGTGCCGTTTTGGCGGCTGAGTTGCAATTGCCGGTTCAGGTGAAACAGTTCCACACCCGCTGGGTGCCGATCCCGCCGTCCGAGCAGACGCAAATGGATGGCAATCCGCGCAGGCCGACCCTGCTGGGGCAGAACACGACCGCAGGGGCGTTTCTGCCCGACAAATCAGGAAAGGTGCGGATCATTGTGGGGCCGGTGCGCTATCACGATTTTCTGTCGCTGGAACCCGGCACGCCACGGGTTGATGCGTTGCAAAACCTGATCCGACTTTATCTGGGACCGGTTCTGGATTTCGATATTCAGGTCATTCTGGCCAAGGAGGACGTCCCCGATACGCAGTTGGGGGGTGCGGGCCCCATGGCGCGTCTGGGGTGGAACACCTGGGCGAAATCCCAGCCCAGTGACCAGGACAGCGACCAGGCCGTGATCGAGGCGGCGGTATGATGCAAAGGGCAAAACGACAGACCGGAGGATGGCAGTGAGTTTGACGCTTGAAATCACAGGCGGGCCCTATGCGGGGCAGGTGCGGGTGCTGGATGGCAGTAGGCCCTTTACCGTCGGCACCATGCGCGACTGCCAGTGGATTTTGCCCACGACCGGCCGGGATGAGATCAAGGTCACTGTTCGTGCCTCAACCACCGGATTTGAGATGACGCCCGAAGGCGATGTATCGATGGAAGGCCAGCCGCTGGTCCCTGAAAAGGCGATTGAGATCGGGCACGGCAGTCAGATCACGATTGCCGAACACGCGCTGACAGCCCGGATTGAACAGACCGCCAGTACCGCCTGGGACACGCGCAAGGACGAATTTTCCGCGCCTACCATCAGTTCAATCCTGTCGGATGTAGCGCCGGGTGGGGCGGGGGCCTCGGGGCCATTGCCGGGACGGGCGGGTGAAGAATGGATGTCAAAAGATCCGCTTTTGCCGCAAGGCGATGGTACGGTGGCGGCTATTCCATCGGCCAATGCGTTCGGCTCGCGGTTGCCCGATGACTGGAACATTCCAGACGACCGCAAGAACCAACAGATGCAGGCCCCGGCAACCGATCAGGTCATCCACATCAACACACCCAAGGAAAAACCGGCCGAGGTCAGCGCGCCCGTTGGGCACTCGACCGATTTGCTGAAACTGTTTGTTGAGGCCGCAGGGCTGTCGATGGCCGATATCACAGCTGATCCCGAGGCGATCATGCGGGCGGCGGGTCAGACGCTGCGCGCGGCGATTGAGGGGATCGAGCAGCTTGAACAGGAAGCGCAGCGGTTTGAGGCCGAGTTGGGCCTGAATGCCTTGCCCGCGTCTGACGTGGACCGCGCGGCTGCCTCGCTGGATGTGTTGCTGGGATTTGCTGGTGTGGATACGGCCAATCAGATCCGCGCCCGCGCCAATGCTTTGGCAGGCAAGCAGCGTGCAATTTCCATGGCAATTGATGCCACACTTTTGCGCGCCAGGCAGGATATGGCGCCAGACAGTATTCAAACCAAAGCGGCCGCGGATGGTGGGCTGCCCTTTGGCAAAAAGTCCCAGTACTGGGACACGTATATCAAGGAATGGTCGGCAGAGGATGCGCCGTTGGGCAAGGATGCCTTCCGCGATGCCTATGATACAGCGACCGGTGGATTGACGAGCGGGAAGGAAGACAAGTGAAAACGGCCAATCGCGTTGCCTGGACCGAGGGCATGTTCCTGCGGACCCAGCATTTCCAGCAGGCGGACCGCTGGACCGAACATCTGGTGGTGGAAGCCACGCGCCCGTTGGCCCCTTATCCCTGGGGTCTAACCGAAATTTCGATCGATCATTCTGCCCTGGCGATCGGGCGATTTGCGCTGACCTCGATCAGTGGGGTTTTGCCCGACGGCACGCCGTTTTCCGCGCCTGAACACTGCGATCTGCCCGCGCCCCTGACGCTGGATGAAACCGTCAAGAACGCCCGTGTCTTGCTGACCCTGCCCATGTTGCGCCCCGGTGCGCCCAGTTTCGCGCCCGATGGTGGGCCGGTATCGGCCCGCCAGACGCGGTCGGACTATGATGCGGCGGATGACAACACAGACAGTGCCTTTACCGCCGAAATCTCGGTCGGGCGACTGCGGTTTTCGCTGAAACTGGAAACCGATGACACCGCCGGTTTCGAACAGCTGATGCTGGGCCGGGTGCTTGAGGTCAAAAGCGATATGTCGGTCGTGCTGGATGACAATATTATCCCGCCAATTATGAAGGTTGGGGCCAGTGGGCGGTTGTCCAGCCTGCTGACCGAATTTCTGGGTTTGATCCGCCACCGGGCCGAGGCGATTGCCAAACGCGCCGGTGATCCCAGCCTGCGCGGCGCGGCCGAGGTGGGCGATTATCTGATGCTGCAGGCCCTGAACCGGGCCAGTCCTGTGATGGCGCATCTGAATGCGCAGGCGGGGCAGATCCACCCTGAACTGCTTTATCGGCAGTGTGTTGCGCTGGCCGGTGAACTGGCCACGCTGACCGAACCCACGCGTCTGCCCGAAGAATTCCCCGCCTATCGGCACGATGATCTGGAAGCCACCTTCGCCCCCGTATTGGCGGCCCTGCGCCGGGCATTGTCGTCGGTCATGGAGCAAAGTGCTGTGCCGATCCCGCTGGAACAGCGCCGCCATGGGGTGCGCGTGGGTATGATCAGCGATGCGTCGCTGTTGAAAGAGGCAGGCTTTGTCCTGGCCGTGCGCGCCGATATGGCGGGCGAGGCTTTGCGTCGGAACCTGCCCAACCAGATCAAGGTGGGTCCGGTCGAACGGATCGCCGAACTGGTCAACGTTGCCCTTCCCGGTGTGCCTGTGCGCCCCGCCGCTGTTGCACCAAGGCAACTGCCGTTTTCTTCTGGCACGGTTTACTTCGATCTAGAGACCGAGGGCGATATCTGGGATAGTATCAAGAAGTCAGGGACGGTTGCGATTCATTTAGCGACAGAGTTTCCCGGTATTGAATTAGAACTTTGGGGTCTGAGGTAATGGTTTCTTCATCCGATCCGCTTGATAACGAAGACGGCAACGATCCAAAGGTTGTTCTGCCCAATCCCGGTGGTGGTGATGCCGGGCCGCGTATCCCTACACCCGCCGGACAGGCTGAGCCGGATGAACAGGTCACTGCTGAACCTATAAGGCCCGCTGCTGATCTGCCGATTGCTGAAATGCTGTCAGGCTTTCGCATGTCAGGTGGTGAGGTCCCGCAAGTGGTGGCGGCTGCTGCGCCTTTATTGAACTTGGCGCATGCTTTGCGCGCGCGATCGGCCCCGCCTGATTTAGGAACACTGCGGCGGGAAACAACGCAGGCCGTCAAGGCATACGAGGGGCAGTTGGCATCATCCGGGATCATGCCTGAACAGGCCCGCGCGGCGCATTATATCGTCTGTGCCACACTGGACGATGTGATCCGCAATACGGCCTGGGGCGCGGATTGGTCGGTGTCGGGTCTGGTGTCGACATTCCACATCGATGTGACCGGCGGCGACCGGGTCTTTGAGCTGCTGAATCATTTCCAAAGCAATCCTGGTGCACATCGCGATGTGCTGATGCTGATCTATCTTTGCCTGTCGTTGGGGTTTGAGGGGCGCACACGGGTGTCGGCCCGCGGCGCGATGGAACTGGCGCAGATCCGCGACGGCCTTTACCGCACACTGCGCAATCAGATCGGGACGTTTGAGCGTGACCTGTCACCCCGCTGGGAAGGTGAAGATGCGGCGCATGAACCGATCAAGTCAGGCCGGTTGCTGTGGGCCATCGCAGGGGCCTTGGTTCTGTTTTTTGCCCTGCTTTACACGGCGTTGTCCTATTCGCTGAACCGCAATTCCGACGAAGTGCTGCGCACTTTTGCCAATCTGCCGCCCAATGCGGCGCCCAGCATCTTTATTCCCGATCCACCCCCGGCGCCTGTCATTCAAGAACCGGTGGTTGAGCAGCCCGTTTTTGTGCCTGATGAACCCGCTCCACCTGCACCGCCTGATCCTTTGCAACGGCTGATCGACTATCTGCAGCCTGATGTGCAGAACGGCACGATTGAGGTCTACCGCATTGACGACGCTGTTTTGATCCGTGTGGAAAACGCAGGGGCCTTCGGGTCGGGTCGCGCCGATCTGAACGAAGATTTCTATGAATTCTACGACAATATCGGTGCCGGTATCGCAACATCTGCCGAAGATTTCCGCGTGATCATCGAAGGCCATACCGATAGCGACAGGCCTGGTTTTGGTTCCCGTTTCGGATCAAACACCGATCTGGCCGAGGCGCGCGCCCTGGCGGTCAAGGAACGCATCGCAGGTGTTTATACCGAACCTGAACGCATCACAATCGAAGCTGCCGCTGAACGAAAACCAATTGCCACAAACGAGACGCCTGAAGGCAAAGAAGCCAATCGGCGCACGGATATTTATGTCTACGTCGAAGGGGCCCGGCTATCGCCCGAGCTTCGAAACATCGGCGTCATTTCAGAAGCTCAATAGGGTGTAGATCCATGAATCCACTCGGTATTTACAGCAATATTCGATCCTGGGTCGACAGTTACGCAGGTGTCTTGGGACGCCGGTTTATCGTCGTGATCTGGGTGATCGCAATCGCAGTCATCGTCTGGCTTTTCGGGCCTTCGTTGGAACTGGGCGGCAATCGCCCGCTGGAACCTGTCTGGCGTCGTCTGCTGATTATTGGTGCCGTCGTATTGGCCTGGGTCATCTGGATGGTGATGGGCTGGCTGAAATCACGCCGTGCCGAAAAAGAGATGATCGACGACATCGCCGAAAGTCCCGAAGACCGCGATGCTGCTGAAACGAAAGAAGAAATAGAAGAACTGCGCAGCCGTCTGAAAGATGCCATGAAGCTGATGCGCAAGGTCGTGGGCAAACGGATGGGCTATGCCTATACCTTTCCCTGGTATCTGATGATCGGTGCCCCTGGGGCGGGGAAGACGACATTGCTGGTCAACTCGGGCCTGAAATTCCCGCTGGGCGATGCGATGGGGGCCGAGCCGCTGCAGGGCGTTGGTGGAACGCGGAACTGTAACTGGTGGTTCACGGACAGGGCCATTCTGATTGACACAGCCGGTCGATATACGACACAGGAAACGGCGGCCGCGCGGGACAAGGCGGGCTGGCTGGGCTTTCTGAACATGCTGAAACGCCACCGTCCGGGGCAACCTGTCAACGGGGTGGTCATCACGGTTTCGCTGACGGACCTACTGACACAGAAGCCCGAAGAACGCATGCGCGATATCCGCGCCATTCGGCAGCGTTTGTCGGAACTGGACGAAACCCTTGGCGCGCGTATTCCGATCTATGTCGTGCTGACAAAGGCGGACCAACTGGCCGGGTTCACTCAGTTTTTCGACGGACTTGGCAAGGACGCACGCGAACAGGTCTGGGGCATGACCTTCGACTTTCAGGAAAGCGCGAACAGTGACGCGCTTGGGGATTATTTCCGCGGCGAATTTGCAGCTTTGCAGGATCGCTTGAATGGCTTACTTCTGGAACGGCTTCAACAAGAACCCGACATTGCGCGACGCGGCCATATTTTTCGCTTTCCGGCGCAGATTGCCCAGCTTGAGGAAAGTCTGGTTGAAATCGTATCTGAACTGTCATCAGGCACGGATTTTGTAAACCGACCCTTGATGCGCGGGGTCTATCTTGCCTCGGCCACACAAGACGATCCGACCCGCAGCAAGCCCTTGGCGCAAACGATGAACCGCAGCTATTTCGTGGGCCGTCTGTTTTCGAATGTGATATTGGGCGAGGCGGCGCTGGTGTCGCGGGATGACCGCCTAAGCCGTCGTCGCAAGATACTGCGCGGGGCTGGTATTGGGGTGATGGCGACTTCGGTTGTCATTCTGCTGGTCAGCTGGCTGACCGGGTTTTTCTTCAACCGCGATGCAGTTTTTCAGGCGGACGAGACCCTGGCTGGGTATCAGGCTATTTTCGATAACAGCGAAATCCCGGTGCGAGGTGTCACTGACAGTGATTTTCTGCGTGTTCTAGGGCCCTTGGATCGGTTGGCTTCGGCCCCTGATGGCTTTGACGACAAAGACAGCATGATAGATCGTATCGCATCGTTCGCGCCCGGTCTTAATCAGGAACGCAAGATCAGGCGTGGCCATGGCAGCGCCTATGATCGCGCGTTGGGCAGTCTGCTTTTGACGCGATATATGGTGCATCTGCGTAAGGAACTGCAGCAGGACGATCTGACCGATGCCGAACGTTTCAGTGCGTTGAAATATTATCTTGGGCTGGCGGGCGAAGGTCCGATTGACCGCGAAGGTCTTCTGACACACGCCCAAGCCAGTTTCGAACAGCTTTATTCCGGGTCCGGGCGCGCGGCCACCCGCGAAAACCTGATGCGTCATATGCGGGCGATGCTGGACAGTACGACCTTGCCGCCCATCGATGTCGATGAGGATTTCCTGGTCGCCGAGACGCGTGAGATGATCGCCGAATACAGCCCGTCCGAGCGGGCCTTTGATCTGCTGCTGGCCCTGCCCGAGGCGCGGGCCATCCCAGACTGGCGCCCGCAGACGCAGTTGGGCGCCGTTGCGGCACGTCTTTTTGTGCGGCCATCGGGGCTTGGTATGGATGAGGGGATTGATGGCATTTACACCCGCGTCGGTTATCAGACCGTTGTCGTGCCGAACCTGATGCGCGTGTCCGAAATTGCCTCGGGCGAGGCATGGGTGCGCGGGCAGGCCGCGTCTGAGGCGCCGCTGCCCAGTGCCATTGGAGTCGATGTTGCGGATCTGTATTTTTCGAATTTTCAGGATGTTTGGCGCGATTTCCTGAATGATTTTAAAATCCGCCAGCCTGCAAACCTGCCCGATGCGACCGAACTGGCCTTGGATTTGTCGTCCGAGACCGTCGTGCCGCTTGAACGTGTCGCGCGCGAGGTGGCCACCGCCACGCATCTGACTGGAATCAGTGATAATGTGAATGATGTGCTGCCCGAGGGCACGCCGCATCCGCTATTGGCTTTGGCGGGCGCTGACCTGCCAATTGATCCGCTGGCCGCACCCGATCCCTATCTGTCGCTACGCCGCGCACTTGCACCTACGTCAGACGAAGATCAGGGCAACGCACTGTCGGCCCTGCAACCCGCATTCCGCGCGGTTTACGACAACCTGAACCGCGCGATTTCGTTCGAAGGGTCGGTCAGTGAGGTTTTTGGAGCCGACAGTCAACTGACACAGAATTTGCAGGAATTGGTGGTGATCGGGCGCGGTTTACCGGTTCCGATTGATACAATGGTGATAGGTGCTGCAACTGACATTGCTGATCTGCGTCTGTCGCGCGTGCGGCAAGAGATTTCAGCCTTGTGGGAAGCGCAATATGCGCAGCAATGTAGAGAACGCGCTGAAGGACGTTATCCATTTGATCCAAATGCTCGGACTGAAGTAAGTATTGTTGAATTCTCAAGGCTTTTTGGACCTGATGGAGATTTTCCAACATTTTTTGACCAACATCTGGCTGAATTTGTTGATCAGACAACAGACCCATGGTCTTGGAGGGGGGGATTAGGTACTTCGGGTACATCATCTGAACCTCTGCTGGCGTTCCAAAATGCAAAAACAATTCAGGATGCATTTTTTGTAGGCCGACAACGACTACCTCGAATTGTTTTCACAATGACTCTTCGAGAGATTGATCCCGAATTTGATGGAGTTGTTTTGCAAATCGGCAGGACGCAGAATGCGATACGTACCAATCGAGATATTCCAAATCGTGAAGAGCTGGTATGGCCTTCATCTGATGGAAGAAGTAATGCAGCATTGTATCTACTTGGTCGCCAAGGGGCTTACATTCAGCATAATTCTGAATGGGGTATTTTTCGTTTGATTGGTGATGGCCGTACTGAGCGGATTAACGATGATATTTATCGTATCTACTACGGCAATGATGTAACGATAGATCTGCAAACGGACTCGATTAACAACCCGATTCAACTGCAGGCTTTGCAAGATTTTACCTGCCCCGAAACGCTTTTGGGGAATTAGGGGCAGATATCGATTATGGCTGAAAACGGACGACACTCGGGGTATTTCGGGAAAATTCCAACCCATGGCGATTTCGTCAGTAATTATCTGGACCGTGGTTTTATCACCAAGCTGGACGACTGGCTGCAGGCCTCGATCCGGGAAAGCCAGACGCAACTGGGTGAAAAATGGCTGGATGCCTTTCTGGTGTCGCCCGTCTGGCGCATCGCGTTTCCGGCGGGCATCTGGGGACCCCTGCCAGTCCTGACCGTCATGATGCCAAGTGTCGACCGGGTCGGGCGATATTTTCCGTTGACGCTGTCGACCACTCTGCCGCAGCCCAGGATCACACCAAAACGCCTGCGCAGCGCGGATTTCTGGTTCAATCAGGCAGAACGCCTAGTGTTGTCAACGCTGGAGCAGGACTTTGCGCTGCCAAATTTTGACAGTGCGACCCATGAACTGGCCCCGCCTGCAACCTATAAGATCGTTGATCAGAACCCATATGAACCGGGTGAAGACCGCCAGAATGTGTTCTGGTGGACGAGGGAAACACAGCGCGTGCCGATCGTCACGACCGGTCTGCCCAAACCCGAAGAGTTCAGTCATTTTCTGTCGCGCCCCGAACCGCCCAAACGCGCCATCGCAGCGGTGAAACAGAAAACGCCGCCTGAACCCGAGGCCCCGCCAAAGCCAACCACACCCGAAGCCCCGCCGCCACGCGTGCCGCTTGATGTGGAATTTGGTACCTCGTCTACGCGTGGTGCGACATCGCGGATCAACAGTGACGGATGGTATGTCTCGGACAACAAACAGCTTTATGCGCTGATCGGCGGACAGGGGGATATGCCGATCAATGTGTCGGCAGCGAAGACAATCGTTGATACATTGTCGGTCATTGACAGCACCTTTTCGATGAATGATCTGGTGGCGGAAACCAAAGGCAAGCTGGGTCGTGCGCATGCGCTGTTGCGGGCGCAGGATTTACCTGGGCGCCCATCGGCGGTGGCATCGGCTGTGGTGCTGCTGATTGAGGGCCAGCGATATTCGGTCCTGTGGGCGGGAAATGCGCGCGCCTATCTGTTGCGGGATGGCGAATTGCATGCGTTGACGCGGGATCATGTTGATGCGAAACTGCCTATGATTTTAACGCGCTCGATCGGTGGTGTGAACCAACTGACATTAGACAGCGGCATCGGCCAGGTGCGTGATGGTGATAGATTTTTAATGTGTTCGGCGGGTGTTCACAACGCCCTTTCACAAAATGACATTAAGGAAACACTTGCAAATGAGTCATCCCCTGAAAAAACCGCGACAGTTCTGACACAGGATGCCGTCATCAGCGGCGGCTCTCTTGACGCAACGGCACTGGCGATGTTTTTAAGTGCCAAAACATAAGCGAAAAATCGCTGAAGCAGGTTTCGGAGACAATAGATATGCTTAAAGCCACCAGTCGAGTAGTGTTGCTGAGTTTATTGTGTGCGTGCGCGCCTTCTGACGGACCATCGACGCGATCGATGATCAGTTCGGCGCGCGCCAACGATGTTCCGGTCGTCGATTTGACCGCCCGCGCCATCACCGCACAGCAAGAAGCCGGGATGCCCAGTCTGAGCAAAGCCTTTGCCGGTGGTACATACCGTCCTGGAATCGTGCGCCGTGGGGATACGATCAATGTGACGGTTTTTGACTCAGGCGATGCCGGCCTGTTTTCGACCGCTGACAGTTCATCGCTGAACCTTGGCGATTATACGGTCGATCGGTCGGGTAACGTCAATTTGCCGTTCATCGGCGTGATCCGAGTGGCGGATCGTAGCTTGCCAACCGTTCAGACGTCTATCGCCGAACAATTGCGCGAAAGTGCGATAAACCCCTTTGTCAGCGTGAATATTACTCGTAAGGAAACCGACACATTCACCGTTCAGGGTGAGGTCGCAGGTGCTGGTGTGTTCCCCCTGACGGCCCGCGGTGAAAACGTGCTGGAAGCGATAGCATTGGCCGGTGGTCCTACCGGCAAGCCTGGCCAGACCGAGGTCAAGCTGATCCGAGAAGGCAATTCCGCCGCCCAAACACTGCAGTCTATCTATGATACGCCTGCGGACAACGTGGCCCTTCTGCCTGGCGATATCCTATTGCTGTCGCCTGCGCCCCATACCTTCATCGCGGGTGGGGCTTTGAATACCAAGGGCGAAATTCCGTTTTCGGCCGGATCGATCAATTTGAACCAGGCGATTGCGCGTGCGGGCGGTCTGGCCGATGGTCGGGCCAACCCGCGGTCTGTTTTTGTCTTGCGCACAATCTCGGCCGAGGAAGCACGTCAGTTGGGCGAGCGGGTATCGTCGAAAATTCCATCCGGCGGTAACATCATCTATCGTGTGAACCTGCGCAAAACCGATCAGGTTTTCCTGGCTGACCGTTTCATGATCCGCGATGGTGACCAGATTTTCGTGGGCGACGCACCTTTGGCCAAAACGGGCAAGATCACCCAGGTCTTCAGCCGCCCGCCCGAATTGCCACCGGCGCCAACAGTTGAACTTCCCTGACAATAATAAGAAACGAGGGACCAAAGCGGCCGTATCCTAACTGGATGCGGCCGCTTCACTTTTGACACCATTCTGATGATCAGGCTAGCGCATCGTCCTAAAAACCAGCAACGCTGTATCCACCCATCCCGCCCGACCCGCCCACCGTCGGGCCGGTCGCTTCTCGCCCACCCTCGGGCCGGTCGCTTCTCGCCCACCCTCGGGCCGGTCGCTGCCCTCAGCTCTCATCAAACACATTTCAGATTTTTAGGATGATGCGCTAGAGCAAGATGAGATCAGGTTGAAGCGTATCCTGAGTTGACAAGGTAATTCGCACATTCCTGCGGGGTGAAGCGGTCGAGCAGCTTACCGATCCTGCGCCATGTTGCCTCTATCGTGCGTTCGGCGGCGTCTCG
>NZ_JACNMP010000042.1 GCF_017592335.1 Pseudaestuariivita rosea | reverse complement strand
GCCTGGTCTTCACTGAGCAAATTCCCTACGCCCGAAAATCAGGACTTCGAACACCAAAAACATCCATACCCTTCAAGGTGTTAGACGATATGAACAACACAAATTGTAAAATGGCGGAGAGACAGGGATTCGAACCCTGGGTCCCCGTAAAGGGACAACGGTTTTCGAGACCGCCCCGTTCGACCACTCCGGCACCTCTCCGCGAAGGGTCTGGAACGGTCGTTTACTTTGGCTGAAATCCATAGGCAACCGTTATTCAACGGCCAATTGGGGATTTTTTCGCTGAATTACGATTGTTTTAAGCTGTTTACTTGGAAAATGTGTGAATACTGCCTATCCCTTATATAACATAACTAATGAGGCCCGAATGATGTTCCGTTTTCTTGTTTGTGGTATTTTGATGCTGTTTCTGCCGATGACCGTTTTTGCGCAGAACCGGGTCGATCCCTTGGTCGAGTTGATGAAACTGGACGAAATCATCGCGATCATGCGCGAAGAGGGGCTGAGTTACGGCGACGATCTGGCCGAGGACATGTTCGCCGGGCCCGTTAGTTCGGGTTGGCCACAGACGGTCAGTGGCATTTATGATGCCGAGCGGATGCGCACGACGCTGATCAGCACCTTTGATACCGAGATGGAAGGTGTCGATCTGGCCCCGCTAGAGACATTTTTTGCCAGCGATCTGGGGCAGAAGATTATCCGGCTTGAGCTGTCGGCGCGTGAGGCTTTTCTGGAAGATGGTGTGGAAGAGGCCGCCAATGAAAGATTTCGGCAGTTGGATGAGGAAGACGATGCGCGTCTGGCACTGATCAAGGAATTTGCTCGTGCCAATGATCTGATCGATTCAAATGTCGTGGGCGCGATGAATTCAAATTACGCGTTTTTTGTGGGTCTTATCGACTCGGGCCAGACGCAGATGGGCATGACCGAGGATCAGATCCTGTCGGATGTCTGGCAGCAGGAACCCGAAATTCGCGCAAACACGACCGAATGGCTGTATTCCTATCAGTTGCTGGCTTATCAGCCGCTGAATGACGAGGAACTTCAGGCTTATCTTGACTTCAGTAGAACGGACGAAGCGCAAGCGATGAACCGGGCGTTATTTGCGGCATTCGATCTAATGTTCAAGGACATCTCACGCGCCTTGGGAATGTCGGTGGGGCAGTATATGGGTGGTCAGGAACTTTAGACGAAGGTCAGCCCGTGGGTTGTGATCATACTGGATATAATGATCGATATTGCGATGCAGATTGGTGCACCGCAGCCAACAGAAGTTTTCGACAATATTTTTCCGACAATTCCAAAAACTATCCCCGCAACGATGATGACCATAAGGCCGCCGATCAGGCCAAAGTCAAAGCCGGTCCATAGACCAAAGACAACTAACAGAAAGCCGCACCCTACCGGTAGGGCATTCAAACCGACCAGAACAAACACGCCCACAAAAATGGCACCTGCGGTCATCAGATCAGTCTGTGGGTTTAGGCCCGGATACCCGTAGATCGCGGCAAAACCGTAAAGCGCGAAGAGAGTTGCTATGATGATCCGCCTCACTTTCAGCGATATCAGGTTGTCGACGATTGCAATCAGGGCAACGATCAAAGCTAACAATACCGAAGCGGAAGCAAGTAGCGGAATATACTCAGCGGGAACGCTGTCGCGTGTGAAGTAGGCGGTAGCAACCAGAGCAGCGGCGATAATATAGGGTACAAAAGCAGTCATGTTGCTGCCGATAGACTTTTCCACACTTGGTGGTCAATCACGCCACTTTCAGTTCAAATGCCATGTACCATCAGGGCCACAACAAGGGCTTCGGCGTCTTCGGCGTAAAGGGATCGGTTTTCCTGCAGTTCGGCCAGCAGGTTTTCCTTTTCCGATGTCGGAATGCGGGCGATTTTCATGGCCTCAATCAGGGCAGGGCCGCCGCCTGCGATGATCTCTTCGATCAGATCGGCGTGGTTTTCCTGCACAAAGCTTTCGACACGATCCCGCTTGCGATAATAGTTCGCGTTTTCCACCGCGTTTGACACAGCATAGGCGGGCAGAAGCAGGACGTTTGGCACGTGACTTGCTTCTTTGGTACAGGACGACACCCCAAATGCCGCGATGACCAGTAAAATCCGAGCATTCATATAAAATACACAGCGTCTTTGGGCTTGACTTGCAAGTGTGTTGGTCACATAAGCCCAACTTCGGCGGGAAACCCCGCATGAATCGATCAATGACGCCCATCTGGGCGCGCTGTCTGTGGCGGATGATCCGTAAAACACCTTGGGAACAAGGGGCCAAAGGACGCGGAAGCAAAAGGAAAGACATATGTTTGCGGTTCTGAAAACCGGCGGCAAGCAATACAAGGTTTCCAGCGGGGATATCCTTCGTGTTGAGAAACTGGCCGCTGATGCAGGTGAAACTGTTCAATTCAACGAAATTCTGATGGTTGGCGGCACGGTCGGCACCCCCTTGGTTCAGGGTGCTGGTGTTCAGGCCGAAGTGATCGACCAGATCAAAGGTGACAAGGTCATCAATTTCGTCAAGCGGCGCCGTAAACACGGCTCAAAGCGCACAAAGGGACATCGCCAGCAACTGACGCTTGTTCGCGTGACGGATATTCTGGAAAAAGGCGCTGACAAGTCTGGCATTAAGGCGGCTATCGGTGCGGCATCGGTCGGTGCGATTGCGGCCGCTGCCCCTGCCAAGAAGCCCGCGAAAAAGGCTGAAAAGAAAGCTGAGCCAAAGAAAGCCGAAAAAACAGCCGAACCAAAGAAAGCAGCGCCCAAGAAAGCTGAAGCGGCGGCTGATGTGACCGGCACAAAGCCTGCGAACCTGTTGAAAGAGGCGCGCGATGGCAAGCCCGATGATCTGAAGAAGATTTCCGGCGTCGGACCCAAACTGGAAGGCCTGTTGCACGAAAACGGCGTTTTCCATTTTGATCAAATTGCAGCTTGGACACCGGAAGAGATTGCTTATATGGATGATCAACTATCGTTCAAAGGCCGCATCGAACGTGACGGATGGCTGGATCAGGCGTCTGAATTCGCGGCTGAGAAGGAGTAAGACGAGATGGCACATAAAAAAGCAGGCGGTTCATCGCGGAACGGTCGCGACTCAGCCGGTCGCCGGTTGGGTGTGAAGAAATTCGGCGGCGAAGCCGTTATTCCAGGCAACATCATCGTGCGCCAGCGCGGCACCAAATGGTGGCCGGGCCAGAACGTCGGTATGGGCAAAGATCATACAATCTTCGCCACCACCGAAGGCGCCGTGCAGTTCCACAAGGGGCTTAAAGGCCGCACCTTTATTTCGGTTCTCCCAGTGGCGGAGGCCGCTGAGTAAGCCGAAACCTTAAAAAAGATTGGTGGGGGATCGGCTGAAAAGCCGGTCCCTTTTCGTTTTCAAGTCGCTTTTCGAGGGAGGAAAGTCATGACTGTTGATTTGTTGGTTCAACCCGTCATTCAGGCGGAACGTTTGCAATTGCGTCCCGTGCGCCAGTCCGATCTTGGACTGCTTGAGATGTATGCAAGCGATAAACGCGTCGCTTGCATGACGACCAGCATTCCACATCCCCTTCCCCCCGGGGCGATCGAAGCGTTTATCAACCGCGCGGCTGATCCTGAACGCAACGAAGATATCTGGATTATGGACGGATCATCCTTTGGGTCGGCCGAGGTGCTGGGCGTCATCGGCCTGGAACGCATGGACCGTCAACAGTCGGAAATCAGCTATTGGGTCGCGCCCGCCTTCTGGAACACGGGCTTTGCGTCCGAGGCCTTGCAGGCCATCATTGATGCCAATCCGCAAGGCGTGAAGACGCTGTTCGGATCTGTCTTTCAGGACAACCCGGCCTCGGCCCGTGTGCTAACCCATTGCGGTTTCGAATATTTGGGTGATGCCGAAGCATTTTCGGTGGCCCGTAACGCCAAGGTCCCGACGTGGACTTATCTTAGACGGTTTTAGAAAGGGACTAAGCGGTGTCTGATAAAACCATTTTACGGACACCGCGGTTTACCCTTAGACCCCCGGTGTCCAGCGACGCGCAGTGGATCGCCCGCGAAATCGCGCGGCCCGAGGTGCAGCGCTATCTGCCCGGCGTACCGCATCCCTATACGCTGCAGGACGCACATGAGTTTATTGAACGGACGGCTGATCAACTAGGTGTTATTCAGGGCGACCGGCCAATGGGCGTAGTGACTGCCACCGAACATCTTGGCTATTGGTTAGCCAAGCCCTTCTGGGGCAGGGGCGTGATGGGCGAAGCGGCGAATGCTGTTGTCCATTGGTACTTTGCGAACGGCCATCAGGCTTTGAAGTCGGGATATTTGAAGGGCAATCAGGCCTCGTGCTCCATTCTGGAAAATCTAGGGTTCCGCAACACCCACAGCGCGTCCATGTTCAGCAAGTTTTATGACAAATACGTCCCCTCGCAAAAGATGCTGCTGACCCGCGCCGATTGGATGGCACGGCGGACCTTGCCCGAGCTGAAAACGCCGCGTTTGTCGCTGCGTCCGATGACGGCCCAAGACGCCCCCGCGCTGGCTGCCCTGGCCGGTGTGCCCGAAGTCGCGCGGATGATTTTCCGTGCCAAGGTGCCTTGGCCGGTCGAAGAAGTGCGTGATTTCATCGAAGAATGGCGCTGGCGGGATCAGCTTGGCTTTCGCCTGGGGGTCTATCGCAAGGACCAGTTGATCGGCTGTGTTGGTATCGGCAGGTGGGCTGAAACCTTCTATTTCTTCGACCGCGCACATTGGGGGCGGGGTTATGCCTATGAGGCGATGCAGATTTTCCTGACCGCCTGCTACGCCCGGTTCGATATCGATCACATCAGCGCAGATGTCTTTCACGACAACCCCGGATCCATGCGCGTTCTGGAAAAACTGGGCTTTGAAAAAACAGGTGAAGATATGGGAACATCCGCTGCACGGCTTGAGCCTGCGCCCGTTTCGCTCTATCGCCTGACACGGCATACATTTGAGGGGCGCCATGAAATTTCTTGATCTGACAAAGGTCTATATCCGCTCGGGCGCGGGCGGCAACGGCTGCATCAGTTTCCGGCGTGAGAAATATATTGAATACGGCGGTCCTGATGGCGGTGACGGCGGGCGCGGCGGTGATGTCGTGGCCGAAGCGGTCGAGGGGCTGAACACCTTGATCGACTTTCGTTATCAGCAGCATTTCTTTGCCAAGAACGGCGTGCCCGGTATGGGCAAACAGCGCACGGGCGCTGATGGGGCTGATATTGTGCTGAAAGTGCCTGTGGGTACCGAAATCCTGGACGAAGACGAAGAAACCGTGATTGCCGATCTGACCCAGGTCGGCCAACGCGTCATCTTGGCCAAGGGTGGCAATGGCGGCTTTGGCAATCTGCATTTCAAATCATCCACCAATCAGGCGCCGCGCCGCGCGAACCCCGGTCAGCCCGGTGTCGAACGCACGTTGTGGCTGCGGCTGAAACTGATTGCGGACGCCGGGTTGCTTGGGCTGCCGAACGCGGGCAAGTCGACTTTTCTGGCCGCTACATCAAATGCGCGCCCCAAGATTGCGGATTACCCCTTTACCACGTTGCACCCCAATCTGGGCGTTGTGGGGGTCGACAATGCAGAATTTGTGATGGCCGACATCCCCGGTCTGATCGCCGGTGCGCACGAAGGCCGCGGGATCGGTGACCGCTTTTTGGGCCACGTCGAACGCTGTTCGGTCCTGCTGCATCTGGTCGATGGCACGTCGCAGACGATTGCCGAGGATTACCAGACGATTATCGATGAACTTGAAGCCTATGGCGGGCATCTTGCTGAAAAGCCCCGTGTGACCGCGCTCAATAAGATCGACGCGTTGGATGATGAAGAACGGGCCGATGCCAGGGCTGGACTTGAGGCTGCTGTAGGCGGTCCGGTCATGATGCTGTCGGGTGTCAGCCGCGAAGGTCTGACCGAGGTGCTGCGCGCGGTGCGGTCGCAGATCGAAGACGACCGTCTGCGTCTGAAAACCGCAGGGACGGAACCTGAACCATGGCGTCCCTGACCGAAGCCCGCCGCGTTGTTTTGAAAATCGGATCGGCCTTGCTGGTCGACCGGACGTCCGGCGCATTGCGGTCGGACTGGCTGACAGCGCTGGCGCAGGATGTGGCCTGGCTGAAGGGGCAGGGGAAAGACGTGATCCTTGTGTCGTCAGGATCGATCGCCTTGGGTCGCGGCGTTCTGGGTCTGCCCCCCGCCGACCTGCCATTGGAACAATCCCAGGCCGCTGCCGCTGTGGGGCAGATCAGGCTGGCACGGGCGTATGAAGAGGCGCTGGCGCCCCACGATATCACCACCGCTCAGGTTTTGGTGACGCTGGAAGACAGCGCCGACCGTCGTCGCTATCTGAATTCCCGCGCGACGCTGGAACAGCTTTTGTCGCTTGGCGTCGTTCCTATTGTGAACGAAAACGATACCATCGCCACGGATGAAATCCGCTATGGCGACAACGACCGGCTGGCGGCCCAGGTCGCCGTGACGGTTGGCGCGGACCAGTTGATCCTGCTGTCGGATGTGGATGGGTTCTATGACGGCAATCCAGCTGATAACCCTGCGGCCAGGCGCTTTGACCGGATCGATACAATCACACCCGAGATTGAGGCCATGGCAGGGGATGCCGGGTCGGGGCTGTCCAAGGGCGGCATGAAGACCAAACTGATGGCGGCGCGCATGGCGACAGATGCCGGTTGCACCATGGCGATCACCTTGGGAACTGCGCATAACCCATTGCAAAAGCTGGAAAACGGCGCGGCGGCGACGTGGTTTGCGGCGCAGGATGATCCCCAGGTCGCGCGCAAACGCTGGATTGCGGCGATGAAGCCCAAGGGGCAGATCATGGTCGATCAGGGCGCCGTGCAGGCGCTGGAACGTGGCAAAAGCCTGCTGCCTGCGGGGGTCACGCAGATCACCGGCGCGTTCGGACGGGGCGATACGGTGGCCATCCACGGACCGGACGGCGCGCGGATCGGACAGGGGCTGATCCGCTATACCTCGGCCGAGGCCGAGATAATCAAGGGCTGCCAAAGCCGTGACATTGAGGCGATTTTGGGCTATCCCGGACGCGCTGCGCTGATCCACAGGGACGATATGGTGCTATGAAAGATATGGAAAACATCCCCGCACTGATGGCCGATATCGGCGCGCGGGCCAAGGCTGCTGCGGCGGATTTGGCCTTTGCCAGTGCCGAGCGCAAACATGCAGCTCTGATCGGTGCGGCCGAGGCCGTCTGGACCCGGCGGACCGAAATTATCGGGGCCAATGCCAAAGATATGGATTTTGGCCGCGAAAAAGGTCTGAGCGACGCGATGATGGACCGCCTGATGCTGGACGAGGACCGCATCCGCGGCATAGTCGACGGCCTGCGCACCATTGCCGAACAGAAAGACCCGGTGGGCGAGGTGATCACTGAATGGGATATGGCCAGCGGGCTGCATATCAAGCGGGTGCGCACGCCCCTTGGCGTGATCGGTGTGATCTATGAAAGCCGCCCGAATGTCACTGCAGATGCGGGCGCGCTGTGCCTGAAGGCCGGGAATGCGGTGATCCTGCGTGGCGGGTCGGAAAGTTTTCATTCCTCGGGCGTGATCCATGCCTGCCTGCAGGACGGCCTGCGCGCTGCGAACCTGCCCGAAGACGCTATCCAGCGCGTCCCCACCCGCGACCGCGAGGCCGTGGGCGAGATGCTGCGGATGACCGAGACCATCGATGTGATCGTCCCCCGCGGCGGCAAAGGGTTGGTGGGGCTGGTCCAGCGCGAAGCGCGTGTGCCCGTTTTCGCGCATCTGGAAGGCATCGTACACATCTATGTCGATGCCGCGGCTGATCCTGAAAAAGCGCTGAAGGTGATCCTGAACGCCAAAACCCGCCGCACGGGCATTTGTGGTTCGGCCGAATGCCTGCTGATCCACCGTGATGTGGTCGACACGATCGGTCAGGGCGTGATCCGCGCGCTGATTGACAAGGGGGTTGAGGTGCGGGGCGACAGCACTTTGATGGCCATGGAAGGCGTGGTTGAGGCGACCGAAGCCGATTGGGGCCACGAATACCTCGACATGAAGATCGCCGCGAAAACCGTTGATACTATTGAGGAAGCGCTTGAGCATATTCGCCACTACGGCTCACAGCATACAGACTGTATCTTGACCGAGGATGATGCAGCGGCCGAACTGTTTTTCACCCGTCTCGACAGCGCGATCCTGATGCGCAATGCGTCAACCCAGTTTGCGGATGGTGGTGAGTTCGGCATGGGCGCCGAAATCGGCATCGCCACCGGCAAGATGCACGCCCGCGGCCCCGTGGGTGCCGAGCAATTGACCAGCTTTAAGTATCTGGTCGAAGGCGACGGGACGGTGCGGGCCTAGTCAGCGGATAACAAGTTCATCCGCGCGCATCAGGCCCAGAACATTACGGGCCTGTTCGTCCAGCAGGTCAAGATCCAGAAAATCGTCGGACAGGCGGCGCGTTTTGTTTTCCATAATGCTAAGTTCGGCCTGCAATTCATCAAGCTGAGCTTGAAGCTGCGTGGCATCTGCCGTGATCTCGGCCCGGCGGAACAGGCCGTAATCGCCCTGCACGGCTGCAAAGGTGAAATACAGACCAAGCGCCAGAACAACGGCAAAATATGTAAAAACACCCCAAAACGGGCGACTGTTGTGTGTCATGGTCTGCTCTGCCTTTGGCATCTCTTGCCGGATGCGCCATCAAACTATCGCACAGGCGATTCGCCTTGTGAATCCCTAAAATGTTGTGTTGAACAAATGGGCGGTTATGGGCGACGTTTCGCGTCCGCGGCTGCGTGGTCGATCAAATTGTTGCCAGGCGTGACAATGCAGAAGATGCTGTTACCACGATGCGCGTTGAATGGTGATTGCTATATGAAAGCACTTTGGACCCTTTTTCTTTTTGTAGCGTCCACCGCTGCTGCGATGGCAGACACCAGCCGCTATACGATATCTGATGATTTTTTCGGGCTCAGCGACACACATATCTTTTTCCTGCGGGTTGCCGGACAGTATGCAGGGGCCGATGTCGGTGTGACGGATATCTTTCTGATTGCCAAAAATCGCAGTGACGGGCGCGATGAACAGATCTGGCCAGTCTACCGCGAATTTGCGCAGGCGGATGGAAATCTTCGTATTGAGGGTCTTGAGGGGGCGGTTGATCCATTCGAAAGGATGTTGGAACAGGGTGGGGCCCATATGCCGCAAAAGCCTACTGAGATTGACCGCCAAGCGTTGACGGACGGGGGGCTGGACGTGGCCGGGGGCCAGATCGCCCGGGAACCAGTTTATGCTGATATAGTGCACTCGCTGCAGTTGATGTCCGATGCGCTGCAGCCCTATGGTACTGTTGCGCCGTTTGATCCGATGGCCGCACTGGCGGGTATGCAAGAGGCTTTTGAACAGTTCGACGTCCTGTGTGAGCTGACAGGATTTGCTCAGGTCGCGCCGGACGAGGCGCTTGCCTACATCGAATGTCAGCCAACCAGTCAGCCGGGATCAATAGGATTTTATGCGATGATCAGGCCCCGGTAGACGTGCCGATCTGCGCCAGTTCGGTTTGCAGTTGCCCGTACCCGGTAAAGCGACGCTCAAACGTCAGTTCAAGTCTGTCTGCGCAGGCCTTTGCCTTATCTGTCAGGTCAGGATCATCCGTCTGCGCCTGATAGACCAGTTTTTCATAGTGACCAAAGTACATATCGCGCAACTCGGGGTGGCGATCCAGGCCCAGGGGTTTGATGACAAAGGCCTCGAATTGCCGCACAAGAAAGTCCGTCAGATAAAAGGCCGTCATTTCGTCGCGCGCCGCAAAGGTGTCGTTCCCTTCGAAGAAGGAATAACAATGCGGACCGGGTATCATCTGAACGCCCAACTCCCGGCACCGCTTTTCCAGCAGGCCACCGGTGCCGCAATCGGCGTAGACGACGAAAATCTGATCGTATTGCGACCTGTGACGCAGAACAGCATCAGACACAGCATCCGGAATGCGATCGGGATGATTGTGCAGAATGGCGGGCAGACAGGTCAGATCAAGGTGATCCCAAGCGTTGATCCGTTTCAGGGCCAGAATTTCATGGGCCAATGCACCGCAGGCAATCAACAGGACCGTGCCGGTCGCCCGTGCGTCCAGCCCGTCGTTTGTCAGAACGGTGTCGTTCAGGGTCACTTCAACCGGACCGCAGTGCCGTAAAACAGCACCTCTGATGCGCCCTGTTGAATGGTCGATGTCTCCATCCGGGCGGCAATAACGGCGTTCGCGCCCAATGCCATCGCCTCGTCCAGCATCCGGTCCAGCGCCTGTTCGCGCGCCCCACCCAGAAGGGCCGCGTATTCCTTGACCTCACCGCCCACGATATTGCGCAGCCCGGCGACGATATCTGACCCAAAGTGCTTGGCCCGCACGGTCGACCCGCGCACCAGACCAAAAACCTGCTCAATCTCACGCCCCGCGACGCCATCGCTCGTCACGACCAGAATATCACTTTTCGATACTGTCATAATGATCTTCCTCAGGATTTCCCAAACGATCTGAAACAATGCGCCAGCCGATGTAACTGACCAATCCGACGACCGGCAGAATGAACACCCCGATCAATGGCGTCTGGAACGAGGCAAAAAGCAACGTCATCAGCCACCCCGTGCCGATAATCCCCGCAATGACGCAGCCGATGATCAAAACCAGTTTGTCGAGTTTCATGGGCGTGGCCCCCTATTCTTGCTTGTGCATTCTAAACAGGTTCTTACTGCGACGGGCTGCTGCTGCGATATTGGTTAATAAGGACATCCAAGTGCACACAAAGTACAGTCTGACTATTCGGTGACTGTCACGGTTATTGCAGTATTGTCCGATGGATCATGGCGAACCAATGTCAGCGTGGTTGAACCTACCTGCTTACCATAGATATAGATTGACCTGTCAGAGATGCTAGATCCATCGATAACGGTAGAATTCGCTATGTCGAGCCCTTCGAATGGCTCTGTTGTTTCAATAACAATTGCACCGTTTTGATGCACATCTGTGCTGGATGTACCCGCGAATGAAACAGATATTGTTCTGGCGCGCGGCGTCGCTGGTGCCGGAACGGAATCTCGGATGATTGTATTTCCACCAACGGATACCTCAATTTGGCTGACGTTTGCTTGCCGGTCCAATAGTGTCAACGTTGTGCTGCCTTCGTTGACACCTGTCAGCTTTACCTCGGACGCGGACTTCATTTCCAGATTTGCAATACCTGGGTGGGCAATAACAGCTTCTAAAATGGCGGAATTGGATTTAACAACAACGTCACCTCCTAGCGCGACCGAAACTGGTCGTGAGACATCGCTGCGAAAGACCTTCAATTGTTCTGCGTTTGCGCTGACCGAAAAACAAAGACTTGTCAGGAAAACAAAGAAGATTTTGCGGATAATTGTGACGTTCTGCATGTTCATCCCATACCAAATTTTACTACTTTCAGGGTTGATTGGACAATTGCCCCCAACCATATTCCGGTGTCGTTAAATCAGTCTTAGCCGCCTTAGGTAACAGCTTACTTACAGCTGGTATTCTGGTAAAGCTTACTGTCTTGGGCGATCGTGAAAGTAGACTTTTCTGAAACAAGATCTACGCATTCGCTGAAGATGAGGTCGAACTGAGCAGAATGATATCTAAAAAATATACCCCCGAACATACGTCGGGGGTTAGTGCTGCTAGCCCGCCGCCAACTGGTTATGCTTCCGTGCCATAAACGTTTTCGCCGTCTCCACCGCAACGGCTGCGTCGCGGCAATAGGCATCGGCGCCGATGGCTTTGCCGAATTCCTCGTTCAGCGGTGCGCCCCCCACCAGAACGGTGTAGTCGTCGCGGATACCCTTTTCGACCAGCGTGTCGATCACGACCTTCATGTAAGGCATCGTCGTGGTCAGCAGGGCGGACATGCCCAGGATATCGGGTTGTTCTTTTTCCAGCGCCTCAAGATAAGCCTCGACAGCGTTGTTTATGCCCAGATCGACGACTTCAAAGCCCGCACCCTCCATCATCATGGACACAAGGTTCTTGCCGATGTCATGGATGTCGCCCTTGACCGTGCCGATCACCATCTTGCCCACACGCGGCGCGCCGGTTTCGACCAACAGCGGTTTCAGGATGGCCATACCGCCCTTCATCGCATTGGCGGCCAGCAGAACCTCGGGCACAAACAGGATACCGTCGCGGAAGTCATTACCCACGATCGTCATGCCGCCGACCAAAGCCTCGGTCAGAATGCGATAAGGTTGCCACCCGCGTTCCAGCAGGATGTTGACGCCTTCCTCGATCTCTTCTTTCAGACCATCATAAAGGTCGTCAAACATCTGTTGGACAAGTTCTTCGTCGTCCAGTTCAGACAGGATGATTTCATCATCTTCTTCAGACATATTTTTGCTCTCCGATCGCGCGCTTATCCACAGCTTTGTCCGATAAAGGTATATAGAACCTTTCTAATTGCGACAAAGGTCGTCTTTTCCACGACGTTGCGGCATCACAGGCTTGGCATTTGTTCCTGTTATGTTCTATATTCGCCCTATGTCGCAGTTTAATCCCCACAAATTGCCCGATGATCGCCGCCGCGGGCGTGCGGCGCTGACGAATGTCTCTGGCCGGTACGAGGTCGAGGCGCGCGAGGCCTTTGACGATGGTTGGGATATCAACGAAGATCTGCCACCCCTGCGTACCGAAGTTCGGCTGGAACAGGCCCGTACGATCATCACGCGTAATACATCGCCCGACATCGGCTTTGACCGGTCGATCAATCCCTATCGCGGGTGCGAACATGGCTGCATCTACTGCTTTGCGCGCCCCACGCATGCCTATCTGGGAATGTCGCCGGGGCTGGATTTCGAAACCAAGCTGATTGCGCGGCCAAATGCACCCGAGCTTCTGGAAAAGGAGCTTTCGGCCAAGCGTTACAGCCCTCGCACCATTGCAATTGGCACGAATACCGATCCCTATCAACCGATTGAGAAGGAACATAAAATCATGCGAGGCATTCTTGAGGTGTTGCGTGATTTCAAGCATCCGGTGGCGATTGTAACCAAGGGCGCGCTGATCGAACGCGACGCCGACATTCTGGGTGAGATGGGGCAGATGGGACTGGCCAAAGTGGGCATTTCCGTTACGACGCTGGATCGCAAACTGGCCCGCCTGATGGAACCGCGTGTGCCTGCGCCAGCCCGCCGTTTGGCGGCGATCCGTAGGCTGACCGATGCCGGATGTCCGGTGCGCATCATGGCCTCGCCGATGATCCCGGCGCTGACGGATCATGAACTGGAGGCCATCCTTCAGGCCGGGCGCGATGCGGGGGGCGTCAGTGCCAGCTGGATCATGCTGCGCCTGCCGCTTGAGGTCAGCCCGCTGTTTCGCGAATGGCTGGCCGAGCATTTTCCGGACCGTGCCGTGCGTGTCATGGGCCATATCCGTGAAATGCACGGCGGGCGCGACTACAGCGCGGAATGGGGCAAGCGGATGCGCGGGCAGGGGGCCTATGCCAACATCATCGCGCGACGGTTCCGCGTGGCGGTGGCGCGTCTGGGGCTTGAGACCGAAATGCCGTCTTTGCGCACCGATCTGTTTGCGCGTCCACCACGGCCGGGCGATCAGCTGTCGCTGTTTTGAATTTTTAAGAGCATGAGGGCAGCGACCGGTCCGAGGGTGGGCGAGAAGCGCCCGCCCTGTGGGGCGGGTCGGGCGCTGCCCGGTGGTGCCCACCGGGCTGGATATCCCAACCAATTCGAGCAAAACTCAAATCCTTAAACTTTAACCACGGGCCCTTCCACGGCGGGTTTTGCGGGCGGCGGGCGCATTGCCGTCTGTCCCGTCCGAGGCCGAGGAAAACCCGCCAAGGGCCTCGGTGATCTGATCCAGCGTCGGACGTGCACCTTTGGGCCGCGTCTCTAACGCCTCACGCATCTTTTCCAGATGCTCGGGCGTGGTGCCGCAGCACCCGCCGATGATCGTGGCGCCACAGTCGCGGGCCAGACAGGCGTAGTCGGCCATCAAATCAGGCGTACCGTCATAATGGATATGGCCGTCGACATATTTCGGAATGCCCGCATTGCCCTTGGCAATGATCGGGGTTTCGGGTCCGCGGGCGGCAAACCCCAGCACCGTGCGCAGCAGGTCCGAGGCCCCCACGCCGCAATTCGCCCCAAAGGCCAGCGGCGCATTGTCTATCTTACCCACAAGGTCAACCATACCCGAAGATGTCAGCCCCATCATTGTACGACCCGCAGTATCAAAGCTCATCGTGCCGCACCAGGGCATGTCGGCCAGGGCAAAGGCCTCGGCTGCGGCCCTGTATTCTTCGGCGGCTGAAATGGTTTCGACCCACAACACATCTGCGCCGCCCTCTTTCAGGCCCTCGGCCTGTTCGTGGAAAATCTCGACCGCGGCTGCATGGGTCAGACTGCCCATCGGCTCCATGATTTCGCCCGTTGGGCCGACGGAACCCGCAACGATCACGGGATGATCGGCGGTATCGGCGACCTCACGCCCGATCTCGGCGGACATGCGGCTGAGTTCGCGCGCACGTTTCTCGGCGCCGTGCAGTTTCAGGCGTGACGCATTACCCCCGAAAGAGTTCGTCAGAAACAGATCGCTGCCCGCGTCCACGGCCCCTTTATATAGCGCCTTGATCCGATCGGGGTGTTCTTCGTTCCACAACTCGGGCGCATCGCCCGAAGACAGGCCCATGTTGAAAAGATTGGTCCCCGTGGCCCCATCGGCCAAAAGCCAGTCACGGGTTTCCAGAAGGCGGGTCAGGGCGTTTGTCATGGGTCATGCTCGTTTGTTTTTGTGACAGATAGGGGCGATGCCTGCCCATAACGCGACTTGAGGCTTGTGTCATGCAATCATTTCACAGGCAAATTGATTATGATCATAATGATCTTGAGCTTTGGTGAAATTGTCGGTGAAAGAAACTTTTCTGTTTTGCCTGATAAGCTATTTCTGCGCGTCATCTTTGCGAAGGGGCCGACCCGATGCGTCCGAGCCGCTGCGTAGGATGCGGCGGGCCTCAGACCGTCGCCTGATCGTGAAGTGGCCGAACTGCTGGATGGCGACCGCAAAAATGCCGATGCCCACGAAAATCAGGATCGTTGTGCCGATCTTGCCGATGGCGGTGGAGGGCACAAGGCTGCCGTAGCCGACGGTCGACAGTGTGACGACAGTGAAAAAATAGGCGTCCAGAATGCTCCAGCCTTCGACCAGATGAAAAAAAACAGTGCCGATGACGATGATCGTCACCAGACTGCTGACAAGGGTCAGGGTAGGGTATTGCATCAGTTGTCTGCCGGGGCCTGTTGCAGGATTTCGGCGATGACCTTGCCCCAAAGTTCGGCAGATTGCGCGCCTGGCACTGCGTGTTGATTGGCTACGATGAACGTCGGGACCGAATTCACGCCCATCTCGCGGGAATGCGCGTCGCGGTCGCGGATGTCCTGTGTATCTGAGTCACTGGCCAGCAGTTTTTGTACGACGGCCGCATCCATGCCGTGGCTGTCGGCGATATCGGCCAGAACCTCGGCGTTGCCAATATCGCGTCCCTCTTCGAAATAGGCCTTGAACAGCGTGTGCACCACAGGGGTCTGCCGCCCCTCGATCCCGGCCCAGTGGATCAGGCGGTGGGCGTCCAAAGTGTTGGGTGTTTTCTGGATACCGCCCAGATCCAGGTTCAGCCCCACGGCTTCGGCGGCCTGTGCCACGGGGGCATAAGCTTTGACAGCACCGTCCTGGCCGCCGAATTTGCGTTCCAGATAGGTGCGCCTGTCCATCCCTTCCGCCGGCATGTCGGGGTTAAGCTGAAACGGGTGCCATTCAATGGTAAAAGGATGATCGGGCTGGGCTTCAAGCGCCTGAAACAGCTGCGTTTTCCCTATATAGCACCATGGGCAGATCGGATCGGATAGAATATCAAGTTTGACCATGGGTGTCCTCGTATCGTTGGCGCAGCTTGTGCCGCTGCAGTTTGTTGTTGGCATTCCGTGGCAGGGTTTCGGTGCGGATATAAAGGCGCGGCTGCTTGTAGCGTGCAAGCCTTTCTTCGGCATATGCGCTAAGCTGCGCCTGCGGCAGGTCGGTGTCAGCGGTGTAGAACAGCGCGATGACGGTGGTGTCAGCCTTAACCATGACCTCGGTCGCGGCGCAGTCGTGCAGGCCCGGAAAGGACTGCAGCGCGGCCTCGACCTCAAGCGGGGATACACGAAAACCGCCGGCATTCATCATGTCATCGCTGCGACCCAGATAAGTGACAGTGCCTTCGAGGGCCATGGTGGCCTGGTCTGTCGTAACAAACCAGTCGCCCGGGCCTGCGGTATCGTCAAGATAGTTCAGCATCAGACCAGGATCGCTGCGGGCAATGGCGATATGGCCGGGTTGGTCATTTGCTACGGGCTGACCATCTTCCAGGATCGCAATGCGGCGGCCCATTTGGGGGCGCAGGTGGGTCGGGTCATCGGGTGTCGACGAGATAAAGGTCGAACATTCCGACATGCCAAAGGCCTCGGCAATCGGGGTGCCGGTCGCATCGGTCCAGGCGGTGCGGGTCGCCTGAGGCAGTTTTTCACCCGCCGACAGCCCGTGGCGCAGTTTGGGAAAGTGCAGGTGTTTATCTGACCTAAGGATCTGGCGGTAAATCCCTGGTGTTGCGGCAAAAATCGTCACATCGTGTCGCTGAATGAGCAGGGGCAGGGCCATCGTCTTAACGCCATCGGCCGGGATCAGCGCGGTTGCACCGATGGTCCATGGGTCAAGCAGCCCGGTGCCAAGCGTATAGGTCCAGTTAAAGGCCCCTGCGTGCATCAGGCGGTCGGTATTGCGCAGGTGATACCAGTGGTCGAACATCATCCGGCGGGCCCAGATGGCGCGGTGGGCATGCACCACCCCTCGCGGCTGCTCCGTGGTGCCTGAGGTAAAGATGATATAGCCGGGCCGGTCGGGATCGCCCATGTCATAGGGTGCGGCCGGCAGGTCACGAAAGCCGCGCAGTTGATCCTGCGTCAGAACGGGTGCGTCATGATCCGGCAAGGCGATGCCGGGTGCGGCGACGATCAATGCGGGGTTTACGCTGTTTGTGATCCTGGTGATTTCAGGCGCGGTCAGTTGCGCCGAGGTCGGAACCGCGACCGCCCCAATGGCAATCGCCGCCAGGTAGCACACCGGAAAATCCACCGTATTGCCAAGCCGCATCAGAATGCGGTCGCCCGGTTTGATACCAGTCTGCAAAAGGCCCGTGGCCGTGCCCAGAACAGCGGCCTGCAGCCGCGCATAGCTCCAGCGTTCTGATCCGGTGGGGCCGATGATGGCAAGGGCGATCTTGTCGGGCGTATCGTCCGCCCGGGCCAGAACATAAGCCGCCAGATTGAACGGGCCAGGGCAGGGCGGCGGTGGCCCCTGATCAAAGATCGCGTGCATGACCGCCCTGTTATGCAGGGTGTGTGCCGAATGCAAGACAGGCCGAAAAAGGGCTGGCGCGTCGGGCGTGGCGTTGTAATAGGGGGGTATGAGCGAAAAAGACCCCAAAAGCCTGATCCGTATTGCCCGCGAAAATGGTGAGACCGTTCCGGTTGAGCCACTGGACCTGGGTGAGCGCGTGCGTGAGCTGCGCAAGGCGCGTGACTGGACGTTGGAACAGGCGGCCACGCAGGCCGGGCTGGCGCGGTCGACCCTGTCCAAGATCGAAAACGGGCAGATGTCGCCCACCTATGATGCATTGAAGAAATTGGCGGAGGGGCTGCAGATATCAGTCCCGCAGTTGTTCACGCCACCCGTGCGGGATCAGGTGAACGGGCGCATGGCGGTGACACACTCGGGCGAGGGTGCGCATCATGCGACGACGACCTATGAACATGAACTGCTGGCGACGTCGCTGACAAAGAAACAGATGCTGCCCTATCGCGCGCGCATCCGGGCGCGGCGGTTTGAGGAATTCGAAGGCTGGGTGCGCCATGATGGCGAGGAGTTCCTGTTTGTGCTGACGGGCGCAATCCGGCTTTATACGGAATTCTATGAACCGATTGAGATGCGGCGCGGCGACAGCGCCTATTACGACGCCACGATGGGGCATAATGTGATTTCGGTCAGTGATGAGGACGCGACGATCCTTTGGGTCACGTCTTTGGTGTGATGCTCTGATCCGGCGGAGCGCGCGTGCCCGCGCGCATTCTTTCTGGCACTTCGTGCGATTTTGGGGCTCTGCCCCAAGCCCCGGAGTATTTCGGGAACAATAATGGCCGTTGGAACCATTGGCGGTGCGAATGCGTTGTCGCGATAACGTTCCTTGTCTCAACAGGAGAGATACGATGGCGACCGCTGAACAATCAGAGTTCAATACATTGGTGTCCGAGCAAGAACGGAAAGAGTTGAGCGGGCCGCGTTGGGCATTCTTTGTCATTGGGGTCCTGTCACTTCTGACCGGCATTCTGGCGATATTCATGCCTTGGGTTGCGACGCTGTCGGTGACCATACTGTTGGGCGTTCTGCTGATTTTCCATGGCGCAATCACCGGGTTCAGCGCCTTCCAAAGCCGCAGCAATCGTCGGATGTTTGTTGAACTGCTTGTGGGGATTGTCTGGGCCGTTGCTGGTATTGCTTTGCTGGTGGCACCTTTGGCCGGGGCGATTTCGCTAACCATTCTGCTGGCGGCTTTTCTGGCCGTCTCTGGTGGTCTGCGTCTTTACTGGGCGATGACACATCGCGGCGAAACCGGCACAACCTGGCTGTTGATTGGCGGCGTGCTGTCCGTCTTGCTGGCGATCATCCTGTTTCTTGGCTTGCCCTTCAACGCGATCTGGGTGCCAGGCCTGATCCTGGGCATCGATCTTGTCTTCAACGGCGTGGCAATGCTGGCCTTCTGGCTGCATCTGCGTCGCGCATCTTAGTGAAAGGAGAATGCAAATGACCTCGCCAACTTCAATGCAAGCACGCGCCCATCGTCAGGGCAGCCCCAGCCTGTTCGTGATGATTGTGGTCGTGGCCGTCATCACGTTAGCCCTGATCGCAGGCACCTTAATCCTGACCGGTGCCGAGGGCTGAAAGCTGTCGTAGTTGCGGCTAAGTGCATAACTCTGTGGATATCTGTCACCTGACCGTTACGATTTCGTCTTATGTGATCTGCGACAAACACTGCATATTGCGGGGGTTGTCAGGCGCAAAACGCCATATATAGTCTGTAAGTGCTAGAGCGGGGCTCTCGCTCTGGTGTCGACAGGCAGACAGAGCGAGGATGGAGTCGAGCACCATGGACGGAGAATTCAGGACGAGTTTCGTTCGGGAACCACAAAACCTAAAACACTACCCGGCGCTGGTCTTGAATGCGGACTATCGCCCGCTGAGTTATTACCCGCTGTCACTGTGGCCCTGGCAAGAGGCTATTAAAGCTGCTTGGCTGGATCGCGTTGATATTGTTGCAGAATATGACGAAGTGGTCCGCAGCCCGTCCACAGTGATCCGAATACCATCGGTCGTGGTTCTGAAGGATTATGTCAGACCTCAGAAGCGCGTGGCCTTCACGCGCTTCAATCTTTTTTTGCGGGACGAATTTTCGTGCCAGTACTGCGGTGCCAAGGGCGATCTGACCTTTGATCACGTCGTGCCGCGGGCGCGGGGGGGAATCACCAGTTGGGAAAACGTCGTGGCCGCATGCTCCAAGTGTAATCTAAAGAAGGGGTCACGCAGCCTAAGGCAATGTGGGCTGAGCCTGCGCAAGCCACCGCGTCAGCCTGGTGCGGAAGAGCTGCGGAACATGGGCCGCAAATTCCCACCCAATTTTCTGCACGATAGCTGGGTCGATTTCCTGTACTGGGATGCCGAATTGCAGGCCTGATGTCAGTCGTGCGACAGACAGGATCGGTTGTCAGGCCGGGTGAAAAAACGGTTCAGATACCTGACGCGGCCGATGCAAAGCTGGTCTTTATCGGCACGATCCACACCCCTTGGACAGATCGCGCGATGTGCCCGCGGCAGGGGCGGCACGATGGGCCAGACTGCCGGATCGAGGTGTTCGAACCGTGGGCACCTGCGCTGAGCGGGCTAGGGGCCTATGACACTATCGAGGTTTTGTATTGGCTGGACCGGTCGCGGCGCGATCTGGTCACGCAGAACCCCAAGGGCGACGGTCAAAATTATTATGGCACGTTCGCCCTGCGGTCGCCGCAGCGGCCTAATCCGATTGGCACGTCTTTGGTGCGGCTGGTGGGTATATCGGGAAATATTCTGACTGTGCGGGGCCTGGATTGTCTGGATGGGACGCCTTTGATCGATCTGAAACCGGATCGTTGCGCATTTTCACCGAAAGCGCCGGATAAACCTGAAGCATTGCTCTGAAAATCTGAAACGCTCAATTCAACTAACCCGCCCGGTGGGCACCACCGGGCAGCGCCCGACCCGCCCCCCAGGGCGGGCGCTTTCAGCACCCACCCTGGGGCCGGTCGCTGCCCTCAGCGATCATGAAACACATTTCAGTTTTTTAGAACGATGCTCTAATTCGTGAGCTCAATCGTCTGTCGCAGCGCCCCGGTCGCCCGGTCAAAGATCAGGATCGTGTCGCCGTCTGTTACCACTGCATACCAGTCGCGTCCCTGGGTGAAGGCCGCGGCGGTTTCGCCGGACGGCAGCATGATCTGATCGGGCAGGGGCGCGGGCCGCGATGAGAAACGGATGACAAACATCGCGGTGATGATTACAACGCCCGCAATCATCACAGCCGTCAACACAGTCACAAGGCGGCGCAACATCTTCAGGTTTTGGGGTTCGTCCTGCAGTGGAGCCTTTTCCATGTCATCCTCGCTGACGTTTACAATTGCGGCTGATCCGCCCGCGCGCCTTGATAAGGCGCTGGCGCGCGATGTGCCAGAGGCCTCATCGCTCAGCCGGTCGCGCCTGGTGCGTTTGCTGGCCGAGGGGCATGTGCAGGTCAACGGTCTGCCTGTGACCGATGCCAAGACCCGCGTGACCGAGGGGGCTGAAATCACCGTGATCTTGCCCGATGCCGAGGAAACCCATATCGGGCCCGAGGATATTCCGCTGGATGTCGTCTATGAGGACACTGATCTGATTGTGGTCAACAAACCCGCCGGAATGGTCGTGCACCCCGCGCCGGGCTCGCCCAATGGCACGCTGGTCAATGCGCTGCTGCACCATTGCCGGGACAGTCTGTCGGGCATCGGTGGGGAAAGGCGGCCCGGAATTGTGCATCGGATCGACAAGGATACCACAGGCCTGCTGGTTGTGGCGAAATCCGATGCAGCGCACCACGGTTTGGCCGCCCAGTTTGAGGCTCATACGGTCAACCGCGTCTACAAAGCGCTGGTCTACGGTGTGCCCGATGCCAATGATCCCCGGTTGCGCGGTGTGCGTGGCACCAGTTTTGAGGCCGGGAATATCCTGAAACTGACAACCCATCTGGCGCGGCACAAGACCGACCGTCAGCGTCAGGCGGTGCTTTTCAGCGGCGGCCGTCATGCGGTCACGCGGGCGCGGGTGGTCGAAACCTTTGGCCAGCCCGCAGTTTTGTCGCTCCTGGACTGCTGGCTGGAAACCGGACGCACCCATCAGATCCGCGTGCATATGGCACATGCGGGGCATGGGTTGGTGGGCGATCCCGTCTACGGTGGGAAACGCAAGCTGAACCAAAAAGCGCTTTCAGATCAGGCCATTGCAGCGGTTCAGGGTTTTTCGCGGCAGGCGCTACATGCCGAAACACTGGGGTTTCGCCATCCGATCACCAGCGAACAGATGGAATTTCAGGCGCACCTTCCTGACGATTTCTTCACAGTTTTGCGCACATTACGTGCGTGAAATAACTGACACCTGTGCGTGAGCACACTGAAACAGCTATGGTTTCTGCTCGCATGCAAGCTTACCTAGGCGTTAACGTTATTTCACGGATAGGCTTGAAAATGATGTTAGCGCTACTTACATCCATGTTAATCCCGTGAACATTGGGAAAGGGACATGTATAAATGAGCAATTATTCAAATCTGCCGGCACCATCCCCTGAACAGGGGCTGAACCGTTATCTGCAGGAAATCCGCAAGTTTCCGATGCTGGAACCGGAAGAGGAATACATGCTGGCCAAACGGTGGGTCGAAGATGAGGATACCGGCGCCGCCCATAAAATGGTGACCTCTCACCTGCGGCTGGCTGCCAAGATCGCTATGGGCTATCGCGGCTATGGGCTGCCCCAGTCCGAAGTGATATCTGAGGCCAACGTGGGGCTGATGCAGGCCGTCAAACGCTTTGACCCCGAAAAGGGCTTCCGCTTAGCGACCTATGCCATGTGGTGGATCCGGGCCTCGATCCAGGAATACATTCTGCGGTCCTGGTCATTGGTGAAGCTGGGTACAACCTCGGCCCAGAAGAAGCTGTTCTTTAACCTGCGCAAGGCCAAAGCCAAGATCGGTGCATTGGAAGACGGTGATCTGCGCCCCGAAAACGTGGCCAAGATTGCCAAGGATCTGAATGTGACCGAAGCTGAGGTCGTGTCGATGAACCGTCGGTTGTCCGGCGGTGATGCGTCGCTGAACGCCATGGTGGGCAGCGATGGTGAAAGCGCGACCCAATGGCAGGACTGGCTGGAAGACGAAGATGCCGATCAGGCTGGCGATTACGCTGAACGCGATGAACTGGAAACGCGCCGCGCCCTGCTGGCCGATGCAATGTCTGTTCTGAACGACCGTGAACGCGATATTCTGACCCAACGTCGTCTTCAGGATGAAGTCGTCACACTGGAAGAATTGTCGACTCAGTACGATGTCAGCCGCGAACGTATCCGCCAGATTGAGGTGCGCGCATTTGAAAAGTTGCAGAAGAAAATGCGCGAACTTGCAGCCAACAAGGGTATCGCTGCATAGGTACAACGATCAAAAGTTGTGCCTTTTCCGACAATTATGACATTTTCAACACCTTTGGCCCCGCCTTAGGTGTTGAAAAATGATTAAGAAACACGCACACTCAGCGCTTATTGGCATGTTTTGGTCATAATGCTTCCACAATGCCGCGTTTATTCAGCGGTGTAAGACACTCATGAGGTATCTTATGACCCAAAGCACGGAGTTAGGTGTGTTTAAGGCTGTTTTGGGCGATCTATCGCTGTTGATGAACAATCCGAATGCGGCTGTCGCGCTTGGTGTCTCTGGTGCTGTCTTTGCGATCGTTATGGCGACGATTTTCAAACGCTCGAAGCCGCCCCAGCCCGCGAACGGGTTTGCTGAACGCCCAGAGGTCGCGCATCGCAGCGGCGCACAGCCCACCCGTGCGATGCCCAGCGTCTTGACCTATGATGCCAGCGGCACTGCGGTTTCACTTGATGATGTAAAGACCGCCGCACGCGAACCCGCGCCGATCCGCATTCACCGCGGCGAAGACCAATGGCCCGAACCGACCCCCGAAGAGGTCGAGGCGTTCTTTGAAGAAAACGCCGTGTCCGGCATTTATCTGTTGCGGCAATGGCCTGACGGTCCGATGTCGAAAACCAGCTATCTGGGCGGGCGTCCCACGCTGCCGCCCAATATCTCATGGCCGCGCAACCGTCGCACAGGGTTACCCTTGCATTTTCTGGCTCAGATCAACTGTGCCGAACTACCTGAATTGTTTGATGGCCCCGAACTGCCCGAAAAGGGCACGCTTTTTTTCTTCGCCGATATCTCGGAACAGATGCGGTGGAAAGACAACTACGGTCGTCAGGATGACACACGCGTCCTTTACACAGGCGAAGATGTCACTGATTTGCCTGAAACCGAATTCCCCTCAGATCTGCCCGATATCGGCCATGAAGAAGGCCGCGCAGATGGCGGGTTCGGTGAGCCGGGGCGCAAGTCCTTTGTGAAATGGCCGGTTGAGGGCCGCATCGTCGATACGATTCCCTGGGACTGGTCACGGTCACGCGATCAGGTGTCGCCCAAGCTGGTCGAACACGCCCGCGAACTGGCCAATCGTGAAATAGTCGCCCTGATCCCGGATGCGCCCGAAGCACCGGGTGCCAAAGAGCTGGTCAAGGTCATCAAGGCCGAAAGCCGCGAAACCATCGCCGGTTATTCCACCGACGAACAGATTGATTTTCTACCCGACGGTCTGGGCGGGCGCTTCCCCTACAGCGGGATGGCCGCGCAAATCGTTCTGAAAACCTTCCTGTCCGAGGCCGAGGCGCGCTATGAAAGCCTGATCCTGCGGCGCGACAGCTATTCCCGCGGCAAAAACCGCGGCAAGGTACCTGAATTGGCCTATCTGGAAGGTTACATGCCCACAACGCGCGGGCTGATCAACGCGCTGAATGCAATCGAACCCTATGAACCCCTGACTGCCAACCTGTCCGAGGCCTTTGACCTTTGGCTGAAAGTCGAAGTACAAAGTGGTTTCGTCGACGCCTGGACCATGGTCGAACGCCTTCACATCGCGTTACGTCATATCGCACGGCTTGCCATCAGCGATGAAGATCTGCGCGCGACATTGCCCGACGGCTTTATGGATCAGTTCCGCCGTGACCTGCAGCCGTCGCCCAATGACGCAGAACATATGGTTGGTGGCCCGAAATCCTTCAAAGGTGCGCCGACCAATGGCGAAGGCGTCAAACTGCTGCAACTCGACAGCGACTATGCCCTGGACTTCATGTTTGGCGAATACGGCATCGCGGATTTCTGGATCGAGGAAGAAGACCTGGAAGCGCTCCGCTTTGAAAACGCCTACGGCGCAACGTCAGTCCAATAAATTTCGACCCCGACATTATTGTTCGAAAAATACTTCGGGGGCAGCACCCAAAGGGTGCTAGAGCAAGATGAGATCAGGTTGAAGCGTATCCTGAGTTGACAAGGTAATTCGCACATTCCTGCGGGGTGAAGCGGTCGAGCAGCTTACCGATCCTGCGCCATGTTGCCTCTATCGTGCGTTCGGCGGCGTCTCG